>JAAFGT010000006.1:167975-222510 GCA_010365215.1 Acidipila sp. | reverse complement strand
CGCCGAATTGCCCGAATGCCGCGCTATATTCCGGTTGGTACAAACTGAATCATTACAATGACGCGTTCACTTGGAACACGGGAGCGATTGGATTTCACCTGGACAGTGGATCCGCTCTAGATCCGCGCGGCGGGTCGAATTGGTCTGCCAATGCCCTCATTAAAGGAATCACCGTTACCAGCGGTGCGGTCGCCGAGCCATTTCTGCAGGGCCTGCCGCAACCAGATGGCGTGTTCCGGGATCTGTTCCAGGGTGCGGTAGTGGGTGACGCTTTTGTGCGGCACACGCCGTGGCTGAAGTGGATGATCGTAAATATGGGAGACCCTCTGTACCTGCCGTTCGCGGGCGGGTTACCACCCTTCAACGGCGCGAACCCGCAATCGTCGCTGGCGCTGAATCCTCAGTTTCCTGTAGGTCCTGCGAGAGCGACAGGCACGGTCAGTCTGGGAAGTCCCGCGCCCGCCGGCGGCACATTGGTGAACCTCGTCAGCAGCAAGCCAACCATGGCCAGCGTTCCCGCAAGTGTGGTGATTCCCGGAGGCGCCACCAGCGCCAATTTCAATATCGCTACAACGCCGGTAACATCGCTCACCTCGGTATTGATTTCCGCTTCTGGCGGAATTACCCAATCCGAGACGCTGAGCGTTTCACCGTGGCTGTCGGGAATCTTCCTGCTCTCAACTTCTATCCTTGGCGGCAGTAACGAAACCACTGCAGCGCTTCTAAATGATATCGCGCCTCCAGGCGGGATCGTCGTCGCGTTAAGCAGCAGCAATCCCTCGGCTGTACCTGTGCCGGCAACCGTAACCGTGCCGCAAGGCTCGCCCAAAGCAGTGTTCAGCCTGGCCACCAGCGCGGTCAGCGCAAATACTTCGGTGACGATCACCGCATCTTTTAATGGGACGTCCGCGTCCACCTCGCTGACCTTAATGCCCGCCTTGTCGACACTGAGTCTTTCCCGGAGCACGGTAGTGGGCGGTAACAATTCCGGTGGCACGGTTGTGTTGCACGGCCCGGCCTACGCGGGCGGTGTCACCGTAGCGCTCTCATCACGCGATACTTCGGTGGCCTCGGTTCCGCCCAGCGTCACGGTCCCAGCCGGCGCGACTGCCGCAGGCTTTTCCATCACAACTTTTCCCACTTCAAATGCCACCGCAGTGGCCATTACCGCCAGTAATAATGGAACGGTTAAGTCGGCTACGCTCACGGTAACTCCTCCAACGGTGTCTTCTCTGTCGATATCGCCGGCCAGCGTAAAGGGTGGGTTAAGCTCCACCGCCACGGTCCGATTGACGGGGCCAGCGCCGGCGGGCGGCAGTTCCGTAACGCTTGCCAGCAGCAGTCCCGCCGTAGCGGCAGTCCCGCCGACCATTACGATGCCGCAGGGGGCGTCATCTGCGACCTTCAAGATTACAACCGCCGCCGTGGCGTCGAGCACTGTGGTCCAAATAACCGCGACCTACAACGCAGCAAAAACTTCGAGCCTCACCGTGACACCGTAGATTGTTGCAGCGGGAATTTACCAAGCGATCCGGCGAAACTCACGCCAACGGTTCTGCGCGGTAGAGCATGACGGTGTGTTTGATCGCCGCCGCGATCATCATCAGCACCATGCCGGTCATTGCAATCGTGCCGCCCACGTCGAAGAGTAGATACTGCTTACCCAGCACGTGCACCAGGGGTACGCCGGGATGCAGATAAAGCGCCACGTTGCCGATGGCCAGCAGGAGGCGCAACTCCGTGGGCCCAAATCCGCCGAACGACATGTGGAACGTCCCCACCGTGTAGGTGGCCAGAAAAACTTCGATGGAGAGCATGTAATAAGCGAGCAGCAGCCCCGCAGCCACCAGCAGGCCCATGTAACCGCTCAGAGCTAGCCCTCCCAGAAGAAACAGCGCGCCAAAGGTGTCGGCGATATGGTCCACATAAAATCCATAGCGTGGCCGCTGCTGATTACGAACTCGGGCCAGAGTGCCGTCCAGCGAATCGCCAAACCAGTTGACGGCCAGCCATAAAATTACCAGCAGAAGCCCGGCGCGATGATAGCGAGCCAGCCAGTACGAGAATCCTGCGCCGAGCATGGCCGCGAGCGACAGCGCGGTCAACAGATCGGAGCTCACCCAAAGCGGAAGCCGCGCGGCGATCCATACCAGGCACTTTTTCTCAATCACCGAGAGAAAGCTGAGCTGTGCGCGCTCCGCCGTCCGGAAATCCGCCTTTGGCATTTTGGTCTCTCCCTGAAAAACCCCAGCACGCTAACCGCTGCGCCGCGCCGCCGGGCGAATGCCAATGACCGCCATCATCCGGCCGGTTTTGCCTTGCTCGCGGCGGTGGCTGAAAAGCAGATCGGTGCGGCAGGCCGTGCAAAGGTCGCTGACAAAAATGTGCGCTGCGGGCACGCCCGCCTTCGAAATTTGCCAGCGATTGGCGGCACGCAGATCCAGAAAAACGGTGGGTGGCGGCGCATCATGGCCGGGCGGAGTCATCTGCAGCCACCTGAGCGGATTGGGTGAATCGTCACTGACGATTTTCTCGAAAGGGCCCTGGAACCACTCTCGGGCGGCATCGAACTGCGCAGCAAACGCCTTGGCCACCTCCGCGCCCACTTCGTAGCAGCACGAGCCGATCGCCGGACCCAGCACAGCCAGCACATCTTTTGGTGTGGTGCCGAATTCCATGCGCATCCTCCCTAATGTTTTTTCAGTAAGGCGCGCGAGGGTGCCCCTCCAGCCCGCGTGGATCGCGGCCACGGCGCGGCGTTTTACGTCGACCAGGAGGATGGGAACGCAGTCGGCCGTCTTCACGCCCAGAAGCAGTCCGGGGGTTGCGGTCAACAGGGCGTCCCCGCGCGGCGGGTCCGGGGACGGCTCTGACATGCCATGAATCACGTCGGTGTGGCACTGGTGCAAAGTAGCCAGCGGCCAGTTCCTGGCCTGGAGCGCTGCCAGCAGCAGGGCTCGATTGTCGCTGACGTTCTTCTTCCTATCCCAATCCGTCTCGCCCAGATTCAAGACCAGCCCCTCGCCGAGGCGACTCGATCCTCCGGTCCGCGCGCTGAATCCGTGAATGAGCCACTTATGCTTGGCCAGCGCGGAAGCCTGCAGAATGCCGATAGGTCCCGACCGTGCAAGCATCCAACCGGCCGGCGGTGTGTATGGCAGGCTCGAGGTTCTGCCCGGAGATTTCCGTGTACGAGAGGATTTCATCTTTGTATGCGATTCAACAGTATAATCCGGCTTTGGCACAGTGGGCATCGCCGCTCGACATAGAATTTATGCCAGAGACTCGATGCTAGAGACACTATGCCAGAGACACTATGATCGTTGGCCTGGGCATTGACATCGCGGAGATTGACCGCATCGAGGCGTCCATCGAGCGCCACGGGCGACGCTTCCTCGAGCGCATCTTCACTCCTGGAGAAATTGCTTATTGCGAGCGGCATCGCCACAAGGCCGAGCGCTATGCAGCGCGCTTTGCCGCCAAAGAAGCGGCGATGAAGGCGCTGGGAACTGGTTGGGGCCAGGGCGTGCGTTGGCTGGACATTGAAGTGATGCGTCAGCCGGAAGGCAAGCCCCTGCTGAAGCTTCACGGACGCGCGAAGGAGATTGCCCAGCAGCTCGGCGCGAAGAACGTCTCCCTCACCATAACCCACAGCGGAAATACCGCGCTCGCCCAGGTTATTTTCGAACAGTAAATACTGACGGCACGGAAACTGCTCGCACGGCTGGCTCGACCCGCCACCGCCATGGCGCTATAATCAGCACTGCCTATGAGTGGACGTTGGATCAAGCGAATCGCCTTCGGGGTAGCCAGCGCCTGGATGCTGGTGCTGGCAGCGCAATCCTATTCGCGGGTTGGGCTGGTTGCGGCCACGGCCGTTGATGCCGGCATCGGTTTAGTGATGATGGTGTTGGCAATTACTTCCAAAGGTGGTTGACAGTAGTCCCTCTCCGCGTTGCGGAGACCATCCCGGCAAGAGGCTTTTTGAAACGGTTCTCACTGCTTTTCCCAGTACTCTTATTCGCCGCAGTTCTTTTCGTGGCGCAGAAAAGTGCCCTGGCGCAGAAAAACGCACATGCCGAACCGCAGATTCACAACACCATCACCTTGCCCCGCGCGGCCCACAAGAAAGGCCAAACCGCCGGTTTCTTTATCGACCCCATAACCGGCAACAGGGTTTATCGTCTTTCCGACGCGGATCTTTGCCCCAACGGCGCTCAGCACTTTTACAGCTACACCAACCAGTTCAGTCCTCAGGGGAGAACGGTTTTCGACTGTTTCGCGACGCGAGGCGCGGCTCCCGCGTATCCGATCTACAGTCCGGATTACCATCTGGAATTCGACGATGCGCTCGGAGCGGCGCGCGTTTCCCTGCCCGCGGCCAGTTTTCACGACGTGCAGTGGAGCCAGGAACGCGAGGTGCTGTATGCGCGCGCCGGCGGTGCTGTGATTGAGCTCGATCCCGTGGCGCGTAAATCCCATGTGGTCGTGGATTTCGCAAAGCGGTTGCCGGGGTTCGCGCTCGCGGACGGCCACACTCTGACCATCAGCGGTATTGATGCTCTATCCGTAGGTCCCAAGGACCGCTTGATGGTTCATCTCACCTGCCTGTATACCAGCCCCGGCTGCCCCAAGAATGGCGCGGTGATCGGCATCGGCGTGTTTGATCCGGCGACAGACCAAACGTATGCCATGGTTGTGCCCGTGCCCGGCGACAAAGCTCCAGACGGATTTGACGAAGGGCAGTGGTCGCAGAATCCAAACGGCCGCCTGGTTGTGGTTTATGGAGACGCGCCGAATTTTGCCTACAGTCCTGATCTTTCGTCGCGCGTGAAGATTGACGACAATCACGGTCATCGCGGATATTTCTGTGGATCGAATGGGCGCTGCTACATCGTGCGGGTAAAGAATGACGATCTGCCGAACGGCCGCGTCGGCCAGAAAGGCTGCGCAAATCCCGACGGCGGTCCGGCGAAACCTTGGAAGCCCGAATACGCACTCTACGACGATGCCAGCGGAAAGCGTGTGCTGGTATTTGCCTGCGATCTGGCCGGGCAAAATGCCTGGCAGCACTTAGGGCGTAGCCTGGGCGGCCAAGACGTGTTTGGAATTTCATCCCAACGGTTTGTGTTTGGTCCTTCCCTCGATCGATTTTTTCCCACGGATGAAGCAATTCTGCGTGCTCGAGTGGATTACGCCGAGCAGCAGCCGGTGCGAGTGGCCATTGAACCGGTCGCTTACCATCGCAGCGCTACCGGCCCACGCGCCAAGCTGATGGGCCGCGAGTGCGGCTATTGGGCCTCCCCCAGGGTAGTGGTGGATAGCACCGGTAAGCGATTCCTTTTTGATTCCACGATGAGCCACGCCGAATGGCCGGCCCTCGAGGGACGAAAAACTAAGACCGATTGCCATCCCGATGTTTTCGTGGCGGAAGCCGCGGCGCGACCATGACCGCCTCGCATCCGGCTTAAAGATAGAGATCGCGCTTATCGCTCCGGGAACATCATGGCTTCGAAAAGATCAGCCCGTGCTTTTTCGTCCGAAGCGATCACGCGCAGCAGATCCTGCACCGAAATCATGCCGTGAAAAACGTCCGGCTCGCTAACCACCAGCAGGTGAAAAATGCCGTGCTTTTCCATCAGACGGACGCACTCGTCGAGCGGCGTCTCGGGCGGAACCACCACCAATTGAGAAGTCATGATTTCAGACACTTTCATCCACGCGGGACACTTATTTTCCGCGGCCACCTTGTCGGAAATGTCGCTCTGCGACATGGCTCCCACCAGCCGGCCCGCGGCATCCATCACGCCCACTGCGCGCAACTGCTTTTCACGCAAAAATTGCGCGGCGTCATGCACGCTGCTATCATCACGAACGGAGTAGACTTCCCGGCGAGTGGCAATTATATCCCGTACGATCATCGGTAATCTCCTGGAAGGGCTTGGAGGCGATGGTAGGACGAAGCTGCTGTGCGCGCAACAGAATTTGTAGGCGGGACGCGCAGTGAATTTGCATGCGGCTGTTAAAACCCGGCACGTTATGGTTCTTAGCGATGCGGCGGTGAGAGCTCTTGCGCCGGCCAAGGGCGCCCAACCAACTCATCCAGCCGGGCCACGATGTCGTTCCGTATGGTCATCATGGGGATGATTACCGGCTCCTTGGTGCGCTCGAGCGCGCCGCGATAGCGGTACAGGGTGACCCGGCGGTCACGCATGAGCGGATTGTTATTTTCCAGCGGGAAGCTGCGGACAATCACGAAGGCATCGGAATTCAGAACAGAGTTCACTGGTCCCAGGTCTTCGATTTCCGATTGATTTTCGACCAACGCATAGCGAATTCCCCAAGTGCGGAAAAACGCCAGAATCTCATCGGGAGTGTTCATGATGATGCGCTTCCCGTAACCTTCCACGATTTTGGTGGCCACGGCCTGCTTTTCCCGCGCCACCATCCGCCGCTTCTCGGGGTCAAACTTGCGCGTATAAAATATGAAATCACCATTCAGTTTGCCCTGGTAATAAACAATGTCCGACTCAGGCTGCTCGCTCATATAGCGCGCGGCGGCCTCGAGCCCCCAGAGGCGGGGACGGTCGTTCTCGATGCCTTTAACCAGGGTGTAGCCGAAGAGGACTATGTACGCAACCCACGCCCAACGCGGTGCGTGGGCGTAGGCGAACAATTCCTCCATCAACTGCAGGCCGAAGTAGATAAATACGGGGATCCAGATCATGGTGTGCCGTACGTCTTTTTCCTGCGTAAGGGTGAAGATAATGTAACAGGTGCCGATCCAGGTCAGAAAAAACCAATGCTTTCTCGGATTGCGTAGAAGCGCCCAGCAAAACCCCGCCACCGCCGGAATGACCCAGCCCATTCGCAACTGCTCCTGCAGTTTTCCGGGGTAAAAGGTCATTTCGCCCCACCAGCGGTTGGAAATATGCTGCAAAGATTGCCCGACCACGCGCTCATAACTCAGCGACAGAGTCCCAAAACTTAGGAGATACCAGGGGAGTACCGCCGCCGCGGCCACGGCCAGCGCAGCCCATAGCTGCCATTTTTTGAGGAGGTGCAACGGCCGCAGAATCAAGAAATGAATCCCCAGAAATGCGGGCAGAAAAACAGCCTTCTGGCTGGTCAGAAAGGCGGCAGTAGAGAAGAAAGCCACCAGCCAGATATCTACGGGCCTCTCCCTTTCCACGTAATTAAGCCAGAAATGGATCGCTCCGAAACTGAGCGCCAGCATCGGCACTTCCAGCATCGTGGCGCGCTCGTAGAGCAGCATGTAGGGCAGCAGTGGATAGATCAGCGTCGAAAGCAAAGCCAGATGCCGCGGCCCCTGTCGTTCCGCGATGCGATACCAGAAGTACGCTCCTAACAGGGCGTAGCACAGTATGCACAATCGGCTAACCCACGTCGAAAGCCCAAAGACGAGAAAAAAAACTCCCTCCACCAGGTAAAACAGCGGCGGCCAATGGGGAATACCGAGCGCGGGATATTTTGCGTAATACTGCCGGACGTAGCGAAGAGGGTGCTGCAAGGGATGATCCGCCAAAGCATCCCGGAAAAATGCGCCGGTCATGGCATGGCGCATCTCGTCTCCGTTGAAGTGAAATTCTCCCACGGTGATCTGCTGCGATATCACCACCGCCAGGTAAATCAAAATTAATGTAATAAGGTGGCGTTGTAGGAAGGGAAGGAAGTCCCCGCGCGCACGCGGAGGCAAACTAGACTCGGGATGTGTCCCTGGGCTGGACAACACGGCTCTTTTTTAATCCGTGCCTAAGTATTCCCCGATTCCGTGCGGATGATGTCGTATTTCTCAATAACTGCGGCTACACCGACGCGGCGTTCGCCGTCCCGCGCTTGATTTTCCACGCGCACCACTTTCCCTTGCGCGTGAATAAACACTTCCGTGCCGCGAGTGATTTCAGCAGGGAGCGTAAGCATGAAATCAAACGCACTTCCAGGCGCCAGGTCCTGATCAATCATGAAGTAGACGCCGCGCGTGGAAATGTCGCGCGTACGGCCGTTTCGCGGGTCCACACGCTCTTGCGCCGCTGCCCGTACCAGTACCGGCAGAGACAACTCATAACGCCTTGCGATTCTACGATCTGTCATTGCCAAGCTCTCCCCCAATGACGCGAACCCCGCTGCGGAATCCGCACAAACCTGTAACGAGCAATCCCCCCTCCATAACGATGTTTTGGTAGAAGGGCTTTGTTCCCGCGTTCCTGGCTATCACTCTAGTAGACAAACCGCCCGTCACCCGCGAAGTCTCCCACTAACCCGCCTGAAAAGAAACATGTTAGCGCTGAATTTAGATACATCACCTCGGCCTTCCAGACACTCGGCTGAACTGTTTCCAGCAGCCCGGTCCAGGGCCGACCCGAGATGATAGCGCCTGACTGCTGTAACACCTAGTCTTCTTCGCAGACATCTACCAGTAATGTGCAATCCTTTGCACATTCGTCAACGGCCTGGGGTTACTACTACCGCTCCCGCGGCGCGAACCTGCTTCCCGGCGTCGAGCTTAAATTGGCGCATTTTGTAGAGCAGCGCCTTGTAGCTGATGCCCAGCATGCGCGCAGCTTCTTTGCGGCTCCAGTTGGTTTTTTCGAGCGCGTCGGCGATCGCTTCCATTTCCGCCTCGTCCTTTAGTCCTCTGACCAGCGCTTTGAGTCCCTGCTCGCGCGGTGCCGGCTCGTCTTGCGGCGACGAACGCTGCCGGCTCGCAGCCATTTCGAGCAGCTCGCGAAAACTGGATTCGTCATCCTCGAGGATCACGTAGCGCTTCACGAAATTCTCCAGCTCGCGCAAGTTGCCGGGCCATCCATAGCGCATGGCGGCTTCCAGCAGGTGTCCCGATGGATCGGGCGGCTGTTTCTGGTATTTCTCGCTGTACTTTTCGAGGAAGTGCCGGAACAGCAGAGGAATCTCCCGCGTGCGTTCCCGCAGTGGCGGCACGTGAATGGAAAACACGTTGAGCCGGTAATACAGGTCTTCGCGGAAGCGGCCGGACTGTATGGCTTCGCGCACGTTGACGTTGGTGGCCGCAAGAACGCGCACATCCACCTGTACCAGGGCGCGCCCGCCGAGGCGCGAGTACTGCTGGTCTTGGAGCACGTGAAGAAATTTGGCCTGCAGTTGCGGGCTCATCTCCGCGATCTCATCGAGAAAAATAGTGCCCTTATTGGCCAGCTCGAATTTCCCAGGCTTGGAACGGACCGCTCCCGTGAAGGCGCCCTGTTCATACCCGAACAGCTCGGATTCGAGAAGCTCGCTGGGCAGCGCGGCGCAGTTTACTTTGATGAACGGCTGCCCGGCGCGCAACGAACGCAGATGCATCATTCGCGCGACCACCTCTTTTCCCACGCCGCTTTCGCCGTGTATGAACACCGGGACGTCCACCGGAGCGATCTGCAAAATCTGCTGGCGTATCTTCACCATCTGCGGGCTGGCCGCGAGGAAGGTTAGGTCCTCGGTAAGGTGCTCGACGACATCGCGCAGGGTCTGGTTTTCCGCGCGCAGTTCGCGCTTCTGGCGGCACTTCAGCATGGCTGCATCCAGCTCCAGCTTCTCGAACGGTTTGGTCAGGTAGTCCTGCGCGCCCAAACGAATCGCTTCCACCACGTTGCTGACTTCATTCGAACAGGAAAGCATCACAATGTTGAGGCTGCGTTCCACCTGCATCAGCTGGCGCAGCGTTTCCAGCCCATCCATCTCCGGCATCAGCAGATCGAGGATGATCAGATCCGGCCGTTCGCCGCTGCCGATGCGCTCGAGCGCTTCCTTGCCGGAGGCCACCGAAGACACCTGATGGCCATCGACTTCCAATAGCGTTTCCAGATACTTGCGAATGCTTGGCTCGTCATCCACAACTAGAATCTTCTCGTGTTCGTTCATACTCTCCTCAGTCGCCGGGCCCCGAACGCCCGCTCCATGCAAGCCCTGTTTATTCAAGCTTTGCCTATTCGAGATCGGTAGGCAGAAGAAATTTAAAAGTACAGCCGCGCCCGACTTCGCTGTCCACCCAGATCTTTCCGCGGTGCGCCTGAATCAGGCGCTTGCTGATGGCCAGGCCCAAACCCATTCCGGAAGAAGACTGATCCACACGCATGAAATCTTCGAAAATCTCCTGATGAAATTCCGGCGCAATTCCCGCTCCCGAGTCCGCGACGGAGATCTGCACGCTGTTGAACAGTTGCGCGGGGGCATGCCGGCGCTCGATATTGGGCGAGATACTCGCGGCGCGGCGCTCCCAGAAGTAAGTGACCGCTTGCAGGGTCACTTCGCCGCCCGCCGGTGTGTGCTTCAGTCCATTGTCCAGCAAGTTGGCCACGGTCTGTTGCACCTTCTGGTAATCGAACTTGAAATTCGGCAGGTCGCTTGAAAACTTCGTTTCCAGCCTCACCTGTTTGCGCTGGAAGGTATCCTGCCAGCGCGCCTCCAGCTCGCCCAGGCAGTCGTGCAGGTCGTTTTCCCTCAAGTGCAGCACCAGGCGGCCGCTCTCCAGCGCGGAGTAATTCAAGAACATGGAAACCAGTCTCACCAGCCGGTCGCAGCTCTCTTTCGATTCCAGCAAAATGTCGTGCTGCTTTTCGGTCAGTTTGCCGAGCGATCCGGTCAGCAGCAGATCGTAATAGCCTTTCATCACCGCCAGCGGTGTCTTCAGCTCGTGCGCGGCAGACGCCAGAAAAACCGTTTTCTGCCGGTTCACTTCCTGCAGCCGCAAATAAGCAGCCAGCAGATTTCGGTAAGTGATTTCCCGTTCCTGCAGCAACTCTTCGAGCGTGTGCTGCATTTCCGAAGCCGGCGCGCCGCTGAGCGTCGGTGAAATCTGCAGAATCACCACCACCCAGTCCGGTTCCGGAAGCCAACGAATTCGCGCGCGAACCGCGCCGTCCTCGCCCGACGGAATTGGAAGATCTACTTCATGCTCACCGCCGCGCAACTGATCGAGAACTGCCTCCGCGTCCACTCCCAGGACATCCCGAAAAAGATTAACCTCAGTCATATCAGCCAAGCCGCGCAAGGCCAAGCGCCTTTGCGCGTGCTGATTGGCCACGCAGATTTTCCCGGTGCGATCGGCCAGGAGAACCGGGCGCTCCAAAGCGTCCAAAGCGCCGGCGACTACCGTCAGGGGTAGCGAACCGGTAAGAGAGCGTTCCGCCGTAGGGTTACGATCCATATTTGGCGTTTTGCCCGTCCCGCAGCGGGCATACCTGTCGTCTCGGGCGGTAGTCTGACGTTTCTCTCATGGCTGGTAATTCCGGTTCTTTCGAACCGTATAAGAGATGCTTACAGATGGCTATTGTGCGGTCAATGAGAAAGTAGTCCTAGCACTTTGCACATTAGGGGAAAAAAGTTAGTACCGGAAGCCGGAGATACTTCAGGCTGAGGGCTGGGAAACCTCGATGACGGTACTCTAAGGCGCTGATAACACTGCAATTCGACCGAGTCTAATATTTTGCATGCAAATTGCTAGGTATTTCAGTACTAGGCCGATGGTACCAGCCACACCGTTTCAATAATCGGGGCGGGAAGGCCCAAATTAGCGATGAACGATCCCAATCGGCGTCGATCCAGCAGAATTCGGCTACAGATCCCCATGTTCATTCGTGGGGTCGATGCCCATGGTGACGATTTCCTGGACCTGACCAAGACTTTGAACATCAGCGCCGTCGGAGCGTATCTGGCCAGTCCTCGGCCACTGAAGCAGGGTGACGTAATTTCCCTGAAAATTCCCGCCCCTTCACCCTCCAACTCTGGGCTCGTGCCCGAGGCGGACTCAGCGATTACGGCACGAGTTCGCCGCTCAGTGGCGACTGGAGATGTTCATCTTGTTGCCGTTGAGTTTTTGAAAGCTCTCGAATAATTCGGCCGCACGCTGCCGACTTGTCTTTGTAACCAGTGCAAATGTTTTCTCTTTCCGCCTAAAATGCCTTTCCACTACTCCGCTAAATTTCCACCGTGGGTTCGATTGACATTGCATGCACAGCCACTTACGATTCATTTGAAGCGCCCAGCCCGCGCTTCCCGAGTGGTATGTGGCTTGCTCCCATAAGTCCAGAGAGCGTACCGCTTTTTTGCGCCGGAGTGTAAGGCGCGCGACTAAGGCTTCGCCCGTACCAGCCAGTTCGGAGATGCTGCGTCCCCACATGACTTCAGAAGACGCCTTTTTGGATTTGTTGATCGAAACCCTTCAGAGTCTTGATCGCGGGGTGCGTGGCCAATTCCTGCAGAGGTTTTTCAAAACGCTCGCGCAAGTGGACCTGAACGAATCGATGAGCCTGGATTTCTGGGAGCAGGTCCTGGTGCGTCGCCGCGAACTTTCCGAAAGCATGAACAAGCCGGTCGGTCTGCAAACCGCAATGGTGGACGTGCTGGCTTCCAACAATCTTCTGCGCATGCCCATCTTGATGGAGTATGAAGAGCTCAAGAAACTTCAGATCAACGCGGCTACCGACCCGCTCACCGGACTCTACAATCGGCGGCTGTTCGAGGAATATTTTGTAAAAGAGTTGAACCGCTCGCGGCGCCACAACCAACACGTTGCCCTGGTCATCATGGACCTGCACTGCTTCAAGGAAGTGAACGACCGGCACGGGCATATGGAAGGCGACCACGTGCTGCAGCTCGCGGCGAGTACCCTGCGGAAAACCATGCGCACCTCGGATTTCGCTTTCCGCATCGGCGGCGACGAGTTCGCGCTGTTGTTACCGTCCGCCGATCCGGCACAGGCTCTAACCCTGGCGCGACGCGTGCGCACGAATTATGAGGCCGCACTGGAGCCGTTGCAGCTCGGCGTATCCTTGGCCATCGACTTTGGCGTTGCCGTCTGTCCTGACGATGGCGAATCGAAAGAATCGCTCCTGCAGCTCGCTGACGACCGTCTTTACACGCTGAAAAATGCCAGTCGTTCGACGGCGCCTGTTCAGGCCGCTCCTGCGGTCGGTGCCGTCCCGCAGCCTCGCGTCATCCCCATGGAACCGCCGCCCGCCCGTGAACCCTTCGCCGCTGCGGCCGTCTCCTCGGGGCCTTCCACGGGCTACCATCAGCCCACTCCTGCAGCGCCTACTGTTTTCCCCGGGGCCCCCTCACCGCGGGGCAGCGAGCGCCGCAAATGGGAGCGAGTCTCCCTGGTGGGCACGCGGGCTCATGCGGTTATCGGTGATGACGGCAAGTTGAACGCGCGCGTTCTGGATATGAGCTACGGCGGTGTGGCCCTGCTGGTGGATAACGCGCAAGATCTCCCCAGCGTCTTTCCCGCTGTTCTGCACGTTCCCATTCTTCCACCGGTGAAGGTGAGCCTCCGGCGAGCTCACCTGCAAGAGCTCGAAGAGCAAAAAGTTCGCGTCGGTTGTGCCTTCCTCCCTTAGATTGTCTAGCTCGTCTAGCTTATAGTCGGCCCCATAGCTTCACCCCTTCCTGCAAAATATGTTCCCGTCGGGGCCGTACCCCGACAAAGTGCTCGCGTACATCCCTCATTCCGAGCGAAGCGAGGAGTCCCTCTTCGCTCCCGGTCCCATCGGGTTTGCCCAGGAGAGGTTTCGCCGTCCCAATAATGATTCACCGTTAACCATTACGCACGCCAACACTCCGAGGAACGCACGCTCGTGGTAAAATAGGCAAAGTTTTGCACATGAGAGAACAACTATTCTTACACCATAGTCCTTGCTGTACCCTGTCGCCGGCTTAAGCGGCTGCGTACAAGTCATTGAAGATAAGGCACTTGATAGCGATTTAATCGGCAATCCTGCAGGCGATGGTAATGGCGAACCAAGTGCAATATATGTGGTAGAACCGGCTGGAGAATGTGAAAAAAAGTGGCCAAAGCACAACAACTCATTGCACTACCTGAAGGGAACCGCACTACTTTTGATGCGTCCGTGCTTTTCGGACAGACCGAAGAGATGCTGCGTATCCAGCGGACCATCGATCGGGTGTCTGCCATTCGCGTTCCCGTGCTGATCCGGGGCGAGAGCGGTTCGGGTAAAGAAGTTCTGGCGAATCATCTGCACCGGATCTCGCCGTGGCGCGACAAACCTTGCATCAAGGTAAACTGCGCAGCCATTCCCGGCACGCTTCTCGAGTCTGAGTTATTTGGTTACGAGAAGGGGTCATTCACCGGCGCATACAACAGCCGGCCGGGTAAGTTTGAAATGGCTCATGGCGGCACCATGGTCCTCGATGAAATTGCGGACATCGATTCCGGCCTGCAGGCCAAGCTTCTTCAGGTGCTTCAGGACGGCTGCTTCAGCCGCATTGGCGACCTCGAGGAGCGGCGCGCCGATGTACGCATCGTCTCCATCACCAACCGCGAAATTGAAGGAGAGATCCAGCGCGGCTCTTTCCGCGAAGATCTCTACTACCGCATCAACGTAGTGAACTTGCAGGTTCCGCCGTTACGCCGGCGTCTGGAAGATCTTCCCGTGCTGGTGGAATATTTCCAGCGTTATTATGCTCAGCGCTACGATCGGAAAGTGCAGCCGATGCCGCAATCGGTGATCGATCGTTTCCGGCAACATCAGTGGCCCGGCAATATCCGCGAGCTGGAGAACTACATCAAACGCTACGTGATTCTGGATTCCGCGGAATCCATCGTGGAAGAGCTCGAGGAGCGCGGGCGCGGTCCCGCCGCAGGCTCCTTCCAGCTTCCTCCGGTCACCGACTTCTCGCTGAAAAAGTTTTCCAAGCAGGCCTGCCAGCAGGCCGAGCACTATTTGATTCTCGAGGCTCTCAAACAGACGCGATGGAATCGCAAGCGCGCGGCCGAGCTGCTGGAAATCAGCTATCGCGCACTGCTCTATAAGATCAAGGAAGCCGGCCTGCCTCCCAAAAAACGCGTGTGAACAGCGGCCTGCTGGAACGCGCAAAACTCCTGACTTTCCTGAACCAGCCATTTTCGAAATATACTGAAGTGGGGGCCCACTCCGTCTGAAGAAATCGCGCCGAGGCGCGTGGAGCGCACCCGGATCCGACCAATGCTTTCGAAAACTCTACCTTCCGTGCTGCTGCTGGATGGCTATTCGGCAGCTTCGCTGGCCTTCACGCGTTCGCTGGGCCGCGCCGGCGTGCGCGTAAGCGTGGCGGACTTCCGCGCCGGAACGCCGGCCAGAAAGTCGCGTTACTGCTCGCGATTCATGGTCTATCCCTCCCCGCTCGATGAGCCGGAAAGGTTCCGCGGCTGGCTCTTGCACGAGGTTTCCCACGGTGGCCATGAGGTGCTGATCGGTACCACCGATTTTACTATGCCCTTGCTCGATCAATGGATGGAGGAAATTGCTCCGCATGTGCGGGTTCTTTTCCCGGGGCGCGAGGGTTTTCGCCTGGCGTATGACAAGGCGGCGACGCTACGTCTGGCCACTGAAGTGGGGGTCGAGATTCCGCCCACGCATTGGCTATCGAGTAGCGAAGGCGTGGAAGAACTCGCGCGCGGATCCCGCTGGCCTCTGGTTATCAAGGGAGTCTCCAGCGTGGTGTCCCGTGACGGGCGCCGCGTTTCCCCGGGTGTTGAGTACGCCTGGAACGCGGATGAATTTCGCAGCCGCTTCGCCGCCATGCACGCCATTTCGCCTTGGCCGCTGGTCCAGGAATATGTTTCGGGCGAGGGCTTGGGCTGCTTCTTTTTGCGCCATGAAGGACAGGTGCTGGCCCGATTTGAGCACCGGCGGATTCGGGATACGCGCCCCACTGGTTCCGGCAGCTGCCTGCGTGAAAGTGTTCCGCCAGACCGAGCGCTGATGGAGCGCAGCGAGCGCCTGATGGCTAGGATGAACTGGGAAGGATTGTGCATGGTGGAATTCAAACAGTCGCCGGACGGCACGCCTTACCTGATGGAAGTAAACCCCAGGCCGTGGGGCTCGATGCAGCTGGCTATTGAATCAGGTGTAGATTTTCCCCTGCTGTGGTACCGCGTGGGGGTCGGCGAAAAGGTTGAGCCAGTTCTCCAGTATCAAGTGGGTGTCCGTTGCCGCAGCCTGGTGGGAGATTTCAAGCATCTCGAAAGCGTGTTATACGGTCCGCCGGTGGGCTGGCGACTTCCGTTTCCACGGCGGCTGGCGACAATCATTGCGTTCCTGAAATTCTCTGATCCGCGGCAGCATTACGACGATTTTGCAGCGCATGACTGGCGCCCGGGGCTCGCCGATCTGGGGATCTATTTTCGGGGATTGGCGGGACGCGTCCTTCGGCGGCTGCGGCGGGCCCTGGGATTTGACGGGCCTGCTGTGCGGGAAGCGTGATGCGATTTCGCGGCGCCTTCCACGCTCATTCCTCTTTTTCTTACGATGGACGCGATTCGTTGGAGCGAATCGCGGGTGAGTTGCGTCTCCGGGGATTTCAGTTTCTCCTGCTTACCGAGCATGACGATAAGTTGACCGCAGAATCTTTCGCTGGTGTGGTGGCCAGCGCGGACCAGCTCAGCGGTCCGGAATTTCTAGTGATTCCGGGTCTGGAGATTCGGTGCTGGCGACGCCCTCGAGAACAGTGGCACATCGCAGCCCTGGGCCTGCGCAAATGGGTTCCGCGCGGTTCAATTACCGAAGTGGTGACGGCGATTCAAGCCGCCGGCGGGCTGGCGATTTTTCTTCATCCTTACAAGCATTCCGCATTGCTAAATCCGGCGGAACTCACCATTTTTGATGGCATTGAAGTCTGGAATGGCAAGTTCGACGGCTTTTATGCCCCGCGAGCGCGGACGGTTCGCCTTTTCCGTGCATTGCCGCGCACGGGTCGGCCGCCCTACTTCTATTGCGGGCATGATTTGCACGCGATCGATGGCACTGCGCCTCTCGCGCTCGAGGTCGAGTCGGACGCACTGAATGTTGAGTCCATCATCGCTCATTTGCGCCACGGCGAGTTCTACTTAGAAGCGCCCGGCGGCCGATTTTCATGCCAGCGTGGGCCGGACCTCTGGCAGTCCCTTTATCTGCACGCGATGCGTGCTGCCTACGAGGGTTATCGCTTGGGAGCGCGCCTGCCGTTGTTGGGAGCGGCGCTGAGGAAGGGCCGCGACACCATTCGGTCAGTTGACCCCGACGATGAATGATTCATAACGATGGCAAGTGCGACGCTGACCGCAGCCCACCCGGGCCGCAAATCGTCGCTGCACGTGCACGTTAACCGATGAGTCTTCTAGCACTTGCACCTGATCGAGCTCCGTTTACGGACAAATTTTGTTTGCCGTCCACCCGTGCATTTGCTATCGTATGATGCTCAAAGAATAACCCATGCGCTGCGATGCGGCTTGCTTTCTATTGGGAAGCCCATAAGCTGTCTGTGACGGTCCCAGCCGGTCCAGCGAACTCATTCTATCTATGGGAAAGTCTTACTCAAATTAATTATGGCTAGCCCTCTTCTATCTTTTAAGGCGCTATTTCCCCGGATTTTATGGCATGGTCGGTTGGCTCGAACGAGCTCTTTAAAGGTTAGCCGGTCTTCCAACTCGCGAGAGGGCTACCATCTTGCAGGAATCCTGGCACCGTTTCTGGCTCTTGGCTTAGTTGCAGTGCTTTCGGGCTGCGGAGGGGCCGGCGGGCAGGTAGCAGGCAGCGCCGGCGGCGGTAGCGGTGGATGTTGCGTCACCACTGTTCCTCCTCCCGGCCTTTCGATTTCAATCAGCCCTAGCGCGGTCTCCGTGCTTCCAAATGGCACGGTGAATTTCGCTGCGCAACTCTCAAATGCCACCAATACTGCGGTCACGTATTCGGTAAACGGCATTCCCGGCGGTAACTCGACCGTAGGCACGATAAGTGGATCTGTTCAGATCTCCGGAGGCGGCCTTCCTCCGGGATTCTACATTGCTCCCGCGTCGCCGCCCGTCCCCAATACGGTCACCGTAACAGTAACCAGCGTGCAGGATCCCAGCAAGTCCGCCAGCGCGCTCGTGGTAATCGCTAATCCTCCCACTTTAGTCTCCGTCACCGTCACTCCCTCCCAGGTGACATTGCTTCCTGGCGCGATGACCGCTTTCACTGCAGCGGTCACAGGCGCGACAAATACTTCCGTGAGCTGGGCCGTGAATGGGGTTTCCGGAGGCAACGCCACAGTAGGCATTATCACCCAACTGGGTATCTATACGGCGCCCGCGACAGTGCCCTCGCAACCCAGTGTTACGGTCACAGCCACGAGCCTTGCCGATCCCAGCGCCGTGGGTCAAGGTATCGTCAACATCGGGCAACAAGTTACAGTTTCCGTGGCTCCCACGGTAGCCAATGTCAGCGCCGGGATGTCCCTGAATTTAACTGCCGTAGTTACGGGTTCGTTAAATACCAATGTTGTATGGACCGTCGCAGGTGTGCCAGGCGGGAACTCCACTGTAGGAACCGTAAGCTCAAGCGGCGTTTACACCGCTCCAAGTGCAGTCCCCACTCCGGCTACCGTGGCGGTCACGGCGACCAGCGTTGCTGATCCCACTAAGTCTGCCAGCACCCAGGTGACAGTCATCCCACCAGGCCAAGTGGCTGTTTCGGTCGCACCTGCCATGACCGCCGTAGCAGTCAATGGCACCCAACAGTTCATGGCCACGGTTACGGGCACGGCGAATATGGGGGTTACCTGGAGTGTGAACGGCGGATCGGCAAATGGCACGATCTCTTCGACCGGGCTATTCACAGCTCCAAGCGGTGTTCCTTTCCCTAACACGGTTACAGTCACGGCCACGAGCGTAGTCGCCAACGCCTCTGGCGCCGCCACCGTTCGAATTACCGGCTCCTCCGCCGTCAATGTCAACGTCGCACCTGCCGCCAGCACCATCCAGATCGGTTCCACGCAACAGTTTACCGCCACGGTAACCGGAACCACGACCACCACGGTAACTTGGAGCGTCAACGGTCTTCCCGGCGGAAGCAGCGCTATAGGGACGATCTCCGCGTCGGGGTTGTACTCCGCGCCAGCGACTGTACCATCGCCGGCCACAGTAATGATTACCGCCACCAGCACGGCGTTCCCCAGCTCTTCAGGAACGGCGGCCCTTACCATCACTCCGCCGCCTGCGGTCGTGGTGGTCAACATCACGCCTACGTCCGGCAGCCTGAAGGTCGCCAGTCAGTTTCAGTTTACCGCGACGGTGAGTGGCACGCCCCCGGGACAAATGGGCGTCAACTGGAGCGTCAACGGCGTCCCCGGCGGCAATGCCAGTGTGGGTACGATTTCATCTACGGGTCTGTTCGTCGCCCCGACTTCGGTGCCGAATCCCGCGGTTGTGAATGTAACTGCCACCAGCCAGTTCCAACCGAGCGCATCCGCCACTTCCAACATCACGATTCTTCCGCTGGCGACGATTTCCTTAACTCCAACTTCAATGCACGTGCAAGTAGGTCTGGGAGCGCAGTTGTTTGCCACCGTCACCGGCCTGGCGAATACGGCGGTCACGTTCAAGATAAATGGCATTCCAGGCGGCAATTCAAGTTTAGGGACGATATCAACGGGAGGTCTCTACTTCGCTCCGGCTCTAGTGCCTTCGCCTTCTACGGTGACGGTCACCGCCACGAGCGTCGCCGACCCAACACTGGTGGCCACCTCGATGATTACCATCGATCCGCTGGTTACAGTAGTTGTGAATCCGCCGTCCGCGTCAATCTCGCTGGGCGGCACGCAGGCATTCACCGCCACCGTTACCGGGACCTCGAATGCAGGCGTCAACTGGTCGGTTAATAACATCGCTGGCGGCAACAGCACCATAGGCACAATTAATTCATCCGGCCTTTATACGGCACCGACAAATCTGCTATTCCCCAGTTCGTTTACGGTCACCGCCACCAGCGTTGTAGATCCCGCGGCACAGGGCAGCGCCCAAGTAAATGTAGCCGTAAACCCGATGGTTCTCGTGAACCCGGCCACCGCTTCCGTCGGAGTCAACGGCACCGTGGCTTTCACGGCCACGGTTACCGGCACTAACAATACCGCCGTCAACTGGATGGTGAGCGGCCCGCCCAATCCGGGCACGATCAGCGCCATGGGCGTCTACACTGCTCCGAGCGTCGTGCCCAATGGTCCTGTAACCATTACTGCCCAGAGCCAGGCGATCCCCACGGCCACCGGCACAGCCACGGTCACCGTGGTGCCCGTTGTCGGTATCACGCTTACACCCCCGGCTGCCACGGTCAACACGGGAGCGACGCAGGCCTTCACGGCTACGGTAACGAATACGCCGAACACTGCGGTTACCTGGACGGTCAACGGCATCTCGAACGGTAATGCCAGCGTCGGCGTGATTAATCCCGCCACCGGTATTTATACCGCGCCCGCCTCCGTGCCCACCCCGGCGACGGTCACCGTCACTGCCACCAGTGTGGCGGATCCGACGAAATCGGCCTCGTCCGTAGTCACCGTGCAGCCTGTGATTACTGCTATCACCGTCTCGCCCTCCACTGCCAGTATCGCCACCAGCGCCACGCAGCAGTTTGCCGCGATGGTGACCGGTAGCGGCAATACCGCGGTCACCTGGCAGGTAAATGGAACCACCGGCGGGAACATCAATACGGTGGGCTCGATTTCCGCAACCGGACTTTACACGGCTCCCAGCTTTGCAGTGGTGACCACGGCGACGAATTTCACGGTCACCGCGGTCAGCGTTCAGAACAACACGGTTTCCGGCTCCGCGACAGTTACCGTCACCCCGCCGCCCATCACCGTCACCGTGTCGCCTAATCCCGCAAACCTGACGGTTAATGCTCAACAACAGTTTACGGCTACAGTTACAAACGCCGCGAACCCTGCAGTAACTTGGACGGTTGTAGGCGGCGCCGCCAACGGCACAATCACCGCCTCGGGGCTGTATACGGCGCCCGGCGTACCACCCGGCGGGCCCGTGACCGTTCAGGCCACCAGCAATCAGGACCCGACGAAATTTGGTACCGCCACAGTGAACGTTAGCTCCGCGATTGCCGTCACCGTCTCGCCGGCTAATACCAGGGTCGTCGTTGGAGCTCAACAGCAATTTACCGCCTCGGTCTCCGGAACGGCGAATCAGGGCGTCACGTGGAGTGTTTCTGGCGGCGCGGCTAACGGCACGATCAGCGCTACCGGGTTGTACACAGCTCCGAACGCAGTACCCTCGCCGGCCACAGTTACCGTCGTGGCCACCAGCGTGGTGGCACCGAATCCCAGCGGTAGCACGACGCTAACGGTTTTGCCGTCGATTACGGTAAGCGTTGCGCCAACCTCTGCCGTTTTGAACACGGGCGCCCAGCAAACCTTTACCGCCACGGTCACCGGCACGGCGAACACCGCGGTTACGTGGTCTGTCAATGGCGTCGTGGGCGGCAACAGTTCCGTGGGGACGATCAACCAGGCTACCGGGCAGTACACCGCGCCGGCTGTTGCCCCGAACCCAGCTACGGTCACCGTTAGGGCAGTAAGCCAAGCGGATCCGACCAAGTCCGGATCGGCCAGTGTCACGATTCAAGGGATGATCACCGTCACGGTGTCGCCGGCCGCAGTCGGCGTCAACATCAATGCCACCCAGCAATTTTCAGCGACAGTGACCAATGCCTCGAATACGTCCGTTACTTGGTCCGTCAGCGGCACTGGAAACGTCGGGAGCATCAGCGCCACCGGGCTCTACACCGCGCCAGCGTCAGCACCAACGCCGGCCACGGTTACGGTGACGGCGACCAGCGTCCAGAACGGAACGTCAATGGGCACGGCCGTCGTAACCGTCCTTTCGGTGGTCAGTATTTCGATTTCTCCCAGCGCCGTTCAGGTAACTCCGAATCAGCAGTCTCAGTTCACGGCCACAGTCACGGGAAGCGCAAACACCACCGTAACCTGGTCCGTGAATGGAACCGTTGGCGGGAACAGCACGGTGGGCACGATTTCAGTCACTGGCCTGTACACCGCGCCAAACGCCGTGCCGGGGTCCCCGGTGGTCACCGTCACTGCTACCAGCGTGGCTGACCCCACTAAATCAGCGAGTGCCGCGGTAACTATTACGGCTCCGGGCGCGGGGATTTTCGTAAGTGTTTTCCCGCGAAATCGCAACCTTCCTATCGGACGGCCACAGCAGCTCAAGTCGCACGTTTTTCTGACCACCAACAGTGCGGTCAACTGGTTCGTCAATAATATCCAGAATGGCGATGCGACGGTCGGAACGATCGACCCGGTCACGGCTATCTACACTCCGCCGGCCTTTCTGCCCGCGAACCCGAACATCACGATCAAAGCCGTCAGCCAGGCCGACCCCACGAAGTCAGACTCGCAGAACGAGCGTGTCGTAGCCGGTGTCGTCTTGACACCCAGCTCAACCGCACCGCACGTGACTGAATTTCAACAGTTCGTTGCCACCGTCAATGGTTCCGCGAACCAGTCGATTGAATGGCAAGTGAACGGGATCAAGAATGGAAATTCTACAACTGGCACGATCACTGATACGGGGTTGTTTGCCGCCCCTGCTGCCGTACCCGCCCCCGGCTATGTCACCGTTAGTGCGGTGAGTCTGGCAGATCGTAGCGAGCCTGCAGTTAGCACCGTGAAAATTTACGGCCCTCGGCTATTAAAGTTGTTCCCGACTACAGCTTCGGTTTTGCCGGGTTGGAGGCTCTCGTTCCAGTATTACTCCAATATAGTATTTCCGAGTACGGCCCCGTCCTTCGGCCAGGTGGTCACCTGGTCCGTAAACGGGATCCAAGGCGGGAATTCGACGGTGGGGACGATTTCGAGCTTCGGGAAGTACACGGCACCGGCCACTCCGCAGACCGTCACCGTATCGGCGCAGAGTACGATCAATCCCGCCTTCACTGCCCAGGCTACCGTAAACGTAACTTCCGCTGCGGGTGCAAGCTCCACGACGCTACTCGACTCGTGGACCAAGGTGCGGCCGTATGACATCGTCACCGGCACACCCAGCCTCAGCATCGCCGCGGCACAACAGGAATACGCTGATTGGCAGTTGTTAGTCACCGCGAATGGCGAGGACTTAAGCGGCGTGGACGTGAACGTCTCCAATTTCAGGGATGGGGCAGGAAACGTCATCCCGTCTTCGAATGCGACTATATATTTTGAAAAGCCGCTGAACGTTTTTTATCCTTCACGCTTTCACTTCAGCGACGTGGGTGAATGGCCCGATCCACTGATCGCCAAAGTCGACCCCTTCGTCCACGAAACTCGCAATGCGTTCCCATTTAATGTGAATCGCATCTCTCCGGCGTACAAGCAGTACCAGATTACACCGGGGGGAAATACGATTAGTACCGGGTTAGGAGCGGGAACGGCGCAGTCCGGTGGCACCTATACCGGCACCACGCTGCAGCGCTTCGACATCGTCATCGATCGCGCCGGGAGCTTGGGCTCGGCGACGTATAAGTGGTCCACGGACGGCGGGGTGACCTTCCAGCAGAGCAATCAAGCCACTTCCACCGGCGCCTCTGCGCTTGCCGACGGCGTCACGGTGTCATTCCAGGCGGGAAATGTGAACGGTGTGGCCGACTTCAACCAGGGCGATACGTTCTGGATTTTTGCCGCGCCGTTGCGCAATCAGCCCGTTTATGTGGATCTATACGTCCCTGTGGGCACTCCCGCGGGCAACTATACGGGTACCGTGACCGTTACACAGTCCGGAAAATCGCCGTCCACTGTCACCGTGAATCTGCAGGTGTATGGCTTCGCCATCCCGGTAAGCTCCAGCTTCCCGAACTACTATGGCGCTTACTGGCCGGGTTATGTGCAGGCGCACTTTCTAGTGCCGTTCAATTCCCAAATCACCACCCTGGGACATTTGTATGGTACGGCGTGCCTTATTAATCGGATGTCGTGTAACGTCAACAGTAGCCCCGTTTTTACATTTCAGCCCAATGGCACGGTCAACACCGCGAATTACACTTTCTACGACCAGGACCTTGGCCCGCTGGCAAACGGAACGATCACCCCCCACGGCGAACAGCTTTCGTCGATCAATCTCAGGCTACCGGGCGGGAATGATACGCAGTCTTATTTCGCCGAGCAGAGCCAGCTGGCTCACCTGGTAGCCAACGGCTGGCGGAGCCGCGCTTTCGATTATACGAAAGACGAACCCAACCTTCCTTCGGACTTCCAGGCGGTCATGGACCGCGCCAGCCTCATCCGCTCCGTGGATTTTACTTTCCGCACTTTAGTGACAACCGATATTTCCAAAGACAATTTCAACATGGTGGGCTATATCAGCCGCTGGGTTCCAAATTTCTTAAGCATCGGTCTCAAAGAGTACCAGCGAGGGCCGCTGAAGTCCGGGCGCTCCGCATACAACCAGGTAATTTTGAACGGAGACGATGTCTGGTTTTACGATTCCTGCGTCACCCAGGGTTGCGGCGGCTTGGGCACCGTGCCGCTAAACGACAATTACCCCAACGCCATGGCGGATTCGTCCGCCCTCATGAACCGGAATTGGGGGTTCATGGCTTTAATTCCTTACCAGGTGAGCGGAATACTTTATTGGGATAGCAGTTTTGCCTACCTGCGCTTCTTCGGCCAAACGGCACCCAGAGTGGACGTGTGGGAGAGTATCTATTACTTTGGTGGCAACGGAGACGGTACGTTCTTTTATCCCGGCCGGCCTTCGAACATCGGGGGAACCACTGACATTCCCGTCGAATCGCTTCGCATGAAAATGTTCCGCAACGCGTTTGTAGACATCGAGTACGGCCTCAAGCTGCAAGCCCAGGGCGATGCTGCTTTCTATGCCAGCCACGTCCTTGGGGTAGCACAGGACCTCTACACCTACGAAGCCGACCCGGCGATCTGGGCGAACCTGCGCAAGGTGCTCGGACAGAAGATCAAATAACCCTTACCCCCGAGGTTCGCTTTGCTCCGGCCAGCGGGCGCGGCAGCCGAGATATTTAGCAATTCTCTCCAACGCAACCGTTCGGAGCATGCGCATCCCACGAAGGCCTCTCCGCTAAATGACGACGAAGTTACATAGGCCCGGATTTTTAGTTCAAAATCCGGTATAACGGGGAGGAAACTAGTACCTGACCGCCTTCGCGATGGAGACGCGGTAGGTTACCCAACGCAGTAAGAACACCCTCAGCACATATCCCACCGCCAAGTTCAGGGGCCATCCGGGCGTTTATTTTACAAACCATCTTTCCGCTCTGAAGATATAGTACCATCGCATATTATCAAGAGTCGCACTCTAGTTCCTTCGGACGCTGTGGCCAAAACCGTAGTATCACGACTCGTGAGCGGGTTAAGTTTCGCTGCACTCCACGCTGGAATCAGTCGCGGTCCCGCAGCGGCTCGAAAAGTAATCGGCGAGACGCTCCGCTCAGCCTACCCCAGTCATGTGTCACAAATTCATTGGTGGGACCTGGCAAGAATGTTTGCCACGGACGAATATGTCATCATTCACGATGGTGAATGGACTGATGGCTGCATCTCCCCGTTGGAGCGATACCTTCTCGCCCATCTGATCCACTACTTCAAGCCAAAAGTTCTGCTTGAGGTGGGCACATACCGCGGCTGCACCACCCGGATCTTTCATGACAACGCCCTGGAGGGTGCGCAGATCTATACTGTAGACCTTCCTCCCAAAGTAGAAGCTAAGAGTGTTCCACACGCCTCTGACTTGCGCTTGATTGACACTCGTGATGTCGGCGTCGTTTTTTCCACGTGCGCAGCGGATGGCCGATGCCAGATCCACCAGATTTTTGGGAATACATTCGACCCGCAAACTTGGGGCAAACTGCCGGAGCATTGTGACTTTATTTTCATCGACGCTAGCCACACTTATGAAGCAGTGCGAAACGACACGCGCCAAGCGTTAAAGCATTGCGGACCGAGAACGGTCGTGGTTTGGCACGATTACAGCGAGCACGTCACGGTCGAGCGCGGAGTAGGCCGGTTCATCCGCGAACTGATGCGGGAGCGGTCGGACATATTCATCTGCCCGGATACAACTTTGGCTATTTTAATTCCTGCCGAAGAATTCAAAGCAGGTCAGGAACGCGTCCAGACTTTCCTTCGCACTACTGAGTCCTTAGTCGGCAATTAGTACGTCGCGTAGCGGCGGCCCAACAGTCGAAACGCGAAGAAAACCGGCTCAGGCAGCCTTCGCATGCCGTGAACGAAAGAAAGACCGAGTCCTGGACGACCCGCCAACGATTCTATCGAACCGCCCTGGGATTGTTTCCTTAGTTGGCGACATTGAAAGGTCTGTCGACCGAGAGAGTTCGCAGGGGAACGAGGCGACAAGCAGTGTGGTCAGGGGCGGTGCGGCATGGCTGAAGAAGGAGCGAGGTCACGAGGCAGAGTCGAGCAATCCCCCGGCGCAACCTGGCCGAAGGCCTCATGGATAGTATCGTCGGCCAAGCCATACTCAAGGGAGACCCAATTGGAACGGCCCTCCCTGCACGCCCAGGCTGCCCGCTGCCCAGGTCCCGGATCTATGAGGAATACCAGGTCAGCCCGGGCCCAGTCGAGGCTGTTCAGATTGAAATGTCTTGGGACCAGTCTCTCATTCTCAGCCATAAAAACTACGGCCTGGGATAGTGTCAGCTCGTTCAAAGCTTCCTGTATTTTCCTGGTGGGATCCAACTTGTAGACGAACTTGTGCACCGAGACGACTTGCATCACCAGTTGAAGGAACAGAGCGCCGAGGAGCAAATGGTTCACCGTTCTTCGGCTGAAATTGTTGTTCTCCACAAAGAGTATCAGCCCTCTCGCCCCGAGTATGGCGACGGCAAATAAAGACTCGAAGTAGTACCGTTCGCCGAAGGAAGCGCTCGATCCCTCGACCTGAATCAGGTACGCAACCACAACCGCCGGAAAGAAAAACATCAGAATTCGAACCTCCCGAAGCCGTTCCTTCTCATGGGAGCAAGCGTAGACTGCGAAAAGGAAAACGAACGGCACGGCAAAGAGCAGGGTGTCCTGGAGCGCAAATCGTGTGGTGACTCTTAAGTTTTCCAAGGTCTGATGCGTTCCTCCGGAGATCTCTGCGGGAACTCGAAGCCCCCGGGCCGCGGCGTAGGGGGTCACCAGATAGCTGCCCGTGTACTTTTTGTCGTACTGGAGAAAACTTCCCACGGTCAGCGCGCCAAATATGCAGGCCAGCACAAATACTCGGAGCCAAAGGCGCCGGTGCATCCGCAGATACCAGAGCGTCGACAAGCCCAGCACGGCGGTAATTGCGAAACCCGTTAGGGGCCGCACGAAACAGGAAAACCCTCCGAGAGCAAACATGCCGGCGAAGGGCAGCGCCTTTAGAGTCTTCAAGCCTTCAAAACAAAGCAGACAGGCTGCCACGATACAAAGCGCACACAGCGCGTGCGACATCGTGCCGAGCACATTGGTGATGAAGATTGGCGAAAGAACGACAATCCACACGGAGAGGTTTGCGATTTTCGAGCCGAATACTCGCCGGGCTAGTGAATGAGTGGTCCACAAGCAGAGCCCCCCCAGCAACGGGCTGATCGCCCAGGGCAAACCCGCAAGCATCCCGAGAGCAAGGATCAATGGCCAGCCCGGAGTGTATTTCACAAACCAGCGGCCATTTCGATATATATGGTGGGTGTAAAACACTTCCGGGGGTGTATCGGTATTGTCCAGCGGAACTCCGGCAAGAGCGGGAGCGGTCAGTCTCCCAGTTGCAAAGATCTTGGCCTGAAATCGGTACGCCGATTCGTCCGCACACCAGACCCCCTGAGAGGTATACCAGCCCAAGGCCAACGAGATCGTAAAGAAAAGCAAGCCCGCTGCCAGACAAGAAGGCAGGGACGGAAAACCAGTTCCGTCGCCAGCACGAGCGCTCCCGCGCAACAGGATTATGAACACTGGCAGGAGGATGAGATGCTGCAGCACAAGCAGGTAGATGACAAAGTGAAAGATCCAATTGTGGATCCAGTAGGCCGCCAACCCAGTGTATGCGATCACAAGAATCGCGAGAAGCCACATCCGCGTGGGGGATTCGCCAACGGTTCCCATTACCGGATCTCTTGCTGCCTTCGTCATTTAGGGAGTGGGCGGTGTAGCTGCATTTAGAAACATTGTCACGAACCCCGGGGGCGGCCGGGCACCCTGAAAAACCTGGCGGCCGTGCTGGCCGCGCAATGCCGTAACAAATGAACTCTGGGCGCGCCGCCCCATGCCGCAGCACGGTTTTCACGCGATGCAGTCAACAGCGCAATTCGCGGTTCAAAGTCCCGTAGCCTCTCCTGCTCGGCAGCAGCGGAGCAAAGGCACTGCGCATGATAGTGAAACCGCCCAAGGTTTGCAAATGTGTGTCTTAGCTATTTGAGAGACAGGGCTTTCCTCCATACACTCTCGCTTACAAATGGCGCGTGCTGGAGGTTCCCATTCACTATGTGGCGCGCAGCTACGGAGAGGGAAAGAAGATTTCCCGGCGTGACGGTGTCCAAGCCTTGTGGCGCATCCTCAAGTACAACCTGATCGACTAGCGAGTCTGTTTTTTGCCTGCCCGGCTCGAGTGCAGCGCAATCCGGCGGGCCAGCTGCTCGCGGAGATCGAGCCACGCTTGCGGGTCGGCGCTCCAGCGCCAGGCCTTCTCGACCACGCCCCCCACTTCCTTGTTTAGAAATTCTTGCTCGCCGAGCTGCCGCAGCAGCAGCGCGTACTCCGCATCGTAAAACGATTCGCGAATCATTTTTAGGCGCAAAGATTCGATGGGAATATCACGGCGTCCGCCTACGCGTTCCGGCGTGCCGGGATAGAACAGACTCCCATCGCCGTTGCCGCCAAAGTAATATTGGCTTTCCCACGGGCTGAGTCCACGGTTGCCCGGCGCGGGGGAGAGCGAATGCGCGTAAGCCACGTCCCAGTAAAGAATTCCCGCAATCCGGTAGTTGACTGCGCTCAGAAATCCGAATACTCGATTGGCAATCGCCGAAGCGTCGATCATCGTGCTCGGCCAGTTGTCATATTGCGGGCTTGGCCCATTACCGTCGCAGCCGTGGCTCGAGCACGACTGATACCACCACAGCGATTCTCCGGCCTTTAACCGCGGTTCGTACTCTCCTCGCGCCGCGCGATGCGGCTGCCTCCACGGGTCCAATGGAGAACCGAACTTTGGCTCCAGGGCATTGACCGCCGGGCACCAGCGCGTCACCAGCCCCACCAGCTCGGAATTCAGATTGGTGGTTACCAGGCGTGGAATGCTCGGGTCGATGTCCCGCACCAGGCGCGCCCGGGATTTGAGCTTCGCGAAATCCTCTGGCGTAGAAGGCTCGTCATAGGTGTAGTCGTATAAGCGGTCTTGCCCGCGGTGCTCGTGGGCATGGTGGATGAAGTCGCGCAGCGCCAAGGTGCGCTGCGCTTCACTCAAGCGTTTCAGCCGGGGCAGTGGCAGCGAAGTCCAGCGAGCTCCGCGCGGAGTTTGACTGCCGTCCATGAAGCCGCCCACCGCGTCGTCATATCGGCTGTAGTCTGCCGGAGCCAGAGCGCCGTCTGGAAGAAACGAATAAACCGGCGCGAGGTCTTCACTCGGCGTCACGGTGATGCCATTTTGCAGAGCGGCGCGAGCGTAGGCTTTGCCCAGCTGAATCTTGCGCGCCTCGTCCTTCGCCGGGTCGGGCAAGGTTTCGGGGAAGTGCGCCTTGGCCAGCGACGACCAGCTCATCTGGAAGGAGTTTGCCAGCGACATGGTGGAGGGCAGCGCGAAGTCGAAAACTTCAATTTGTATGGGCAGCTCGAGGTCAGGCGACCCGGCTGCACTAACATAAACGCTGCCGCTATAGCTGCCCGGCACAGCGTCCGTCGGTATGAGCAGGTCAACCCACAGAGGTTGATGGCGCTCGGGTCCCGCGAAAATCCAGAACTCGTCGCCTTGAAGATAGTCCTCTTCTGTGCCGGAGCCGTGAAACGCCACGCTCACGCCGGAGTCAAGTGCCAGAGGAGCGGCAGATGTTACGCGCTCCGCGTTGGGGTGCGTCGTTCCCGGATTGCTCCACCAACGAAACGTAGCCACGCCTGCTGGTCCCGGCTTCACGATTTCCAGCACATAGCGCCGCGCTACAGCGCCTGCAAACTGCCCCGCCGGGAGAACTTCGCCTAGACCGCGCCCGCCCGGTATCGCGCGGCCACGCCGTTGGCCATAACGCTTGTAAGCGGGAGAAATTGTTCCCACGGTCAATGGCAAAGCGTTGCGCGTTTCACCGTATTCGGCGTCGACGGCGGGAATGAGCGGGTCGGGCCATTCACCGATGTCCCCTTGTTCGCTGGAACGATAAAAAATATTTGTAAAGCCTTCGAGATAAATCGTGGCCGGAGCCGAGACAATGCGGGAGTCGTGCGGTCCGTGTAGATCGGTGATGCGGATATTCACGTTGCGAAGTCCCGAGGTTGTGGCCGACACCACAACCTGGAAGGAGCAGAACTGATTGCGCGCGCAATGCACGGGAGTTTTTGCAGCAGGCGGCAGAGGCGTGTAGGGCCTGATCTTGATCGGCCCGGTCACAATCTGCGCGGAAAGCCTCCGGCCCAGAGTGTCCGCGCGGGGAGATCGTCCCGACCACGTCGCAAGCACGAATAGAACCAAGCAAGTGAAACACGCGGTCCGGCGGCCAGGAGTCAATCTGTCCACTACTTCCTTGGAGCCGTATTCGCCCCGGTTCGGCATCGGCTGCCGCATTGTCCCTCCTGCCCGACCGTGCTCGCTGCCAGCGGCAGGAAGGCTAGGGGAGGCATAAGCTTAACAAAACCGTCTTGCAAATTTATTTCGGGCCTGCGGCCAGCGAGGCGACAACACTGTCCGGCGCTTGCTATGCCGGAGTCGTGCCTCCGGGCGCTGGATTCTCTTTGCCGCCTGGTTTGCGGGCAAAGACATTCATCTGGTCGCCCAGGTCAACGGTTACAAAGAAATTCCCAAGAGGCTTTCCGAGAAATTGAATGCCCGGTGCCAAGGGCCCGAGCAAGGCGCCAGCCTTTTCAAACAAGTAGCGCGCAGAGATCACTCGCTTATGTCTTTCGATGGTGATCACCTCGAATCCCGCCGCCTGCAGGAATTTCGTCACCGTGCCGGGCGTGAAGTAATACAGGTGCATGCGCATGAACCAGGGCCAGCGGCGCCCAGCAAGCCGCGCAAAAGTGCAACCGGCGTCCATGGTGCTCAGGACAAATATTCCTCCAGGTCGAAGCAAGCGATATGCCTCCTTGAGCTGTCCGAGCGGGTCATGAAGATGCTCGATCACATCCCATAGCGTCACCAAATCGAAAGACTCAGCCGCCAAGTTTGCTTTACGCAGTGGCGCATGAACCACCGTGTGGCCTTTTTCATTTGCGCGGCGCGCCGCCCAAGCGCTGGGCTCCGCGCCAAACGTCTTCCAACCGGCGTCTCTGGCGCAATCGAGAAATACGCCGACATAACATCCTACGTCGAGAACCCTTCCGGGAGAGGTGTACCGGGTGAGATCGTGAAGATGGTGCGTGAACGTCCTGATGCGGCCGTCGGCCTCGCGCTCATAGGTGGGATCCTCCACCAGATCGTACTGGGTTTCGATCTCGCTCTCGGGCTCGCGTGGATTTTCATAGAGCAAACCGCACTCCCCGCACTGGACGATGTTTGTAAAATCACCGTGCTCGGCGCTGGTGCAGCGAAAGGCTTGCGCGGAAACGTGGCTCTGGCCGGCCGCTCTTCCCGCATAGAGGATCCGCACCTCCCGGGAGCCGCACAGATTGCAGGGAATGGCCACCAGCCCATCCTCGCTGGCGATTTCCACCTGTTGCCGCGCCGTGTGAGAAAGAAGTTTGCGGTCCCACCACGCGCCCCACGTGACGTTCGAGTTAAGCAAGAAATTCCAGATGGCGGCTACGCCCACGCCCGCCGCGGCGCTCCACGCGAGCCGTACTCCTAAAATTCCATTGAGCAGCCATATGAGCAGGACATTCAGCGCCACCCCGGTTGCGGAAAACATCGTAAAGCTGATGAAACGCCCCAGCGTCTGCGTCCAGCTCGGATTGGCTTGCCGTGTTTCATAAAACGTAAAACGATCGTTCCAAAAAAAGTTGTTGACGATGGCGAGCGCGGCGCCGGTGAGCGCAGCGAGCGGTGCTGCCCATCCCAGCCGGCGGGCTAAAATGTAAAGCGCGAGCACGTTAACCACCGCGCCGCTCAGGCCCACCAACGCGTATTTCAGTACGCGCATCCCCTCCCCGGTCTCAATCGAGATGCGCACGAGGTGGGCCAGATATTTCCATACGGTGGCGGCGTTCATTTTGCTGCCGCCCTTTTCACGCTCCTCAAAAACGAACGGCACTTCGGCGACGTACGAGTAGTCAGCTCGGGCGAGTACTTCGAGCAGGATTTTGTAGCCGATGGGATTGAGTGCCGCGCGGTCAAGCGCGGAGCGGCGCACTAAAAAGAAGCCGGACATGGGATCGCTGACCTTACCCAAAGTACCCGGTAAGATCATCGCCGCCATGAGGGTCGCCGTCCAGGAAATCACACGCCGCGCAAGGCTCCAGTCGCTTACTCCACCGCCAGGCACGTGCCGGCTGCCCACTACAATTCTGGCGCCGGTCTCCCGCATCTTCGCCAGCAGCTGAGGGAGCATTTCAGGAGGGTGTTGGAGATCAGCATCCATGCAGCCGAAGACGTCCCCGCGGGCCACGCGCCAGCCGGAGATTACCGCAGTCGAAAGATCCCGCTCGTTTTCCCGGACCAGCACGCGCAGCCATGGCCTTCCCTCGGCCGAGAGGCGCCGGACCTCGTCCGCGGTGCCGTCGGGGCTGTCATCATCTACGATGATTAGCTCAAATTCCTCATTACACTGCTGCAGCGCGGCGCCCGTCCGTTCTACCAGGCGTTCGATATTGGCTTTTTCTTTGTAGGTAGGAATGACCAGCGAGATCATCGTACTCCCTCGAAGTTGTCCGAAAACGCTCGAGGGTACGGCAGTGTCGAGTGCGCGGCAGTCACGAATTTATGGCCCATAGCGATAAATAGTATAGTCTCGAAGCGTCTATTCCTTAACCGGTTTCATGGTCATTTTCCCTTGAATATCACCGCTACTTTCCGGTCGCGCTGTAACGTCGGTTGGCGAGATCTTTAACGCTGCGAACTCGTTTGCGTGCACCGTCCCTGCCATTGGTAAGCTGGCGGCCCACAGCAGAGACCTGGTGTCCCTGAGTTATACTATCCTCGCCACATGGGAAACCTTCACGAGTCTATCTACCCGCTGCTGGCCTGCCCGGGAAAATGTAAATCCGCGCTCCAACGCTGCGGCGATAAATTGACCTGTGAAAATCCTCAATGCCGCAAGGAATATCCGATCGTCAATGGGGTTCCCGTACTGATCAATGACGGCAACTCTCTATTTTCCGTAGAAGACTTCACTCGTGGCAGATCAACTGCCACGCTTCCGTTGCGGTCGCGCCTCTGGAGGAAGGCTTCCAAGTTCATTCCTTCCATTTCATTGAACACGGTAGCCGCGCGCAATTACCGGAAGGTCAGGGATCTGCTCCTCCAAAGCACGTCGAATCCTCTGGTCCTTATCGTAGGCTCCGGAGATTTGGGAGCAGGCCTGCAGGAACTGATTGAGGATCCGCGATTTATCTTCGTCGAGAGCGACGTCTATTTCGGCAATCGCGTGCAAATTGTCGCCGATGGCCACGACCTGCCGTTCCGGTCTGGAGCCTTTGATGGTGTGATCTGCCAGGCGGTTCTCGAACACGTGGTGGATCCGCCCCGCTGCGTGCAGGAAATGTACCGTGTTTTGAAACCAGACGGACTGACTTACGCGGAAATTCCGTTCGTTCAGCAGGTTCATATGCAGGGCTATGATTTCACTCGCTACACGCTGGGCGGCTTTCGCCGGTTGTTTCGTAATTTCAGGGAAGTGGAAGCCGGTGTTTCCGGCGGGCCGGGCATGGCCCTTACTTGGACAATCAGTTATTTCTTCGGGTCGTTTTCCAGGGCCCGATTCTGGACGCTGCTTAAAGTTGCGATTCTCCCTTTCTTTATTTTTTGGCTGAAGTATTTTGACTATTTCCTCGTCAATAAACCGAGTTCTTCCGACGCTGCTTCCGGTGTGTACTTCCTGGGCTATAAGTCCTCAGCGGTCTTGTCCGACCGTGAGATCCTTCACAAGCATTGGACCTATCGAAAATAGCACGGCGCCGGCTTCCTCTTTGTGTCTTACTCGGCGCTCAGCGATCTGCGAATGAAAACCTCAGGCGCAGACTATCTCGAGGAACTGTTGGAAGCGGTGTCGAGTGGCGATTTGCATGCCGCGGTCCGCGGCGCCACTTGCCAGTAGGAGTCGGCGCCTATATGCCAGGCGGGAACGACGCAGAAATGGGTTCTCAAAAAGAGCGCGACGTCCTTCATCTTCGGAAAGGGTCGCTGTTTTTCGCTCCATGCCGCAGAAACGGGATTCTCCCCTAAGGCTAGGCGCTCGAGGATGAATACTCGTCCACCGTGGCTCCAGACCGGCTCAATTTGGGAGCTCAACTGGCCCGCCCAGTCACTGCGCGCCCAGTGATAGAAGGCTTCATCCCCCAAGTCAATATAGGAAGGCCCGATATAATAAGCCACCATCGTTTTGTAAGTCGGCGAAATATCTCTGCCCACGAACACGATAAGATCCTTGTCGCTGGCAGCCCCGCGTGCTTGCTCCATCGCGTGAGCGAGATGGGTGAACTCCCTCTGATCGCGCAACACCCCGTCTATTAAATTTGTACCGGCCACGAAGAGCAGAAGCGTAATCGCCCCGATCGTCAATCTCTGGCGTGCCGGCCTTGCGTCGCGAAAACGCTCCAGCGCTGCTGTGAATCCCATTGCCGCCAGCACCACAACATTCGTCAAACTCGGCAAAAAACGCTGTTGGTCAGAACCTAGCCAGAGCAGAGCAAACACCAGATTTACTGCCAGCGGCACGAAGAAACAGGCCAGCAACGCTTTTCGGTCGGGCGTGGCATTGCGGAACGCCAGCAGAGCATAAGCGTAAACCGGCAGAAAAATCAGCCAGGCAATAGTGAACTTGCTTAATTCCCAACCCAGAGAGCCCACGGCAACGAGCCGGGAATCGTGCAGCAGTAGTCCGTGGACCATGTAGGGCAGGTTGTGCAGCGGAAACACCAGCGCGGCATGGCCGAACGCCGCCTTCATTACGCTGCTCCCCTCAAACTTGACCGGTGCGGTGTGCGTGCCGGCGATCCACCCCTGGACGTCGCTCGTCGAGTGCACAACGCCGGTATAGCTGAAGCCCGCCAGCAAAATGGCAAGGGATAGCACAATCCCGGTGAATCCGTAGACCGCCAGATACAGCGTTCTCCGGGGAAGCGATATACTTCGAGGGCGCATCGCCACGAGCATTCCCACGCCGATGCAACTTGTAAACTGCTGAAGCCAGAAAAGGCAACTCAGCATTCCGAGCGCTGCAGCGCCCGCAGTACGCAGCAACCTGGAACTCTCCGTGGGTGCGGCGTCCATGGAAACCGCCACAGAGTAAGCAGCCAGCGCGAAGAACATAGATGTAGAGTACGGCCTGCCCGTCCCGACATACATCCAGAAGGCCCACGAAATGCCAAAAGCTGCAGTGAATCCCGCCGCCACACCGCGGGAGATTTCCAATTGACGCAGCAGCCGGTACATAAGCATTACCGCCGCGACTGCGGACAGGAAGTCGGTAATCTCCAGAAGTGTCAGTGCTTGCAGATGCACGCCGGCCGCAACGAGTGCCCGCCACAGCCAGAAAGGAATGAGCCGTGAAATTAGATGGCGGAATTCGAACATCGCCTGCACGTCGCCGGATGACATGCGCCGGGCAGTATCCAATGCATCATCGTAGTGATGGCTGAACGCCAGAACATATGCGGCTAGGAGCAGCCCTGATATAACCGCGGAACGTACCACCGGAAAGAGGCCTGATTGCCGAGTCTCAGGTATCTTCGCCGGTGAGAGCGTTTCAGGTGAACTCATGATGGGTTAGCGGGAAGTAACGTCCGGAGCGCGATGAAGACCCGCCGCAATAAGTCTGCGCGATCCCAGGAATATGCACCGCACAAAATAGCGACTAGCAGCCATAGCTCTCGCCGGACTCCCGGCGGAACGATCGGCGTCGCAAACTCGCGCGTTCTTCATGCGTCACCCATAGCCGGCAGCGCCGCAGCGTGCTGACGTCCGTTGGGCTGAAAATCGAGTAGTTGCTGAAGCGCCAGCTCCAGCTCCCACAGGTCCAGCGCGTGATCCGTACGCACCAGATGCTGTGGCAGCGCCCCCGGAAAATTGGCGCCGCCGTAAGCTGAAAAGTAACGCTCGTATGTTGCCTGCGCAAATGCAATCGCGGGTTCGGACATGTTCACAGGTTTGCCCCAGGGAAAAGAAAACGTCGTTACCGGACGTCCCAGCAACGTTTCCAGGTCCTGGCGCGAATCAGCAATTTCATTTCGCAAACGCGCGCGGTCCGTGGACCGGCAATCGAAGTGCGTCCGTGTGTGGCTTCCGATTTCCATTCCCTCGTTGGCCAGCCGCTGAACTTGTGCCGGCCACAACGGCTCGAATCCTTCGCGGCCGTCGCGAACATCGTGTGGAAACGGTTGACGCTTTTCTATGAGTTCCGGGCAGACGAACATCGTCACCGGAGCAGGTTCTACGCGCAACACTGCGCGCATGTTCACGAAATTGTCTTCGTAGCCGTCGTCGAAGGTAAGCACGGCGGTGGGTTCCTCAATTCGCCCGCTAGCCAGCAGCCGCATTCCCTCCGCAAGGCTCACCAGCCGGTAATGCTGCTTCAGGTAGCGCAGGTGACGGAGAAACCCCTCCGTGGAAAGCGCCATAGGATGAGGCCGATCGCTGATGAGATGATGAAAGAGAATTACGAGTGGGAAATGTTTCTTTGCGCGGCGCTTCCAGTTGCGGAAGGGTAATAGCCACAGGTAGGCGCTGGATCGCAGGAGCAGCTTCCATGCCGGCCGCCGGCGCCGCGCCTGGTAGGCCTGCTGCGAAGCACTTGGTCGCTGGTTGCCACTCGACTCGAGCGCCGGCGCGTGCGGCGACGTGGCCGTATCTGAGCAAGCCTGTGGATGCGCGGTGCCAAGCGTAAAGTCTTGCATGGTCTCGACAAGCAAATCCTCGCCGATGATTCCCGCTTTGAGGCTCAGGCTGGTCTGGTTGTCGTAAGGGTCCACTCGGATCCCTCTTTTCCGCAGAAATGTGGATGTCTTGGTGCCTTCTTCGACCAAGTGCGTACTGAGCAAAAGTTCGGTTCGATTTTCGAGCAATCTCTCCCGCAGAGCTACTGTGCCGAGTCGCGGAATTGTGTATAGAACCGGCTCGAGCGTTTGCCCTTCCAGTAAAAGACCGACATCCGGTATCAATTCGCGAACAAATTTAAGGCTCTGTTCAACATGAAAATCCGCCGTCACCTGGCATGGCCAGCCACGCTTCGTACATCGCTCGACGAGGTCGCCCACCGAAACCGGCGTCTCCCGGGAAATCTGCACGGAGCTGGCCTGCGCAAAGCGCAGAAGCGAGTGCGCCGCCCGCTCAGCGAGTCTTCGAAATCGGCCCAGCAAACCATCATTGTCGAGGTGATCCGAAAAGGTAAAATCGGCTTTCGATGGAATTCCCGATCGTCGGCTCGGCGAGCTCACCTCGTAGAGTAGCCCGGCGATCTGGATTCCACTGACTTCGAGTTCCAACCGGTCGACCAGCCTGTATATCTGCCAGGGCTGCATAGTACTGAAGATGACAACGCGGCAACCCGTCATTGACCTGGTCCCATTCCGTTTCGGTGAATCAGCAGGGAGTAATGGGCCGCTGGTAGGGAAGCGTAGGGCTGGTGCCGGCTAGTCACGGACCACGCCTTTCGGAGTCTCCATGGGAGGGACCGCACTCCGCGGGGTCGAACTCCACACCGTGGTATGCGGGCTGACAAAGAAGCGCACCATGCCCAGCAGAAGAGCCAGGTTCATGCTGACGAAGTAAAAAATCATTCCAGCCGGACCTGCGGCTCGGCCGCTGCGGACGCGCATCCAGGCAAAAGCCGCAAGTAGGTAAAACCCGGCTTGTGCGGCCAAAAGGGCGGCGTAGAGCGGACCAGCCGTAGCGAGTATTACGTTGCACGCCAGCACGGTCAGCAGCAGGAGTGGCGCCAGCCAACGCAGGACCTTGTGCGAAAAGTAGGCAAATGCTGGAAGCCCTTTCAGGGGATTCAGAAATCTCGGGTTACCTACCAGGGCTTGAAATGCGCCAGTTCCGATGCGCACCTTGCGGCGAAATTCGTCAGTGGGGGTAGGAGCGGCTTCCTCCGTAGCCACCGCTTCGGGGTCGTAAATTACGCCGTGCCCCGCAAATCGAATGTCCATCGGCACCAGAAAATCTTCGACGATTGCGGAAGCGGGGGGATGATAAACCTCGCGGCGCACGGCAAAAACGGCTCCGTTTGCGCCCAGCACGCAGTGCAGGCGGTTCTCCAGGAACTTGAGCACAATTTCGTAGCGCCAGTAGAGCGATTCCATCGCCGGCTGGCCGTCCGCGCTCACCACCTGCAACTCTCCACACACCGCGCCGATCTTGGCATCGGCAAAATGCCGCGCGAGCTTGTGCAGACAGTTGGGCGCAAGGTTGGTGTTGGCATCGGAAAACACCAGGACATCCGCAGTGGTGCGATCCAGCAGATCGGCTAAAACCGCTAGCTTCCCACGGCGCTCGGCGAAATGGAAAACGCGAAAAGTCGGGTGGGTCACGGACTGCACGAGTTCGGCGGAGGCGTCGCTGGGCGCATCGAGACCGAGCAAAAATTCAAACTTCCCGGCGGGATATTCCAGAGCTGCGGTATTGCGAAGCTTGGCCACGATCACCCGCTCTTCATTGTGCGCGGCGACAAGCATCGCCACCTGCGGAATGTAGTGATGCCGTTCTCCTGTACGGCGCTGCCGCCGGCGAAGAAGAAACTCCAGGTCGCGGCTGGTCTGGGTGAGGGCAGCGAGCACAAACAAGATAACCGGATAGGCGGCATACGTGTAAACCACCAGACCGAGGCAAACCCAGAAGATCGCCGCAGCGGGCCCATCCTTCACGCCGGTACCCCGCGCACAGGATGGCGTATGCGACGCCAAACCGGCCCCTTCTCGGTTTTTTGGTCAATTTCGGGGATGTTCTTCGCTTCAAACGTGAAGACGGTCTGCAGCCCTACGCTGATCCCAGCCAGATAATAAAGATAATACTCATAACCCAAATGGGCGAACATGCCTCCCATCATAAAAGCGAGAATCGAAACGATCGTTGCTTTCGCCAACGCTTGTTCTTGGGCCAGTTCCGGAATTCCTTTACATTTTCGCACCATGCCGCGCATCGCTCCAATCACCGTAAACAAGAGCGTGAGGTAGAGCCAGAGGCCCGGGATGCCGGACTCCGAGGAGATCTGTGTAAAAGTGTTATGGGTTCCTTTCCATTCCTGTGAATTATGCGTTGTGCTACCGCTATAAATAGGAAAGTTGCCCATCCCCAGTCCAAAAATTGGACGCCTGAAGGTGATATCAATCGAACGCATCAGGAGTTCCTTGCGTTGATATTCAGAAGCATCTGCGGAACCCGCCACCGTGCTGGTGGCGTAACTTTCAGGTTGCCATAGGGTTCCGATTCGCTCCCAAAAAGACCGCGGAGCGAACGCCACGGAACCCACAAGGCCCACGGCAAACACCATTGCAATCAGCCGGCCCTTCATGCTGTTTTTCAGAATCACAAAAACAACCAGCAACAGCGAAAGCACGATGGACAGCATATTCCCGCGCGAGGCGGTGAGCACAGCCAGGAACACCATAGTCCCGAACGAAATCAGTAATAGCGTTTGTTTGAGGACGGAGCGCGTATGGATAAGCATGGCCGCCATAAATGGCAGCGTGACGGACGCAGCAATGCCGAGGTAGTTGCCGCTAAAAAACCCGCGCGTCAAACCCATAAAGCGCGCGTCTTCATTCTGCATGAGGCCGCCTCCGAGCATTAACGAGAGGCCTGTAGCCACAAAACCGCTGAGGAAGATAATCCAAAGCAGGTGGCGAACCCGCTTTAGTGTCGTGACCGTCTGTGTAAGAAGAAAGAAAATCATCACGGTCTTTAGCCACTCCGTTCGCCACATGTCGATGGAATTGGAACGCCAGAACGAAAAGGGGATTCCTAGCAAAAACCACAGGGTAAGCAGCATCACCAAAGTCAGTTCTTTTGATTTACGGAATTTCGTTTGACCGGTTAAGAGTCCCAGCGCGTTCAAGGAAATAGCCGCCAATCCAACGATTAGAGCGATCGGTATCGGACGTAGAGCGACAATAAAGTCCTGCGGCCGGGCCAGCAGAATGAAAGTAAACAGCAGCAGGAGATAAAAGGCGACCGAGCCCTCGCCACCGACGTCAGTCACTTCAGACGAAAATGTTGTGGCGGCCCGGCTTGAGCCGCCATTGGCGGAGTGCCGTGCTGCTTTTGGCGGTAGTGTTCCGGTATATGCCATGCTTTAAGTTGTAACCCGTGCGCGTTCCCAAGCGGCCGCCGGACGCGCGGTTTCGATTACGCCTTCCAGAATTTCCGTCATGCGCGCCGCCACTCCCTCCCAGGAATGATCCCGCGCCACCATGGCCTGCGCGGCGCCGCCGATGCGCTCTCGCAGGGCCGCTTGGCCGAGCAGGGCAACAACCGCATCGGCGAATGGCGCTGGCTCGTCAGCTAAAAGGATATCGCTTCCGGAGGTTACCGGCAATCCTTCGGCGCCGACGTGTGTCGATACCACCGCCCGACCCATGGCCATGGCTTCAAAAATCTTGATGCGCGTCCCACCCCCAATGCGCAAAGGGACGATCACCGCGCCTGCTCGCTCGAGATAGGGACGCACATCCGGAACGGTGCCGGTGACCTCGATCGAATGATCTTGCCCTGCTAACTGCGCCAGGCGAGGTGACGGATTCCGCCCCACCACTGTCAGATTGGCCTCCGGCGCCTCGTGGCGGATCCGCGGGTAGACGTGTTCGACGAACCACAGGATTCCGTCTTCGTTCGGATACCAGTCCATGGAACCGACGAAGACCAGATTGCCGCCGCGCATCGCGTCGTTTTGCGGGCGGAAATATTCCAGGTCGACGCCGGTGGGAATTGCGGACACCGTATCGACGCCAAATTCGCGCTGAATCTGCTGCCGGTCGTCTTCGGAAACCACCACCACGTGATCGAACGCGCGGCAGACTTCGCCTTCGATGGCGCGCGCCTTTTCCCACTCCGCGCGAAGCACCCATTTTCGCGCTGGATTGCTCTCCCGCTCCCAATGCCGCTTGCGGATCACATACTCCACGTTGTGCTCGAAGATTACCCGCGGGCGCGCCGGAGATTCCAGCAGAGCCGCCGCGGGATGCAGGAAGTCGCAAAGCACCATGTCGAATTCGTGCCTGGTAAGCAGAGCCTCCACTGCGGCGCGGTACTCCGGCCGCCGGTACTTTTCGAGAAAATACGGGAAGCGGGAAAAGCGGCTGCGCGCAAATTCGGCGTAGAAGCGGGGCGAAAACTTGGGCGTCTCATGCCATTCCACGGGGGTGAACGACGCGAAGATCTGCCGCATCTTCACAATTGCTGCGGCCTCGCTGCCGGAATCGGCCAACGACACTGCATGGATTTCGTGTCCTCCGGCCAGCCGCTCAAATATTTTGAGCGTGCGGATCTTCCCGCCCGTATCGGTGGGAAACAGCGGACGCGGCAGCGCGAGCAGGATCTTCAGGGGACCCTTTGGCCTTTGGACGCCAGGGCATCCTTCTCCACCAGGAATTCCCCGAGGACCAGGCAATCCATTTCGCTCTTCGAAAATGTATTGAACGCGTTGGCGGGCGTGGTTACCACGGGCTCGCCCTTCAGGTTGAAAGATGTGTTCAACAGCACGGGGACGCCCGTAGCCTGTCCAAACCTTTCGATCAGGCTGTAGTACAGCGGGCTATGCTCGCGGAAGACGGTCTGCAGGCGGCCGGTGTTGTCTACGTGAGTGATGGCCGGCAGCTCGGCCTGACCAATTTCGCGCACCGGGACCACGTAGAGCATATAACGCGCGGGGTAGTGCTTTTTGGCTTCGGGCAGGTCGAAGTACGTTTCCGCTTTCTCCACCAGCACCGAGGGCGCAAAAGGCCTGTAGGGCTCGCGAAATTTGATCTTGGTATTGACGATGTCTTTCATTTCCGGACGCCGTGGGTCGGCAATGATGCTGCGGTGGCCAAGCGCGCGCGGCCCCCATTCAAACCGATCCTGGAACCAGCCGACCACCTTGCCCGCAGTCAGGTGCTCGACCACGCGATCGAGATGTTTGTCGGGATTGGTCAGCTGCTCGTAGGGGATGCCATTCTCTTCAAGGAACGATCGAATCTCGCCCGCTGCGTAGCCCTTGCCCCAGTAGGCATGCTCCATGCAGAAGTTTCGTGGATTGCCGAGCAGCGTGTTGTCAGCCCATAGGGCGGCGCCGAGCGCGCCTCCGCCATCTCCGGCAGCCGGCTGTATGAAAATTTCCTCGAATGGAGTCTCGCGAAGTATGCGCGAATTGGCCACGCTGTTGAGACCTACTCCGCCGGCGATGCACAGCCGCTTGAGCCCTGTCTGCTGATGTGCGCGGCGGGCCATTCCCAGAATCAGCTCTTCCGTAACTTTTTGGATGCTGGCGGCGATATCGGCGTAGTGCTGATTCGTCCTGCCGAGCTCGTCGAACTTTTTCGGTTTAGGTCCGAAGTACGAAGGATAGCCGGTCCCCGGCGTGAAAAAATGCATCGACGGCGGGCGTGGCGGCCCGAACAGGTCCACGAACTTGCTGCTATACGTGCGCTCGGTGGAGTGATGAAAACAGAAGTACTCCATGTTGAGGGCAAACGAGCCGTCCGCATTCTGCTTCACCACTTTCCAAACTTTGTCCGTGTAGATGGGCCGGCCATACGGCGCCATGCCCATCACCTTGTATTCGCCCTCGTTTACCTCAAAGCCCAGGAAAGCAGTGAAGGCGCTATACAACAGTCCGATGGAATGCGGGAAATCGATCTGCCCTTCGAGGCGGATTTCACTCCCGCGGCCGCTGCCCCAGGTAGCCGTAGTCCACTCGCCCACTCCGTCGATGGTCAAAATAGCGGCCTCGTCGAACGGGGAACATAGAAACGCGCTGGCCGCGTGCGAAAGGTGGTGCTCGCAAAACAGAACTTTCTCCCGTGGCAGACCCAGCTCGTTCTCCATCTTGCTGCTCACCCAAAGCTTGTCGATCATCCACGAGATCATCGACTCGCGGAAAACTTTCCAGGACTCCGGGTAGGTCTGCAGCACAGACATTAGAATTCGATCAAACTTGCGGAACGGCTTCTCGAAGAAAACCACATAATCGAGGTCTTCGCTGCGAATTCCGCCCGTCTCCAGGCAGAAGTCGATCGCCATGCGGGGAAACTTGAAGTCGTGCTTAATACGTGAAAAGCGTTCTTCTTCCGCCGCCGCTATGAGCCGGCCGTCGCGCAGCAAGGCTGCGGCGGCATCGTGGTAGTAACAGGAAATACCGAGGATGTTCACTTACCATTGTCTCCGCGCCCATTCGGCGTCCATCGTCTCCCGCGGACGCTCCCGCCAGGTTTGCGGCTGGTGCCGCACTTGCAGCGGGTCCGCGAAAATTCGCACCGCCAACCCAAAGGGAAGAACCAGCACGGCGTAAAAGATCGTCAAGATCACCCGTGCCTGAAAATCGCCGATGACGTGGGCGATTCGTTTCCACCCTTCCCACATCCGTATAAGAAAACTTTTCATTTTTTCCTGGGAGAGCCTCTTCTAGAAAAGCGTGTAGATAAACGGGGCGATCGCGGAGCTTTGCGCCAGGATCATCAGAATCCCGAAGATCAGCAATACCGTAATCATGGGCACCAGCCACCATCGCTTGTTGCCCCAAAAAAATCCCAGTAGTTCACCGGCAATTCCGAAGCGGCGGCCGGCGGTTTTTATCACACCCATGGTGATCCTCGCTGTGAAGCTGAATAGCTTTGCTGAGTTAGCGCGATGTTACTTGCAACCGGGATGCCCTCGCAGGGTCCATGTATCTGTTTGATAAATAATAACTTAGAGGGACGACAGAGACGATACCTCTCCAAGTCGTGTCAATTATATGCAAAATTGTGCGCTATTTGGGGGAAGTCTTCGGCCCCTGACCACTTTTAGGCACGAGGTGCTGCGCCATCAGAAACCGCGCGATCAGTTGCCCGGCCCGTTCACGCCCGGCAGGGGTCAGGTGGATGGCATCCTCGATGAAAAGTGAGGCGTCCAGATCGGGATAGAGATCGTAAAAAGGAATACCCAACCGCGTGCAAATTTCCTTCAGTTTGCGCTGCGGCTTCAAGACGTGGTCGCGGTCCCGCGTTACATAGTCCTGCTGATACTGCGTGGCAATGGGAAAGACCACGAGATAAACAGGAAAATTATGCGCGTGGCCGAGATCGCGATATTCGGTGAGTTGCTGCTCGATATCAGGCCACCCTTTATCCTGCCACGCGGAATTGATGTCCGTGCGGTAGTCAAAGGAAAATCCGTGCCGCGCCTGCCAGGAAGCGATGTTCGCGGCGAGACGAAAATGGTCCCGGAGCCAAACCAGCAAGTAGCTATGGCTCATTAGCCGGCGCGGCCAGCTTCGCGCATTGCTGAGCGTGTCCCCAGAAACCGAGTAGCTGTTGGGAATGATCTTCCCCTGGGCGTCGAACGAGAAAGCCATCAAAAATTTGGGGATATCGTTGAGACAAAACTCGATGCCTACAAGATCGGGATCAAATTTGACGCCGAATTTCTTGAGGTAAGCGACTTCCTGGTAATTTGTGTAGCCTTTAATGCAGCCATCGATCACTTCCACGCGGTCGTAAGCGGAATCCTTGCGCAGCTCCTTGCGCATGTGGCCGACCATGGTGTCTTCCAGGTCGTCGCCGTAAAACCCGATGGAATCGCCCAGCATCAACACGCGAAAGCGGCCCGCTTTAGGTCCGATGGGATGATCCCGAAGTCCGTCCGGGTTCAGATCGAGATACTTCGGATTCATTCTGTAGCCCAGGTCCGGATCGGCGATGGCCCAATAATTTTCAGCGTCCTCGCCCGATGTTTTAATCTGCTTCTGCGCGCGGCGCTGGGCCAGGGCAGCGTTGACGCGCAGGCCGGCCTCGAGCGCCACGGCGGCAAACACCAAGCCGAAGAACAACAAAAGAGCGCGCTTCTTCCAGGTTGGCAGCGTCAGCGAATTCGTCATATGCACTCTATTCCTCAGGGCACTTGGCTGGGCGCAAGTGGTTCGTTCGCTTCTTCAGCGATCTCGAATGGATTGAGCTTCATTAATTGAGCTCCAACGGTGGAGGTTCCGCGAGAACGCGAGCAACCCAGCTTACATTATAAGCTGTAACGATGAGTTTCGACCGGGTAAACCGGGTATGACTTGGTGATCAGGTAATTTCCCAAGACCATGGCGTCGGTCCCCGAGCAATAAAAACTTCGAATGGCATCACGGGGTTCGGCCACGAGCGGCTCGCCAAACAGGTTGAACGAAGCGTTTATGAGCACCGGGGCGGGCGCGGTGGCGCCGAAGGCTTGCAGCAGCTTCCAGAATCGCGGGGCGGCTTCTCGCTCCACGATGTGCACGCGTACTTGCCGGTTGAGAAAGGTGAATTCGTCGAGTCCTTGCACACCCGCGCGCAGCTCGCCCAAAGAAGCCAGGAATCGGCAGTTGCCGGTGGCCTCGAATAGTTCCGGCGCGCGCTCCGCAGGCACGGACAGTGCGAAGGGATGAAAATCCTCGCGATGCTTGATGTAGCGGTTCAAGTTCTCGGTGACGAACGGCGCGTACGGGGATGCCAGCAGGCTGCGGTGTCCAAGAGCTCGCCATCCGAATTCCAGCCGGCCCTGGCACCACGCCACAATTTGGCCCGCGTTCAACAGGCGTACGGTTTCGGCAAAGAGTTCGTCGTCCACGGGCAGGTAGCGATAAATTATCTTGGAATTGTCGAGCACCTCCTTCAGCGTGCTCGGGTCAAATTCAGGTCCCCAGTCGAGCGACACCAGTGGGCGGCGTCCCGATTGTCCGGTCAGTTGCTTTCTGCCCAGAAGCGCCGCGCCCAGGGCGGTACCCGCATTTCCGGCCGCAGGCTGCACGAAAACTTCCTCAAAGCCGCCGCGCTTTTCCAGCGCTCGCACCAGCAGCACATTCAGGAAGACGCCGCCCGCTACGGCCAGATTTTTAGCGCCGGTTTTCTTTCGATAGTGCTCGGCCAAGGCGAGCACGGTCTCTTCCAGAAATGCCTGCGCGCTGCGCGCGATGGTGGCGCGGTGCGCTGAGTCTTGCGGAGCCTCTTTCCCGGAAATTCCCAGCTCGCGGCGCGCTTGCGCCGAGAAGGACCATTCCCCACCCACACCGCCGCCGAAGTACTCGCGATTCAGGTGCGGCAGGCCGCTTGTCTCCGTGTGGAAGAAATGGCGGAAGGCCTCCACCAGATCGGTCGTGCCGTTGCGGCCCAGCCATAGCGTTTTCTGCTCGTCGAGATGTGGACGCAGGCCCAGCAGCTCGGTGACGCGAGTGTAGAACCATCCCAGCGAGTCGGGGAACTTGAGGGTTTCGATGATCCGCAACTCATCGCCCTCTCCGATGGCCACCGTCCCTGACCACATATCGCCCGCTTCGTCGAGTGTCAGTACCAGCGCACCATCGAAAGGACTGGGGTAGTAGGCACTGGCGGCGTGACAAAGGTGATGCTCGAATTGAAGAACATGCGGCCCGGAAACTAGTTGGCGGCGCAGGGAGCGCAGATGGTTATAGGAGCGGTACACTCGGCCCAGAGAACCGGTCTGATATGCGGATGCCGGGCGCGACAGCACCAGCTTCATCCGGAAGCGCTCCTCGCGCAACCAGGCGCGGCGCGGACAGGTCGCTACAGCCACACCTAAGAGATCGGCGGGACGCGCGGAGGCCCGGCGCATCACAAAGTCTATTGCCAGGTGGGGGACGCCGCCCATGCGCGGTGTGCGCGCTAGCTTATCTTCTTCGATCGCCGCAATCACTCCGGCTTCGCCGATTAGCGCGGCGGTAGCGTCGTGTTCAAAGCCGGCGATGCCCAGAATGGTCATGACAATTGGAGTGGTTCCGCGCCCTGCGGAGCATATGGTAACAGCCCCTGCTTCAGCGAACCACCGCTGTGGCCAGCCCTGCTTGGTATGAGTACAGAGCTTGTGGCAACCAGAGACAACCTATGATGTGGCCGGCAACGTTATCGATTCCGATGGGCTCGCGCGAAACCTTCTGCTTTCCGTGTGAACCCAGCGCATATACTATCTGCAGGTTCGGCGTTTCCGGTTTAGGAATGCGACCACGGGCAATCGTTCGCGCGGACTGATGAACTTTCCTGTGCGGCCGGTGTTAAAAAAAAGGAAGCAGTCTTTTCGATGGCATCGACCAACCACCCCCGCACACTGATCAGTGGATTTCTTCGCTCGCTCCGTGCCCGTCCCCATCATCCGGCTCTCGAATTGGGAGAACAGCGCTTCACCTATGCACAGCTTTGGGAACGAGCTGGAAGAATCGCGCACTGCCTGAACGAATCCCTGGACCCGGCCGCGCCTCTCGTCGCGGCGTTCGCCAACCGCAGTGCCACAGCCTACAGCGGCATTTTGGGAATTCTCGCTACGGGCAGAGGATACGTCCCACTCAATCCGAAGTTTCCGGCCGAACGGACACTTTCTATGCTTGCCGCTTCAGGGTGTAAGGCGGTAATACTGGGCTCGGAGTGCGAGGCTGCGGCGAAAGCAATCCTCCCGGGAATCAAAGAGCCTCTACTGTGGATATTGCCTGACGCAACCTACACTCTCAGCAAAGCAGACTTCGCTCCGCATCGCGTCATTACCGCGCAAGACATGAGCAGCGTAGCGGATCCCCGCGAGCCGCAAGTCGATCGGGACGCCACCGCGTATCTCCTTTTCACTTCCGGCAGCACGGGCACTCCCAAGGGGGTGGCCGTCAGTCAGCGGAACGTCACTGCTTACCTGGATTACGTGGCACCCCGATACGCCATCAATCCTGAGGACCGCTGCTCCCAGAACTTCGACCTGACTTTTGATCTGAGTGTGCATGATCTATTTGCCTGCTGGGATGCGGGCGCGGCGCTGTGTCCCTTTCCCGAGCAGACTCTGGTTCCGGTGAGCCTGATTACCGAAAAGGAGCTGACCGTCTGGTTTTCTGTTCCCTCGGTTGCCATGTTCGCGTCGAAACTGAGTCTGCTGGAGCCCGGCGCTTTCCCTTCTCTGCGTCTGAGTCTGTTTTGTGGCGAAGCGCTATCCGCTCGGCTGGCCACGGCCTGGGAGCAGGCCGCTCCTCACTCGATTGTCGAGAACATCTACGGACCCACCGAGGCAACCATCGCCATCTCCCACTATCGCTGGGATGCGGAAAAATCCCCGCGGGAGTGCATCAGTGGCATCGTACCGATTGGTTGGATTTTCGAAGGTCAGCAGTGTTGTGTGGTGGATGAAAAACTCGCTCCCGTGCCCGTAGGCGAATCCGGCGAGCTCTGTCTCTCCGGCTCGCAGGTAACCGCCGGTTATCTCCGTGATCCAGTCCGCACGCAGCAGCAGTTTGTGCAACTTTCCGGGTCGGGAGTCCGTTGGTACCGCACAGGCGACCTGGTGAAAAAAGATGAGCGCGGCTGCATCTATTATCTGGGCAGGATTGACCACCAGGTGAAAATCAGCGGTTACCGGGTCGAGTTACAGGAAATCGAGCAGGTGCTGCGCGAAGCGGCCAGCACGGAAATGGCCGTGGCCGTACCTTGGCCGCTTTCGGACGGTACCGCGTCCGGTATTGTCGCGGTAATCGCCGGCGCGGATGCCGGGCAGGATAACCGCATTATCAAACGCTGTGCCGAGCGACTCCCCAAATACATGGTGCCCACTCGCATTTATCATTTTGCGGAATTGCCGTTGAATGTGAGCGGGAAGATCGACCGGCCTAAAATCGTCGCGTTGCTGGCCGATAACGAATAGTGCCGGGCGGGAACATTCCTGGGCTTCCGGTTGTCCCGAAATGGAAGCAAAACGCTGAAGAAAAAAGCTGAAGAAAAAAGTTACTGCTTCGGTTTCCCCATTCGTTCTGCCATGGTCAGCATGAGACGAACCGTATCCATGTCTTGAGCGCGCACCTTGGCTGCGGGAATTTTCAGACCGGTAACTTTTTGCAGCTCCAGGAAGATCTCAATAAGCGCGAAGGAATCAATCAGGCCGGAAGACACCAGCGGAGTATCGTCGTTGATCTCGACTCCTGCCCGGCGGATCACCTTCCGCTGGATATAGTCGATCAACTGTTTCGATGGGTCGATGGGAACTGTAGGTGCCGTAGCCATGATTTACTTGAAGCGTCTTGCTCCTTCTCGTGGTGTTGAACGATGCAGCCGCGGATTACCGAAATCGCAGCCCGCATGGCGTGGCCAATATATTTTCATGCTCGAGCGCAGTCTACAAGCGCCTCGTCAGCGCGTGCGCTTCAACGTACAACCGCGGCGGCATGCTCTTCCGGCGATCGCGGCTGCAGCGCCGGATCACGGTCGAGAAACACGCGATTCCATAGCTCGAAATTCACCAGGCGCCACAGTGCATCGGTTGCATCGGTGAGTCCGCGGCGGTGGGCGTCGAGCAGGTCGCGCAGATAGCCGACATTTACGATGCCGCGCTCGGCCAGGCGGCCGTCGGTGAGCAGCGCCGCCACGCGCTCGAAGAGCTGGTGGCGCAGCCACAACTTCGTCGGCGTGGGGAACCCCATTTTGTTGCGGTTTAAAATTTCCTCGGGCAGGCGCCCAGCCATGGCGCGGCGCAGCAGGTATTTCCCCGAGAGGTAGCGTACTTTGTGGCGTGCCGGAATGCGCGCGGCAAACTCCACCAGCTTGTGGTCAAGAAACGGCACGCGGCTCTCGATGGAAGCGGACATGCTCATCTGGTCCTGCTTCATCAGCAGCTCGACCAGATAGGTCTTGATGTCGAGATAGAGCAGCCGGCTGAGCAGGCTTTCGCGGTCGCCCGAACGATAAAAGGCCATCGACCCCGCGTAGGCGCTGGTGCCGCGCAGCTCGGCGGCCAGCCGCGGCGTGAATAGGAGCGCCTGCTCATCCTGCGGAAACACGGAATAAAAATTATCGAAGTAAATCTTCTCAAACGCTTCCGGATAGTAAAGGAAGGAATGGCGCAGCTTCCGCCGCACCGGTTCGGGAAGCGCGCGCGAGCCCAGCGTGCCGCGTACCAGCGATTGCAGCGCGCCCGGAGTGAGCCGGCGGTAGAGCGGCCCCCAGCGCGTATTCCACAGCGTGACGCGATACTTCAGATAGCCGGCAAAAACTTCGTCCCCGCCCTCGCCGGTCAGAACCACGGTTACCTTTTGCCGGGCCAGCCGCGAAACAAAGTGCAGCGCCACGCTCGAGGGCCACACCAGCGGCTCATCTTCCTGCCACACCATTTGCGGCAGGATCCCCCAAAAATCTTCCGGGCCCATGCGCACTTCGTTGTATTCGGCGCCCAGAGCCTCGGCCACCAGCTTGGCATAGGGAAGTTCGCTGAATTTGTCTTCCGCGTAGCCCACGGAGAAAGTCTTCAACCGCTCGCCCATCATGCCGGTCATGGTGGCGGCGATGGCGCTCGAGTCCAGGCCGCCGCTGAGGAAGACGCCCAGCGGCACGTCGCTCATCAGCCGCAAGCGCACCGATTCCTCGAAGAGTTCGCGGAAACGCCCCACGTAGGCTTCTTCGCTCGGTAACGACTCGTCAGGGGTAATGTCCAGATCCCAGTACTGTTCAATTTGCGGAGCCTCGTCGCGGCCATCGAGCGTAATGCTCAAGCGATGCCCAGGCTGCAGTTTGCGGATTCCTTCGAACATCGTCTGGTCGTCCGCCAGATAGCCCAGAGAAAAAAATTCCGGCAGCGCAGCACGGTTCATCTTCGCCCGCAAGCCGGGGAGCTCCAGCAACGCTTTAATCTCCGAGGCGAAAGCGAACCGGCCATCGTGAATGGTGTAGTAGAACGGTTTGATACCCAGGCGATCGCGCACGCAGAACAGCCGCTTGCGCCGCGCGTCCCAGATGGCGAAAGCGAACATGCCGCGCAGATGCTGGACGCAGTCATCGCCATACTCTTCGTAAGCATGGACGATGGTTTCGGTATCGCTCTTGGTGGAGTAGCGGTGGCCGCGGCGCTCCAGTTCCGCGCGAATATCTTTGTGGTTGTAAATCTCGCCGTTAAAGACGATCCAGATCGTGCCGTCTTCGTTGGACATGGGCTGGTGCCCGCCGGCCAGGTCCACAATGCTTAGCCGCCGAAAGCCCAGCGCCGCCGGTGCGGCCACGTAGTAGCCGTCGTCATCCGGGCCGCGATGGAAAATCGCGCTGGTCATCGGGCGCAGCTCCTCCTGCGTCGCCGCGCGACCCCCGGACAGCGCCAATACTCCACAAATCCCGCACATGGTTATTTCTCTCCCGGAATGTTGATCCAATCGCCGTTCTGTTGCGTAGCCACTTCGCGGTTGTTCACGCGTACGCGCTTCGCGCCTGGCCAGCGCAATCCTACACGCCGCAGCGGCCGCATGTGAATGTCCAGCGAATCGCCGGAAGCGGTTACCTCCAGAGCATCCAGCCAGCTTTCCGCGCGCACCAGGGGCTCGGCACCAAAATCGGCGCAACACCCGCCGGCCAGCGCCAGACGCATCCAATCGCCCGAGGCTGCGCGGCGCAAAAATGCCAGGTCGGCGTCGGTGGAAAGACCGCGGCCATCGCTCGGATCCTCGCTCGCGCGGAGAGAAAGATGATCCGTCCAAGCCTGGGTTTCAATGATGGCCTGCGTGCCCCGCGCACCCGCCGCATCGAGTGAGTGCAGTCGCACGCCGCCGGCCGGCGATGGCCACAACAGCCATAACGCACGAACCGGCAATGTGGTGTTCACCGTTGCCGAGAGTACCGGCGCGGGCCCGCGATGTCCGTAGTCCTCTGAATACCAGCCCTGTGCGGGAGATTCTGAACCCTCTAGTACGTGCAGCGCGGCGCCGGGCGCGAGTCCCTGCAACAGAAACTCCTCGCCGTCTTTTGCCGCTAACGCGCCCGCCGCGGTGAGCGCGAGCGCCACGCCCGGCGCGAAGTGAAATGAAAATTCCACTGCGTGTGAGCCGTGGCCCTCGAGCGTGTCACAGATGAGCCAATAATCCGGCTTCAGAAAAATTACGCACCGGCGATGAATTCCGCCGCCTGGCAGGCGCGTGTAACCGGTGTGCGATGCCATGGCGCCATCAATCCCGTCCAGCTTCCAGGTTTGCTCGAGACGCACCTCGGGGATTCCGCGCCACTTGAAAAAATCAACCGGCTCCGCCTGGTCACGTCCATCCAGCGTGACCGTGGAGTGGGCGCGCGTCGAGCGGAAAAAATCGCGCCACTCGCGCGAAGACGTGTACACCCACGTTCCAGGATCGATCAGCCACTCCACTCCGTCCGCCGCGCAAAGAATTTGCAATGCGTCGGCGTGGCCATGTGCGCAAGCGTCCATGCCCTGCGGTCCAGCGTCGAAAAACAGATAGCGAGAACGGGTGCCGGCGCCGGATCTTTGCACCACCGCGCCCGAGTCGCGGAATTCGCACGAATGGCCCGGGCCTGCTTCGCCTGGTTCGCTTTGCTGGGCGTTCGCGAAATCGGCTGGTGCTGACGGCCCCAGCAGCCACAGAGCATCTTCAGAGACCTGGCCAGCGGCGCGCGCGACATCGCCGCGGTGGCGCCACGCGGCCGCCACGGCAAGCAGCGGGCGAGGATCGTCAGGTGCTCGCCGCGCAAGATTCAGCAACTGGCCGCCGTCCGCATCGCCGGTCATCGGCTGCCGGCCGGAAGGCCAGGCCGTCTCCATCGAGAACGCGAACATGTGATCCAGCCGCTGTAAATAGGAATCGGGAAATGCGCAGCCGTTACGCTCCGCGAGGAGTGCGGCGCACAGAAAAAACTCCATAGCATATCGATGGTAGCAGGACGACTGCTCCATGTGCGCGCCATCCGGCCGCACCTGATTCGTAATCTCACTGATCAGGATCGCTCGACCAGCCGCCAGCCATCCGCTGGATCCCCGAAGCTCGGGCAGCAGGAGTCCAACAGCGAACAGGGCAAATCCCTCCCCGAGCAGGTGCGTGTTCGGTGAAAAATAAGTGGAAAGATTCGCGGCAATAAAGTCCGCGTGCTGAGCAAGCGCCGCGCCGATGGTCCCCAGGCGCGCGCCGGTGAGCGCCTTACTGCCCGCGAGCAGGCTAAGCGCCCACAGCCACGACCACACGCGAAAGGCAGCTTCTAAACTCGACGCCCAGTTGATGCCGCGCGGGTAAGGATTGGCGCTCAGCCAGTCTTCGATCTGCGCCAGACATTCCTCGGCGTACCGTTCCTCGCCGGTGAGGACCCAAGCCTGCCCCAGGGTGAAGAAGTGCTGGTGGCGATTCGGCTCCCACACGATTTTGCTGTCTCCGGCGCGCGAAAAATCAAGATAAGGAATTCTGCTGCCATGCTCGTCGCCGCCTGCGATCCCGTGAACCAGATCCCGCCGCCAGGGGATCTGTTCTCCAGCATGAATTTCTGGATAAGCAAAAATCTTGAAACGGTGCGCGCACGCCGCATCGGCCGCAGCTCGAATTTCGTCCACGCGGGTGGAAAAAAGGCGCGAGTAGAGCCCCACGATGGCAGCGCGTTCATCGGCGCGAAAGAAAAACTGCGCCGTCGGGCGCACGGCAAAATATCCGCCGAGAAGATCCGCAGCGTCGCCGCCGCGCCCCAGCAAGAGCGCCTCGGCGAGTTGGGGTTCCGCAACCTTCTCGGGGTCCCAGGCCTGCCACCAGGGCTGCGCTGCACCGCCGCCGTTCGTAGAAAGCGCCCAGCGTTCACGTGCCAGGCGGACTCGCTGGCTGGCGCGGAAGCGGATTTCCGGCAGGTCCATTTCGCCGAGGCGGTGAAGTTTTTCCGAGAGAGGCATCAGGCTCGAGCCCCGCTTCCGGCGCGCAGCAGCAGCGCCACCTCGCGATCCAGATTATCGTCCACCTCGGGCAGCCGCACCTCCGCCCGGAAGCGTGGCAAATCGCCCAGAACGCTCAGAAGTTTGTTGGCAAGTTCCTGCGAATCGCCAGGCGCGAAGGTGACTACCGAAGCCGGGCGGAGACCATCCTCCGAAGCCACCACGGGAACACCGAGGCCCAGCGCTTCCAGCACCGAAGTGCAGACGCCGTCGCGCAAATGCGTACGCACAAAAACGTCGCAACGTTGTACAGCGGTCAGAAATTGCGCGTGCGGCATGTTGCCGGGAGCGAGCACGGCGGAATCGATGCGCAGGCGCACCAATGTGGCGCGCGCCTCTTCCGGAACTTCCCCGGGACCGGCGAGCAACAGTCCTGCCCGCGGGTAGCGCTCTCGCACGGCTGCGAACGCATCAAAGAGCGCATCCATAGTAAATTCCGGGCGGAAAAGCGAATACGTGAACAGGCGCGGCTCATGCGCCGTTAGGAATTCTTCCACCGCCGCGGGAAGAACGGCCGGGATTTCTTCGCTGTACTGTATCGAGTACGCCGGTATCGGGTGCACCTTCGATTCTGGAATCCCGTACGCGGCGATGGCCGCTTTCACCGGCTCG
>JAAFGT010000006.1:134662-167957 GCA_010365215.1 Acidipila sp. | reverse complement strand
AAGCCGCGAATAGCAGGCGGAAGGCGTGACGCCAGAAGCCGCGCTCGCGCGGAAAATACATCTGGTTCGGCCCGGCGTGGAATGTAAGCACGGGAGGCTTGCCGGTCAGCCGTCCCAGCAGCACGGCGGATAAAGCCAGCGCGTATCCTTTCCACGAGTCGGCGTTCACGTGCGCATGGAATGTAAAGCCGCGCAGCCGGTGAGCAACCAGTTTTTTCGCGTAATCGAATCCCCCCAGAACCGGCAGGCACTCGCGGCCGGTGATGCGGCGGCTGGGGCCAATATCGAGTACCTGGGAGTCAGCGCCGCGCGCCAGCAGATCGTAATGAACCAGTTGCGTGTGCAGAGCCCAGCCGCACACCGGCGGCGGATAATTTCCTATCTGCAGGATGCGCGCGGTGGGCCGCTTCTTGCGGAGCAGCCGGTCATAAAAAAGTTCCAGCCGCTCTTTCGCGCGCTCCGGCCTGAAATCCTGTTCGATGCGCGCGCGTCCCGCGGCTCCCATGCGGCGGCAAAGGCCCTCATTGCTCACCAGATTCAGAATGGCAGCAGCCATGGCTGCGGAATCTCCTGGCGGCACCAGCAATCCAGTGACACCTTCCTCCACAATTTCCGGCACGCCGCCGACGCGTGTGGCCACCACGGGGCGAGCGGAAGCCATCGCTTCGAGCACAGCGTTGGGCAGGCTCTCCGCATCCGACGGCGAGACAACAACGTTCAGTGCGCCCAGCCAGTCGGCGACGTTGCGCCGGTCACCCGCAAAAATCAGCCGGTCGCTGATTCCCAGCTCGCGCGCGAGAATCTGCAGCGCCATCTGTTCCGGCCCCTCGCCAACGAGTACGAAGCGCAGTTCGCGCCGCGGCTGATTCCAGCCCGCCGCGACTTGCGCGGCAGCGCGAAGAAAAGTGCGGTGCCCTTTTTCCGGCCGCAGCGCGGCAAGCACACCGACAATCATCGCCGTAACCGGCAGATTCAGCTCCGTGCGCAGCTCGGGATTGTATGCGGCCGTCCGGAAATCGCCCGGGTTGATCGCGTTATAAATGACCGCAACTTTGGCGCTGTCGGCGTCCGTACCGCCCGTGGCCACCCCCGCCGCCACCCTGGAGTTGGCGACGATTCCGTCCGCCAAACGGCAGGCTCCACCGAGCGCGGCACGCTCGAACCTACTGCGGTTGTGGGCCAAGTTCCGTCGGCTGGCGATCACCACCGGTACGCCTGCCCAGCGCGCTGCTGGAATGGCAAACAGGTTGGTGTAATAGTCGAAGGAATGAACCAGATCGATTTTTTCCTCGCGCAGGAAATGCACCAGCTTGCGCATCCACAGAAACGTGCTGCGGTTTGCAAGTGAAGTGATCGGAAACTCCGTGACGGGAATTCCCAGCGTCTGAACATCCGCGAGGAACGGCCCGCGGCGCTTGAGGCAGCCCACCTGCAAGTCATACTTCGAGCGATCGAGCAGCCGCAGCGTCTCCACCAGTTGACGCTCCGTGCCGCCGTGGATAAAGCTGTCGGTGAACAGCATCACCCGCGCGCGCGGACGCGACCATGGCGCCGTGGCTATCGGCGTATTGGTGCCATTTTGTCCTGCGACGACTTCCAATCAGTCTCCTACTGAGGGCTTCCGCCCGAAGGTGGCCCAGGTGATCGCTGCGTATGCCCGTAGATCACCGCAGTGCCTCCAAGATTCTTGACCCAAGGAAGGGATAGCAGACAGTAATCTACACTTGCGATAGCGTTAGAAAGCGCTCGCCGGGGTAGCGCAGAGCGTTCATAGTTGTGGTTCGGCAGAATGAATCGATCGAGCCGGCCCAGCAATGCAAAATGGCGAATCTTCACGTCGTGCAAATGCCGGCGAATAATCTTGATCTCCTGCACTTCGAGCGGCCGCTCATCGGGGGTTGCGTCCGTCTTTACCGGAACCATGAATCGAACTCGGCGCAACGTATGGTTGAGATTGACGGGCTCGGCAAAAAGCATAAGCGCGCCTGGCTTTGCCCACGAGACCAGGCGGGACATCACCATGTCGAGCTCGGCGATCAAATGGTGAAGAATGGCGTCGCCCCAGATCATGTCGAACGATTGCGGCGCCAAGTCGGCAATTTCAACTGGCGCACATAAAAAGTGGATCGTCGAGTGCACACCGTCGAGTTGGGCCCGCTTCTCTGCAACTTTGATGGATTCAGCGGAGATGTCGATGCCGGTGACTGCCGCTCCAAGCTTGGTAAGCAGAATCGAGTTGCTGCCTTCGCCGCATCCCACGTCCAATACCTTCTTGCCACGGAGATCCGCGAGAACCCGGAAACGGAATTCCTTGTTAAAACGCCTTCGTGGGCGGGAGGCACCATAGCGTGCGACAGCCAGCGGGTCTGTCGGTGCAAGTTTGCGGCTCGTTACCGCAGCGTTAGAATCGAAGAAATTACGCTCCGATTGCCAGCGTTCCTCACGACTTAGATCGTTCATGTGAGCCCGCCAGCAGTCGACATTAACTTCGGCGAAGTCATATAGGTTTGCATATCCGGAATATTACCAGTTTAGTTCTGGGACTGCCTGGACACTTCGGGGCGCAGGATTCCCAGACGGTTAAAACCGGCGCGCACGTTGTCGACAAGTTCGCGCGTATCATCCGCACTCAACAGCTCCAGGATGCGGATAAGAGCCAGATAGGAAACACCAAAAACGATGCCTCCTGCCATCAGTGCGATGGGTGGGCGGGCAATCAGCCCCGCGCATACCCTCGCTAGTATCCCACTGGTGCCGCTGGCCAGCGCAATCTTGCCGATATCCTTCCAGGGCAGAACGCGCGAAAAAGGAACTTCCAGCAGCGCGGCCACTTTCCATAGTTGGGCAGCGTTGAGAATCACCAGTGCGGCCACGGTGGAAATTGCCGCTCCCCATAGCCCGAACCAGCGGGCGCCCGCAATTCCCAGTCCCAAAGCCAGCGCGACACGCAATAAATAGAATAAGGCGTAAGCCCGCATGGCGCCGTAGGCGCGCAACATACCATCCTGGAAGAACCCGTAGAAGGCCAGTCCCGTGACCATGATCATGAACAACGGCACGCTGGAAATATACCGGCGCGTAAACAGCGTAATCACCAGTGGCCCGGCGAGCGCGACGCACGCGATGGTAGAGGGGAGGAATATCATCTGTGCTTTGCGGCAGGCGCTCAGCCAGATTTTCAAAAGCTCTTCCCGTTGATTAGTCTTGTGATACTCGGTTGCGCGCACCAGGAAGACTTCGTTGATAGAAGCGGCCACCACGCCGATCAGCGGCACTTGGAAACACGCCACTGCATAGATCGCGTACTCGATGGTGTTGAAGTAGTACCCCACGATGTACTGGTGTGCATAAGTCCCGGATATATTTAGCAGTCCAGGAAGCCAGAGCGCCATGGAATAACGGAACTGTGACGTTAAGGTGCCGGCTGGGGCGATCGAGATTTGATCGCGCAGAGTCCACAGCAGATGCGCCAGCTTCAAAGCGGCGGTGAGCGCCATAACGCGCAGCAGCCAGGTAATTCCGTCACCGCGATACAGAACAAAGAGCATAAGGGCAAATTTCATACCTTCGAAAATCATGGTATTCAAGGCTACGGCGCCTACCCGCTCCAGAGCGATCAATGCAGTTTCAGGCGCCTTGGCCAGCAGGCTGAATCCCAGGTAAGCGCCCAGGATAAGCATGTGCTCGGCGAGTTGAGGATTTTTGAAAAATCCGGAAATCGGCCCGGCCAAAAGTACCAGCCCGCCGGTCCACACCAACGCCAGGACTATGGTCACCAGCAGAGTCTGCCCAATGAATTTGCGCGCCTGCTCGCGATGCCCCGGGATGAACTGGTAGAGACTCTGGGAAAATGCCGCGTCGCCCACCAGGATCAGCGTGCTCCACATCAGGATGAGCTGGCGGTAGGTTCCGTAATCAAACTGGGAGAGTACGCGAACTACGAAAATGCCGGAGAGCGCATTGAAAATCTGGCCTACTGCCCGGCTTCCGGTCAGCAGACCGGCTTGCAGGGTCAGATTGCGGCGCATCGTGTCGCTCCTACTTCGCTAGCCGATGCGGTGGGGGCGTCGTCGAGCCATTCGCGGCACCACACCTCAAAAAACAGCAGCGACCAGATCTTCAGGGAAAGGTCGCGCCGCCCGGCCGCGTGGCAGTTCAAGATGTATTCCACTTCCTGCTCGCGAAACAATCCGCGCTGCCGCGCCGTGGGGGAGAGCAGCACATCGCGGGCGAAATCCGCGGACTCGTTGCGGAACCAATGCACCAACGGCACCGCGAATCCCATCTTCGAGCGCTGCAAAATTTCCGCAGGCAAGATTCCTTCCATGGCGCGCTTGAAGAGATATTTTTTTGTGTTGTTGCGAAACCGTAGCGCAGCGGGGACGGTCGCCATAAACTCCGCCAGGCGGTAGTCCAACAACGGAGCGCGTGCTTCGAGGGCCACGATCATGCTGGCGCGGTCCACCTTCACCAGAATGTCGTCGGGCAGATAGAGCATCTGGTCGGTATATTGCATTTTCGTGAGCAAATCATCGGTGCCCGCTTCCGCCGCCAGCCGGCGCAGCCGCTGGAAAACGAGGTCGGTCGCAGCCGTGGGCTCAACCGGTGCCAGCACGCCGCGCGGGTCGGCCAGCGCCGCCTTCGCTCGCGGCAGGAACAAGGAAAGGTCCGCCAGGTAGGCATCGAGGTTGTTGAGGGAATGGCGGTGCAGAACCCCCCACCCTCGTTGGTGCGATGGAACCATGTCGGAGACCATGCGGAACATCCCGCGGATCAGGGCGCCCGGGAGCCGCGACGTGGCACGATCGCGGCGCATCGCTTCTTCATAGCGGGAATAACCCGCAAAAACCTCATCGCCGCCGTCGCCGGAGAGCGCCACGGTGACGTACTGCCGCGCCAGTTTTGAAACGTAGTAGGTGGGAATCGCCGATTCGTCGGCAAACGGCTCGTCGAAGTGATGAACCAGGGTAGGCAGCGTCTCGAGCGCGTCGGGCGCGCAACGCAAGCTGTGATGGTGGGTGCCGAAGCGCCGTGCAACGATCTCCGCGAAACGCGACTCGTCATGACTGGCCTGGTCAAAACCGATGGAAAACGTTTCCACGGGTTTCGAGCTGAGTTCCGCCATCATCGCGACTACCGCAGAGGAGTCCAGCCCCCCGCTCAAGAACGCCCCAAGGGGCACGTCGGAAAATAAACGGATGCGCGTAGCGTCGCGCGTGAGCCGCCGGATTTCAGAGACGCAGTCCTCTTCGGTGATTGTTGCGTCGGGAGCGTAGCGCAGCGTCCAGTAACGCTCCGGACCGCGCAGGCGCACGGACGCGCCCGAGGGATCGATTTCGACTGACAACCACGACGCCGGTGGAAGTTTCGAGATGCCCCGGAAAATCGTGCGCGGGCATGGGATGTAGCCGAGCGAAAGATAATCGGCCAGGGCCTGCGGATCGAGCTCACGGGGCACGCTGGGATCGGCTACGATGGCTTTCAATTCTGAGCCGAACAACAATCTCCGGCCGTCGGTGTAATAGTAGATCGGCTTCTTTCCGAAGCGGTCGCGCGCCAGCAGAAGCCGTCGCCGGCGCTGGTCCCAGATGGCGATGGCAAACATGCCATTGAGTTGCCGCAGGCAGTCTTCGCCCTCATCTTCGTAAAGATGGAGGATGACTTCGGTATCGCTTTGGCTTCGAAAGTGATGCCCGCGGTTGACCAGTTCCGGACGCAGGTCGAGATAGTTGTAAATTTCACCATTGAATGAAACCCACAGGGAGCCGTCCTCGTTGCTCATCGGCTGGTGGCCCAGCGGAGAGAGATCGAGAATCCTCAGGCGGCGATGGCCCAGGGCGCAATGCGGAGATTCGTAAAAGCCGTCGTTATCCGGGCCACGATGCGCGATCGTAGCCGCCATCTGGCGCACCAGCGGATCGCCCGCGTGCAGCGCGCCTTGGGCATCGAAGATTCCACAGATTCCGCACATGGGCTGCCGGCTTCCTAGTCCCGGCCCGCAGGCAGAGCGCACGGGAAGCTGGCCCCTGGCATCGGACGTGAAAGTGGAGCTCTCACTTTGCACCGCGGCCGAACAAGATGACCTTCACGGTCTGGAAAATAATGAACAGGTCAAAGGCCATGGACAGATGTTTTACGTAGTAAAGGTCGTAGCGGAGTTTTTCCTTCGATTCTTCGAGCGAAGCGCCGTACTGGTAACTGATCTGCGCCCAGCCGGTGACGCCCGGGCGCACGATGTGACGCAGACTGTAAAAAGGAATCTCCCGGCTGAGCCACTCCACGAATTCAGGACGCTCGGGCCGCGGCCCGACGAAGGCCATATCGCCCTTCACCACGTTGATGAGTTGCGGGATCTCGTCCATGCGCGTATTGCGCAGGAAGCGGCCCACGCGGGTGATCCGCGGATCGTCATCTCCTGCCCAGGTGGGACCCGTATCCGCCTCGGCATCAGGACGCATGGTGCGAAACTTGTAGCAATTAAAAATGTGCCCGAGCCTCCCGACCCGCTTCTGGCGGTAGAGCACGGCTCCGGGCGAATCGAACTTGATGGCCAGGATGATGAACGGGATCAGCGGTAGTGAAACGAGCAAAAGCATCAGCGAGTAGAGCAGAGAGTTTACTCGCCGCAGGAAGAGAATCGGCGAGTTCAAGTTGAATCCCTCGGCGAATATCAGCCAGCTGGGATTAAGACCGTCCACCTCGATCTTGCCGGAGATTCGCTCCAGCACGTCCGCGGCGTTCTCGATTTTCACGCCTTGCAATCGCAGGTCGAGCAGCTCGTTCATCGGCATGGTGCCGCGGCGGTTGGACAACGCTACGACAATGCGATGCAGTCCGCGATTTCCAGCAGCCGCCAGAAGATTCTTGCCCAGTTGCTCGCGCGTGCCGGCACTCTCGCCCACCTCGCCGGCCCATCCCACCACTTCCATACCCAGCTCCGAACGCGAGCGCAGACATTCCACCAGTAACGAGGCTTGCGTCCCGGTCCCCAAAACGAAAACGCGCTCGCGAAGATAGGGCTTGGTAAGCATCCAGCCATAAGCGGCGCGCCAGGACAGCAGGGAAATCCCGGAAATCCCCAAACCGAGCAGCAGTACGCCGTTGGCCATAATGATCGCGGGAAACAGATAGCTTACCGCCGCCAACAGGAACGAAAAGCAGCCTAGGAAAAGCAGCAGGCGGAAATAGGTTTCGCCGACCGTGCGCAGTTTCTGATAATCATAAAGATCCAGATAATAGAGGCAGAGGAGAGCTAGAACCGTCACCGCTAGGATTTTAAAGTAGCCGTTCTCGTCGTTCAGCACCAGCGAAGAATCTTCCCCCAGGCGCAGAACCGCCGCCAGGAGAAAGGACAAGGACAATAGCAGCGCCTCGCCTCCCAACAAGATGAGGAAGCGCTTCGGATAATAGACGTTGAACAGCCTGACCAATTCGACCTAGCCTCGATTGCCTTAGTTCAAATTTTCGTTTGGATTGCGCGGGTAATCGTAATATCCGTACCCGTACGCCGTGTCGGCTTGCCGCTTGTCCACTCGATTCAGCACCACGCCCACCAGGCGCTTTTCGCGGTATTCCATGCTGATCTTTTGCGCCACGTCGAAAGGTGTGACCCCCGAGCGAACCACCAACAGCACGCCATCGCACAAATCCGCGAGCAACGCAGAATCGGAAACGGGCACGGCGGGCGGCGAATCCAGGATGACCCAATCGAAAAGCGGCGTCAGGTTGTCCAGCAGGATTTTTAATCTCCCGGAATGGAGAAGCTCGGCCGGGTTGGAAGCGGACTTTCCTCCGGGAATGAAGAACAGGTTATCCTGCGGACCTCGCTGCAGAATTTCGGACGCCGTCGCGTGGCCTTGCAAGTATTCCGTCAGGCCAGGATCGGCCGGAGCACCCAGCAGGGCATGCATTCGCGACCATCGCAGATCGGCGTCGATGATCAAAATCCGGCGTTCATGCTGGCGCACAAAGGTCTGCGCCAGATTCGCGGCCACGAAAGTTTTGCCCTCAGCGGGCAGCGCACTGGTGACGAGCAGGGTCTTGAGCGGCATCCGGTCGCGTATCTGGTAGAGCCGCGAGCGTAGCGTGCGTAATTGTTCGGCGCCGAATCCCTGGGTCTGTGGATTCAGAAAGAGCAGTTTGGTCGGGTCGGCATGCCATGCTGGGCGTCGCGCCGCCGCCAGCATGGATTCGCCGGCAAGCGGTTCCGGAGGTGCTATCGCCACGGCGGCCATGGACGGTGCCGCGATACGGACGGGCTCCGCGGTCACCGGGTCCGCATGCGACATCCCGCCCGCGCTGCCTGCACCAACCGGCAATGTGGGGGCCTTTTCCTGCTCCGCTTTTTTCAGGGCTTCGTGGATACGGCTCATCGGAATCCTCTCTCGTTATTCGCTGACTTAGTTCGGCCGGCGCAGCCGATCGACCAGAGTAGCCAGATTTTGGAGCGCCTCCATCAGGCTGGCATTCTCGCCATTCGTTTGAACCGTAACGGGCTGGGCAATGGGATCAATTTCGTGCAAATCAAATTCACGCGCAACTTCTGTAATGGTTTCAGCTTGAATGGGTCGCTTCTGATCTACAAATCCGCTGATCAAGCCGTGTTCGCAGAGCAGGTTGATTACTCGCGGGATGCCGCGGGAATACTGCTGTACGGCGTCGATGGCCTCGGGTGTAAAGATAACCGCGCCGTCCGCGCCGGCCACACGCAGCCGGTCGGCGATATATCCGGCCGTTTCCTCCGGCGTAAGCGAATGGGTGCGGCAGCGTAGCGTGATACGCTGCCGGAGCTGGCGAAGCTGAGGCTGGTTGAGCTTGTGTTCAAGCTCCGGCTGCCCGCACAGCACGATTTGCAACAGCTTCTCGGTGGAGGTCTCCAGGTTGGTGAGCAGGCGAATTTCTTCCAGCACCTGCGGCGACAGGTTCTGGGCTTCGTCCACGATAAGCACGGCCGTCTCGCCGGCGCGGTAACGCTCGAGCAGCCACGAATTCAATTTGAGCAGAACTTGGCTCTTCATCTTCGAGTCGCAGACAATACCGAAATCGGCCATCATGAAATCCATGAATTGCATGACGTTCAGCCGCGGGTTGAACACGAACGCGGTGGCCACGTTTTCACGATGCAGCCAGTCCAACAGCTTGTTGAGCAGGGTCGTTTTCCCGGTGCCCACCTCGCCGCTGAGCATGATGAATCCCTTGCGGCTCTGGATGCCATAGGTCAGCACCGCCAGCGCTTCCTCGGTATGCCGCGTGGGAAACAGGAACCGCGGGTCCGGGTTCACGTTAAAGGGATTTTCTCGCAGTCCAAAAAACTTCTTATACATGGTCAGGTTTCCTAGTCCTCGAGTCCCATCGTCCGGCCGCTCTCGCTGTTGCCGGATTTCTTGCCGAACTTCCAGAATCCACCGCTATCGTTGGTAGCCTGCAGCCCTATGGCCGGCAGCAGAGCCAGTGTGGGCAATTCCAGGAAGAACTCGATATCCCGCTCGTTGCGTATGGCCTTATCTCTGAATTCCAGCAGCCCCATTAATCCAAATCCGAGAGCCAATCCTCCGGCCAGGCCACCCAGCGTGAAGTAGACAGGATTAGGAAATGAAGCGGCATCGGGAAAATTGGGCGCGTCCATTACTTTGAACTGCTCGCCCTGCATGCGTCGCTCGAGATCCGTCGCCATCTCCGAGGAATTCTTTTTTTGCAGCAGTTCGTCATACTTGTTGAGTGAGATCGTGTAGTCTCGCGTCAGTTGTTTGAATTGCTCTTCGACCATCGGACTGCCCTGCACGCGAGCCTGGTAAATGTTGATCTGCTGCTGGAGACGCTGCTGATCCCGGGTCTTCTCTTCAATGGTCTGCTTGTACTGATGGATCTGCGTCCGCAAATTGAGAATCTGCGGCGGCTCGCTCAGGTTGGCCTTTTGGCTGCCGTCCCCGGTCTTTGTGCCCAGGGCTTTATTCGCCTCTTCGCGTTTCTTTTTAAGCTGGGCCACATCGGCGCGCGCCTTGATTACATCCGGATGATCCGGAGTGTATCGTCCTTCCAGAGTTACCAACTGGGCCTCCAGGATGGTCAGTTGCTGATCAATCGTCACCGGATTGCTTCCGGCCTGCGAGGCTTCCCAGGCCGCCACTTGTTGTGCCAGCAAAGATTCGGAGAATGCCTTGTCCTGCTGCGTGCGGTTCAGCACCGAAGTCGCTGCTTCCAATTGTGCATTTAGGGTCATCAATACGTTGGTGTTTCCTGTTTCCTGCCCGGGTAACTGTCCGCTGTAGCGCCGTTTGAAGTCCGCCATCTTCGCGTCTTGCTGGTCCAAATCACGCTTGGCTTCCTCCAGCTGTTTGACCAGGAAGTCGGTAGTGCCTTGCGCGCGTTGTTCGCGCACCTTCAGATTTTCCTCGATGAACATGGAGGTGATTTCCTGGCAAATTCCTTGCGCAATTTTTGGATCTTCCGCGGTGAACGCAATCGTAAAGCCGGGCAGCAACGCGTCCGGCTTGCTTCCCGCTGGTGGTTTAATCGGCGCAACGGTAATGTTCTTGCGCATCTCCGCAACCAAATCTTCCATGGGAACCTTTTTGCGCTGTTCCACCGGGTACAAATTGAACCGTTCGATCATCGGTACCAGTCGCGAACGGCTCAGGATCTGTTCCTGCATCGACGCCAGCCGCTGCCCCAACGGGTCGTTTAGCGAGGACTTGACGATGTTCTCCGGAACCTTGGGCTGCTCCACCAATACCAGGGTGGACGAGGTATACCTCGCCGGGAGAACCAGGGTCAGTCCGAATCCGGCTAAGGTCCCGAACACCACACTAACCAGCAGCCACAGTTTCCGGCGCCGCCAGATATCCACATATTCTTCAGGGGATAAATTTCTTTGACCTAGCATTAGCCTTCCTTCCTTCTTTATTCGTGTTGACTCAGTTTCGTGTTGACTCAGTTCGACTCAGTCGATCAAATACGGTCTCGAGCTCCACGTCATGCCTACACCGACTTGGTGGCGCAGGGAGACCGACCCGCACGGTACGTTTCCCGGGCACACCGAAAAATTGGCAGTCTGCCGGGAGATGTGATAGTTCAAATCTATGTTGGCCCTCTCTCCCACCAGGCGATGAAACATGGTTCCAGCAGTCCAAGAGTTGGAATGGCGATTGGCGTTTATGCCCGAAGTCTGTCGCAGGCCGCTGTTGCGACTAAAGGAGGCGAGTACTGCGGCAGTCCAGTTGCGAGATAAGGTTCGCGAAAAATCGGTACGCAAGATGTCAGAATTCGCGCCAATCAACAAGCCGGAACCTGCTGTAATGTGATGTAAATAGTCCAACTCCAGACTGTTCCGAGCCGTAAGCCGGCGCAGTTGGCTGCGGAGCCGCCAGGAGAGCGAGGTCCCGTTGCCACTGACGGGATTCTTGAATCGCGAAATCTGCGGGCCGCCCTCCATCAGAAATGACAGCCGGCCAGTGAGAAACCGTTTATAGGCTGCGACCGCCGAATGCGTGGAGAAGCCCGGGATAGCCGACGAGTAATTGAAAAAGTCGTTGACGTAGGCCAGAGTAAAAGTTTGCCTGGCGTCGATCAGATAGTCGTAGCCCACTCGCATACCCACAGATCTGGAGTTTAGAAGGCCAAGCGTGAAGAAATGGACCACACCGTAGTTGCCCGAGAAATTGAATGAAGATCGCGGTCCCATCGTGTATTGAACCTGACCCACTGTGACGTTGTTAATCCGTTTGCCCAGGGACTGGATTGACTGTCCGGGAAGTAGGAAGGGATTGTAGTTCGTCAACCCCCCGCCTAACCCAGGTAAGCCCGCTCCAAATCCCAAACCTCCCAGCCCCGCAGCGGACTCGGGCAAAAACGAAAAGTCGTTGCCCAGCAGCAGAGTCCAGCGCCGCAAGTAGAATTTTTCCGTAACATTGAATTTGTGGGCCGTCCCATAGGAAAGCGATCCGCGCGCATAGAAGAAAAGAGCGCCGCTGTAATCCAGGTTAAGTGCGGTTGTCCGCGCAAGTTTTTGCAGCGAAACAGAGCCTAGCAAGTTTGTGACCGAGTCTTGGGACGCTCTGGATTTTGTCGCCGAGTTGTTTGTGTTCGTGTCGTAACTTTCCCTCCCTTGAACCTTGCCGGTCACAAAGCTTCGCCCCAGGTTCAAACCGTCGAGACGGTAATCTTCGACACCGGATACGGGCCCGCGGTCATTTTGTGGAGTGCGCGCTAGCGTGGGCACCTCTTCGCCCTGAACCGGCATTCCGTTTTCCGCGCCCGGAGTTTCAGGCTGCTGCGCGCGGGTGCACGGGACGAACAGAAAGAGACCCAGCAAAGTAACCGCGATCCTACGACCTGCTTTCATCTGTCCCTCCTCACGGCACCACGATGGTGTCGCCCGGTTTCAGTTCGATGTTCTGTTCCGTGTGTCGCCCTTTAATAACTTCTTTGTAGTTGAACAAATATTTCACTTGCTTGCCATTTTCATTTCGCAGGATATAAATCTTTCGTGTATCCGCAAATTGGCTGAATGCTCCGGACCCGCTGAGCGCCTGCAGCACGGTCATGCCGTGCAGCAGAGGAACCGCCCCAGGCTTGCCCACCTCTCCCATGATGTAGATGCGCCGGCTCAGAATCCCCGTCACGATCACCGTGACCTGGGGCTCGGCTATAAATTTGCGCAATTTTTCGGTTATAGAGGCCGCTAGCTGCTGCGGCGAGAGCCCGGCCGCTTGCAAGTCATTCAACAGCGGCAGTGAAATTTTTCCGTCGGGGCGCACCTGGACGGCATGCGAGAGCTCAGTCTCTTTCCACACGTTAATCGCCAGCGAGTCTTCCGGGCCGATGATGTAGTCCGGATCTTCGATGGCGGACTTCATCGCCGCAGCCGGCGCCGCGGGCACCACTGCCGGCTTCTTCGCGGCCTTCTCGGCCTGCTTCTCGGCCTTCTCCTCCGCTGCTTCCTGCGCGGCGGCAGCCCCGGTGAATGTGATTACCATCGCCGCCAGCGCTAAAAGGGTTCGTCTCATTTTCATGTTGATCTGCCTCCCCCACTCATTTAGCTCCCCGCCAAATCATCCAACCCAATCTGCTTGAGTTTGTAAAGCAGCGCCTTATAGCTGATTTTAAGTTCCAAAGCGGCCCGCTTCCGATTCCATCGCGTCCGTCCGAGCACCTTCAGGATCAGTTCGCGCTCCGCTTGCCGCGAAGCAGCGCGAGCTGCCTCCTTCAATGAGATGCCGCTCGAGCAGTTGGGCGCCGCAGGAATTTCTTGCGGCAGGCGCCCCAGATCGGTCACGGCCATTCCTTCGTCGCCCAAAACCACCAGTTTTTTCATCGAGTTTTCAAGCTCGCGGATGTTACCGGGCCACTGATGCTGGTGAAGACGCCCCAGCGCCTGCCTGCTCAGGGCAGGCTGCGGCCGCTCGAACAGCGTCGCGTATTTCCCCAGGAAAAAATCGGCCAGACCCGTGAGGTCTTCCTGCCGGTGGCGTAGCGGCGGCAGCCGCAGGCAAACGCCGTTGATGCGGAAATAAAGTTCCTCCCGGAAGCGGCCCGCGCGCATCTGTTCTTCCAGATTCCGGCTCGTCGCGCAGATTAATCTTTCGTTGACGCCTTCACCGGAGGATAGCTCGCCCTCCGAAAGCGCCTGCAGCAGTTGCGCCTGCGCCGCAGACGAGAGGTCGCTTACTTCGTCAAGATACAGCGTTCCACCCTGCCCACCGGATCGGCGCGAACCTCCATTCTCCATTGCCGGGAACAGCGCCTCCGGACTCAACGAGGAACAACTCAACTTTCGAAAAGGTTTCTGGCACCGGGGCGATAAGCGGTGGATTTGAAACGCCACTACATCTTTTCCTGTGCCGCTTTCTCCCACCAACAAAACCGAAATATCGGTCGGCGCAATATCGGCTATTACGTGCTCAATAGCGTACATAGACGGACTGACCGCACGCACGTAGCACGGTTTGGTGCCCTCAGGCGCCAAGACGTCGGTCGAGCCAATCGATGCGGCAACTCTCGAAGACATTACATCCTCCCGTTAAGAAATTCGGGATCCATCCGGGCAGCTACTCGAAACCACCAGTACCGTAGAGCAAGGCAGGTTCCAGCCATCATCGCACTGATTCATTTAACGTAAATTTCATTTAAAATAGCTGTGTTCAATAACTTACAAGCGAAAAGGACCCAGAATGCGTTCCGAGCGACTCGCTTCGAATCCCTATAATTTTACCACTTAGTGGAAATTTTGTGCCCACTTTCTGTCTCAGTTTGCCTCTTGGCGACATTCACGCATCTCATAAATGCTGTATACTCCCTATCGTCACAGAGTTGGGAGTAGACGTGCCGCTGTCGGGCGCTTCGGAAAATGTTTTCCTTCATGGGAAAATATTTTCCCTACTGTGAGCGTCTTTTGGCAGATAACGCTCATCCCCGGGCCGATTATGGTTAAATTTCGCAATTCCTCGCAATGGCAGAGCATGGAAGCCGGCTTGCTCTCATCTCGGCGTGAGGGACTATCTAATTGTCGGCTGAGCACAGTAACTTAATGAGTGAACGCGCCATGATACGGCCGGCCTCGCTCGGTCTGGCCTCCGCAAAGGTGTGGTGGGGGCAGGCTGCAGCTTTAGTGCTGCTCCTGGGACTTCTTTACCACGATGTTCTGATCCGGCTGGTTCTTCAGTGGATTAATGACCCGAACTTTTCCCACGGGTTCTTCGTTCCGTTGTTCTCTGGCTACATCCTCTGGGAGAGGCGGCACCGGCTGGCTGAGCTTGCCTTACGGCCTTCGTGGACGGGACTCTTGATCATCGGCGGGTCGCTGGCCATTCTAGTAGTGGGAGTGTTGGGCGCCGAGCTCTTCCTGTCGCGCACGTCGCTAATTCTGCTATTGGCCGGGATCGTCATCCAGCTGCTGGGTTGGAACTGGCTGCGCGCCATGGCCTTTCCCTGGGCGTTTCTATTTCTTATGATTCCGATTCCCGCGATCCTTTTCAATCAGATCGCCTTTCCTCTCCAGTTGCTGGCCGCTCGTATGGCAACGGCTCTGCTTTCACTGCTCGGCGTGCCCGTTCTCAGGGACGGAAACGTGATCCAGCTCGCCTCCATGTCACTGGAAGTGGTAGAGGCTTGCAGCGGCATCCGTTCGTTAGTTTCTTTGCTTACTTTGGCCTTGATCTATGGCTACTTGCTCGAACCCAACCGCACGCGGCGGGCGCTTCTTGCCTTGGCAGCAATTCCCATCGCCGTCATGGCCAATGCACTGCGCGTGACGGGCACAGGTCTTCTTGGCCAGTATTGGGATCCGGATAAAGCGCAGGGCTTTTTTCACGAATTCGAAGGATGGGTTATTTTCGTGCTCTCGTTGGGCCTGCTTTTCCTGTTCCACATACTCTTGCAGAAGTTCTGGCCGAAACACCCGGAGCAGCGCGCGTGAGTAATCCAGCTAAGATTTGGCTCCGTTTCGCCGCCGTCGCAGCGATGCTGCTGGGCGTTGCGCTCTTCCTGGAAGCCCATCGTCAGCCTGAACCCGCCGGTACCCGTCGCCCGCTGGAAGAATTTCCCATGGTCCTGGGAGACTGGACGGGAAAGGCTTTTCAACTCGATTCCGCGGTGCTAAAAGTCCTGGGAGCCGGCGAGTTCATGGTGAGGCTTTACCGTCAGCCCCTGCCGATTCCGCCGGTTGATCTGTTCATCGCCTATTTCCCCAGCCAGCGCGCTGGCGATACCATGCACTCACCGCAAAACTGTTTGCCGGGAGCCGGATGGTCTCCCCTTGCCCGCGGTTATCGCCAGCTTAGTTATCCGGACGGGCGTCGCGTCGTGGTGAACCGCTATCTGATCGGCAAAGGTCTTGACCGTGATTTGGTTCTCTACTGGTATCAATCCCACGGCCGTGTAGTGGCCAGCGAATACTGGGCTAAAATCTATCTGGTGGCGGACTCCATCCGCACGGGACGCAGCGACGGCTCGCTGGTCCGCGTCACCACCCCGGTCGGCCGCTCCGAAGATATTCAGTCTGCCGAGACCCGTGTCGTGGGCTTTGCGGAAGGCATTCTGCCAACCCTTAACAATTATATCCCTGAGGACTAAGGTATCCATCGCATGATGCAGAAACGATTAAGTTCCGCACTGGTTTTTCTGGTACTGGCCTCCTGTTTCATGGCCGGCTGTACCCGCGATCCCAACGTCCGCAAACAGAAATATCTGGAGAGCGGCAACCGCTTCCTGGCTAAGGACAAGTACCGCGAAGCGGCCATCCAATATCAGAACGCGTTGCAAGTGGATCCGCGTTTCGTCGAAGCGCACTACCAGCTCTCTCAGGCCTATCTGAAACTTGGAGCCCTCTCCGGGGCGGCCGGGGAATTGCAGCGCACTCTCGACTTGGATGCCAACCACGTGAAGGGGCAAATTGATTACGGCAACCTTGTGCTGGTTGCGGGAGGTGCTGATAAATTTAATCAAGCACAGGACCATGCCCGCAGCGCCCTGAGTATTGAACCCAACAACGTCGAGGCCCACATTCTGCTGGCGAATTCCTATGCCGGGCTTCAGAACATGCCCGCTGCGCTCGACGAGATGCAAAAGGCCATCCAGATTGCCCCCGACCGCTCGCGCTCGTATCTAAATCTGGCCATGCTGCAAGCAGGTGCGCAGCAGGTTCCGGCCGCGGAAGCGAGTTTAAAGAAGGCTTTGCAGCTTGATCCCAAGTCCATTACCGCCCGTCTGACGCTGGGCAATTTTTACGAAGAGTTGCAGCGCTGGGACGAGGCCGAGCAGCAGCTCCGCCTGGCTATGCAGGCGGACCCCACCAACTATCTTCCCGTGGCCACACTGGCGCGGTTGATGGTGGTTCGCGGCAGGCGCGCCGACGCCGAACAGCTTCTGCAGCAGGCCAAAAAAACCTTGCACGATAATCCCGATGGATACCGCCTGCTGGGTGATTTTTATTTCGCCTTGGGCGATGTCGACAAGGCCTCGGATGAGTTCGCTTCGCTCTACCGCCAGTATCCGAAAGATAAGCGGCTCAAGAGAGACTATGTCCAGATCCTGATCTTGAGAAATAAACTCGACGACGCCACCAAGCTTAACAATGAGATCCTGAAAGAAAATGACAAAGATGTCGATGCCTTAGTTCTCAAGGGCCAGATTCTGTTCCGCCAAAAACGCGCTCCTGAATCCATTCAGGTCCTCGAAGCGGCGCTGGGCACCGAGCCCGATAATCCCGTCGCGCAGTATCATCTCGGCGTCGCGTTTGCCCAGGTCGGCAACCTGGCGCGCGCAGAAGCGGCGTGGCGCGAAGCAATAAGGCTTCGGCCGTCGATGTCCGAAGGTCACCAGGCCCTGGCCGCTGTCGCTATCCGCAAGGGTGACATCGGCCTGCTCAAAAGCAGCGCCGAAGCGCTCGTCAATATCGAACCCACAGCCACAGCTGGATACCTATTGCGGGCATTGGCCAAGTCCAATTCCGCGGATATGGCCGGCGCCGATTCGGATTTGCGCCATGCCCTCGCTCTCGCTCCCAACGATCCAGCCGTCTATACCCAGCTCGGCGTGCTGCGGATGCGCCAGCAGAAAAATGCCGAGGCGCAGAAATTCTTTGAGCAGGCGCTGGAAAAAGATCCAGGCTTTACCGAGGCCATGCAGTATCTGGTCAGCTCTGATCTTCAACAAAAACAGCCGGCGAAGGCGATTGCCCGCCTCAATGCGCAAATCGCGAAAAGCCCGAACAACAGCTACTACCAGGCGATGCTGGCCCAGGCCTATATCGATGCGGGAGACGCCGAAAAGGCCGAAACAGCGCTTAATAAGGCGGTTGCGCTCGATAACAATAACGTGGATGCCTTGCTGACTCTTGCCCAGGTGCAGGTGCAGCGTGGTTCGCTCGAGCAGGCCGTCGCCAACTTCGAGAAGAGCATAAAGGACAACCCGCAGGATGCCCGGGCATTTCTCCTATTAGGCGTGCTCGAGGAATCGCGCCATAACATCCCGCGAGCCCGTGAGCTTTACCAGAAGGCCTTGCAGGTTCAACCCGACTACCCCTTGGCGGCTAATAACCTGGCCTATCTGTTGGTCGAAAATGGCGGGAGCACCGACGTGGCCCTGTCGCTGGCAGAGAGCGCGCGCCGGCAATTGCCCACTATTTCCAACATCGCTGACACGCTTGCTTGGGTCTATTACCGCAAAGGGGCTTACGGGCTGGCAATCGATCTACTGCAAGAAGCTTTGGGGCAATCTCCCGACAATTCCACCTACCACTATCATCTCGCACTGGTCTATCAGAAGACGGAGGACAAGGCCAAGGCGCGCGAGCATTTTCGCCGTGCGTTGCAGATCGATCCGAAGTCCGAACACGCCGCGGAGATGCGCCAGGCGCTGACGTCGCTGGGAGGCTGAGGCACAGGGGCCTCATGCCGCGCCAACTACAGGCCGGGGTATACGCTACCAGCAGATCCCGCTATGCTTCCAGGCCCCCGCTTCGAAATTCTTCGACCGCGCCAGTTCGATAACGGTGTGATCCGCGCGCAGCATTTCACGCAACCCGGGGAACTCGCGCGCATCGCGGCCCACCACGATCACCTCCGAGTCCTTCACCACGTCTTCCAGCGAGGCGTGTAACAGCGCGCCGATGTGCGGTATCTCCTTCTCCACGAATTCGCGGTTAGCCCCTATGATGGAAGAGAGTTTCACTTTCTCGTCGAAGATCTTGACCTGGCAGCCTTCGCCGATCAGCGCCTTCACCAGTTCGATCGTCGGACTTTCCCGCAAGTCGTCAGTGTCCGGTTTGAAGCTGAGCCCCAGCACGCCCACTTTCTTTTTTCCGGTTTGCAGCACCAGATCGATCCCGCGCCGGATGTGAATTTCATTCGACGGCAGCAGGGATTCGAGCAGCGGCAGCTTCAGATCCAGTTCGCGGCCCAGATACGCCAGCGAGCGCACATCCTTGGGCAGGCAAGAGCCGCCAAAGGCGAAGCCGGGCTGCAAGTACGCGCGCGAAATGTTCAGTTTCTCGTCGGTGCAGAAAAGTTGCATCAGCGCCTGGCTATCCACGCCCACCGATTTGGCGATGGTGCCGATTTCATTGGCGAAAACAATCTTCAACGCGTGATACGCATTGCAGATGTATTTCAGCATCTCCGCCAGGCGCATCTCCGTGTGCACCAGCGGCTTGTCGATGGCCGCGTAGAGCTCGGCGATCGGCTGGCCCTGCTGCAGATCGTGCGCCCCGATAATGGTGAAGGGCGGCGAATAAAAATCCGCTACCGCGGTGCCTTCGCGGATGAATTCAGGGTTGTAGCAAACCGCGAAATCGCGCCCGGCTTTCTTTCCGCTGCCCGCTTCGAGATTGGGAATCACCAGGCCGTCGCTGGTGCCCGGCAAAATCGTGCTGCGTACCGCGATGGTGTGAAATCCAGACTTTTCCTTCAGCGCGCGGCCCAGCTCCACGCTCACCTTTTCGATCCCCGAGAGGTCCAGACGCCCGCTGCGCAGCGTAGGAGTTCCCACGCAAATCAATGAAATATCCGTGGAAGAAACTCCGTCGGTCGCGCTTGACGTCGCCCGCAATCTCCCCTCGCGAACCGCCTCGCGCATCAGTTCGCCCAAGCCCGGTTCGATCACCGGAGTCTGCCCGGCATTGATCAGGCTTACTTTCGTCGGGTTGACGTCCACGCCCACCACTTCATGGCGCTGCTCCGCCAGGCACGCCGCCGTGACCGAGCCTACATAGCCCATTCCAAAGACGCTGATTTTCATGGAGTGTGACTGCCGCCTACGGTGATCGTTTCGAATGAATCCGCGCTGAAGCCCACCGCCGCCGCAGTATGCTGGAATTGACGCTGTGGCGCAACCAAGCCCGCGGCACGCGTGACGCAAACGCCAAGCGTCAGGTCTTTGTTGGCGGCTGGTTTCCGGTTAGACTGGAAAAGTTCGCATTCAGAACAGTTCGCAAGTAAATATTTTCGGGCCCAGGATCGGAAACGACCCCAATGACTCTCCCTTATCAGCGCATTCTGCTCACCGGCGGTGCCGGCTTCATCGGCTCGCACCTGGCCGAAGCCCTGCTGGCCCGCGGAGCGCAGCTTTCCATCGTAGATAATTTCGACTCGTTCTATTCCCCCGTATGGAAGCGCGCCAACATCGAGGACGTGCGCCGCGCTGGCGCCTTTGAGCTGCACGAGACAGACATCAGGGACTATGAACGGCTCCGCAAAATATTTGCCGCCGCGCGCCCGCAGGCCATCATTCATCTTGCTGCGCGCGCCGGCGTGCGGCCTTCCATTGAACAGCCACGCCTCTACGAAGAAGTCAATGTCCTGGCCACGGTAAATCTTCTGGAATTGGCGCGCGAGTTCGCCGTAGCTCATTTTGTGTTTGGTTCGTCGAGTTCCGTTTACGGCGCCACCAGCCGGGCGCCATTCTCCGAAGATCATTTCGAGCTTCGCCCCATTTCGCCTTACGCTGCCACCAAGCTGGCCTGTGAGCTGCACTGCTACACCTATGCTCACCTTTACGGGTTGCCCATGACTTGCCTTCGTTTTTTTACCGTCTATGGACCGCGCCAGCGCCCCGACCTGGCCATCCATAAATTTACCGCCTTGCTTGAGGCCGGGCGTCCGCTGCCAATTTTTGGAGATGGCCAGACGGGCCGGGACTACACCTATGTGGACGACATTGTTGCCGGTGTGCTCGCCGCGCTGGACCATGCCCCGCAACCGCCCGCCGGCAGCGCGCCGTTCGAAGTCTTCAATCTCGGCAACTCGCATCCCGTCACCCTGAACGAGCTGGTCGCCCTGCTCGAGCGCGTCACCGGACGCACCGCGCGACGCGACGTAAAGCCCCTCCAGCCCGGCGATGTTCCTTTGACTTGGGCGGACATTTCCAAGGCGGGGCGGCTGCTTGGTTTCCACCCCTCCACGCCCCTCGACGCTGGCTTGGTGAAATTTGTGGCCTGGTATCGCTCGGCGCCTGCCGAGCGAAAAGCCTCTGCGCAGGGCTAGCCCTCAGTCGATTGAATCGAGAGTTAAATTTCCCTCTCCGAAATCAAACCTCTTGGCTTGTTCTGAATTTCTATGGTTGGTTTGGAGCAGTGAGGAGCCGGACCACCTGCAGCAGTTTCTCCGCTTTGAACGGCTTGACCATATAAATTACCGCTCCGGCGTCGTGTCCCGTTTTGTAATCTTGCGGCGTTCCTTCGCCACTGAGCAGGATGATCGGAATCTTCGAGTACTCGTTGTGGCGTTTAATAATTTGACACACATCGAAGCCGGACATCCCCGGCATGTTTACATCCAGGATCATGACCGCGGGAATAAAATCGGGGAGCAGCGTGAGGGCTTCTTCACCGGTGGGCACGGTGCGCACCGTATAGCCGTTGCGCTCCAGAAGCATTTCGATGACCCGCAGCGTGGAAACGTCGTCATCCACCACCAGGATCGAGGGGCCGGGCTGCGCCTGTCCTTTTTTCAGATCGCTCGGTTTGGCGGTTGACTTGAGCACGAATCAGGCTAACCGTGTCCTGCCCGAAAATCAAATTTTCCTTCTCCGAAATTGCCCTAAAGCGCAGACGCTTGCACGCATCGCGAAATCACGTATAATCGGGGATTCGCTGCTGGCCAAGCGACGCGGCTGTGAGGCGTCCCGCGTACCACACCGTGCAGACCGGCCGGCCGATCGGAGCAAACCATGAAAGAAGGAATTCACCCGGATTATCACGAAGTCACTGTGGCCTGCGCCTGCGGCTCGACCTTCAAGACCCGCTCCACGTTTAAAGGCACCCTGCTGCGGCTCGAAGTCTGCTCCAGCTGCCACCCGTTCTTTACCGGGAAGCAGAAACTTCTCGATACCGCCGGCCGCGTCGAGCGCTTCCAGCGTAAATACGCGAAGTCTACAGAAGCCAAAGACGCTGTAAAGGCCAAGGAAGCGGTCAAAAAGTAGGCGGCCGCCTGGCGGCAGCAGTTCCCCCATCGTAAGGTAACGCAAACTGGGAACGTAGGCGGCCGCTTCGGTGATCTCGTTAGTACGCATGGATGCCCGTTTGTGCCCCTTAATACTCTTCGTGCGCGTTGATGCTCCTTCGTACGCGTTGATGCTCCTTCGTACGCGTTGATGTAATATGCCCACTGAGTATGAGCACATCGTTTTCCGCCTCCGCGCCCCCCGGCCCGCCCACCTCGGATAAAGACTCTGTTCCCTCGGCGGGAACTCCCGGGGAGATAATCGTTGAGAGCGCTGCGCCGCGCGCCACTCTGCGCAGCTATTTTGCAAAGCCCTATGACTCGGCCATCGCCGCAGCGCGCAGCTGTTACGCCACGCGGCTGATTGGCCCGGAAGAAATCACCGACAAACAACGGCTGACCATCGGCGCGGCCACGTTTTACGCGGGACATCACACCGTTTTCCAGCATGCCCACTTCGAATTCGGCCTGGAGAACATCAGCCGGCAACTGGTCTGGTCCTTCCTTCACGCGCATCCGTTTTACAATTCCGAGCAGCAATCGCAGCGCTACGTCCGCCAGGGCCACGCCCGCGCCTATGTGCCGCCCGAATCTTTGTTCTTCGACGCCGCGGCGCGCGCCATCTATGAAAAAGCTGTAGCCCGCGCCTGGGGCAATTACCGCGAGCTGACCGCATTGCTCGATCCTGACGCGCGCGCCATCCTCGGCGATATCTGGCACCTGGGTCCCATGTCTCATGCCAAGCGCCGCGAAAAAGTGGAGCGCCAGGCGGAGAAGCGGGCGTTCGAGGTGGCGCGATACGTCCTGCCCGTAGCCGCATTCACCACCATGGTGCACACGCTCTCGGGAATTGTGCTCTACCGCTTGTGGCGCATGCAGGCGGCCTCCGACGCGCCCACCGAAGCGCGCGCGGTTATCGGCGAGATGGTGGCGCGCGTGCGGGAAGTCGACGCGCAATTTCTCGATCGCTTCGATAATGAGCCGCTCGAAGATCTGCCGGAATGGAATCTGCCCGCCGCGGACGGGGATGCCTTTGCGCGCGAGTTTGACGCTCAGCTCCACGGGCAAACTTCGAAACTGATTGATTTCTCCGCGCGCGCCCCCGAAGTGATGGCCGAGGCTTACCGCGCCGTCGTGGGACTCACCCGCGAAGCCTGCTCCGATGCCGAAGCGCTCGACCGCATGCTCAACCCCGCCCGAAATCCTTATCGCCTGCAGACTCTGAACATCGGCGTGCACGCTCCCATGATGCGCGCCCTGCAGCACGCCAACTACACCTTTGCCAAAAAGATCAGCCACACCGCGGATAGCCAGGACCAGCGCCATCGCCTGGTGCCGGGTTCCCGCCCCTTGCTGGTGCTAAGCGACACGCGCCAGCCGGATTATATTGTCCCCATGCTGGTGCGCTCGAATCCCCGCGCGTTGGAAGTGTACGAGCGCGCTATGGCCGATGCCTGGGCGGCGAAGAATGAGCTGCTCGACCGCGGCGTCCCTCGCGAGTTTGCCCTTTACCTGCTCCCCAACGCCAAAGCGATACGGCTCGTCGAGACCGGGTCGTTGCTGCACCTGATGCACAAATGGACCATGCGCACCTGCTTCAACGCGCAAGAGGAAATTTACCAATCGTCTATGGAGGAAGTGGAGCAGGTGCGCTCCGTCCATCCGGCCATCGCGCGTTACATGGGCCCGCCGTGCCACCTGCGCGCGGGCATCACCACTCCCATCTGCACGGAAGGCTCCCATTTCTGCGGCGTCAAGGTGTGGCTGGATTTTCCCAACACGCCGCGGCGCATCTGAGCAGCATGACTCGCCGCGGCAGCCTGGTGTACTACCTCACCGCCTGGGTCGTCGGCTGCATCAGCGCGGTTGTCATGATGCGGCTTCTTCCGTCGCGAATGCCCAGCGCATCCGTCGGTTATGGCTCCGATGCCGGCGTTGCGAGCTTTCTAGGACTGGCCATGGCATCGCTCATGGCCGGGGCGCTTCCGTCTTTGTTGTTTGCATGGATCCTGCGCCGCTTGCTGGCAAAACTTCCTGCGGCCAGGGCTTTGTTGTGGATTCTGACGGGCGCTATTTTATCCCCGGTTCTGGTTTTCATCTTGGGTTCTGGGGACAGATACTTTGACGCCGCGCCTGCCGGGCCGGGAAGCCACATGGCCGGAGTCATCCGGTTTGCGTTGATGCTGCTATTTTCTGCCCCCGGGATGGTTCTTGCGACGGGACTGGCATCTGCTATTCCCGCCGGCGCAATCACCGCTTACGTGCTCTTCCTGATTTATCGCGGGTTCGAAGCACAGCAGCCCGCACAGCCAGAGCCTGCACCGCAAGAAATCGCATCTCAAGAGATCGCACCCCAAGTGATCGACCCGCGACAAAAGTTGTCTGGCCGCTAGCGCCGTGGAACACTCCTTCACCTGTCCATATTGTGGCGAGCAGATTTCCATGGTCCTGGACGTCTCCGTCCGTCGCCAAACCTACGTAGAGGATTGCGAAGTGTGCTGCAATCCCATTGAGATTAGCTACACCATTGAAGATGACGCCCTCGTAGACTTCGCCGCCAAAGTCCTTGAATAGCCCCTGGCATTTTCGTGTTCTCTGCTCAGTCATTTGACAGCGCTTCAGCCTGTCGCTATGCTGTTTAACAGGCCTACGACAGTGTTCTCCGACTTCTATTAGCGTCCTTCTTGCGAGTCCGGTAATCCCGGACGTTCCACCCGTTTTTTTCCCATATCGGATTCCCCAGTTTTGAGTGGATTGCCGGGAGTTGCGAACCTGATGTTCTCAGTTCGCCTTTGACGCCACACAGCGAGAAAAAATCATGTCAACCATGTTCGAGAAGCTGGACCAGATTGAAACGCGCTACGAAGCCTTGACCCAGGAGCTTTCCACCGCCGAAGTCACTAAAGATTCCGGGCGGTTCCAGAGGCTCGCGCGCACGCACTCCGAGCTTTCCGAGATTGTCGAGAAGTACCGCGAATTGAAACTGGTGGACGCCGGCCTTCGCGAGGCGCGCCATCTCGCCTCCGAGTCCGACGGAGACATGAAGCAGCTTGCCCTCGATGAGGAGCACTCGCTCAATGCGCAGCGCGAAAAAGTGGAGACCGCACTCAAGCTCCTGCTCGTGCCGGTCGACCCCAACGATGAGAAAAACGTCATCCTCGAAATCCGCGCCGGCACCGGCGGCGACGAAGCGGCCCTCTTCGCCTCGGAGCTGTTCCGCATGTATTCCCGGTTCGCCGAGACGCTGGGCTGGCGCGTGGAAATTCTCAGCAGCGCGCCCTCGTCTCTTGGCGGCTTGAAGGAAGTCACCGCCTCCATCGCCGGAAAAAAAGTCTATTCCAAGCTGAAGTACGAAAGCGGCGTGCATCGCGTGCAGCGTGTCCCGGCCACCGAGCAGCAGGGACGCATTCACACCTCGGCGGCCACTGTCGCCGTGCTGCCCGAGGCCGACGACATCGACATCAAGGTGGAAGCCAAGGACATCCGCATCGACACGTTCTGTTCCTCGGGTCCCGGCGGCCAGTCCGTAAACACCACCTACTCGGCCGTGCGCATTACGCATATGGCCACCGGGCTGATCGTCTCCTGCCAGGACGAGAAGTCGCAAATCAAGAATCGCGAAAAGGCGATGCGCGTTCTCCGCGCGCGCCTCTACGAGCTCGAGCAGCAAAAACAGCACGACGCCATCGCCGCCGAACGCCGCGGCCAGATCAAATCCGGCGACCGTTCGGAAAAAATTCGCACCTACAATTTTCCCCAGAACCGTGTCACCGATCATCGCATCGGCCTCACCGTTCACCAGCTCGACGCCGTCATGGAAGGCAAGCTCGCGCCCTTCGTCGAAGGCCTGATGGCGCATTTCCAGGCCGAGCGCCTCAACGAAGAGCTCGGCAAGGCGTAACTCCGGTCTCCATGGACATTCGCGGCGCACTCCAGGAAGCGATGGCGCGTCTACGTGTGGCCGAGGTCGCTTCGCACACCCTGGCCGCGGAGCTTCTTCTGATGCATGCGCTCCACTGCGAACGCGCCTGGCTCTACGGCCATCCTGAACATCCGCTCAGTCCGGAAGTCTCCGCTCTCTATTTCCATCTCGTGGCCCAGCGTGCCGCCGGCACGCCCGTGCAATACCTTACCGGCAAGCAGGAATTCTGGGGACTCGAGTTCGCAGTCGGCCCCGGCGTTTTGATTCCGCGCCCGGAAACTGAACACGTCATGGAAGTAGCTCTCGAGCGGTTGGGACCCGCGCACGCTGGCAGCAAATTCAGGCACGGTGAACCCGCCGCGGCGCTGCGCCTAGCCGATGTGGGCACAGGGTCCGGCTGCCTGGCCATCGCGTTGGCGCGCGAGCTCCCCGAAGCTCGCGTCTGGGCAACTGATATTTCTCCGGCAGCTCTCGAATTTGCCCGGCGCAACGCCGCTCGCCATGACGTTACAGACCGCATCGAATTTCTCGAAAGCGATCTGCTCACCGCATTTCTTCCGGGCCCAACGGCAGCCTCGGTTGCGCCCTTCGATATGATCGTCAGCAATCCCCCCTACATCGCGCGCGACGCAGCGCACCAACTCCCGCGGGACGTGCGTGAATACGAACCCGCAGCCGCTCTCTACGGCGGCAAAGAGGGAACTGAACTCTACGCCGCGCTGATCGCGCAATCAGCGCAGCTACTAACTCCGGGCGGGTTATTAGTACTTGAGCTGGGCTACGGCGCCGCCGAACGCGTAATGGATATGCTGGGTTTCGCCTGGACTCGCGTCGCCGTCACCGACGACCTGGCCGGCATCCCCAGAGTCCTCGCCGCCGAACGCACCTAGCATTTCTCTGCCGGCCCAACCGTTGTATCCTTAGCGCGTACGGCCGCACGCACCATGCCTAAGATCGCCACTTACCGCGCCAAGAAAACTCCTCCTGTCGATAACTCTGCGCCCTCAATATCCCCGCGTACCGCTCCCTCTTCCCTCGACACGCCCATCGCCCACGTCGATATGGACGCATTCTTCGTTTCCGTCGAGCTCCTCGCGCATCCCGAGCTGCGCGGTAAACCGGTAGTCGTGGGCGGGCGCCCCGACCAGCGCGGCATTGTCTCGGCGGCGAGCTACGAAGCGCGGCGTTTCGGCATTCATTCCGCGATGCCGCTGCGCACCGCCGCACGGCTGTGCCCTGGCGCCGTGTTTCTCGATCCGCACCACGCCTTGTATTCGGAATGGAGCGACCGCATCGCGCGAATTCTCGGTGAATTTTCGCCGGTCGTGGAGATGGCTTCCGTGGACGAAGCCTATTTGGATCTTTCCGGCACGGAGCGCATGCACGGCCCGCCGCTCGCCGCCGTGCACACTTTACGCAATCACATTCGCCAGTCTACCGGCCTGCCCTGTTCCATTGGTCTGGGCAGAACGCGCCTGGTAGCCAAAGTAGCCTCGGACCAGGCCAAGCCCGCCGGCCTGTTATGGATTCCAGCCGGCAGCGAGGCGGCATTCCTGGCGCTGCTGCCCGTGCGCAAACTTCCCGGCATCGGCGAAGTCACCGCAGCGGCCCTGCGCGGCATGGGCGTTGAAACCGTTGCCCAGCTTGCCGCCATTTCGCCTGAAAAACTACAAGAACTGTTTGGCCAGTGGGGAACGGCCCTTCATCGCAAAGCTTTGGGTGGCGACACTTTCGAATTTCTAATCGATGCCCAACCGAAATCCATTTCCCACAACCACACTTTCGCCGACGACACGCGCGACCTCGCGGTCCTCGACTCCACGCTGAGTCACCTGTGCCAGAAAGCGGGGAAACGCCTGCGCGATGCCAGGCTTTCCGCGCGAACCATTACCCTGACGATTCGCTACGCCAGCTTTAAAACCTACACGCGCGCGCACACTCCTGCTGAGGCCACTGATCTCGATCAGGTGATCCTGGCAACGGCAAAAGAGCTGCTGGCGAAACACCGCGATTCACGCCAGGCCATTCGCCTTCTGGGAGTAGCGCTCACCGGTCTGGGCGCGGCCGGGCGCCAGCTCGATCTGCTGGATTCCGACCGCCACGAAAAGCTTGAAAAACTGGCCCGCGCGGCTGACCGCTTGCGCGACCGATTCGGTTTCGACAAAATTCAATTGGGCGGGTCGCTGCGCGAGCCAGGAGACTCGTAACCCCCGTCTCAGGCAACACATGCAGTTCTCAGGCGACAAACCGGTATCTCGATCCCGCATTACCGTATAATTTCCAGGTTATGCCAAAGCCTTCCATTCCCGTCTACTTCCACCGCGCCGTTCAGACCGTGCGGCGCGTTTCGTATCCCACTCGAGCTTTCTGGAATCGCGTCACCGAAGGTCTCGAGATGCAGGATTTATGGGGACAGTTCAAGTCGGAAGCGCGTACCAGCTATGTCCTATATTCCAGGGAAGTAGCGTGGGAATCGATTCGCAACGATCATGCCTGGCGCAGGCCCTTCCGCATTGCCTGGGCCCTGTTCGGCGCCATGCTGATGAAGCTCTCTCCCGCGCGCCGCGTTCTCTTGCTGGCGGCGATTCTGATGATTGTTTTCTCGGGCGAGGCGCAAATCGGCAACATCGTTTTTGGTGTGAAGCTCGAGTTCTTTGGGGCCGCTTTGCTTTTCCTGCTCCTGGCGCTGGAATTGGCCGACCGCGTCACCATGAAGCGCGACCTGGAAATTGCCCGGGAGATTCAGCGCTGGCTGGTTCCCGCGTCGCCGCCCGCCGTGCCAGGCATGGATATTTCCTTCTTTACGCGCCCGGCAAATACCGTTGCTGGCGACTACTACGACGCTTTCCTTCGCGCAAAGATCCACGGCGAGGCGCCCACCCTGCTGCTGGCCGTAGCCGACGTGGCCGGCAAGAGCGTTCCCGCGGCCATGCTCATGGCCACGTTTCAGGCCAGCTTGCGAGCACTGCAGGAAAGTGGTGTGCCTTTTCCCGAACTGGTGCGGGGGCTGAACTGCTATGCCTGCGCGAATAGCCTGAACGGTTTGCGATTTACCACCGCATTCCTTGCTCAGCTCAATGTGGAGACCCGCGAAATGCTCTACGTCTGCGCCGGACACAATCCGCCGATCCTGCGCCGTCGCGAGGGGGCCATCGAAAAACTGGATGCCGGCGGTCTGCCCTTCGGAATCGAGACAGAGGAGAAGTATGAGTGCGGCACCACGCGCCTCGAGACCGGCGACCTGCTGGTGATCTACACCGACGGCGTGGTCGACGCCGTGAACTCTGAAGAAGTTCAGTTCGGCGAGGAACGCTGGCGCGAGAAGGTGGGAAGCGTCAAGCCCAGCGAGTCCGCGGCCGCCACGCTTTCCCATCTGGCCGCCTACCTCGATTCCTTCGTTGGCAGCGCGCGTCAGCACGACGACATCACCTGCCTCATCGCCCGCGTCACTTAGCCCCTGGCGGCGGTTTGGGGTGCGCCCAGAGATGGCGGGAGATGGCGGAGCGCTGTTGGTGTTTCCTCACCGCTCGCCGCAGCGCTTCTTGTGCCTGCCCCCGCGCTGCCTGATAATCGCGCTATGAAGCCGCGCCAACTTGCTGAGCGGATCTGCGCCGTGCTGCATGACGCCGGGCACCAGGCCTACTTTGTCGGCGGATGTGTGCGCGATCTGTTGCTGGGCATCGAACCTGCAGATTACGACGTGGCCACCGACGCCATTCCCCAGCGCGTCCAGGAGCTTTTTCCCGGCAGCTTTACCGTGGGCGCGCATTTCGGCGTGATCATCGTCCGCGAAGACTCCGTGCAAGTGGAAGTGGCAACCTTCCGCAGCGACCTGGCCTATAGCGACGGCCGGCATCCCGACGGCGTTGTGTTTTCCGCCAGTCCTGAACAGGACGCACACCGCCGCGATTTCACCATTAACGGTCTGTTATTCGATCCGCGCGCCGGTGAAGTCCTCGACTTCGTAGGCGGCCGGGTCGATCTTCAGGCGGGAATCATTCGTGCCATCGGGGAGCCGGCGCGGCGCTTTGCCGAAGACCGGCTCCGTATGCTGCGCGCCGTAAGGTTCGCCGCGCGCTTTGGCTACCGCGTAGACGAACTTACCTTCGCTGCCATTCACCAGCACGCTGCAAGTATCGGCCAGGTGTCCGCCGAGCGCATCCGCAACGAGTTGACCCGCATCTTAACCGAAGGAGGAGCGCGACGTGGTTTTGAGCTGCTCGACAAAACTTCGCTGCTCTCCGCCGTGCTCCCGGAAATAGTCAGAATGAAGGGAGTCGAGCAGCCTCCACAGTTTCATCCCGAAGGCGATGTGTGGAATCACACGATGTTAATGCTTGAAAAACTGCCGCCTGGAACTCCCGTTACTTTGGCCTGGGGCGTCTTGCTGCACGACGTCGGCAAGCCGCCGACCTTCGCCGCGCCTCGCACTCCCCAGGATCGCATCCGCTTCGACGGTCACGTCGAAACCGGGATCGCCCTGGCCGCAAAAATCTGCGCGCGCCTGCGATTTTCGACCGACGACACCGAGCAGATCCAGGCGCTGATCGCCAATCATATGCGGTTTATCGACGTGCACCGCATGCGTGTGTCCACCCTCAAGCGGTTTGCACGCCTGTCGCGCTTTCAGGAAGAGCACCTCGAGTTGCACCGCCTGGATTGCATCTCCAGCCACCAACAACTCGATTCCTACAACTTTGTCGCCGACTTTTTAGCGAAGACGCCGCCGGAAATTGTTCGGCCCGCGCGCCTGGTTACCGGCGATGACCTGCTACTGGAAGGCCTCCGCCCGGGCCCCCGGTTTCGGCAGATTCTCGAAGCAGTGGAAGAGGCTCAACTCGAAGGGAAGCTGGCGAATCGGGATGAGGCCCTCGCCTATGCCCGGACTCTTATTGCTGCGAAAGCTTCCATAGTGGAAGGGACCAAGTTTGCCGATAGTTCAAATTAGTGCTGCTCCCATCGCGGGCTCGGAGCGCACTATGGCGAGCTATGGATGGGCTCAGGCCGAGAACATACTTATTCGAGAGCGTTCATATATGTCGCTAGAAACAAACGAGATGTTGAATGTCTAACAGATATGAGCGAGATGTGCTAAGATATGCTGATGATGAGGATGCTGTTTTCGTACCTTTGCGTGTGCAACCGCATCTAACTCTATTGTGTGCCATTTCAAGCCCGGGGAACCAGCCTTGGGCAACTGAGGACTGTTTATGCCAGATAAAGCTTTAAAAATCCCCGCGGAGCTTCCCATTTTGCCGGTCCGCGATACGGTGCTGTTTCCCGGCGCCGTGCTGCCGCTGACTGTGGGCCGCGAGAGTTCCCTATCCTTGCTGAACTCCCTGCACGGCGACGACAAGCTGATTGGAGTCGTAGCCCAGTTGGATCCGCGCGTGGAAGAGCCCAGCGGAACCGATCTGCACGCCGTCGGCACGGCGGCCAAGATCCACAAGATGGTCCGCATGCCGAATAACACGGTTGTGGTGTTCCTCGAAGGCTTGCAGCGCATCAGGATGCCTGAAATCGTAGGGTTTCGTCCTTACCTGCGCGCTCGCATTGAAGTGCAGGAGGATGTCACCGGTCCGCAAGATGCCGAGCTCGTAGCCCTGGTCCGCCAAGCCCAGGAACTGTTTAAAGATGTCGTGGCTCGTTCTCCGCAGCTCTCCGACGATCTGCAAAACGCGGTCATGAATATGGATGAACCCGGCCGCTTGACCGACTTCATGGCCGGAACTCTGCCGTCTCTCTCCACGCTTCTGCGGCAGGAGCTTCTGGAAACCTCTGCCGTGCGCAAGCGCCTGGAAATCCTGATCCGCGAGCTTTCTAAAGAAGTGGAAGTCCTCGAGCTGCGCACCAAGATTCAGGAACAGGTGCAGGAGCAGGTCAACCAGAGTCAGCGTGAATATCTGCTGCGCGAACAGCTCAAGGCCATTCAGAAGGAGCTGGGCGAGTACGACGACACGCAGACGGAAATCGAAGAGTTGCGGAAAAAAGTGGAAGCCGCGGGAATGTCTCCCGAAGCAAGAAAGGAATGCGAACGCGAGCTCAAGCGCCTGGCCAAGATGCAGCCGGCCTCCGCGGAATACATGGTCTCGCGAACCTACATGGAATGGATGACCTCGCTGCCCTGGAACAAATCGTCAGGTGGCGAAGACATCGACATCGCGAAGGCGCAAGCCATTCTCGACGAAGATCACTACGATCTCGCCAAGGTCAAGGAACGCATCCTCGACTACCTCGCGGTAAAAAAACTGCAGCCCGGCATGAAAGGGCCCATCCTCTGTTTCGTCGGGCCTCCTGGCGTGGGCAAAACCTCTCTCGGAAAATCGATTGCTCGCGCGCTGGGACGCAAGTTCGTGCGCATCTCCCTCGGCGGCATGCATGACGAAGCGGAAATTCGCGGACACCGCCGCACCTATATCGGCGCTCTGCCGGGGCAGGTGTTGCAAGGCATTCGCCGCGCCGAAACAAATGACCCGGTGTTCATGCTCGACGAAGTGGACAAACTGGGACGTGATTTCCGCGGCGATCCCTCGGCGGCGCTGATGGAAGTTCTCGATCCCGAGCAGAACAGCACCTTCCGCGATCATTATCTCGATGTGCCCTTCGATCTTTCCAAGGTCATCTTCATCGCTACCGCCAACTGGATGGATCCCATCCCCGAGCCGCTGCGCGACCGCATGGAAGTGATCGAAATCCCCGGTTATACCGAGGAAGAGAAGATGCACATCGCGCGGAAGTATCTGATCCCCAAGCAGGCCAAGGAACACGGCATCAGCAACGGTGAGCAGATCGAATTCACCGAAGCGGGCCTGCGCGAAATCATTCACAGCTACACGCGTGAGGCCGGTGTCCGCAACCTCGAGCGCGAAATCGCCACCCTCGCCCGCAAGCAGGCCAGGCGCATGGCCGAAGGCAAGATGGAGAAGCTCGAAGTCACTCCGGAAATCGTTCGCGGATCGCTGGGCGTTCCCAAGTACCGCACCGAGAAAGAAGTGGAGGAGCGCGTCAACCGTCCGGGAGTTTCCGTCGGCTTGGTGTGGACTCCGGCCGGCGGCGACATCGTATTTATCGAAGCGTCGAAAATGCGCGGCGGCAAGCAGCAATTTACCATGACCGGAAGCCTGGGCGAAGTGATGCAGGAATCCATGCAGGCTGCGCTCACCTGGGTGCGTTCCAACTGCGAGCGCTTTGGCATCAATCCTGACTTCTTCAAGGAGCAGGATATCCACATCCACGTTCCCGCGGGTGGCGTTCCCAAAGACGGGCCGTCAGCCGGCGCAGCGATGGTGACCGCCCTGGTCAGCTTGATGACCGACCGCGCGGTTCGTCCCCGCGTGGCGATGACCGGAGAAACTTCGCTCTCCGGCGTTGTGCTTCCGGTGGGCGGAATTAAAGAAAAGGTGCTGGGAGCCAAGCGAGCCGGAATTCGCGAGATTATTCT
>JAAFGT010000006.1:114977-134545 GCA_010365215.1 Acidipila sp. | reverse complement strand
GAATCCGCGCCGCCGGTTCCATCCATCACTCCAACTCGCTCCGAAGAAAAGCCCGCGCCCAACGTGACGCCGCCTCCGGTGCACTAGAGATCACTCACGACCCGGCGGCTGAAGTGCCCTCAGCCGTCCGTTCGAAAAAACGAAAGAGGCCCGGCGATAATCGCCGGGCTTTTTCTTTTTGCCCGAGCCGGACCCCACACTCCACCGCATTACGCGTCACACCTCTCGAATCAACAAGCCACTGAGAACAAACCAGACAACGATTCTGAGATATCTGGTTGCGCCGCCGGACGGCACCGAGTACAGCTAGATGTCGTGAGAAAAGCCTTCACCGTGGAACAGGTCGCAGCCGCAGCCCGGGGAACCGCCACTCGCCTGACCGTTGCCCTGGGCGGAGGGGGAGTGGCCGCAAGCTTCGTTCGTGACTATGCTCGGCAGTATCGCCGGCAAGCGCTGCTGGCTCATCCCGCGCGGCATCGTGAGCTGATCGAGCGCATCAACCGCGAATCCCTGCTGGCCATGGTAGCGCGGCTGGAGCGCGATCTGCCGCGGCGGTTCACCCAGAGCAACGCCTCGCGCGCGCGAAGAAAAAACGCCGTCGACACCGTGCTGGTAAATCTGTTCCGCGTAAATTTCTACGCCAGGCTAGCCGAGCTGGCCGACTGGGGGCGGGAAGAGCTGGCATCGTTCTGGCGCGATGTGGATCTCTATGCAGGCGCGGCGCTCGCCCCGCGATCGCAATCCTCCCGGCGCGGCAGGCGCTCCCGTAAGCTAGACCGCCACTTGGGCGCCTTCGCCGATCGTTGCGCTTTCCTGCTGGATTCCTCGCTGCTCGAGAAAGCCAGGAGCGCGGCTGCAATACTGCATCGCCGGCTCGAGCGGAAGGCTATGATAGCCGCCGGGGCCGCCTTCCGAAGCGCCGGGATTACCATGAGCGCCCCGCGAAAAAGACCGCCCCGGAGCAGGATGGCGCGACACTCGTCAAGAAAAACAGCAAGGAAAAAACCGCCCGCGGCCAGAAGATTCAAAAAGACAGTTCGACGGAAACGAATGGGCAGTAATAAGAAACTCACACCACGACGGAAGGGAGCGACACGATGAATGGGAACGCGATGAACGAGAACAAGATGAACGGGAACTCCATAAACCGGAACACGATGAACGGGAATACTATAAACGGGAAGTCCACGCTCGAAACAACTCCGCCAGGATCAGATTCGCGCATTCTGCGTGCCGCGCTCGTCGCCAGCGTGCTGCTACTCTTCTTCGCCGCGGTGAATATCGTCGCACAGGCGCCGGCGCAACCGCCCAAGGAAAAGCCTTACGTAGTGGAGTACTACTACAAAGCGCGGTGGGGTCTCTCCGACGAATGGCTGGCGCTTTTTAAAAAGAATCATCTCCCGTTGCTCAAGGCCTTGAAAGCGCAGGGCGCGATCACCGAGCTGGAGATGGAAAAGCCGCTGAATCACACTACCGAAGAAGGCCGCTGGGATTACCGCGTCACCATCGAATGGAAAAATTTCGCGGCGTCCAACGAATCCGAGGACGCCTTGCGCCTGAAGCTTTTCCCCGACCAGGCCACCTTCAAGCGCGAAGAACAGCGCCGCTTCGAAATTCTGATCGCTCACTGGGATCTGCCGGTCACCGATGTGACCCTGGAGCCTTAACGGTTGCGCCCGGGCGCCGGCCTTAGCGGGCTGGCTCCACGCCGCCTGCTGCAAGAGCTTGATTGCCGCCTCGCGCGATAGTGAAGCCATAAAAAACCAGCAGCGCCATCAGCAACAGCCCGAAGTAACCGATACTTGCATACCACGCGGAAGTGTCCGTCGTGATCGGGAAGGTGTCCAAAATCCCCGAGAAAACCTGAATCACCACGACCGCCACAAGTCCGAAGCGGATCAGCACCAGCAGCAGCAGTGCCCAGATCAGAATGGAGAATGGTGCGGATAGCAGCGGCGCCTCAGCCTGCAGAATATTTATCGCGCTCATGATTCCCACCACCGCGGCGGCCGCGGCCCACTTGCGCCGTACCACCGCCAGCATGGCCAGCATCAGAAAAATAATCGCCAGCCCTGAAAATAGCTGGACCACGAGCTCCCATAGTAAATGACCCATCAGGGACTGCGGACCCAGCAGCAGGGCGGTAGGCAGGTAATCGAGCGGCGGCGGCGGGTGCCCCAGCCATTTGGGCAGCAGGGACTGCAGACTGCCCAGCAGCGAAAACGTTGCCCCCGCCAGGCACCCAATCAGCACATCGCGTCCTACCAGCGGATCGCGAAATTTCCCGGTCAGCACACGGCTCCACGTCACGATGGAAGTGGGCCACAGCCGGCGCACAAAAGGCTCCAGCGCTACGTAAAGCAGCCAGGTCAGTCCGCCCGTGAATAACGCCCAGCTTACAAACATGATAAAGAGGCCGAGTTCCGCGGCTCCGGCCACGTGGTCGGCGCAAATGATCCAGGATGCGCTCATGGCCAGGAAGACGAATGCGCCCAGCCGGAACGCGCCCCGCCGGTCGCCGCGGCCCTTGCGCAAATTGAACCTCGCGCATAGAACCGCGCCCACCATCAACAAAAGCAGTATCACAATGAGGATCACCGTGCTCGCCCGCTCGCGCGGAGACGCCTGATAGTTCTGTACGCGCTCGGGTCTGGTCCAGGGGCCGATGATCTCGAACGATACCGGCTTGCCGCGATAGCCGGCCGCCTCGATGCGCAGCGGCTGGTCAGCACGGCCGGGCACCACGCCCGTCCAGGCCGCGCGCGAATCGCAGTACGTGTCTGGATTCCACTGCGGCTCGCTCGATGTCCACTCCGCGGGGTCGAGTCCCGCTTCGCTGAATAGAACTCCCCAGTCCGGTGCCGCGGAACTGGGCGCGGCGTCTTCAATCTGCGGTGGGACAGCATGGAATCCTAGCAATCGGCCGCGCGGGTTGAGCCACACCAGCGTCATCCCGGACACATGCATCGGGGGATCTGCGGGGCTTACCCGGCCCATCAGCAGGTTGTTCTCAAAAAATTGCTCGGCGTAGAGCCGCCGGGGACTCTCTCGATACCAGAATTTTACTTCGCCGCGGTCCAGATTGTTCCACCGCGTGGCCGACTTGTCATGCTCGCTGATGTAGCGCAAAAATTCAAAGTTGGTCTGGAAGCCATGCTTTGCACCCGCGGCCGGTGCCGTATAGCCAAGTCGATTTTGAATCTCACGGGCCCGCTCCACCAGCACTTCCGGAGGCTTCTCGAGCGGCACATAGCGGAATAATTTGATCTTCTGATTTAGCACCACGGTCATCGCCACCAGCAGGACGATGGCGGCGACAATCCCCCAGGCAACTACCGGGCGCATGATGTCGCTATCGCCGGAAGCAGCCACCATCTCTGGCGAAGGCGTTTCCCCCGCGGCCAGCGCTGCAGCCAGCGGGTCGCCTCCCGGCAGCGCCGCGGCAACTTGCAGCGCAGTCGCGGGACGTTTGGCCGGGTCTTTTTCCAGGCACCGCAAAATCACCCGCTCCACCAGCGGATCGATGTCCTTCACGATCGTCGAGGGATCCGCAGGCGCACCGCTCTCGCGCACGCGCAGCAGCTCTTTCATCGTGGTGGCTTCGAAGCCTCGCTTGCCGGTAAAAAGTTCATACAGCACCAGGCCCAGCGAGTAGATGTCGCTTTTCTGCGTGACTTCTTTTCCGGCAAGCTGTTCGGGCGCCATGTACGCGGGCGTACCCGCGCGAACGTCCTCCTGCCGCAACTCGTCGCCCAGACCGGCCAGGCCAAAATCGGTGATGCGCACCTTGCCGCGGCCATCGAGCATTACGTTGGCGGGCTTCAAGTCGCGGTGCAGGATTCCATGTTCATTCGCCGCGGCCACGCCCGCGCAAATCTGCCGCGAAATTTCCAGCGCTTTGTCCGGCCCCAGGCGCCCGATGCGCCGCATCAGCGATGCCAGGTCTTCGCCGTCGACGTACTCCATGGTGAGAAAAGGCAGGCCGTCCACCTCGCCGATGTCGAACACGCGGCAAACGTTGGCGTGGGAAACCTGCCGCGCGATGCGCACTTCGCGGTGGAAGCGCGCCAGCGCCGCGCCGTCTTTGGCCACCGCCTCGGGCAGGAACTTCAGCGCTACCGTTTGCCCCAACTTCAGGTCGTCGGCGCGATAGACCTCGCCCATTCCGCCTTTCCCAGCCAGCGCCACGATGCGATAACGGTCCAGCAGAACTGTGCCGGGCACAAAGCGCGCGCCGCCCGACGGATTGGTGTCGGAAGAAGAGGAAAGTACTCCAGCAGCCTTGCCGCTCGCCTCGCGCGCCGGCGCACTCCTCGGCGCGCGCGCAGCGGGGGAAACGGCATTGCTCATCGTCGGCGTCGAGTTGCTATCCATCGCCGACCCGCACGACGGGCAGAAGGAATTGCCGTCGGAGGTTTCGAGAGCGCACGTCGGACAGATCATCGGATTCACTTCCCTGACAAAAACGGATAATGGCTGGCGGCGGCCATGAAGAACAGCAGCGGGAACGACAGCCAGAAATTCATGCGTGAGGCCAGATAGGCGCGCCGCGCGAGCGTCGCTGCCTCGGGAGGCATAGGCGTGCCGTGTTCGGCCAGCGCCCGGTTCCAGGCAATCAATTTCTTCTGGCAGCGCCACACCATTCCCCAAACGTTCAGAAACATGATGGTGCCCAGACCTCCGCCCACCGCAATGGAAAGCGTGCGGTTGGATGCTTCATGTCCGGCGAGAAATGAAAGCACCAGCCACGCCGCCCCGCTCACCACAACCGCCACCAGCACGCCCAGCAACCATCCATTTCCCAACGGCCCCGCGCTGCCCATCAACATGCCGTGAATTAAAAAATAGGCCACCAGCCAGACACCCAGCCAAATGAGCAGGGAGTGCAACATCAACATCGGCCGCCCCGCGTTGAACGCTTCTTCCTTCAAAAGAATTTGGAAGTAGCGAAAGCCCGCCAGCCAGGTGACCACCGAAGCCCAGCGGAACCACCACATCGCGCGCGGCATTAACGTCGCATAGACCTTGGCCCGCGTCCCGCTCTCTAGCTCTTTCAGGAATGGCGTGTTCACCAGCAAAAAGAAATACAGCAGGCCCAGCCAGGTAGTTCCCGCGATGAAGTGCGTCCAGCGCAGGAACACCTGTTCATGCGCGGAGGCGTTTTGCGGAAACGCAACGTTCACGCCCCCCAAAATGTGCACGCCCCCCAAAACGTTCACGCCCAAAAAATACAGCGGAGCAACAAACGCGCACAGACTCATAAGGCCTCCCACAAGTAGCCCAGGCACTCTTGCCTTTGCCGGCTTGTGTGCAGCGCTGTCCCTCGGGGCAGCACGCCGGGACTTGCAGTGTAGCGCCGCCTCTCCAGGACCACAAAAACAAAACGGCCCTTCAGGCTTTCACCCAAAGGGCCGTCGAAAAATTACTGCTCCGCTAAAACGCCTGCTCCGCTAAAACGCTGCACGCAGGCTATAACTATTTCTTCGCTGCGGCGTAGTAATCCGCGACCGTATCCCAATTCACCGTATTCCACCACGCTTCCAGGTAGTCAGGACGCCGGTTCTGATACTTCAGGTAGTAAGCATGCTCCCAGACGTCCACACCCATCACCGGCTTGCCGCCCGACATGATGGGGTTATCCTGGTTTGGCGACGACTCGATAGCCAGCTTGCCGCCCTTCACCAGCAGCCAGGACCATCCCGATCCGAATCGCTTCACCCCGGCATCATTCACCTTGGTCTTGAAGTCGGCGAAAGATCCGAACGAGGATTTAATTCCTTCCGCCAGTTCGCCCTTGGGTTCGCCGCCGCCGCCCTTCTTCATGATTTTCCAGAACATCGAGTGGTTCATGTGCCCGCCGCCGTTGTTGCGCACCGCCGCGCGTATCGGTTCCGGAACGGAATCGAGATCCGCCAGCAGCTTTTCGATCGGTTTCGACTGCAGGTCCGCGTGTCCGTCGAGTGCTTTGTTGAGATTGGTGACATAGGCCGCGTGATGCTTGTCGTGATGGATTTCCATCGTCTTGGCGTCGATGTAGGGTTCGAGCGCGTCGAACGCGTACGGCAGCGCGGGCAGTTCATAAGCCATGGGAGAAGCCTCCGTTCGAAAAAGTTCCGGCGCCGAAACCGCGGCGATGCCGGTGGCAACGAGGAAAGATCGCCTGTTCAAGTGCGTCTCCTGTCGCGTAAATTTACAGCCAGTCGGTACATTACCTCGCAGAGTATACTCTGCGCCCCGCCGGAATCAAAACACACCCACCCGACCGCCGCCTTCGAGCCTGTCTAATTCCTGTTCCGGCGTAATTTAAGATGCTGCGGGATGCTGTTCGGACGCAATTTTTGCTAATTTTCGCAGCGCCCAGCCGGCGTGCTCGGCGATAACCGCGTCCTCGGAAGAAGCCAGTCGCGCAAGCAGAGCGCCTACGCGCTCGCGCGCTGCCGGCCCCAGTCCGCCCGCAGCGTTTCCCAGCGCGACGCAGGCATTGCGCACCAGCCCGCTCCATTTCGCGCGCTTCACGGGACTATTGCGAAATTTCGCTTGGTATTCTTCCTGGTTCATCGCCGCCAGCCATTCCAGCTCCGGCGCGAATAGCGCTTCTCGCGGCAAGAACGCCACTGGCGCGCTGCCCGGGGCTTTGCCGTTCCACGGGCACACGTCCTGGCAAATGTCGCAGCCAAAAACGTGCCGGCCCATAGCTTCGCGCATCTCCAGCGGCAGTGTCCCGCGATGTTCGATGGTCAGATAGGAGATGCATCGCCGCGCATCCAGCAGATAAGGCTCCACCAGCGCGCCCGTAGGGCAAGCCTCGATGCACAAAGTGCAGTTCCCGCAGAGATCAGGCGAGGGACCCTCTGTAGCGGTATCGGTAGAGTTGTCTGTTGATGCAGTTGATGCAGAGTTGTCGGTTGACGCCATCCCAGAAGCCTCGGTTGCCCCGAGCTGTGTAATGAATCTAGACGCGAGCGTCGGCGCAAGATCGAGCGTGGTGACAATCACGCCCAGGAAAAGCCACGATCCCAGCTGCGGGTGTATCAAGCAGGTATTCTTCCCGAGCCAACCCAGCCCCGCGTAGCGCGCCGCCAGCCGTTCCACCAGCGGGCCCGTGTCCACATAGGCGCGCGCGTCGAACGGTTCGACGAATTGCTCATGCATGGCTCCGACAAGCACGCGAAGTTTTTCGCCGAGCACAGCATGGTAGTCCTCGCCCCATGCGTAGCGCGAAATCCACCCCCGCGGCGCAAGCGAGCTCAAAGGTTCCACGTCGCCGCCGTGTGCCCGATCATCTGCCGTAGGGGCCGGGCTTGCCCCGCCCTCTGTAAATGCCTGCGCCACCGCAATGGGCGGGGCAAGGGGCGGGGCAACCCTGCACGTCGAGAAAATGGTGCGGTGAAATTGGGCACTGCCGTGGAATAGGGCAGAGGTGTGTTGTAATTCAACGCACAGACAATCAGGCTGCGCGCGCCCTCCAGCACCCGTGCGGGAGACTGCCGCCGCGGGTCTGCAAGATAATGCATCTCGCCGGCAAAACCTTTCTCCAGCCACTCCGGCAGCCGCGCCAACTCCTCGAAATCCTCAACAGGCGCCACGCCACACAGGTCAAATCCCAGCGCCCTCGCTCGTTCTACCACCCACCGGCTTTGGAGAGATCGATTCATTGCCGTTCCATGCGTAACTGTTCAACTCAGCTAAAATAGACGCGCCTGAATTCTACTCCGGCGCTGCCATACATCTCGATGGTGTTCTGTCGCGTCAGGGGATGCTCCAAACAGGTCAGCCTGTGTGGCGCAACGCCTGTGTCTTCCGCAATTGCTGGCCCGGCGGCCATTTGGCTGATAGAATCCTTTTCCGTGACCAACTGGAGACAGATCCAAGCACGCATCCGCAAGGCTCGCGTCGGCTTAGATGCGCCTGCCAAACTATTAAGCCTTTTCGATAAGACGCGCGACGCCATGGTGGCCTTCGAATTGGCGCGCGCCTATGAAACCGACAGCCGCAACGAAGAAGCACTGGCATGGTACGTCCAGTCTTACGAACGATTCCGCCGCGATGATTGGAAGAAAAAGGCGGCTGAGGCGATTATCCGGCTGGGGGGAACAGTTCCCGTTTCAGTTCCGGCGCCGGGTGGATCGCAGGGAGAAGCTGTGCTCCACGAAGATTCCTCAGAAATGCTGCCACCAGTGGGCGAGGCCGCCACAAAGCCCGTCCGGCCATTCGGGGCGGGATTGCCGACTCAACTGTTTCATTCCGCTTCTGCGCGCGAGGTGCCACGTGATGTCCCACGCGCCGCCTCCGGCGATTCAGAATCCGCGGGCGCGGATGCGGGGTTCGATACCGACGACGATTTGCAGGACGCGCCCACCCAGGTTCCACCCGGCGCCGAAGGCGCTGTGCCGCTGAAGAAGCGCCGCCGTCGCGGTCGTCGTGGAGGCCGGGGTCGTCGCAAGCCTCAGACCGCAACGCCCGGCGCCGTAGCTGGAACCACGTCCAGCGGAACTCCCGTAACGAGCACGCAGCAATCCGGCCGGCCCCCGCAAACGCAACAGCCGCCGCAGCAGATGGAACGGCCCCGCCAGTCTGATTCGCGCCAGTCCGATTCGCGCCAGTCCACGCCTCGTTCGACCGAGTCTCGAGCCCCCGACTCACGCCAGCCCGACTCACGCCCGTCCGATTCGCGCGCCCCCGTGCCGCCGCACACCGCGGCGCTCGAGGCCACTGGCTGGCTCGGTCCAAAAACCGAGGCCTTAAGAGCGCGAGCGGGAGACCCCGCGCTGGCCTCGCACACCGCGCATCTTGAAATGCAGCTCCGCCGCCTGATCGCTTGCCCGCCTTACAGTCTGGAAGATGCAGACAGCGCGCCGGCCGGCCCTGGTGTGCTGATTCTCTCCGACTCCGATTTGACCACGCATTATTACATCGTGGCGTGTTCCACTCTGCGAATTGAGATGGGACGCCTGGGAAGGAACGAGCGCGGCGGCAGCCGCGGCCACGCGCCCGAGCCGCCGCTGCGTAGCCGGTTGGCCGAACATCTGGGCATCGGCGAGTCGCAGGTCACTCGCTATCTGAATCAGCACTGCGTCGCGCGGTTCTTGCAGCTCGATGAGGGCGCCTCACGGCTGGCTCACTTCGCCATCGCCGTGCTACGCCCGGCACTCAACGACTAGCCGCGAGTGCCGCAAGTTTCCGCTGTAGCCAGCAACCCGAGTCACGCCTCTCGGTGGCTGGCCGTTAATTCGTAACCTCACGGCAAGTCCCCTCATCTAAAGATGTGGATTTCTGTATACCCGCTGGGGCACCGTTTCGAGGTCTTTCATTCGGGCCTCCCAAGTCACCGTTTAACCTCGATTCGATGCCGTTGGGCCTTTAGCACTGGACGGGGAGGGGGAGTATGAGAGACGCTCCATGCAGTGTAAGTGCTGGTAGACGTGTAGCTTGACGTCGTGTAGCGTGTTTGTCACAAAGTATGGGGGGCTCCAACTAGCAACATTTTTAGGTTCGTGCAGTGTAATAGGGAGGACAGGTTTATGCCCAGACAGACCGGCCGAAAAGCTCTCAAGGTATTCGACGCTGCTGTATCGAAGACCGCGGACTTGGCATTTCGCTCGATTCGCTTCTTCAATCAATACGCGCCGAACCCGTCTTTCACGCCGCAGTGGTCGGAAAAGCCCCTGCTGAAGTCGTGGGAGAAGAGCAAGCCGACCCTCGGCTGGCCGCGCGAGACGGACTCACTTTGCCCGGACTGCGTTAAAGAGGCGCGCGAAGCCATCCTCAGCGGCAAGAAGAACTGGGAAGATCTGCTCCACGAAAAGGTTGGAGAGATCAAGGCGCAGATCATCAAGCGCGACGGCCAGGTGTGGATGGTCAAGGAATGCCCCACCCACGGCAAATATGAAGATCTGATGGCCGTGGACGAGAAATTTCTGGCTTGGATCGAAAAGAATTTTCCCGGCCGCGACCTGCCGGCCCACAACGATTCCAAGCTGCACAATCACGGCACCAGCACCATCCGCTACGGGCGCGGCTCCGTGCTCACCGTCGACCTCACCAATCGCTGCAACATGATGTGCGACCCCTGCTTCATGGACGCCAATCAGGTGGGTTACGTCCACGAACTGAGCTGGGAAGATATTCAGGAGATTCTCGACAACGCCATTTCCATCAAGCCGCGCCGCCAGATGAGCGTGCAGTTTTCCGGTGGCGAGCCCACCATGCACCCGCAGTTTCTCGACGCCGTGCGCTACGCCCGCAAAGTGGGCTACAACAGCGTGCAGGCGGCCACCAATGGCATCGAGTTCGCCAAGAGCAAGGATTTCTCCAAGGCGGCATTCGAGGCCGGCCTGCGCTACGCCTACCTCCAGTTTGACGGCATCGGCAACGACGCCAACAGCCACCGCCAGGTGGGCAATCTGTTCGACGTCAAGCTCCGCGCCATCGACAACATGCATGAGGCCGGCATCGAGATCGTCCTGGTCACCACCATCGTCAACAACTTGAATAACGACCAGGTCGGCCCCATCGTTAAATTCGCTATGGAGAACCCCAAGAAAATTTCCTTCGTTTCCTTCCAGCCGGTCTCTTTCACCGGCCGCGATGAGGACATCACCCCGGAACGCCGCATGAAGCAGCGCTATACGCTGTCGCATCTGGCGCAGGATGTCAGCAACCAGGTCGGAAAAGTTGAGCCCACGCGTGACTGGTTCCCTATCTCGTTGATGGGCGCGTTCAGCGATTTCGCCGACGTCATGCACGGACCGGAGACCCAGTGGGGCCAGCTCAACTGCGGCTGCCATCCCAATTGCGGCGTAGGAACGGCCATGATGATTCACAAGGAAACCAAGGAATGGGCCCCGGTGCCCCGCTTCCTCAATATCCCGCAGCTCGTGGGCGATATCCAGCACATCAGCGATACCGCTCGCGGCAAGAAGTTTTCGTCCATGATGATGGGCTTGGCGCTGCTGCGCAATTACCGCTCCTTCCAGGCGCCGCCCAGCTTTGCCCTGATCGACATGTTCCGCAAGTTCGACAAAACCTTTGGCCTCTCCAAGAAGGCCAATAAGAAGTACGGCAGCATCGAAGGCGATCGCACCGTGGAAGACGCCATGAAGCGCCGCCAGGATCCCTGGAACTTCATGTTCGTCGCCGGAATGTGGTTCCAGGATCTTTTCAACTACGACTTCCGCCGCACCGAAATGTGCATCATTCCTTACGCCACGCAGCAGGGCGAAATCTCCTTCTGCGCCTACAACACCGGCATCGGCTGGCGCAAGATCATCGAGAATATGCACAAAAACGCCACCGTCGCCCAGTGGTACAAGGAACACGGCAAGCACGAAATCTACGCCAAGGGCAAGAGCGTCGACCTCAAAAGCTACGAGCACCAGTTGGTGATCAACGCCGAGGATGCCGCCAAAGTCCGTTTGCACGACGACGACAATGTGCCCACCACCGCGGCCGAAGAAGACCGCGTGCGCCGCAAAAAGGCCTGGGAAGAGGCGCAAAAGGTGCGCGAGATTTACGAAGAAATGGTTCTCAAGAAGGCCAAGGAGCCACTCGTCCAGATCGGCGGCCCCATGGTCTCCATCGCTGCCGCGCCCGCCAATGGAAATGGAAACGGAAACGGCCATGCCGCTGGAAATGGCCACGCCGCTCCGGCAGAGAAGAATGCCGAGCTGGTCGCCGGCGACTAATCCACGCGTTAACTGACGCGGTTTCCTATAGGTGTCTCTTCGGCCCCGGAAATCCGGGGCCGTTTTTTTTGTCCGTTCTATCTGTAGCGATTCGCCCCGCTAAAATTTTCGTGGCAGGCAAGCATTGCCACCGGAATCTCTGGTTCTGCTAAGATCACCTGCGGGATGAGCCCAACGATTGCCCCGGGAGCAGCGCCATGCCTATCTACGAATATCAATGCCAGCAATGCCAGTCGCGCTACGAGCAGATCGTGCGTGGCCCCGGCGACCGCATCGCCTGCCCGCAGTGCGGCAGCTCCAGAAAAACGCTGCAGTTCTCCGTATTCAGCAGTCCGCGCGACGCTAATTCCAGCGGTGCGCCTGCCTCATCCGCGAGCTCGACTTCGGATTCCTCCAGCTCCGCTGGTGGATGCGGCTGCACGCCATCCTCCTGCGGTTGTCATTAGTTTAGACCTGCTTCGAGCTGGCTCGAGAGAGCACAGCACAGCCCGGCTCACCGGCCTGCGCAACAGATCAAACACGCCTGCGCGATAGTTCAATAGACTGCCTCCGATCACGCCTCCGCCCGGCTCGCGCTACCCATCCAATTGTCTCAAGTCAAAACGTAGTGCACTAATTCGCTCGAAACAACCCTCAATGCATGGACTTAGAGCACTCATGTGTTCCAGAACAGCAACACTGTTTCACAAAAGCAGTACCGAAGTCCCATTACGGGTTCCACGCCGTTTCGGTACAAACGTTACATGCAATCGGCACGCCCGCTGACAGGCGTCAGGGCGCCGGTTTCAAAACAGGGGGTTAAACCCCTCTTAACCCTAAAGTGATTTGGAGGATACACATGCGATTCATGAAACAGGCTTCTTGGTTGGGACTGGCTTCCGCGGCCCTGTTGTTTGCCGGAGCACCCGTGGCAAGCGCACAGTTGAATTCGAACCAGGCCACCGTGAACCTGAACGCCGTGATGGCCGAATCTCTCAGCGTCTCGGCCGCACCCGGCACAGTGAACTTCACCTTGGCAGCCAGCGGCGTCGCCCCGGGCAGCGCCCCGGTGGTCATCAACACCGCGTGGGTTCTGTCTCCGGCCCGAACCAAGGTTAGCGTGTATGCATTCTTGGGCAGCGCCGCTGCAGCACTGACCGACGGCGCGGGCAACAACATTGCCTCCTCGAAAGTGAGCGGCAGCGTCAACGCAGGTCCCATGACCCCCTTCACCGGCGTCAGCCCGTTCTCGGCGAACGCTTCGATCACCGTGGTCAATGCGCTGGCCATCACCAATGCCAACCGCAACTCCAACCGCAGCGACAACGTGGCGTTGCAGATCGACACCACCGGCTTGGGACTGCCTTCAGGCACCTACACTGGCGTGATGACCGTCCAGGCTCAGGCCATATAAGAGCATCCAGCAGCGCAGCACACGGCCCGTCGCAATGGGCGGGCCGAGTCGGGAATGCCGCACCAGCAATTCATAAAGATCTGGAGGAACCATGCGATTCATGAAGCAAACTTGGATGGGACTCGCTGCGGCGGCTGTGCTGTTCGCCGTAGCCCCTGCGGCAAGCGCGCAGTTGAACTCCAACCAGGCCACCGTCAACTTGAACGCTAATATGTCCGAGTCCCTGTCCGTTTCCGCGGCGCCCGGCACTGTCAACTTCACTTTGCCGGCCAGCGGTATCGCCCCGGGCAGCGCGCCGGTGGTCATCAATACGGCGTGGGTGCTCAGCCCGGCTCGCACGAAAGTGAGCGTCTATGCGTTTCTTGGCAGCGCTGCGGCTGCCCTCACCGACGGCGCGGGCAATAACATTCCCTCCTCGGCGGTTCGCGGGAGTGTCAACGCAGGTCCCATGACTCCATTCACCGGCTCCAGTCCGTTTTCCGCGACCACTTCCATTACCGTGGTCAACGCCCTGGCCATCACCAACGCCAATCGCAATGCAAACCGCGCCGATAACGTAGCGTTGCAAATCGACACCACCGGTCTTACCCTGCCTGCAGGTTCCTATACAGGCGTGATGACCGTTCAGGCTCAGGCCATCTAACGTACCGTACGTAGAGCAACAAACGGTCCGCCAATTGGGGGCGGACCGCTGGGGGGAGTACAGTGAGAAAAATTTGGGGCGCGGCGGCGGTGGTGTTGGCCATTTTGGCCGGCGCCACCGTCAGTCGCGCGCAAACCGTTTCACCCGTCATTCTGGAATACCGCGAGAAGGCCAAGGGCAGTTTCCAGATCACCAATGACACCGTGGTGCCCATGAGCGTCTCCGTCGAGCCGCGCAGCTTCAGCGTGGACCCGGAAGGCAATCCAAAGTTTCGCAAGCTCGACGAGCAGATCAAGGTACGGCTCTCCTCCACCAGCTTTCGTCTCGGCCCTCGCCAGACCTTCACCATTTTCTACGATGCCACCGCGCAGAAGCTGCCCGTCTGGTTCACCATCTATTCCACCGTCACCGGCCCGCCCAATCCCAACGGCTTGCAGCTCGCCGTAGAATTGCCGCACACCGTTTACCTGCTGACAAAAAAGCCCTTCGCCAGGGAAGCCGTGGCCGTGTTAAGCGCCAATTTCAAGACCACGCCCGCGCCCGCGGTCGAAGCCGAGATCGACAGCCGCAGTCCGGATTTCGCCCGCGTTCAATTGGTGCAGCTTTTTTCCGGCGCGCAGAAGCAGGAGTATGGCGGCTTTCCGTTGTTCCCCGGCCAGCATCGCCTGCTCAGCCTGGAGTGGCAACTGCCCGGTGCTCCCCAGCGCATGGTCCTGGTCTTCGAAAAATTTAAGGTCGAGCAGGTCATTACCACCGGCTCCCCGGCTCCCCATGGGGATGCGCCTTCTGCAAAAATATCGCCATGAACCCGCCGGGCACATCCCGGAGCCGCGGCGGCGCGGCGTGCTTCGCAGCTTTACCGCTCTGGCTTTTCCTGGCGCTCGCTCTGTGCCTCAGCCTCCCGCTTCACGCACAGGTGTATGAAATTCAGGGAGGATCGTCCACGCTGTTTGGCGCGCACGGCGCCACCCTGCAGGTCTACGGAGAGAACTATATTGCCCGCGCCAGCGTGGGATATTTCGATCACCTGCGCACCGGCATCTCCTTCCTCACTAAATTTCACGGCTATACCCTCGATGCCGGAGACCAGAGCATTCCTTTCAGTCTCCCCACCGATCTGTTCAACCGCTCTTACTATTTTCTTGGCCGCGGCGTAAGCGCGGAGCGCAAGTTCAACAAGAACCATCTCTTTGTCTACGCGGGCATGACCTCCACGGGTTTTTTCGCCCCCTATCTGAACACCGCATCGCCGCAATCGCCCGCCACCCTGCTTTTCTTCGATCATGAGTTCAGTCCCACGCTGCATTTCTACTCCTATAATATTTTGTCCAACCGCCAGACCTCCATCCAGTCTCTTTCCTGGCAGCCCAGGAAAGATCTTCACCTCGCGGTTTCCGCCGGCCTGGGCAGCAATCAGAGTTACGGAGCAGTCAGCCTGGAGTACGACCGCTCCTGGATGAAAATCCTGGCCGGGTATGTGCAGGCCGGGCGAGCCTTCCAGCGAATTCGCGTGGACAACCCCATTCTTTCCGAGACCGACCGCGAAAACATTCGCGTCGAGCTCAGCCCCTGGTCCTGGCTGCATATGAGCTTCGACCGGCAGAATTACGTCTCCCCTGCCGAGAAGGGCCTCTTCCCGCGCGCCACGGTGAACGGCCTGGGCGGTTCGATTACTGCTGACGGATTCGTGTTTCACGGCGAGCTGTATGATTCGCATACCGCCGATGGCAACTCCCGCGCCATCGCCGGCGGCGTGCGCCGGAATTTCATGAACTGGCTGGATATTTCGCAGGATTTTTTCCGCAGCACCGAGAGCCACGGCGCGGCCACGCAGGCCTTCGTCACCTCGTTCCGCGAGAAGGTCACCCGGCGGATATCTCTTTCGCAATACATCAATACCGGTAACGGGCAGACCTCGGTTTCCTACGGCGGCACTTTCTATTCCAATCGTTTTTCTTTCGGTGTGGAATATCAGACCGTCTACCTGCCGCTGCTGGCCGGAGGTCAGGGCCACTTCAAGCAGGTTATGGTCGCCAATGTGCGCCTGGTCTTGCCGCATAACGTCGAAGTGAATGGCATGACCGACGTAACCCCCGAAGGCAAGCTGCGCTATACCGGCTATTTTTCCGCGTACGCCTATCGCGGCCTGGGCGCCGTTGCGCCGGGAGCTCCGGCCGTTGGCCCGGGCATGCATGCCTACGTGGTGCGCGGCCGCGTGGTGGACGAAACCGGCCAGCCCGTGCGCGGCGCTGCCGTCCGCGTGCAAGACGAAATTTCCTATACCAATTCAGAGGGAGAGTTCGAGGTGCGCCGCAAGCATGGCGACGAGAGCCCCTTCGCCGTAGCCCTCGAAGAATTCATGGTGGCCGGCCGCTACGAAGTGGTGAAAGCGCCCGGCAAAGTGAAAGCCGCCAAAGATGAAATGGCGGTGATGCAGGAAGTGGTGGTGAAGAGATTGCCTTCGCTCCCCGGGAAAACGGTTGGCTCTCCGGGTGCCGTGAACGCGATCAACGCGAAAGTTCAGCCCACTCTCCCCGCCGCGGAAGTTGCTTCCGCCATCGCGCTGCAAGACCTGCCGCTCACCCCTCGCGCGCTCACCTTATTTAAAAATTCTGCCGATGTACCTTTGACCGGCGATTTAACTTACAATCGGCCCGGCAAGGGGGGCGATGGCAGTACGCCGAAAACCGTGGTGGCTGATGCTGGCGGTCTGCCTGCTGGCAGTGGTGCCGCTGTGGGCGCCAGCGCAAACTCAACCGTCGCAAACCCGGTGGGCCCAGTCGCAACTCCCGCAATCCCATCTGGCGCAGACTCAGTTCGCCCAGCGTCCGGCGACCGTTCTACTGCTCGCGCAACTCCCGGCGACGGTTGGCGTATCCTGGACAGTGCAGGGCCTCCCGTTGCCGCCTTCGGAAGACCCCAGCACGACCGCCCATGTTTTGGTCTTGCAAAGCAGGTGGGTGCTTGCAGCGGGCCACGCGGCCACGTACGAGTGCCGGCTCGAGGGAAATCCCGGCGGTGAGCGTCAATTAATCGCTCTGCGTCCGGCAGGAGATCTCTTAATACCTTTGCAGCTCGCCAGCTTCCTTCCGCCGCCTCCCACCACTCATCTCTCTCTCTTGCGCAGCTTTATTCCCCAGCGCGGACAGCATTTTCAGGATGACGGCGTTCTTATTCTAAGCGCAGCGCCGGTCAACCCCCCGGCCAATCCCCCGGCCAACCCGCCGCTCAAGCCGCAGCCCAGCACGCTCGTCATCCGTATCGTGGTTATTTAGGAAATAATATTCTTCGGTAGTCTGAAGTGGCAGGAAATTTGTGGAGGGATGCCCTGGTCCTACTCCGGGAACTTCATCCGGCGAACCAGGGCCTGGAAGCGCGGGTCGGAGCGCAGCGGATCAAGCGCGGTTTCCGTCTTCAAAAAAATTAATCCCCCGGAACGCTCGGCATAGGCTTTTTCCAACGCCTGGATTGCTTCATCGCGCTGTCCCAAAGCGGTATAGTTCATTGCCGCCGCATACCAGTTGCGTTTACTTATCGCATACTCATTCGCTATTCGCCGGGCTCCCGCAAGGCCCGTAGTCTTGTAAGCCTCCCCGATGGCCGCAGCGATCGCCGTGTCTCCTTCACCGGTCGCCCATGCTTGCCACTCGGCCACAGCTTCTGAATACTTCTTGTCCGCTAGATAAGCCGATGCCAGGTCCCAATGAACCGCAATAAAGTTCGGATCGACCTGCAAAGTTTTTTGCAGCTGGCCGGCCGCCTGGTCGTATTCCCGGGCGTAGTAAAAAGCCAGCCCCAAATCACCGTTGTTGGCCGCGGAAAATGGGTCAAGTTCCAGGGCCCGTTTTGCTTCCGCGATGGCTTGCTCGTTTCGTCCCATGGCGCTGAGATATTCGCTATACCAGGCGTGGGCGGTGGGGTAATTGGGATTCGCCGCGATCGCCAGTTTGAACTCTTCCTCAGCTTTCGGGAAATCCCAGTCGTAGTACGACAGGCCGTCGGCCAGCGTCGTATGTGCTTCCGCCAGCGATTGGTCGATCTCCAGGGCCTTTTTCGCGGCGGCCTTGGCCTTCTCCCGTGCCTCGCCGGCGGGCAGCCCAAGATAAACGCCGTTACCCACCGCGTAGGAATCCGCCACGCCCGTGTAGGCCAGTGCATAGCCCGGATCTTTTTCAATGGCCTGCTGAAAATATTCCAGGCCCTTCTTCACGCCCTCCGGCGTGCGTCGATTCCAGAAATAACGCCCGCGCAGATAGAGTTGGTAGGCCTCGGCATTTTCCGTGTAGCGCTTGGTGAGTTGCTGCTGTTCCTGGCCGCTGAGTTGCACCCGCAGGTTTTCGGTGATGGCTTTGGAGATTTCATCCTGCACCGGCAGGATGTCGGCCAGCTTTTTGGAGTACTGCTCGCCCCACATCTGCGATTCCTTGCCCACGTCGATCAGCTCCGCGCCCACCACAACGGAATCGCCGCGCCGCGTCACTCTCCCGGTCACCACCGCGCGCACCTTAAGCTCTTGTCCAATTTTCTCCGGCGTGCTGGAGCTTCCCTTGTAACGAAACACCGTGCTGCGCGGCACCACCCGCAGTTTGGAAAGATGAGATAGGCTATTGATCAGGCTTTCCGTGATGCCGTCCGAGAGATATTCCGAGTCGGCATCACCGCCCGAGTTGGCAAAGGGCAGCACCGCTACCGAATCGATCGCCGCGCCACCTCGCGCGGGCGCGATGGAACGGTAAAATCCGTAGCCCAGCGCGGCGCCCACGGCAACCACCGCCGCCAGCGCCATCACCAGCTTTCTGCTGTGGCGCTTCACCAGCCCGGCGGCAATCACCGAGTCGGAACTGGAAGCGCTCTGTGGCCAGGTTGGCGCGTTCGCCGAATCCGCCCTGGCGCTGACGCCGCTCGCCGCCGACCGGCTGGGATCCGTATCGCGTTTCAGCCGCGCCAGATCGCTGCGCAGATCGGCGGCGCTCTGGTAACGCAGCTTGCGATCCTTCTCCAGTGTTTTGTTGATGACGCGCTCGAGTTCGGCGGGCACCTCGGGGTTCAGGCGCACCGGAGCCGTGGGCGCTCCGTGCAAAATGGCATCGAAAACCACGGCGCTGGTGGTGCCGGAAAAAGGCTGCCGGCCGGTGGCCATCTCATAGAGCACCGCGCCCAGCGAAAAAAGGTCGGTGCGCGCGTCGAGCACTTCCCCGCGCGCCTGCTCGGGAGACATGTACGCCACCGTTCCCACCGCCAGGCCCGGACTGGTCAGATTTTCTTTCTCCTGCGCCGCCAGCGTCTCGGCGTTCGCGTCGCCGGACGTTTTTCCCTCGGCATACTCTTCGGGCAGCAGCTTGGCCAAGCCGAAGTCCAGAATTTTTGCGTGCCCGCGCTTGGTAACAAAAAGATTGGCGGGCTTGATGTCGCGGTGGATGATCCCTTCGGTATGCGCGGCGTCGAGCGCATCGGCAATCTCGATCCCAATCTCCAGTTGCTCCTCAATTCCCAGCGGCTTGCCGGCAATGCGGTGCTTCAGCGTCTGCCCCTGCAGATATTCCATGGCGATGAACGGTTTTCCTTCTAACTCCGCGATCTCGTAGATAGTGCAGATGTTGGGATGGTTCAGCGCCGACGCCGCGCGCGCCTCGCGCTGAAAGCGCTCCAGCGACAACGCGTCTTTCGCCAGCCCGTCCGGCAGAAATTTCAGCGCCACGAACCGGCCCAGGGTAGTGTCTTCCGCCTTGAACACCACCCCCATTCCCCCGCCGCCCAGGGACTCGACAACGCGATAATGCGAAATAGTTTGCCCAATCATGCGGTCATAATCCTGCGGCGATACATGTCCGAGAGCCGTCATCTTAGG
>JAAFGT010000006.1:0-114871 GCA_010365215.1 Acidipila sp. | reverse complement strand
GCCAAGGCGCCCCTGTGGGGCGGAGGGTTAACCTTTTCTCCTCATTGACTAGCCTCGGAGCGCAGCTTACCATGGCCCACTCATGACGGACCCGCAGCCTCTCATCGGTCGCACAATCTCGCATTATCGCATCCTCGAAAAACTGGGCGGCGGCGGAATGGGTGTGGTCTACAAGGCCGAGGACACTCGGCTGCGCCGTTTCGTTGCTCTTAAGTTTTTGCCCGACGAGGTGGCCAGGGATTCTCAGACCCTGGCCCGCTTCCAGCGCGAAGCGCAGGCCGCCTCCGCCCTGAATCACCCGAATATTTGCACCATTCATGACACTGGCGAGTACGAGGGACATCCGTTCATCGCCATGGAGTGTCTGGATGGAATGACCCTCAAGCATCGTATCGCCGGCCGGCCGATGGAAACGGAAGTACTGCTTGCGGTGGCCATCGAAATCGCCGACGCCCTGGATGCCGCGCACGCCGAAGGCATCATCCATCGCGATATCAAGCCTGCCAACATCTTCGTCACCAAGCGCGGGCACGCCAAGATTCTCGACTTCGGATTGGCGAAGCTGACACCGACAGGGCGGATGCTGGAAGCGGCGAAAGTTGAGTCAGACGCCACGGCTGCGGCCAGCTCGGAGCATCTCACCAGTCCGGGCACGGCGGTGGGTACGGTGGCCTATATGTCTCCGGAGCAGGTGTTGGGAAAGGAGCTAGACGCCCGCACGGATCTTTTTTCTTTTGGTGTGGTGCTCTATGAGATGGCCACCGGCGGGTTACCCTTCAGCGGCGGCACGTCGGGCGCAATTTTTGACGGCATTCTGCACAAGGCGCCGGTGGCTCCCGTACGCCTCAATCGCGACATACCCCCGGACCTGGAACGGACGATCAACAAAGCGTTGGAGAAGGACCGTAATTTACGCTATCAGCACGCTGCCGACCTGCGGGCCGATCTGCAACGTCTGAAGCGTGATAGCGATTCCGGGCGTTCGGCGGTAGCGAACACCGTTTCCGAGGAGGCGCGGTCTTCAAGCCCCGCCGTTGAGCCGGGCCCTCCGTCTGCCCCCGCGAATAGAACAAGTTCCGCCACGGTGGCCACAGCATCTGCGAGCGGGCCAGTGGGTGTTGCGGTTTCCGCGCCGCGCCGCTGGAAGCTGCTCATCTCAGTGGGAGTGGCGCTGGCCGCGCTCGCCGCCGGGGGATTGTTCCTCCGTTTGTATAAAGGGCACGCCATCACCGAAAAAGACTCCATCTTCATCGCTGATTTCGTGAACACCACGAATGACGCGGTGTTTGATGGCACCCTCAAGAAGGCCCTGGCCGTGGGTCTGGAGCAATCACCGTACCTGAATGTGTTTTCCGATGCCAAGGCGCGGCACACGCTGACGCTGATGGGGAAGCCAGCCGACGAGCGCATCACCGTCGACACCGCGCGTGAGATCTGCCAGCGCAACGGAGTGAAAGCGCTGCTGTCGGGCTCCATCGCCAGCCTGGGCAGCCAGTACGTGGTCACGCTGGACGCCATCAAGGCGGCCACCGGCGACACGCTCGCCGAGGTACAAGGCCAGGCCGACAGCAAAGAGCAGGTGCTCAAGGCGCTGGATACCGCGACCAGCCAGTTGCGAGGAAAGTTGGGCGAGTCGCTGGCTTCTATTCAGAAGTTTGATAAACCGCTGGAAGAGGCCACGACATCATCCCTGGAGGCGCTGAAAAGCTTTAGTCTGGGCGATGTGAAGCATTCCAACGGCGACGATTTGGGGGCTATTCCTTTTTACAAGCACGCCATTGAACTCGACCCGAATTTTGCCCTGGCTTACGCGCGGATGGGAACCGTCTATGGCAACTACGGCCAAGCGGGCCTCGCCGAGGAGTACCGAAAGAAAGCATTTGAACTGAAAGACCGGGCCAGCGAGCTGGAGAGGCTCTATATCACCTCCCACTATTATGCCGACAGCGGGCAATTGGAAAAAGGCATTGCGGCGTACGAGCTCTACAAGCAGACCTATCCCCGTGATGTGACCCCTTATGTGAACTTGGCGGTGACCTACGTATTACAGTTGGGCGAGTTTGAAAAGGCTTTGGAGAACGCACAGAAGGCCATCCAAGTAGACCCCGAAGAGTCCCGCGGCTACGATAATTCGGCAAGAGCTTACGTCGGGCTCAATCGCCTGGACGATGCCAAGGCAATCTTGAAAGCGGCGCTGAAGCACAACGCCGCCTTCGTTTACCTGCACGACAACTTAGCCTATATCGCGTACGTGCAAGGCGATATGGCCACAATGGAGAACGAGGAGGCCCTTCTCCACGCCCAGCCCGACCTTGAAATGGGTGTGTTTGTCCGCCATGGAGACATCGCCGCTTCGCGCGGGCAACTCCGGCGGGCCGAAGATTTCTACGAGAAAGTCCGCCAGATCGCGCGACGGCTGAATTTCAAGGACGGGGAAGCTGGAGTGCTGGCAGGGCAGGGGTGGGCTCTGGCGAACTTCGGGTATTCAAAACAAGCCGTCGAGACCGTCAACGCCGCACTGGGAATATCGCAGGGCTATAACATAAAGCTTTTTGCGGCGGCCGTTCTGGCGCTGGCCGGTGAGAACAAAAAGGCGCTTGAACTGTCTGCTGCGGTAGCCAAGGAGCGGCCGGACGATACCCTCGCTCAAGCCGTCACCGTGCCATTTGTGCAGGCCGTCGCGGCGCTTAACGGCGGCAACAGCAAGAAGGCGATCGAACTTCTGAACTCAGCTACGCCCTATGACAAGGTAAATACCGCGGTCAAGTATGCTCGTGGCCTTGCCTACTTGAAGATGGGACAAGGCAGCGAAGCCGCACAGGAGTTTCAGAAGATTTTGTCTATTCACAATTATGCTGCCACCGATCTTTTGCTGTCGATGGCCCATCTCGGCCTCGCCCGCTCCTACGCCTTGCAGGGCGACATCGCCAAATCCCGCACTGCCTACCAGGACTTCTTCGCCCTCTGGAAAGACGCCGACCCCGACATCCCCATCTTGCTTCAGGCGAAGGCCGAGTACGCCAAACTGAAGTAGACGATTCGCTCCTCTCGTGGAAGATCGATTCACCCCGATTGCGGGCGAGTGACGGTGCACTCGGAAGTTATCACTGGATGGCCCATAACTTCCGAGTTGCATGGAAGCAGGATTGCCGTTTTTGCGATGGCACTTGGGGCATTGGGAGGTATGGTGCTGATCCTGCTGATCCTTGCGATTCGCGCCGTTTGGCACATCAGATTTTCAAACAGAGACACTTCCGCCGTTTCGCCGTCGTATCCCCAACCCATGACGCATATTTGACCACCCGAATTTGACCCTCGCGCATCCCTCGCGTACGATGCGCCAGTGCACTCCTTTGCTTTCTTGCGGTGCTTAACTCCTCTGGGCTGCCGTCCATGAATTCCATCCTTCAAAAACTCATGTGGGTGGCGATTTCCGTGGCTGGCGCAGTGGGACTGGCAGCCATCGCCTTCGAGCGCGGCGAGCCGCTGAACGGCATCTGGTTCGTAGTCGCCGCGGGTTGCACCTACCTGGTGGCTTACCGTTTTTATTCCAAATTTCTTGCCGTGCGCGTGCTCGAGCTCGATGACACGCGCGCCACCCCCGCCGAGCGCCTCGACGACGGCCGCGATTTCGTGCCCACCAATCGCTGGGTGGTCATGGGACATCACTTCGCCTCCATCGCCGGGCCCGGGCCGCTGATCGGCCCTACCCTGGCCGCGCAGTTCGGGTATCTGCCGGGAACGCTTTGGCTGATTACCGGAGCCGTCCTCGGCGGCTGCGTGCAGGATTTTGTAATTCTGTTCTGTTCCATCCGCCGCGATGGCAAATCACTCGGCCAGATGGCCCGCGAAGAGGTCAGCGTGCGCGGCGGCATGATCGCCATGGTCGCCGTCCTGGCCATCATGATCATCCTGCTGGCGGCCATCGGCCTGGTGGTAGTCAATGCGCTGAAGGAATCTGCCTGGGCTACTTTTACGCTTTTCGCCACCGTGCCCATAGCCTTGTTGATGGGTTTTTATTTGCGCTGGTGGCGCAAGGGACGCGTGCTCGAAGCCACGGTGATCGGCGTAGCCCTCACCGTGTTCGCCGTGGTGGCCGGTCAGTGGGTAGCGGCATCGCCCTCATGGTCGCGCACCTTTACGCTTTCCGGCACCACCATCGCTCTCGCCCTCATCCTCTACGGCTACTCCGCCTCGGCGCTGCCCGTGTGGATGATGCTCGCCCCACGCGACTATCTCTCCGCCTTTATCAAGCTCGGCGTCATCGCCGCCCTGGCCGTGGGCATTCTCTTCGTCCGCCCCGCGCTGCACATGCCCGCGCTAACTCAGTTCGTCGACGGCAACGGGCCCGTCTTCGCCGGAAAAATCTTTCCTTTCTGCTTCATCACCATCGCCTGCGGCGCGGTCAGCGGTTTCCATTCGCTGATCTCCTCCGGCACCTCGCCGAAAATGTTGATGCGCGAAAGCCATGCGCGCCAGGTCGGCTACGGCTCCATGCTTCTGGAATCTTTCGTCGGCGTCATGGCCATGGTGGCCGCCTGCGCTTTGGAGCCTGGCGTCTACTTCGCCATCAACAGCCCCGCTGGCCTCGTCGGTCAGACCGCCGAGGCCGCCACCGCCACCATTCGCACCTGGGGCTATTCCGTCGACGCCGCCACTATGCAGCAGCTCGCCAACATGGTCGGGGAGCACACCCTGTTCAACCGCACCGGCGGCGCGCCATCCCTGGCCGTTGGCATGGCCCAGATTTTCAGCCATTCCATCGGCGGCGCGCGCCTGCTTGGCTTCTGGTATCACTTCGCCATCATGTTCGAAGCGCTTTTCATTCTTACCGTGCTCGATGCCGGCACCCGCGTCGGCCGCTTTATGGTGCAAGACCTGCTCAAGCACGTCTGGAAGCCGCTCGGCCCCACCGGCTCCTACGGCAGCATTCTCGCCACCAGCGCGGTAATCGTCGGCGCCTGGGGATATTTTCTCTATCGCGGTGTGCAGGATCCCTTTGGCGGCATCAACTCTCTGTGGCCGCTGTTCGGCATCTCCAACCAATTGCTGGCCACCGTGGCCCTCGTCGTCGCTACCACCATTTTATTTAAGATGAAAAAAACGAGATATCTCTGGGTGACTCTCGTGCCCATGGTCGCCCTTGTGTCGGTAACGATGACCGCCAGCTACCAGAAGATTTTCGATTCCAGCCCGCGCCTCGGCTTCCTCGCGCAAGCCAACGCCCTGGCCGCGCGCATCGCCTCCGGCGCCATCCCCCCGGAGCGCGTCGCCGAAACGCAAAAACTTATTTTCAACTCGCGCCTTGATGCCGCCGTAACCGGCGTCCTGGCTAGCATGGTCCTGCTCCTGCTGCTCGAAGCCATCTGGGAGTGGTACGCCATTCTAAGCGGCCGCAAAGCCGCCACGCTGCACGAATCCCCACACGTAGAAACGCAGTGGGCCGAAGGCGACTAAGCAGCGAAGTACTCTTAAATGCAGGGAGAGGCCAGATGAACACGCTGATGAACAGGCTGGTGAATAGGCTGGTGACAACCACCGTAACCGCAGTAAAAACCGCTTGGTGGTGGCTCCGCCAGGTCCTGGGAGACGCCGCCTACGAAAACTATCTACGCTCCGCCGCGCGCCGCGCCGCGCGCGGCTCCACCTCATGCGCCCACGCGCGCCTGCTCACCAGAGAAGAATTTTATCTGGACGCCCTGCGCCGCCGCTACTCCGCCATCTCCCGCTGCTGCTAATCCCCAGTCTAGGCTCCCTGGAAGTGGAGGTCGCCGGCTTCATCCAATTACTCCGCCAGGCCCACGCGTCGCAAAATCTCCTTAAACCGCGGCTCACCACGCAGCGCATCCAGCATCGGCCACACCTTCAGAAACACCAGCAGACTCGAGCGCTCCTCGCACGCCTTTTCCAGCCAATCAAGCGCCGCAGTCTTATCCTTCCCGCCACATTGGCTCAGAGCAATATCGAAAGCTGAGACGTAGCGCGTGCTCAAGAGCCCGTTAAGCTCTTGCGAAACTCTTCGCGCATCCCCGCTCCAACCCAGCCGCCCGTAGAGGTTTCCCAGCGCTGCCAGCGGCGCCGGATGCCCGTCGGAATACTGCCTAGATTTTTGCAACGCTTCGATCGCTGCCTCATAGTCTGCCGTTTCCATCAGCACTAACCCCAGCCACCACCACGCCACGGCGAATTCAGGTTCTTTCCCCAGCACGCGACGCAGATGCTCCGCTGCGCCCGCATAATCACGCAGCAGATATAAAACAAATCCGGTGTACATGGTGACCACCAGCGAGCTCGGCTCGAGCGCCTTGGCCTCCTCCATCTGTTCCCGCGCTTCCTCGGGTCTTTCCCGCGCCGCCAGATACCACGCATACCAGAAATGCGCCGAAGTAAATTTAGAATTCAGCTCCAGGGTTCGCTGAAAACCTTTCTCCGCCGCCGCCCAATCCCATTGATGCAAAAAGTCCACCAGCGCCTTCGCCGTGTAAACGTCTTCGAGCGTGCCATCGATTTCCGCGGCCTTTTTTTCCGCCTCCAGCGCCTTTGGGAAGCACTCGCGCGGCGCCATAACGCCATAAAACCCCAACATGGAGTACGCATTCGCCTCTTCCACGTGGGCCAGCGCGAAACCAGGATCTCTTCGCGTAGCCAGCGAGAAATTCCGCAGCGCCCGCTTGAGCCCATCCTCCGACGCGCTGAACAGGCACAACCGGCCCTTCATATACAGTTGGTAGGCCAGCTGGTCCCGCGTCGTGCGTTTCTCCAGCAGCCTGTTTTCGTCGCCCGGCAGGCTCAGCCGCAAAGCCGCGCCGATTTCGCGCACAATCTCTTCGTGCAGGGAAACCAGGCCGTCAGCCTTCCGCGCGTATTGGCGCCCCCAAAGTTGCCACCCGCTTCGCGTGTCCACCAGTTCCGTGCCGATGGCCAGCGTGTCGCCGCGCTGCGCGATGCGCCCGGTCAGCACCGCGCTGACGTTCAGCTCGCGCCCCAAAACTCGCGGGTCGGGATTCTGCCCTTTGTAGCGATGCACGCTGTACGCGGAGGCCACGTGCAGTTTTTCCAGTCGCCCCAGGCTGTTGATGATGCTTTCCGTGACGCCCCAGCTCAGGTATTCCACTTCCGGGTCGCTGGTCTGGTTTAGAAATGGCATCACCGCCAGCGAATCGACAGCAGCGCGTCTGGAGTCGACGCCGGCCCCGCCGGCAACAGCGCTCTTCGCCGCCGCAACCTCCGGCGAATAGGTATTGATGGTCTGCAGCGCCGCGCGAGGTTCGCCGGCCCGCTGGTAGCGTTCCGCCGGGTTTTTGCTCAGGCATCGCAGGATCACCGCACGCAGTCCCTCCGGAACGCTCGCGGGAAATGAGCGCGGCGGTTCCTGCAATATTCCCGAGGTGAGTTGATACACGGTCTGCCCATGGAAAGGGCGTTGGCGCGTGGCCATCTCATACAACACCACGCCAAACGCCCACAAATCGCTGCGCGCATCGGCCCTCTCCCCGCAAAGCACTTCCGGCGGCAGGTAAGGCAAAGTGCCCACCACCGAGCTGCCCTCGGTCAACGGGATGTGGCTCTGCGTCGCTTCCTTCAGTTCTTCTTTCTGCAGCTGCCGGGCCAAGCCAAAATCGAGCAGCTTGGCATGCCCGCGCTGCGTGATGAACACATTCGATGGCTTGATGTCGCGGTGGACGATCCCTTTCTCATGAGCAGTCTCCAGCGCATCCGCAATCTGAATCCCCAGCGTGGCCAGCTGGTCCGTGCTGAAGCCATCCGCGGCAATCCGGTCTCTGAGCGTCTGCCCTTCGAGCAGCTCCATTACGATGTAGGGCTGTCCTTCGTGCTCGCCGACGTCATGGATCGTGCAGATATGCGGATGGTTGAGGCTGGAGACAGCTTGCGCTTCGCGCCGCAGCCGCGCCGAAGCTTCCGGATCGCTTTCCAGTTCCTTCGAGAGGAATTTCAGCGCGACGTAGCGGGGAAGCCTGCTATCTTCCGCGCGATACACCACGCCCATCCCGCCGCCGCCAAGTTTTTCCAGAATGCGGTAGTGCGCGACCGTGGTTCCCGTCAGCGAATCGGCCATTAGTCCCGAATCCTAGGCCGCACCCGCCCGCAAGTCAACGCCCCAAACCGCTCCTCAATCGGCAGGTCCCACGCGCCGCAATAAATCCTGAAACCGCTTCTCCGGCCGCAGCCCGTCCACCATCGTGTCGCGCTTTACCCGCGTCAGCATAGGCGCGTGTTCCGCATAAGCTTTCTCCGCCCAATCGAGCGCCTGCACCTTGTCTCCCAGTCCCACATACACCAGCGAAATCATCACCGGCGGAACATAGTGATTCGCCGCCGCATCCTTAAATTGACCGATGATTTTCTGCGCTTCCGCTGTCTTCCCCGACACCCCGTAAACGCTTCCCAGCAACGCCAGGTAAAGTGGATTCGCCGGCTGCAGCTCATGAGCCTGCCGCAATTCCGCAATCGCTTCGGAATTCATCCCCTTCGCCTGGTACGCGCGTCCCAGCCACATGTGCCCCAAACCGAAATTTGGATCCAGTTCCAGGATCTTATGGCACTGCGCAATGGCCTCATCAAATCGGCGGGCATAAAAATAATTAAGCGCGCTATCGGCATCGATCGTAAGCGACAACGGGTCGAGCTCGTGCGCTCGCCGGATCTCCTCCAGGCCCTCTTTCTCTTTGCCCGTCAACGCCAGGTACACGGAATACCACTCGTGCGCCGTCGCATAGTTGGGGTTGAGCTCGATCGCCCGGCGAAACTCTTTCCCGGCGCCTTCCCAATCGTAATCGTAGTTAAGCCGCGTATCCGCAAGCGAGGCGTGCGCTTCGGCCAGTGAATCGTCCAGCTCCAGTGCCCGCACCGCCGCCTGCTTGGATTTCTCGAACGACTGGCTGGGCGGCGAAATACTGTAGAACCCCAGCATGATGTAGGCGTCCGCCAAACCCGCGTACGCGGCGGCATAATTCGGATCGATGGCGATGGCCTCATTGTAGTAGTCGATGCTCTTTAGAAAGCCGTCGGGTGTTCGTTTGTTCCACTGATAACGCCCGTTGAAGTAGGCTTCGTGCGCTTCCGGACTTTTTGCGTTCGGCGCCACCAGCCGCGCCCGCTCCGCCGGCAGCAGCCGCAGCGTCAGCGAATCGGCCACGCTCCCGGCCACTTCGCTTTCAATCGAAAGAATTCCGGTGTAGGGCCGGTCGTAGGATTCCGTCCACAATTGCGTGGCGTCGCTCACCTGGATGAGTTTCGCGGAGATGCGGATCTGGTTGCTCTCATGAAAAACGCTGCCTTCCACCAGGTAGTCCACGCCCAGCCGGTTGCCGATCTGCTGGACGCTCTCCAGAGTATGCTTGAACGGCCACACCGAAGTCGCCGCGATAACTCCCAGCCGCTGGCCTTGCAACCGTCCCAGCCGCGTGATCATCTCTTCGGTCATTCCGTCGGACAGATGCTCGTCTTCCGCCTTTCCGCTGAGGTTGTTGAAGGGCAGCACCGCCAGTTTGATCCGCGCCGCCGTCGTCGGCGCGCGCTTCACCAGTACGTAAGCCGCGAGCGCCAACCCCGCTCCCAGCACGAATACCATGGCGATAGGGCCCCAGCGCAGAAACGAATTTCCGCCGCGAGGCGCCAGTGCTTGCAGCCGCTTCCGCCCCAGCGCTTCGATTCCCATGGGTCGCGCGGATTCCGCTCTAACCGGGGCGACGAATTGAAAGCCGCGGCCCGGCAGCGTCTTCACCAAGGTCGCGCGATCCGCTGCATCCCCCAGCGCTCCGCGCAGCGTGTTCATCGCAATATCCAGGCTGCGATCCGGATCCACTGCGCTTCCCGCGGGCCACAGCTCACGAAGAATTTCTTCGCGGGTGACCACCTTCCCCGCGCGCTTCACCAGCAGCGCCAGCACCTGAAACGGCTGCTCCTGCAACGCCACGCGCTGCCCATCCTTGCGCAGCTCTCCCGTGCCCAGATCAATTTCGAAAGCACCCGAGCGAAACACTTGCGCAGATTGGCGTTGTTTATCCGTCATGCCAGTTCCAGAATTGTCGAAAGCTTAACATCTTCGCCAAGCAAAACTCCAGAAACCCCAGCCGCGTGTCCCGCTCGCGCTATTCCTTTAGGGCGTTCATCGCCCGGAGTCCTTGACTCGCCTGCCGCCAGCGGTACGATAAGCTGACAACCGCACTTGGGCGGGAATCCGCCGCGAAGTGAAGCGCGATCCGTAGTAATTCCTAGGAGGCAATCATTGCGGCGAACACTGAAGATTTGCATGATGATATTGCTTTTACCTGCGCTTACCGCGAACGCGCGGCAAAAACTTCCATTGAAATTGCTCATCACCACGCCGCTGCCGGGATTCACCGGCGACCTCGACCATTTCGGCTTGGACCTCAACGGCAACCGGCTCTTTCTCGCCGCCGAAGAGCAGAAGACGGTCGAGGTATTTAATCTCCAGACCGGCGAGCGGATTCATAGTATCGAAGGCTTCGGGCACCCACTGGTGATGGCTTATCTGCCCGAATCAAATCGCCTGATCGTCACCGACGGAGGCGAAAATGCGGTGCAACTCGTGGATTGCAAAGATTACAAAATTATCGGCACTATAAAATTAGGGCCTGGCGTGGATCACGCTGCACTGAATCCTGTGAATAAATATTATTACGTGGAAAGCGGCGGCAGCTCCGGCGCCCCCACGCATGTTCTCAGCATCATCGATACGCAATCGTTCAAACACGTTGGCGACGTTGCCGGCTTGCCCGGCAGCGGCAATGAAGGAATGATCGTCGACCGTGCCGGCAAAAAACTCTACGTAAACCTCACCGGCTCCGACGAAGTCGGAGTGATTGATTTAACCACCAACCGGCTCGTTGCCAGATGGCCTTTGCCGCAAGCGCACCAGGCTCACGCCATCGCCTTGGACGAGCCTCACCACCGCCTCTTCACCGCCACTCGCCAGCCCGCGCGCTTCATTGTTTTTAATATCGACTCTGGCAGCGTGGTGGCATCTCTCCCATCGGTCGCTGTCAACAGCGACATGTCCTTCGACGTCTCGCGTAAACGCATCTACGTCACCGGCAGCGAAGCCGCTTCCGTTTTTGAACAGCGCGATGCCGACCATTACCGGCACATCGCCGAAGTCCCCACCGCCTACCGCGCCAAAACCTCAATTTTTGTGCCCCAGCTCAACCGCCTCTACGTCGCTCTCTCCGGCAAAGGCAAGCCGGACGCAAAACTCGCGCTGCAAATCTACGAAGTGCACTGACCCGAGTAGTTTCATCCGGGCCTTGCGTTCGTTGACATGCCTTTAGCCCGCAACCTAAGATGAGCGCCTTATGCCGGACCCGGCTCCTATCCTAGGTCAAACCATCTCTCATTACCGAATCATAGAAAAGATCGGTGGTGGAGGCATGGGAGTTGTCTACAAAGCCGAAGACACTCGACTGGACCGTTTCGTTGCTCTGAAATTCCTGCCGGAAGAGCTGGCGCATGACCGCCAAGCCCTCGAACGATTTCGCCGTGAAGCGAAAGCTGCGTCCGCGCTGAACCATCCGAACATCTGCACCATCCACGACATTGGCGAAGAAAACGGCCGCGCCTTCATCGCTATGGAATATATGGAGGGAACGACTTTAAAGCACCGCATCCACGGGCAGCCGGTGGATACGGAAACGCTGTTATCCCTCGCCATTGAGATTGCCGATGGATTGGACGCCGCTCATGGCAAAGGGATCGTGCATCGCGACATTAAGCCCGCTAACATTTTCGTGACCGAGCGCGGACATGCCAAGATTCTCGATTTCGGTTTGGCCAAGGTGGCCTCGAACGCGACACAAGTCAGCGGAGATACCACCCTCGGGGAGCACGATGCAGTCCACTTGACCAGTCCGGGAACGATGCTCGGCACCGTGGCGTATATGTCGCCTGAGCAGGTGCGCGCACTCGAGCTCGATGCGCGCAGCGACCTTTTCTCCTTCGGAGCCGTGCTCTACGAGATGGCCACCGGCCGGATTCCCTTCGACGGGGCCAGCGCAGGAGAAATTTGCGGGTTGATTGTGCTACAGCAAGTTGCGCTGCCGTCGCAGATCAAGGGGAATCTCCTGCCGGGTCTGGAAGCGGTGATCGGCAAGGCGCTGGAAAAGGACCGCGATCTGCGCTACCAGAGCGCGGCGGAAATGCGCTCGGATCTGCAACGCCTGAAAAGAGACACCGGGCCACGCACGATTTCTGCGGCGACGCGCTCTTCGGAGATTAAAACAACCAGTCTGTGGCTGTGGATGGCTGGGGCAGCCGCGTTGGTGCTGTCGGTGGGCGCCGTCTATTTCTTCCTGCACAGGCCGGCGCCAAAACTCACGGCGAAAGATACCATCGTTCTGGCCGACTTTACGAACACGACTGGCGATCCGGTGTTCGACGACACATTGCGGCAAGGACTTTCCGCGCAACTCGAGCAGTCCCCGTTTCTGAGCCTGACTTCGGAGCAACGCATCGCGCAGACACTTTCTTTGATGAATCAACCGGCGCAGGCCAAGCTGACCCATGAACTGACGCGCCAGGTTTGCCAGCGTACCGGCGGCGCGGCCAGCATTGAAGGCTCCATTTCCAGTCTCGGCAGCCAATATGTATTGGGATTGAAGGCCGTGAACTGCGGCACGGGTGACTTGATCTCGGATGAGCAGGTGAGCGCCAACGGAAAAGAGCAGGTTCTGAAAGCGCTTGGCGATGCGGCATCCCGGCTGCGCGCCAAGCTTGGCGAATCGCTCGCCTCGCTCCAGAAGTACGACGCGCTTCCGGAGAACGTGACCACGTCGTCGCTGGAGGCGCTGCAGGCCTTTGCTCTCGGCAATCAAACCATCGATGTGACCAACGACTACGCCGCTGGCATCCCCCTCTTCAAGCGCGCCGTCTCCCTCGATCCAAATTTCGCCATGGCTTATTTGCGGCTGGGCCAAAGCTATCAACCCTTGAGTGAAAACAACCTTTCTGCCGAGAATACTCGTAAGGCTTACGAATTGCGGGAGCGAAAGAGCGAGAGCGAAAAGCTGGCCATTTCCTCCTTTTACGAGCTTGTCGTCACCGGAAACCTTGAGGCGGCTCGCACCTCTTATCAGTTATGGGCGCAAACTTACCCGCGCGATGAGGAGCCGCAGGCCAATCTATGGATCACTTTCGCCTTCATGGGAGATTATGAGAAAGCGAATGCTGCGGCTCTGCAGGCTGTGAAGCTCAACTCCGGCAGCGGTAATAATTATGTGAATGTCACTTACAGCTACCAGTGGCTGAATCAACTCAATCAAGCCAAGGCCGCAGTTCAGGAGTCACGTGCCCATAATCTCGATTCACCCTGGCTGCCCTTGGTTCTTTACAACGTGCATTTCCTCGAACACGACGCCGCAGCGATGGAGCGCCAGACGGTGATCGAAACCGCGAAAACTGGAATCGAGGATCAAATGTTCTTCCTCGAATCCGAAACTGCCGCCGATCGCGGCGAGTTCGTTAAAAGCCGTGAGCTGACCCGGCGCGCTGTCGATTCCGCGCGGAGGACCGATCATAAGGAAACGGCAGGAGAGTACCAGGCCCACGCAGCAATCCGCGATGCGCTGGTCGGCAACCTGGCGATGGCCAGGCAAGAAGCGCAGGCTGGGCTTGCGCTCACCGATGGCAGGCAGATAGTGGGATTCGCCGCGATTGCCCTTGCGCTCACAGGCGATTCCGCAAAAGCCCTGCAGTTGGCAGGCGAACTCTCCAGGCGTTTTCCAAAAGACACCATCGGGCAGTTCGATTATCTGCCCATGATTCATGCCGCTGTTGCGCTGCGGAGTGGTGACAGCGCAAAGGCCATCGCAGCGCTCGTGCCGTCCTTACCTTATGAACTTGGACAATGTAATACTACCTTTACTTTTTCCTTGTATCCCGTTTACTTGCGCGGCGAGGCGTATCTTTCCGCCAGGCAGGGCGCCGCGGCAGCCACCGAGTTTCAGAAAATTATCGACCATCCCGGCGTTGTGGGAAATCAGCCCATCGGCGCACTCGCGCGCCTCGGGCTGGCGCGTGCCCATGCCCTGTCGGGCGACGTCACGAAAGCCAGGACTGCCTACCAGGAATACTTCGCCATCTGGAAAAACGCCGATTCCGACACTCCAATCCTGAAGCAGGCTAAAGCGGAGTACGCGAAGCTGTAGTAGGGACTTTCATTTCAGTTTCCGCCGTCCTTTCCAGGTTCACCCTCACGCCCATGCTAAAATTTCACTCCGGAGCGTGGACATGGCCAAGAGCAAGCGCATCGGCATTCTCACCGGCGGTGGCGACGTGCCGGGTCTCAACTCGGTGATCAAGAGCGTGGTCTATAAAGCCACCGAGATGGGTTACCAGGTTTTGGGAATCCGCCGCGGTTGGCAGGGCCTTACCAATATGCAATCCACCGCGCAGTCGTTCGACGAGGAGTATGTCCGCCCCCTCGACCGCAACAACACCCGCGGCATCGACCGCACCGGCGGCACCATGCTGCACACCTCGCGCACCAATCCTCTGCGCGTCAAGAAAAAGGAAGTTCCCGCGCACCTTCCCGCCGATCGCCTCGCGCGCATGGACCGCGGCGACGGCAGCTACAACTTCACCGAAATCGTCATGGAAAATATCGCCACGCTCGGCCTCGACACGCTGATCGTGATCGGCGGCGATGACACGCTCAGCTTCGCGCATGTGCTCGACCATCAAGGCCTCGCGCTGATCGCCATTCCCAAGACCATGGACAACGACGTGCGCGACACCGAATACTGCATCGGCTTTTCCACCGCGATCACCCGCGCCAAAGAGCTCATCACCCGCCAGCGTCTCGGCTCGCACGAACGCATCGGCGTGTTTCGCATCTTCGGCCGCGACTCGGGCTTCACCGCGCTCTACACCGCCTACGTCACCTCGGCGCGCTGCGTGATGCCGGAAGCGCCTTTCGATCTCGATCGCCTGATCGAGCTGCTGGTGCAGGACAAGCAGAATAATCCCAGCCGCTATTCGTTCGTAATCGCTTCCGAGGGCGCCGTCTGGAAAGGGCAGCAGGGTGCCGACTTCGGCGAGTCCGATGCCTACGGCCACAAAAAGAAGGTGGACATCGGTCACGCGCTGGCCGAAGAAATCAAGCAGCGCGCCGGCGAAGACACCATGTCGAGTGATCTCACCTACGATCTGCGCAGCGGCGAAGCCGACATGCTCGACCAGATGGCCGCTATGACCTTTGCGAATATCGCCATGGATTTAATTGCCGCTGGGAGGACGGGCCGCATGACCGCTGTGCAGGGCGGACGCTATACCCACGTCGCGCTGCCCGATCCCAAGCTGGGCCCGCGCAAAGTGAATCTCGAGCGCATGTACAACGCCCAGCGTTTTCGCCCGCACTATTCCGAAAAGTGCGGCCTGCCCCTGCTGCTCACGGTGGAAGGCACTTAGACGTCCCGCCTAATCTTCCGCGTCCTCATCTTTTTTCAGCCGCGAAAGTTTTGAGAGAATGCGTATTCCGCGCGCGCGCGCATCCTTGAGAATCGCCTTGCGGATTTCCGCGGGCAAAGCCTCCGGCGCAAACACTCCGGCTTCATCCCGCGGAAAATGCTTCACGAAAAGCGCGGCCATCTGTGCCGTAGCCCAGCCAATCAGGGAATTCGCCGTGCCCAGGCGATGCAGCTGGAACAGCGAAGGGAAGATCGCGTCCGTCCGCAGCAGCAGTGGCTCCCCGTCTTTGGTGCCGCGGATCAGAACCACCGCTGCGAAGCGCGCGTTGGCCAGGCCTCCGCGCTTCACCAGCTTCTTCATCTGCCGCGGCGTCAATGTCGCCGGAAAATGCGCGCGTCGCATGCCGCGTGCTTTGGAGAGCTTCCCCTGCCGGTACCACCGCCGCAGCATCTCGAACTCGTTTCCGCCGATCTTCACGTCCATATTGCGCAGCTTCAGGAAGTGCGGCAGCGTGCCCACTTCGTCTTGCGCCGCCAGGTACACCGCTACCTCGCCGATGGGCTGTGGAAAGCGGAATTTCTCGCGCTCTCCGAATCTTGGCGCCAGCGCGAACCGCCCGTTGCGGTAAATCCGCGGGCGCGATGTGGCCTCATCGAATGACGCCTCGGGCGACCATTGCGATACCGGATCATCACTTTCCGTGTTTTCGTACAGCCGCACTTCCACCGCGTTGACCTCATCGAACTGTTCCGCGCCGCGCTTCACCAGCAGGTTGGTCAAGCCCGGCGCCACCCCCGCCAGGATTAGCGCCGCGCGATTTTTCTGCTGGAAGCGTTTCTCGAAGCGCAACTGTTCGGCCTTGAAGGGATTGCGCGTCAGGTGCGCGGACATGTCCAGATAGTGCGCACGCAGGTGCAACGCGGCGCGCAGAATGATTTCGTTGAATACTGCCGGCGAAGCGTTCACCAGCATATGGCTGCCGCGAGCCGCCCGAATAATGGCGCGCATGTTTCGCGCATTCACCGCGGCAATGGGAATGGTGCTGCTTTTCCCCAGGAAGTGCCGGGCCCGTTCCGGGTCGCGGTCCCCGCAGGAAACCTCATGCCCCTGGCGTTCGAGCAGTTGAGCTAACACCGAGCCGGTAGCCCCGGCCCCTAAAACAAAGATGCGCATCGGGGGCTAACTCTAGCATATAGCGGCACTTTCTGAAGTCCGCCTGGCGGCGTCTGAAAGTGCCGCTGAATTGCCAGTTTGCGCCCGCAGGCGTACACTGGTAGTTGATTCTCCGACTCTTCATGCCTACGGGAGAGAAATCCCACGGCATCTGGAGCGCAGCCGGTGCGCCCGGTAATCGCGCGCGCCGGATAAGGGTGCCGGTGGAAACGCCCGCGCCTCCCGTGTTTGGAAAGGAGAGAACTTCGGCGCCGCGAAAACGGCTGAAGCCGGAGTTGTCGCCCAAATTTCCGCACGGATTTGGGCGATTTTTTATAACCCTATGCCGCTTCTCGACAAATTCGGCCGCCAGATAACCGATCTGCGCATCTCCGTCACCGATCGCTGCAATTTCCGCTGCGTCTATTGCCGTTCCGCCGATCCCGAAAACTATCGCCCGGTGGATGAGCTCCTGCAATGGGACGAGCTGGAACGCCTGGCGCGCGTATTGCTGGCGCTGGGGATTCGCAAAGTCCGCGTGACCGGTGGCGAGCCTATGGTGCGGCCCGGCGTCGAAGAATTTATCGCCCGCCTGAAAAAACTTGGCGTGCAAGATCTTTCCATGACCACCAACGGCCAGTTGGTGGCGGAGCGTTGCCACGCGCTCATCGCCGCGGGCCTCGACCGAATTAACATCAGCCTCGATTCGCTGGACCCGGAAAAATTCGAGCGCATCACGCGCACCCGCAAGTTCGCCAGCGTGATGGCCGGAATCCAGGCGGCCCAGGCCAGTTCGCTCCGCCCGGTGAAGGTGAATGCCGTGCTGGTGCGCGGCATCAACGACGACGAAGTGGAAGCCTTCGCACGGCTGGCTCGCGAGACGGGCATCAGCATGCGCTTTATCGAGTTCATGCCCCTCGATGCCGACCGCCACTGGTCCCGCGATCTGGTCGTTCCCGCTGCGGAAGTAAAACGCCGCATCGAAGCGCTTTGGGAGCTTGTGCCCATCGCCCACGAGCGCAGCGAAACGGCGCGCAAGTTCGCCTTTGCCGATAGCCCGGGCGAGATCGGACTGATTGCCCCGGTCACCCAGCCGTTTTGCGGTTTTTGCTCGCGCATCCGCATCACCGCGGACGGCAAAATGCGCACCTGCCTGTTCAGCTCGGAAGATCACGATCTGAAACCGCTGCTTCGTGGAAACGCAAGTGACCAACAGCTTGCGGCATTCATCGAAGAGAGAGTGATGGAAAAAGAGGAAGGCCATCGCATCAATGAGCCCGGCTTCGCGCAGCCTTCCCGCACCATGGTTTACATTGGCGGCTAGTAGCACTGGAAAACTGCTCCTGCCGGAGAGAAGATAGAGAGCGCTGGTAGCAGGGAATGCAGACACCTCGAATGTCTACGTTAATCGATATCGGAAAGCTGGTAGGTAAGCCGCAGCCCGCGACCGTTCTCGTGCCTGAAAAAGAGAAAGGGGTAGGCTGCGATTTCGACAGCTATCTGCTGGTTCCCGATAGCTCGCTCGACGCACGCATTACCGCGGCCAAGGCGCGTCTTGGCTCGGACGTAGTTATCCTCGGGCATCACTACCAGCGCGATGAAGTCGTTAAATTCGCCGACTTCCGCGGCGACTCCCTGCAGCTCTCGCAGCAAGCCGCCAATTCCAGCGCGAAATACATCGTCTTCTGTGGCGTCCATTTCATGGCGGAGAGCGCCGACGTAGTGCGCCAGCCTCACCAGCAGGTCATCCTGCCGGACTTGAGCGCGGGCTGTTCCATGGCCGACATGGCCGACATCGGCCAGGTGGAAACATGCTGGGCGGAGCTCGCCTCGCTCGGCGATCTGCGCGTGGTGCCGGTCACTTATATGAATTCCACCGCGGCGATTAAAGCATTCACCGGCGAGCATGGCGGCGCCGTAGTCACCAGCTCCAACGCGGCCAAAGTGATGGAATGGTCCTTCCAGCGCGGCGAGCGCGTCCTGTTCCTGCCCGATGAACACTTGGGGCGCAATACCGCGTTCCAGATGGGTATCCCGCTCGATCGCATGGTGGTCTGGGATCCGCATCTCGAGATGGGCGGCAACACGCCCGAAGCGCTGCGCAACGCCCGCGTGATTTTATGGAAGGGATACTGTTCGGTGCACCAGCGCTTTTTGCCGGAGCACATCGAGAAAGTGCGGAAAGAGAATCCCGGCATGAAGGTCATCGTGCATCCGGAGTGCCGTTTCGAGGTGGTGCAGGCCGCCGATGTGGTGGGTTCCACCGACCGCATCCTGCGCACCATCAGCGCCGCCGAACCGGGCAGCGCCTGGGCAGTGGGCACGGAGATTCACCTGGTGAATCGCCTGGCAAAAATGTTTCCCGACCGCACCGTCATCTCGCTCGACCCGCACGTTTGCGTCTGCACCACCATGTTTCGTATCACCCCTCACCACCTGCTGTGGGTGCTCGAAAACCTGGGCGAAGGCCGGGTAGTCAACCGCATCGCCGTGGACGACAAGACGCGCGGCTGGGCCAAGGTAGCTCTCGACCGCATGCTCAGCTTGAAGTAGCTGCGCTGATCCATGGCTATTCCCATTGCGAAAAAGTTGCGAACGTGTTGCGAACATGTTGCGAAAAATATGACTGACGACGCCCGAGACCCCAAATACTTCACCTTGACCGAAGCGGAGCGCACGCGCACCGAGGTGGAACCATTGCTCATCGAAGCGATCGAGCTGGGACGCAAGATCGGCCATGTCGACGAGCAGCTTCAGCAAGCCGCGCAACGCATTGCCATGCTGGGTGGAGCCCTGGTCACGCGCGGTCCCCTGGAAAAATTGCGCGTCGAACAGGATCGCCTCAATGAAGCGATCCGCGGCGCACTCACGCGTATTGAAGCCACCGGCTGCGTGGTCAAGGACCTCGACGTCGGGCTCCTCGATTTTCCGGCGGTGATCAACGATGAGGAAGTCTATCTCTGCTGGCGGCTGGGCGAAGATCGCATTCGCTTCTATCATCGCCAGGACGAAGGATTCGACGGACGCAAACCCCTCGATCCGCGTCACCCCGAGCCCACGCCTCCGGTTCACTGACGGCAATTCACTTGACAGCGCGCAGCAACCGGCTTTTGCCATCACCATCCCTGACGAGGAACTAAGTGACTACGCCCCCTGCTAACCGGCTAAATAATTCCGCCAGCGCCTATCTGCGCTCCGCCGCCCATCAGCCCATCGATTGGCACGAATGGGGCGAAGAGGCTTTCGCGCGCGCGAGGCACGAAGACAAGCCCATTCTCCTGGATATTGGCGCGGTGTGGTGCCACTGGTGCCACGTCATCGATCGCGAGAGTTACGAGAATCCCGAGATCGCCGCAATCATCAATCAGAATTATGTGGCTGTGAAGGTCGACCGCGACGAGCGCCCCGACGTCGACGCGCGTTATCAGGTTGCCGTCAGCGCCATCTCCGGTCAGGGCGGCTGGCCACTCACCGGGTTCCTGACTCCCGATGGCCGGCCGTTTTTTGGTGGCACTTATTTTCCGCCCGATGCCGCGATGGGCCGCCCGGGCTTCCGGCAAATCCTGCTGGCGATTGCGGATTCCTACCGCACTCGCCGCGCCGACGTCGACCACTCGGCCAGTGCGCTGGCGGAAACGGTAGCCAAGGCCGAGCTGTTTGCCGGCGCGCGCGCGGACTTCAATCCGCGCATCGCCGACGAGATGACCGACACCATCGTGCGCCAGTTCGATCTGCGCAACGGAGGTTTCGGACGCGCGCCGAAATTTCCGCATCCCGGAGCGCTCGACCTGGTGGCCGATCGTTACCTGGCCACCGGTGAAAAACATTTGCGCACGGTGCTCGACTCCACGCTCACGAAAATGGCGCGGGGTGGCGTCTACGACCAGCTTGCCGGCGGCTTCCATCGCTATTCCGTGGACGAGCAATGGCGCGTGCCGCATTTTGAGAAAATGGCTTACGACAATTCGCAGCTCCTGGCCAATTACGTTCATGGCTACCAGGTCACCGGCAACGCGCTCTTTCGTGAAGTGGCTGAAGGGATTATTGGCTGGGCCGATGCCGTGCTCAGCGATCGCAGCCGCGGCGGGTTCTACACCAGCCAGGATGCCGACATCTCGCTCGACGACGACGGCGACTACTTTACCTGGACGGTCGACGAGGCGCGCGCGGTTCTCGACCAGGAAGAATCACGCGTCATCGAGCGTTATTACGATGTCGAAGCACACGGCGAGATGCATCACAACCCGGCGAAGAATGTTCTTTTTATTGCCGGGGAAATCGCCGAAATCGCCGCGCAACTTGGCAAGGCCGATCACTCCGTCCGCGAGCTGCTTGCCGCCGCGCGTAAAAAGATGCTCGCCGCTCGTCTCCTGCGGCCCACGCCCTACATCGATACCACCGTCTACGTCGGCTGGAGCGCGTTGTTCGTCTCCGCCTATCTCGACGCCGCGCGCGTGCTGCAGCGCGAAGATTGCAAACTCTTCGCCCTGCGCACCCTCGACCGCATTCTTGCGGAATCTTGGGACGGTACGAAAGGCTTCGCCCACCGCGTGGGCGGCCCGCGCCTCGACGGCGTCCTCGACGATCAGGTATTCACCGCTGCCGCGTTGCTCGATGCCTTCGAGGCCACGCTCGACCGCCGCTACTTCGATTTTGCCGTGCGCTCCATGAACCTGGTCCTCGATCAGTTTAACGACGCCGAGGGTGGCGGATTCTACGACCGCAGCGCTACCGCCGATCCGCTGGGTGGTTTGGAAATGCGGCGCAAGCCCCTGCAGGACTCCTCAACTCCGTCAGGAAATTCCGTGGCCGCCATAGTCCTCGACCGCCTGCACGCCTACACCGGGGAGGCGCGCTATCTCGAGCGCGCTCAGGCCACGCTCGAAGCGTTTGCCGGGGTGGTCCCGCAGTACGGGCTTTTCGCCGCCAGCTATGCCCTCGCCGCTATCCTGCATTCACGCCATCCGCTGCAGGTGGTGATTACCGGCGCCGCGGGTGATGCCGCCGCGGACCGTCTGGAACGCGTAGCCTTAGGCGTCTACCATTTTGGCAAGACAGTATTGCGCGTCACTCCGGAAATCCTGGCGGCGCAGACGTTGCCGTCCGCGCTGGCGGAAACTATTCCTCATCTCCATAGCGGCGGCGCACAAGCGCTCGTCTGCGTGGGAACCACCTGCCAGCCACCCACTGGCGACGCCGCGGAGCTGAAAGCGCTGCTAACCTCTCGCTCATCTACCTCCGCAGCGTCGTAGCCGGACCCCGTTGGAAAACTGGCATGGGAAACTATTTCGGTTTAGGCCGCGATTCCGGCGGCACCATGCCGGAGAGACGGTAATAAACTACCAGTTGCCCGTAATGTTCCCCGGAATGTTCCGCATAACCCAACCACGCACCCACTTCACTTTCCGGATTTCCCGACTCCGGATCCTTGAATATCTCCATCATTCGGCCTTCGTGCTCCTTGATCACCCTGGCGCCGTCGGCAAATGATTTTTTTAATAGTGCCACCACGTCCGCCTTGGTCTTGTAGGTGTCGCGGGAAGGGTCGTTTTCGGTGGGTCCCATTTTCTTTCCGGAAATGGCATTCACCAGCCCGAAGTTCGTCGAGGCTACGTGCAGCAGTTGCGCGGCGAACGTTCGCACCTCCGGTGTGGGTTTGAATTCATATTTGGCTTCGGGAAAATCTTCCGCCATGGCAATCAGCTTGCGTCCGATGTCGTTCCACTGCCCCAATACTTCCTCGCCAATCTTCGGCGGCGCCTTCGCCGCCGCAGCCTGCCCTCGCAACGTTTGCGTTCCCGCGGTTAGCCCGAGCACTGTTGCCATTCCCAATAAAATAATACTGCGTCGTTTCATGTTTTCCTCCCCGATTGAGTTTCCCTCCCCACGGAGCCCATTCCATGGGGCCTACATATACCCTCTATGTGCGCTTGCTGGCAACTTTTGCGCGCTCGCGGGCGCAGGTTGCTACGATGGCTGCCCAGTGCGATAATTCTAATTGGACGCGATAATTCCAGTTCGCGGGCGTAATCACTTCCTATCTGAGCGCAGCACGGAGACTTCATGCCAATCAGAGAACCCTGGCTCGACAAGCGTATCGCCGCGGCGGCATCGGCCAACGGCAACCGCAATTTCAGCCAGATGCATTACGCGCGCCAGGGGATCATCACCGAAGAGATGCACTTCGTCGCGCACCGCGAGCGCATCGACCCCGAGCTGGTGCGCGGCGAAATAGCCCGCGGCCGCGCCATTATTCCCGCCAACATTCATCACCGCAACCTCGAGCCCATGGGCATCGGCATCGCCTTTCGCTGCAAGATTAACGCCAACATCGGGAATTCCTCGGTCACCTCTGATGCCAGCGAAGAGCTGGTGAAGCTCGCCAATGCCGTGAAATATGGCGCCGACACGGTGATGGACCTCTCCACCGGGGGCGACATCCCCGCCATTCGCAAGGAAATTATCGCCGCCTCGCCCGTGCCCATCGGCACCGTGCCGATTTATGAAGCCATCTCCCGCATACGCCGCGCCGAAGACCTGACCATCGAGCTGATGCTCGAAGTCATCGAAGAGCAGGCCGAACAGGGCGTGGACTACATGACCATCCATGCCGGCGTGCTGCAGGAATTTCTGCCCATGGTGCGCAATCGTATTACCGGTATCGTCAGCCGCGGCGGCGCGCTGATGGCCCTGTGGATGAGCCATCACAAGAAACAGAATTTCCTCTACGAAAACTTTGACGCCATCAGCAAAATCTTCAAGAAGCACGATGTCAGCTTTTCCTTGGGCGATGGCATGCGCCCGGGATGCCTGGCCGACGCCAGCGACGAAGCGCAGTTCGCGGAATTGAAAGTGCTCGGCGATTTGACCAAAAAAGCCTGGGAGCACGACGTGCAGGTAATGGTCGAGGGCCCGGGTCATATACCCCTCGACCAGATCGAGCTGCAGGTGAAAAAGGAAATGGAGCTGTGCCACGAAGCTCCCTTCTATACCCTGGGCCCGCTGGTCACCGACATCGCTCCGGGCTACGACCACATCACCAGCGCCATCGGTGCCGCCATGATCGGTTGGCACGGCGCCTCCATGCTCTGCTACGTGACGCCCAAGGAGCACCTCGGCCTGCCCAATGCCGAGGACGTCAAGCAGGGCGTGATGGCCTACAAAATCGCCGCGCACGCCGCGGACGTGGCCAGAAAGCGTCCCGGCGCTCGCGATCGCGACGACGCGCTCAGCTACGCCAGATTTCTTTTCGACTGGGAGAAACAGTTTGCACTTTCGCTCGATCCCGAGACGGCGCGCGCCATGCACGATGAGACGCTGCCCGACGATTTCTACAAAGAAGCGAAATTCTGCTCCATGTGCGGGCCGAAGTTCTGCTCGATGAACACCACGCAGATCGCCGAAGCTTACGGCGGCCACACCCAGGCCGAGCGCGAAGCCAAGTTCGTCGAGCTGCTCGCCAGAATCGAGAAGTAAGCAGGATCGAGAAATAAGCTGCCGCAATATTTTTCGTCATGGTACGGGCCGGTTTTCCGGCCCGAGAAATCCCTCCCACTCCACATGCCCGAATCCGCCAATAACGAGGAGCTTCGTGAAGAATTCAACCGCTGGGCCGACGCCGGCCGCGGCGAGGAAATGGAGCGCGATCACCGGCTGATCGCGGAAAAGACTTTGGCGCTGATGGAGCTCGCCCCTGAGGATAACGTCCTCGATATAGGCTGCGGCGCAGGCTGGCTGCTGCGCACGCTCGCGGCGCGCTGCCCGGACGGCCGCGTGATTGGCACGGACGTGGCCGACCAGATGGTGCGCCGCGCGCGCAAATACTGCGCCGACCTCGACAACGTGATGGTGGTCGCCGCGGCCTGCGATGAAATTCCCTGGCAGAACAATTTCTTCGACCAGGCGATTTCCGTGGAGTCGGCCTACTACTGGCCCCAGCCGGCGCGCGGCATGGCGGAGATCTTTCGTGTGCTGCGCGAGCAAGGCTCAGCGTGGGTGCTCATCAACTATTTTCAAGACAACCCGCACTGCCACCAGTGGGGCCCGCTCCTCGCGGTAGAAACGCACTTGCTGTCAGCGCACCAGTGGGCGGAAATGTTTCGTGCGGCCGGGTTTGCTGATGTCTGGCATCAGCGCATCGTGGACGATACCCCCGCGCCCGAGGTCTACACCGGCCGCTGGTTTCGAGACGCCGCGGAATTAAAAGCTTTTCGCGCCGAAGGCGCGCTGCTTATCCACGGCACCAAACCGCCTTCGCAAGACATTCGAATTTTGTAGCCCGCAAGAATATTGCCGTCCCAAGCTGAGGGACCTTCAAAGACGTTCATGGAATGCGGGAAGTATCCGTTCCTCCGACCGCAGCAGCGTTCCTGCCATCGCACGCCGTCGGAGACGCGTGGCCGGACCTGACCAGTCTCGAAAGACAACCGGCCAGTGCGTCGCTAAAAACGGCAGCACCTTTTTCATTCAAGTGAAATTCGTCGATGTAGTAATCCTTGGGCAACGAGAAGTTGCGTACCGGCAGGAGCACGGGAACGCCGGTGCGGATTCCGGCCTCCAGTGTCGCGTCTTCGCCGGCCTGCCGTGAAGGCATGATCACATAGATGAACCTAGCGCCATAACGTGCGCAGAGGTCACGCAGGGCGCGCAAGCGCACTTCGAAGTCTCGTGATAATTCGGCGTCATTGGGAACAATGCCGTGCCGGTAAGTCAAACGCTTGATCATCTCAAAGAATCCGGGGATCAATCGGGTTAGCAAATAACTGCGCATCTCTTTTCTGCCCCCGTAAAACGCGCTGAAATGAGCAAATAATAGCGAGGACGCTTCGGTCGGGTGGGTGTGCGTTTCGCGGACGTATTCTACGATTCCTTGCGCATCAAACAGATAGTGCGCGGAATATTCTCCTCGAATCTGCGTCGAAACCATAAATGTGGGTCCCAGACACAGAATCACATATTGCGGCCGCATCCCGTGACGCAAGAGGTTCTCGAGTCCGTAGTAAAAATCGTGATAGTAGGTGGATTCAACCGGCAGAAATGTGGGCCGCATCTCCGCGCTTACGCCGCTTTGCAATCGTTCCACATCAATGCCGTGAAGCATTAAAGAGTTGCCGGCAAATAAGGCCGTAGCCGGTTGGCCTGGCGGTGCGGACCGCAAGCGGCGAGCCTCCCCTATATCTCTAACCGTTCGGCGCTGGATTGCGCTGATGTGGTTGAAGCCATAGTTCGACACAAGTTCCACGCCGGTCAGCAAAAGCGCGGTCAACGCAAACAACAGCCACGTGCCGCGGGTCAATCCACCGGGTCCACCGGGTCCGCCGGGGCGCGCAGCGGCTGCGTTAGAACTGGAAGTAGATAAAGGCATTTGCTTGTCCTGCGGCAAATAACACGGTTAACAGCACCAGCGTAAGCCCTACGGCCACGCGCGGATATTCCGGCATGCTGGCACCGAAGTATTCCTCGTTCTTGGTTTCCAGGCGCAAGTCGAGCAGCAGCATCAACAGGATCAGGCATCCCAGGAATAGACCGGCCGTGCCATATTCCGGAATCCACACGAATTTTCCAAGGTTGCGCAAAATCGAGAAGGCGTCCCCCAAAGAACGCGCCCGGAAAAATATCCAGCTAAAACACACGATGTGAAATATAAACGCCCGCTGCAGCCAAACGGAAATAGCCCAGGGTTTTGCCGGCGCATTCAGATCGGCGCTGGGCGGTAACTGCCGGGAATTTAGGCGAAATATACGCTGCTGGGTGGACTGGAAAAATCGCTCCAGTGATAACCATCCGCCGTGAATTCCTCCCCAGATGACAAACGTAAAGTTGGCGCCGTGCCAAAGCCCTCCCAGCAGCATGGTGGCCATCAGGTTGGCATACGTGCGCCGTTCGCCCAGGCGGTTTCCTCCCAGGGGGATATAAAGGTAATCGCGAAGCCAGGTGCTTAGGCTGATGTGCCAGCGCCTCCAAAAATCCTGCAGGCTGGTGGCCAGGTAGGGCTGGCGAAAATTCACCATGAAGTGGAAACCCATCAGTTGGGCGCTGCCCCGCGCGATATCGCTGTAGCCGCTGAAGTCACCGTAGATCTGCCAGGCAAATGCGTACACTCCAATCAACGTCCCCACCAAATCGGCGCTCGATCGATTTTCGAAATAGGCGTTGGCCAGGAGCGCGCAGTTGTCCGCGATGACGCACTTTCGAAAAAGCCCGCTCAGAATAAGCATGCAACCGTCAAGAAATGTGGCCGCATCGAAATGGCGCGGCTTTTGCACCTGCGGCAGCAGGTGCGAAGGCCGCTGGATGGGTCCGGCGATGAGGTGCGGAAACAGGCCGATGAACAACGCGTAGTCCAGCAGGGAGTCCGCCGCCTCCAGCTTGCCAAAATAGACGTCGACGATATAGGCCACCTCCTGAAACGTGTAAAAGGAGATGCCCGGCGGAAGAATAATTCTGAGCAGGCTGTGGGGAATATTGTGTACGCCCACAACGTCCAGAAAATTGGAGAAGGAGTCCAGAAAGAAATCGAAATACTTGAAAAACCCCAGGAACGTAAAATTGAGCACCAGCGAAAACGTCAGCAGCGCCTTGCGATGGACCGGGTTGGTGGAGGCGCTGATCCATTTCGCCACATAAAAATCCACCACCGTCGAAGTGATGATCAAAAACAGAAAGCGCCAGTCCCACCACCCGTAGAAAAAATAACTGGCCACCAGCAGGAACAGGTTTTGTTTCCTCCAGCCCATCCGCCAATACAGAGACACTACAAAAATCAGAAAGAGGAAATAAATGGGGGTATCAAAAAGCATGGGCAGGGTGAACCGACATCCGGGATAGTCCCCCGAGGACGGAAGAAAGAAGATTCCAGCCTCGGTTTTGCAGTGAAACCGCCGTCAAATCTGAATTTGGTACCCGCCGATTCTAAGAGAGGAGGCAAATGATGTCAACGCGACGCGCCGAAACCGCGTTGTGATGGGGGCCACCGCTCCAATGTTCTGCGATTGCCTGCATCTAAACCCTGGCGTAAACTGTACAGCCCATGACGGATAATTCATCGATGGTCGGCCGCACGATCTCGCACTACAGCTCCCTGGAAAAACTGGGTGGCGGAGGGATGGGCGTCGTTTACAAAGCCAAGGATACGCGCCTCGGCCGGAACGTTGCGCTGAAATTCCTCCCGGACGACATTTCCCACGACTCTCAGGCCATCGAGCGATTCCGCCGTGAAGCGCGCGCTGCCTCGGCGCTCAATCATCCCAATATCTGCACCATTTACGATATTGGAGAATTCGAGGGCCGGCCGTTTATCGCCATGGAGTTGCTGGAGGGCCGGACTCTTAAGCACCGCATTGCCGGGAAGTCCATCGAGATTTCGGAGCTCCTGGAGATCGGCATTCAGATTGCCAACGGGCTGGATGCGGCACATGCCAAAGGGATCGTGCACCGCGACATCAAGCCGGCCAATATCTTTCTGGTGGAGCGTGGGCAAGCAAAAATTCTGGATTTTGGCCTGGCCAAACTGACTCCGGCGCTTCGACAAGCCGCCGAATCGGTAGGCGCCACATCCATGCACACGCAATCGCATGTGCTCAATGAAGATCAATTGACCAGCCCGGGCAGCTCCATGGGCACGGTCGCGTACATGTCGCCCGAACAGGCCCGGGGCGAAGAGCTCGACGCGCGCTCGGATCTGTTTTCACTGGGCGTGGTGCTTTACGAGATGGCCACCGGAGCGGTGCCCTTCTCCGGCGCGACCTCGGCGGTAATTTTCGATGGCATCCTGCATTCCGTGCCGGCACCCGCGAATGAGCTGAACCCGCGTCTCCCTCTGGAGATCGATCACATTCTCGGCAAGGCGCTGGAAAAAGACCCCGACCTGCGCTGTCAGACGGCCGCCGAACTCCGCGCCGACCTGAAGCGTTTAAGCCGGGACCTCGAATCGAGCCGCCGCCCTGCCGCGGAGAAGAACGCTCCGGTTTCCGGCGCGCATGCATCGGCCGCCAAGCAAAAAACCGTGGCGGTGCTCTACTTCGAAAATCAAAGTGGCGCGAAAGAGGACGAATACTTCCGCGACGGGATTACCGAAGACATCGTCACGGAACTTTCGAAGATCGCGCAATTAGAAATCTTTCCCCGTTCGGAGATGCTGGCATTCCGTGACAAGCCGGTCACCGCGCAGCAGGTAGGCCAGCAGATCGGCGCCGCCTACGTGCTGGAGGGCTCCATCCGCCGCGCCGGCAACCGCGTGCGCATCACCGCGCAACTAGTGGAAGCTTCCACCAGGCATTCCGTGTGGGCCGAGCGGTTCGACCGGCAACTCGAAGACGTGTTCGCCATTCAGGAGGAAATCGCCCGCAGCATCGCCCAGGCTCTGCGCATCACGCTTACCCCGCAGGAAGAAAAAACCATTGCCCGCAGGCCCACGGAAAACCCGCAAGCGTATGATTTTTACCTGCGCGGCAGGAGTTACACGCGCCGTGAGAATATGGACTACGGCCTGCAGATGTTCGAGCAGGCCACCCAGCTGGATCCCAATTTCGCTCTGGCGCACTCGGGGATTGCCCACCTGTGCGGGCTGATCTACGAGCTTCGCGAGCAGAACGAGAAATGGATTGAACGGGGACTCGCCGCCTGCGGCCGGGCTACGGCTCTTGCCCCCGACCTCCCCGAGGTTCTGGTCGCGCACGCCCGCATCTGCTACGCGCAGAAGAAATACGAAGAAGCCGCGCTGCTGGCATGGCGCGCCATCGAACGCAAGCCCGACTGTGAAGGTTCCTGGAACATTCTCGGCCGCGCGTATTTCGCCGCCGGTCGTTACACGGAGGCCGCGGCGCTTACCGAGCGGGCTCTCGAAGCCAACGGCGACGACTATAATACGTATATCCCCTACGGTAACGCACTGGAACGGCTGGGACGTAAGAAAGAAACCGAGCACTGCCGCCAGCGCATGTGCAAGGTTCTTCGCCAACAACTGGAGCTGGTCCCGGAAGACGTGCGCGCCCGCATCTTGCTGGCCACCGTTCTTGCCTACCTCCAACAGGACACCGACGAGAGCGTCCGCCATCTGCAGACCGCCGTGGCCCTGCGCCCCGGAGATTCCAACATTCTCTACAACGCCGCCTGTACCTACGGTCTTCTTGGCAAAAAAGTTGACGCGTTCGAGACCCTCAAAAAAGCTTTTGCCGCCGGATACGGCAACCGGGATTGGGCCGCCAAGGATTCCGACCTTGATTGTCTGCACGACGATCCGGAATTCCAGAAACTCGTCGGCCTTAACGATGGCCCGGCATGATCGGTCAAACCATCTCTCACTATCGCGTCTTCGAAAAGCTCGGCGGCGGGTATATGCAGCCCGCGTGTATCGAATCTGCGAGAAACATCGTTCCTGAAAAATCCTGAAAGATTATTTGGCTCTAAGCGCCTGGTAAGTCGTGCAGGACTTTGGAGTTCGTCCTTGCGCATATGGTCGGTCTGAGCCAACATGAGCATCAGTTCCCACTTCACAAAGCGCCGATGAATGAATGTTTGAGCTAGGTTGATACAAAAGTGACCAAACCTTATTTTGTCGCCCGGTTCGCACTTTTGCTTTTACCCTCAGTTTTGGCTGTGGCAGAAACCGTCACATTTCCAAGCGGAGAGATTACGCTGCACGGAGTGCTCTTTAAACCCGAAGGAACTGGACCCTTTCCCGCAGTTATTTATAACCACGGAAGCGCGCCGGGCATGATGAGTAAGGACGCATTTGCCGCGCTCGGTCCAGTGTTCGCGAGCCATGGATGGGTATTCTTTGGACCTTACCGGCGAGGGCAGGGATTGAGTGCCTCCGCAGGTGCGTATATTGGCGACCAGATCGCGGCTGCCGAGAAAGCCGGAGGCGTCTCTGCGGCTGCCGCAACGATGGTGCGGTTATTGGAGACGGATCATTTGGACGATCAGTTCGCAGCCCTAGCGTGGTTGCGAAAACAGAGTTTCGTTCAACCGAGTCGCATCGCTGTGGCGGGAACCTCGTTTGGTGGCATCGAAACTGTGCTGGGAGTGGAACGAGGAGGATATTGTGCGGGGATCGATTCTGCGGGGGGCGCTCAGAGTTGGGCGCAGGCTCCTAAGTTACAGTCGCTTATGACTCGTGCGGTGCGAAATGCAAAAGCACCGATCTTCTTTTTTCAAGCTGCTAACGATTTTGACCTGTCACCAAGCAAGACACTCTCAGCAGAGATGAGCGAGGTGGGTAAGACGTACAAACTGAAGATTTTCCCCCCCTACGGCGACTCCCCTCGGGACGGTCACAGCTTTGGCTACTTTGGAGCCGACGTCTGGGCCGAAGACGTTTTCGGATTTCTGAACCAGCATTGCACCAAGTAGCCGTCGCCCTGCGACTTTGTCGACACTCAGCGAAACAGGCAAAAATTCCTAAGTCCTGATTAACGCGCAAACCTTCGGATCAACGGATTCGATGGTGTTACATCGACCGGTTGAGCTAGCACGATTTACCGGGGCCACGAATGCGAATGACGCGTCCCATATCAAGGTGCTGGCAATCCAAAATCGTAACAGAGAGCAGGGATTTTAAATACGGTGGATTTCCTCAGCACGTCGCCTGCCTGCTTACTGCGGCGACCGCACAATGGAATTACAGCTTCGGCCGCACATTCGGCGAGGTGTGTGGTCTTTAGGGGGTAGGTAGAGAACCCCCAGCGCTGTTTGACTGGAGTGGCATGCGCAGCTATACTCCCGTTTCTCGACCAGTCGTTTCCAATCGAGGCATTTCAAAAAGCGCATCTAAACGGGGGCTGCGCGCAACCGAGCCATGGGCATCATCGACAACCGCTTCGAAAAAAACTTCATGATCACCTCGGTGGACTACGTGTTCAACTGGGCGCGCAAGAGCGCCATCTGGCCGCTGACCTTCGGATTGGCCTGCTGCGCCATCGAAATGATCGCCTCCACCACTTCGCGCTTCGACATTGCGCGTTTTGGCGCCGAAGTTTTTCGCCCCTCCCCGCGCCAGGCCGATCTGATGATTGTCGCCGGCACGGTTACCCTCAAGATGGCGCCCGTTCTCAAGCGCGTCTGGGACCAGATGCCCGACCCCAAGTGGTGCATCTCCATGGGCGCTTGCTCCAGCGTGGGCGGGCCATTCAATGTCTACTCGGTGCTCCAGGGCGTGGACAAAGTCGTCCCGGTGGACGTCTACGTCATCGGTTGTCCCCCGCGCCCGGAAGCCCTTTTTTACGCGCTGCTCAAGCTCCAGGACAAAATTGACCAAATGACCCTCGCCAAGCGCCCCACCGAAGTGCGTCTGCAGCCGCGGATGGTCGAGGAATTTAAGCGCGGCGTAATGGTGGCGCAAACGCCCGCGCCACGCTGACCCGCCGCCAGCCTCACGGAGCAGCCTAGATGCCACTTTTTCGAGCCTCCAAGACCACCGAAATACCCCCGGGCGAGGTTCGCGAATTTCAACTCGATGGCCACACCGTGGCTATCGCGAATGTCGACGGGCGCTTCTATGCCATTGATAATACGTGTCTTCACCGCGGTGGCCCGCTCGGCCAGGGACTCTTGCACGGCAAGACGGTTACCTGCCCCTGGCATGGATGGGAGTACGATGTCACCACGGGTAAGGTGGGTGCCAGCCCGACCGTAGGCGTAAGTTGTTACCGCACCGAAGTTCGCGGGGACGACCTCTTCGTAGAGTGCGAGTGAGCAGCGGAACGCCTGGTCAGCCCTCCCGCCAGCCATCAAACCGCCGATTACTTTCCAGAAATCCTTTGTTCCCCTCCGTTAACCAAGTGTATAGTACCCGCGGAGATTGCAGCTATTGAAGACCGCCCCGCCCTCTTCCACGCGCCGCTACTGGTTCTTTTCCGCCGACCCTCACCACTACCATTGGGACACGCTTTTCGTGAAGGGTAAGGAGCTTTACCGCCTCCCTAATGTGCGGCCGGAAAATCTGCGCCAGCTCAAGCTCACCAAGCGCGGCGATCGTGTGCTCTGCTACCACGCCGCCCCCGAGCGCGCGCTGTACGCCATCGCCGAAGTGTTCCGCGATCCGTATCCTGATCCGCACGATCCCGACGGAAAAAATGTGGTCATCGACCTGCGCTCGCTGGAGCGGCTGCCTCGCCAGGTGACCCTGGTGGAGATGCGGGAAAATCGCGCGTTGCGCAAAGTGAAATTCCTGAAAAACGTGCGCCTCAGCATCAGCCCCCTGGAGCTGGCAGACTACGCCGAGATCCTGCGCATGGCCGGCATCGTGGCCCAGCCGGGATTTCCGCTGCCGTAAGGCCCAGGCAATGGCTCTAAGCGATATGGAATCTGTACGATTTCGATTTGGTTTGTTTGAGTTTGACGTTGCGACACAGGAATTGCGACGTGAGGGCGTGCTGGTCCGCTTGCAGTCGCAACCCGCGCAGGTTCTTGGATGTCTCATTGCGCGGGCCGGTCAAGTCGTATCACGGGGCGATCTGCGCGAAGCAGTGTGGCACGGCGACACCTTCGTGGATTTCGATCGCGGCCTGAATTTCTGCATCTCGCAAGTTCGATCGGCACTCAAGGACGATTCCGCAGAGCCAACCTACATTCGCACGATTCCCAAGCAGGGGTATCAGTTCATCGCTCCGCTCGAACGGATTTGCGAGCCCGCGGCGCAAGGGCACAGACCTTCGGCGCCAGCAACGAGTCGTGCCCGATCGCAAAAAGCAGTGCTAGTGTTGGCGGCCGTCGTATTCATTGGGCTTGTGGTTGCCGCGGTAAACGGGTTCCGATCCCGGGGAAGCGCGGAACAACTACCAATTGTCGCGGTGCTGCGTTTTGACAACGAGACCGGAAACCCCGACATAATCCGTTTTAGCGATGCACTGACCGACAACGTTGTTGAACAACTTACATCTCTGAGCAATGGGCAGTACTCCGTCATAGGTAACGCACAAATTCTGAGACAACCACGTGAGCAGCGGGACATGAAGGCCATCGCCTCATCGCTCCATGCCGCCTATGTGGTTTTCGGCCAGGTGCAATCCAACGGGTCTCAAGTCCGCATTCTCGCCCATCTCATCCGCTTGCCGGAACTGACGCACATCTGGGTTGCGCGGATGGACCGCGCGCTGGTAGATCCGCTAAGCCTTGAATCCGAAGCCGCCCACAAGATCGCGGCCGAATTTATGCCACGCCTGACGCGCGGCGCTGGCCGCACCGCCTCACTTCCGCCCGCAAATCCCTGAATCTTTTACGGATACGTCCTAACTTTTTTCTATTTCTCGCCGCTCGCAAACTCACTTGCCCGGAGCGCACTTCCGCTGCATCCTGCCACCTGAATTCTGAATTCAGAGGAGGACGCCCATGATTCCCAATTCCAGTTTCTCACGACGAGGCTTGCTGCAGCTTGCCTCCGTTATTCTTCCCCTCCGGGCCGCGAGTTTTTCCGCGGCTCTCTTCGGGATAGAAACCCCGGATGCCGGCAGCGACGGTATTTCCGTAAGGGACAACTACCCGTCGTATCCACCGGAGCTCGTCCGTGAACTGGTCCTCGTCGCGCATTTCGATCTCAGGCGCGTGAAGGAGCTGGTCGAGGCTCACCAATCGCTAGCTGTGGCGGCCTGGGACTGGGGCTTTGGCGACAGTGAGTCGGCCTTGGGCGCGGCTTCGCACGTGGGAAACCGGCCCATCGCCGAGTACCTCATCTCCAAGGGTGCGCGGCCATCTCTGTTTTCCGCGGCGATGCTCGGTCAATTTGAGGTGGTCAAAGCCTTCGTTGCTGCTCAGCCGGGTGTCCAGCGCATCCGGGGACCTCACAGCATCAGTCTACTGGCACATGCAAAAGCGGGAGGCGAAACAGCGCGCCCTGTATTCGAGTTCCTGCAGTCGTTGAAAGACGCCGACGCGGACCAGCCAGCGCCACTCTCGGACGGCGACATTCAGTCACTCATGGGAACATACGTTTTCGGTCCCACTGCGAACCAGCAGATCGAAGTTACCGCCGATAAAGGTCAGCTCCTCTGGACGCGCAAGGGCACTACAGGTCGTACGCTTTTCCATCTCGGTGACCGTGCCTTCCATCCCGCGGGCGCTCCGTCCGTCCGCATCCGCTTCACGGAAGAGAGCGGTGCCGTGCTGATGACCGTTACCGACGCTGAACTCGTATTGACTGCGCGGAGGAAACAGGAATCGAAGTGATCTCCTGGGACACTGCCTTGGTTTCACTCCAAATGGCTCGGGCGTTTCAGGATTCGCATGTGCCAGCCCTTTTCCGTTCTTGTGAGTGTGACGGATAGCCGCCTACCCGGAAACGGATCACCCACTTCCGGGACAAAAGGAGGCCGGTCTCTGCTTTTTTCCTTCTTACATTTGCCTTCACCGGCCTATCATACGCCACCATGAAAACCCAACTGCGCCATGCCATCCTGTTTCTCGCGGCAGGCTGCCTGCTGACCGCCGCGCCGTTCTTCACCACCTGGAGCGCCCCCCGCGCCGCCGCGCCGTTCTTCACCACCTGGAGCGCCCCCCGCGCCGCCGCTCCTGTGGAGTACGATGTAGTCCTTCGTCACGGCACAATTTACGACGGCACTGGTAAACCCCCGGTCAGCGGCGACGTGGCCATCAACGGCGACAAGATCGCCGCGGTTGGCGATTTGAAATCTGCTCGCGGCAAAACGGAAGTGGACGTGACCGGTCTGGCCGTCGCTCCCGGCTTTGTCAACATGCTGAGCTGGGCTACCGAATCGTTGATTGTCGACGGCCGCTCGCAGAGCGACATCCGCCAGGGCGTTACTCTCGAAGTGATGGGCGAAGGCGACTCGATGGGTCCGCTGAGCGACGCAATGAAAAAGGAGGCTCTGCAGAACCAGGGTGATCTCAAGTACGAAATCAAGTGGACCACTCTCGGCGAATATCTTGACTACATCACTAAAAAGGGAATTTCGCCCAACGTCGCTTCGTTTGTCGGCGCCACCACCGTGCGTATCCACGAGATCGGCTATGCCGACCGACCGCCCACCCCGGCTGAGCTCGAGCGCATGAAGGCGCTGGTGCGCCAGGCCATGGAAGAGGGCGCGCTCGGCGTCGGCTCGTCGCTGATCTACGCGCCGGCGTTTTATGCCAAGACCGAAGAGCTCGTCGAGCTCTGCAAAGTGGCCTCGCAATACAACGGCATGTACATTTCCCACATGCGCAGCGAAGGGAATCGCCTGCTCGAGGCCATCGACGAGTTGATCGCCATCTCTCGCGCCGCGCACCTGCCCGCGGAAATTTATCACCTCAAGGCCGCTGGAAACTCCAACTGGGGAAAGCTCGACGCGGCCATCGCCAAGGTCGAAGCCGCGCGCAAGGAGGGCCTGCACATCACAGCGGACATGTACACCTATCCCGCCGGCGCCACCGGGCTCGATGCTTCCATGCCCCCCTGGGTTCAGGAAGGCGGCCTGCAAGCGTGGATTGCGCGGCTAAAAGATCCCGCCACCCGCCTTCGCGTGAAGCAGGAGATGAGCACGCCTTCCGATAAGTGGGAAAATCTTTTTCTCGGCGCGGGTCCCGAGGGCGTGCTACTGGCCGGTTTCAAGAACGACGCGCTGAAACCTCTCACCGGGAAAACGCTGGCCGAGGTCGCCAAAATGCGCGGCAAGTCTCCCGAAGAAACCGCCATGGACCTGGTGATTGAAGACGGCAGCCGAGTCGGCACAATTTATTTCCTCATGTCCGAAGACAACATCCGCCGCCAGGTTCAGCTTCCCTGGGTGAGCTTTGGTTCCGATGAGGCTTCGCCGGCCACCGAAGGCGTGTTCCTCAAATCGAATTCGCATCCCCGCGCTTACGGAAACGTGGCCCGTCTGCTGGGCCGCTACGTGCGCGATGAAAAACTAATCCCCCTCGAGGAAGCCGTCCGCAAGCTAACTTCGCTCCCTACCTCAAATCTAAAAATCCAAAATCGCGGCCTGCTGCAGCCCGGTTATTTCGCCGACGTGGTGGTTTTCGACGCCGCCAAAATTCAAGACCACGCCACCTTCGCAAAACCGCATCAGTACTCCACCGGCATGGTCCACGTTTTCGTGAACGGCACGCAGGTGCTCAAAAACGGCGAGCATACCGGCGCAACTCCCGGCCGCTTCGTGCGCGGGCCCGGCTACAAAGGCCAGTAGGGCACTCGCGCGATGCTGGATCATCTTCTTGCCGCGGGCGCGCGCGTCATCGATTTGACCTACGCCATCAGCGCCACGCTTCCGGCGTGGCCCGGTGACGAGCGCCCCTTCGCAGCCCAGGTCAATGCCACTCATGAAATCGAGGGCTATTTCTCCCGCCGCTTCACTATGCTCGAACACTTCGGCACCCACCTTGACGCTCCCGCGCATTTTCCACCGGGGAAAATGTTCGTGGACGAAATTCCCGCGGAGCGCCTGTTCGGCCCCGCCGTGGTGCTGGACGCCCGCGAAGAGTGCGCGCACGACCCGGACTACCGCCTCGCCGCCGAAAAAGTCCGCGGTTGGGAGTCGCGGCATGGGCGGATTCCCCGCGGCTCCATTGTTATCATGCGCACCGGTTGGGCGTCGCGCTGGCCGGACGCGGTGCGCTATCGCAATCAGGATGCCGGCGGCACCATGCATTTCCCGGGATTCTCCGTGGAGAGCGCGGAAATCTGCATCGCCGCGGGCGTGAGCGGCCTGGGCATCGACACCATGAACGTCGATTGCGGCGCGTCACAGGATTTTCCCGTCCACCGCGCTGCGCTTGGCGCGGGACTCTATCACCTGGAAAATCTTGCGGATCTGGGCGAGCTGCCGGAATTTGGCGCATTTCTTGTTGCCGCGCCCATCAAGTTATTAGGCGGTTCGGGCGGGCCCTGCCGCGTCTTCGCCATCCTGCCCGGGAATCGGCGCTGAATGCCCCGGCTATCAATCGAGAAACAGCATGTACAATGGAGAAATCGCATGTACAAATTTTTCCTGCTCCTGAGCGCGCTGCTTGGCGCAAGTCTTAATCTCCCCGCGCAAACGCCGCCCGTCGCGATGCCTGTTCTGTCCGCGTTGCCTGTGCTGCCCGCCTTGCCTGTGCTGTCCACGGATGACGCATCACAAATCGCCCGCCAATTGGTAAAAACCATCGCGCCGCGCCCCGGCGAGCACGCCATTATCGCCTACGACCCGTCCTGCTTTCCGGAGATCACTCTGGCCGTGCAGAGTGAATTTCTCCGCGCCGGAGTCTATCCGGTTGTGCTGCTCAACTTCGATCCGCCGGAGATCGTTGACAAGGCGCCTTCCAGTCTCGCGGAGATTAAAAAGCAGGAAGAAGAGTTCTTCGCGCTGTTGCGTCCTGCATTTGCCCAGGCGCAGATTTTTCTGTGGATGCCGGCCCGCTCCCTCTACGACGACCATCGTTGGGAGCGCCTCATCGAGGCCTCGCCCGTCCGCGCCATCCACTTTCACTGGTTCCTGCCGCTGGAAAGGGGCGACGCGCACGAGATCCGCAAACTGAGTGCGATGTACCAGCGCGCGGTGGTCGATACCGATTACCCATCGCTTTCCAGGTTTCAGAGCCGGCTCATCGCCGGGCTTCGCGGCCAGACCATTCGCATCACCACGCCCGATGGCACCGACCTGCGCCTGCGCGTTCCCGCGGATGCGTGGTTCCACAAAAATGATGGTGACATGTCCTCCGCGCGCGCCCGTGACGCGCGTTCCGTGCGCGACAGGGAAATGGAGCTGCCCGCCGGCGCTCTGCGTTTTATTCCTGATCCGGCTTTCGCGGAAGGTCGCATTGCCTTGCCGCGCTTGCCGCTGAAGGACGGAGTTGCCGAAGACGTAGTCTTGGAATACCAAAACGGCCGGATTGTCCGCATGAGCGCGAAGAAAAATGAAGAAGGCTTGCGCCGGTATTTCCAGGAGATCGGCGGCGACATTGACCGCGTAGGCGAAATCGTCGTGGGCACCAACCCCCTGCTCGCCGAGCGCCTGCCCTCGGGTTTCGCGCCGTACTATGGCTACGGCTCGGGCTACCTGCGCATTTCCTTGGGTGATGATTGGGAGTCGGGCGGCACGCTGCGCTCCCCGGCATCGAATCCGGTGTGGCTGATTTTCGACCGCGCATCGCTGCAAGCCGGCGAGCGCCGGCTCATTGTTGATGGCCAATTTATGGAAAAATGATGCAGGCCGCGCTCGCGCAGGCCGTCATTCGTGCGCAGCGGGGAATCACCACCGGGAAAACTACCTCACAAAAACAGCGAAGCCCGGCGCGAAGACCGTGGGAACATATTCGATAATGTCATATTCGGCCACGCCCGCTTTGTGGAACGGATCTTCCGCCAGCAGCTTGCGCAGCTCTTCTTTGCTTTCCGCTTGCGCCAGGATCAATCCGCCCGTGCGCGGCACCTGCCGGCCCGCCATGACAAAGCGCCCCGCGTCGCAGTGGCTCTGCAGGTAGGCGCGATGCGGCGCCAGCACCGCATCCACCTGCTCGATCGGCTGGATATACCTCACCACTACGGCGAACATTTTCTTGTCGTCTTTGCCGGCCGCGCTCATGGTTGGTCCACCTTGGGCAGCGGGATGACCTTGCCTTCCTTCATGACAAAAATAATCTTCTGCAGCGCCTGGATATTCTCCAGTGGATTGTCCGCCGTGGCGATGATATCCGCGTATTTCCCCGCCACGATTTCGCCGCGGTCCTTCTGCACGCGCAGCAGCTCTGCCGCGTTGGTGGTCATGCACTGCAGGATCTTCGGCGCGGGAACGCCCGCGGCAGTCCAAACCTCCAGATAATCAAAAGCCATCCGGCCGCGCGTCACGCCGGGCAGCACCGATGCCGCGTCTGTGCCGAAGGCCATCTTCACGCCGATGCGCTGCGCGCGCTTCAGGCGGTCCAGAATGTTTCGCGCGTTGGTCTCCGGTTCAGGAAAAATTCCCCCGGCCGTGCCGATGGCATCCAGTTGCGCGCGCGGCGTGTCCGTGCCCACCAGGAAGATACCCTTCTTCTTCATGGCCTCCAGTTGCGCGTCGCTGAGCTCAAACCCATGCTCGATGGAATCAACGCCCGCGGCGATGGCGTTATCCGCCCCCGGCCCGCCGAAGACGTGCACCGCCACGGGCAGCCCGGCGCGGTGCGCCTCGGTGACCGCGGCGCGAATCTCTTCCTCCGAGTAGACGTAAGCGGCATTGTCCACCACCAGCTTGATGACTTTCGCTCCGTAGAAAATATTCTCGCGCACCGCTTTGCGCACTTCGTCGGGCCCGTCCGCATCGCTGTATTCCCAGAGCCACGGCCGCGCCTGCTCCGCTGGAATCCCGTGCGACTGGCCGCCGAAGGGCGAGATGATTTTTCCGGAATTGACCACGGTCGGTCCGGGGAACCAGCCGCGCTCGATGGCCACGCGTATGTCCGTATCCGCGTGGTTGGCGGAGTTGCCCAGGTCGCGCACTGTCGTAAACCCGGCTTCCAGCTCTTGCTGCGCGTGCCACATTCCCCGCAGCGCGCGCAGCCCGGTCCCTTCCCGCAGGTATAGCGCCGATAGATCATTCGGCGCATCGGCGGGAGCAATGTCCAGCGTCAGATGGGTATGCGCATCCATCAGGCCGGGCATCACCCAATCGCTCGAGAGGTCTACTACCCTGGCGCCTGCCGGCAGTTTCAATCCGACTCCCACGGAAACAATTTTCCCGTCTTTTACGATAATGGTCTGCGCGCCGCTGGCCTGCCCCGTCGCCGGATCAATCACATGCCCCGCGCGAATCACCGTGGTCTGCGCAAAAGCAGATACCGTTGCAATCACACCCACCAAACACCACATGAAAAAAATGCCCGAGCATCGCAGCATCGATCGAAACATGGAATACCCCCCGCGTAGCTTCCGAACGGCTGAGAATAGCATAGCCGCCTCGACTCGTAAGAATGTCCGCTTGGCGGTCCGGCGAATTCAATGGAGCGCAACTTGCCCCTGCTCATTCGCTCCCAAAGTGGATACAAACCTCAATTGACCTCTCGTAATTCGCGGTTGTATATTCGTTCCCCTCTCGACGTTGCCAATGAACAGGAGAATCCATGTCTGACCCTCAGCCGCAGCTCCTCCGCTCGCTCGATCAACAACGAGCGGAATACGCCGGCCGCCGCGGCCTCGCCATGCCGCTGGCTGGGTCGATCATGTGGATGCTGATCGGCATCGCGGGAGCCTTCTTGCCGCCGATCCTGGCCGTTTGGTCGCTGTTCATCGGGACCGGATTCATCGCCTATCTCGGCATGATCCTCTCGCGCTTCACAGGCGAGAACTTCCTCGACAAGAACAGACCGAAGAACGCCTTTGACAGCCTCTTCTTCCACTGCGTCGCGATGGCGCTGCTCGTCTACGCAATCGCCATCCCGTTTTTCCGCGTCGACTACACGTCATTGCCGCTGACCGTCGGGATCCTGGCCGGGCTGATGTGGGTGCCGCTCTCTTGGATCATCCAGCACTGGGTCGGGATCTTCCACACCTTGGCGCGGACGGTTCTGGTGACCGCCGCATGGTACCTCGCACCGCATCATCGGTTCGTGGTCATTCCGGCGGTCATCGTGGGCGTGTACGGGGTCACGATCGCCATCCAGGAGCTGCGCTGGCGCGCCGGAAGCCGCAGCACCGCCGCAGCTACGGCGTGAAGCGTGCGGCACCGACCTCAGTTGACGAGGGCCATCGAGGCTGTAAGCGGTTTATAGCGACTGTCAGTCCTGCCTCGGTGGCAGATCCATTAGATAAGCTTGCGATATTCCGCCCACGCGGCCAAGTGGCCGCGTGGGATAGCTTCCGGGTAGCCGACCACTCGTCCAGAATCTCGGAGCCCGTTCAGTGTAGGTGTTTATTCCGTGAGTCTTTGAGGCGCCTCCGAAATTCATGTGCAGCATTTTCAGCATCGCTTTCCTTCGCGCTGTTGGTGGCCAAGTGGCCTAATTCATGAGCCATCCAGTAGCCCAGCCAGTCCGGACCTAAGTAGCGAGCGATATCGATGAACACGGTTCGGCTCGGCAAGTGTGTGAACATCAGGCTGCCGAAACCTTTGGGGACATGCAGCTGAAATGTTCTGGCAGTGTCAATGTACTTCCCATGCGGGACAAAGACGATTCGCAGAGGAACCACTGCGGGGTTCATGATCTGAATCTGGGAACGCAACAGCGCTTCCTGGTCTGGGGTCGCCCCGATAATAGCAAGAGGGCTTGTGGCAAGTTCCGGTGCGGCCTTGTCCACGATGTCTGCGGTTGGACCGGTGTTCGTTTGTGTCCGGCCGGATTGTGCCAATCCCAAAATAAGGACGGCGCTGCAAATTCCAATCTGCAAGGGCCACCTCCAGACGTTGTCTGGAGGCGAACTTGAGGCTGGTCCTAAGGAAGGACAATGGACGGCGGCTTGATTGCGACTTGATTGCTTCTAAGTGAATAAAGCTTGCAGTTTCAATTATCTAGAGAATCTGCTCGCCTAAAACTTGTCATCGCCTTTGCGGTGTTAGACTCCCGGTAACACTAAGGGGCATGTCTAGATGGCCCTCGAAGCGCAACCCTCCCCAATCCTTCGCTTTGGAACCTTTGAGGTGGACCTGCGCGCCGGGGAACTGCGCAAGCATGGCAAGCGCATCAAGCTTCAGCACCAGCCTTTTCAAGTTCTTGTCGTCTTATTGCAACGACCCGGCGGTGTGGTGACTCGCGACGAGTTGCGCGCGCAGATCTGGCCAGAAGATACGTTCGTTGATTTTGACAACGGTCTGAACACTTCCATCAATAAGGTGCGCGAGGCGTTGGGCGATTCCGCCGAGAGTCCGCAATTCATCGAAACGTTGCCGCGGCGCGGTTACCGGTTCATCGCGCTGGTATCTTCCAACAACGGCATTGAAGGACGAGCACCGTCTCGCGCCGCGAGCTCTCGTTGGAAAATCGCCTTCGCGGTTGCGGTCTCTCTGACAATCGTTGGCGCCACTGCCGCAGGTCTCTATCTCCGCTGGGTAAAACATCGCCTCACGGAGCAAGACACCGTTGTACTGGTCGACTTTTTGAATACCACGGGCGATTCCGTCTTTGATGACACGCTCAAGCAAGGCCTTCGCGCCCAGCTTGAGCAATCTCCGTTTCTCAATCTTCTCTCCGACCAGCAGATAGGCGAAGAGTTGCGCCTCATGGCCCGGCAACCCAGCGAACGCCTCACCCCTGATCTCGCTCGCGACCTCTGCCAGCGCATCGGGAGCAAAGCTGTTCTTACTGGTTCTATCTCGTCCCTCGGCTCCCACTACGTGATTGGCCTTAGCGCGTCGAATTGCCGAACCGGAACGGAACTAGCGAGCGAGCAATCCGAGTCGGCAGATAAAGAGCATGTGCTTGCGGCGCTTGGCGCGTCGGCTACCAGAATCCGAAAGAAGCTCGGTGAATCGCTCGCCTCGATTGAGAAGTTCGACGTACCGTTCGAGCGCGTCACGACCTCTTCCCTAGATGCGCTACAAGCTTACAGCCTGGGGCTGCGCTACTCGAACCAGGACAAGGACAAAGAGTCAGTTTTGTACTTCCAGCGCGCGATAGAACTGGATCCCAATTTCGCGTCTGCGTACGTCAAGCTATCGCGTGCGGATTATCGCCTGGGTCATCAGACCCTTTCGGATAAAAACATTGAGAAGGCATACGCGCTTCGAGATCGCGTTAGTCGTCGCGAACAGTTCCAGATCGCCACTAAGTACTCTGGCCACAAAGACGATCTGGAGGAAACTGCGTCGTTAGCTCAGTTGTGGGCGGAGAGCTATCCTCGCGACGCAGGTGCTCGTGTGATGCTGACCGACTCTGCGATGTGGATGGGAGATTGGCAAGAAGCCGTCCGGCAGGGCCAACTGGCAGTAGACCTAGATCAGGATAACGTTACGAACTACTTCAATCTCGCAGTCAGCGAGCTTGCGCTCGGCCGCTTGGATGATGCCAGGCGGACCTGCGACCGATCTACGGCGCGGCACATAGAAAACAGAGATATCCCTACGATTCGTTATTGGGTTGCGCTTGCTAGCCACGATACTCAGCAGGCCGCGCAGCGATGGAAGGAACTAGAAGAATTCTCAAAGCGGAACCCACAGGAGAACGATCACTTTTCTGGTCTGCAGGCTATCCGCGAACTATATTTCGGAAGACTTTCACGCGCGCGCGAAATTTATAAGCGCATTGCAAAATCGGCAGAGTCTGCCAAGAGTTCCGGCAATGAAGGCTTTCCGATCCTCTTTTATTCTTGGTTGGCTTTAGTGAATGCCGAGATAGGCGAGCAGAAACTAGCACAGGCCAATCTTCAACTCGCCGCGAGACCCCACAATATGCATCGTGCGGATATTAGTCTCGCGCTGGCCGCGGCGCGAATCGGGGAGGTTTCGGACGCAGAAAAATGGGTCGCTGATTACAGTCTCAGTTCCCCTGCCAGCTGGTGGGCACAAAAGCGCTATCTTCCCGTAGTGCGTGCCGCAATTGCCATGAAAATCGGGAAGCCAGCGGAGGCGGTCGAATACCTACGGGTTGTCAATGGCGAGACCGAATGGTGGGGAAATGATCCCAGCAGTCCAGACGGCTTGATGACCGCCTACTACCGCGGGCAGGCATACCTGCAGTTGCACCAGGGAAAAGAGGCAGCTTCCGAATTTCAAAGGCTGCTGGATCATCCGGGTATCGTGGTGGATTCCTATTTTGGCCCGCTGGCCCGCGTCGGTTTAGGACGTGCCTATATACTTCAAGGTGATTCAGCCAGGGCTCGTGCCGCCTACGAAGATTTCTTCACAATCTGGAAAGAAGCCGATCCTGATATCCCGATCCTGATGCAAGCCAGAGCGGAATATGCGAAATTGCCGTGAATCCAACTAGAACGAGAAACATCGTTATCGCAAACTCAACCACAGCTCTTGCTCGCTTGACTTGACCGCGACAGAGTCATCGCTACATGAGGGCATATGAATTCCACTCCTGCCCTGACATCCCCATCCTCAGCGTCGCCAAAACCGAAGCCGTCAGGCTCCCGCAAGGTTCCTGCCTATCCCCCTGCACACCGTTACGTAGTAGTAATAGAAGCTCACAAAAACCACCTTTTCTATTTCTCTGGAAATCCTTGTGTAATTTTATTATGTTAAGCGATATCCTTGTATAACCCTTATAATCAGCAGGTTACATTTCACCAATCTGCAACACGGACACACATCACATCGCAGCGCAATTCATCACATCGGCTTCCTCATCTCGCGCCCTGCACTGTGCTACCTTGGAATCTTCCGAGAACCATGCCCGAACTTCCCGAAGTCGAGACCGTTGCCCGCGGGCTGCGCGCCCACTTGCCCGGACGCACAATTCTCAGCGTCCAACTTAGCGCCAAGACAGACTTCATCGATGATCCGGCAGCTCTCGAAAGCATGTTGCCGGGCAGTCGCTTCGCTGAAGTGCGGCGTCACGGCAAGCTCATGGCGCTGCGCCTGGAGCGGGCCGCGGCGAATTCCTCGCAGGAATCTTTTTTTCTGCTGATTCATCTGGGCATGACCGGCCACGTGCTGGTCTGCGCCCCGGCCGAGCCCGTGGAACCGCACACGCATGTGTTCCTCTCGCTCGATGACGGCCGCGAAGTCCGTTACACCGACGCGCGACGCTTTGGACGCATCCGCGTGGAGCGTGAAAGCGGAATGCCCGCCATTCTCGGAATGCTGGGACTCGAGCCGCTGGAGATGACTGAGCAACAATTCACTTCGCGTCTCGCTGGGCGCGGCACCATGATTAAGGCGCTGCTTCTGAACCAGGGCGTGTTCCGCGGGCTGGGAAATATCTATACGGACGAAAGCCTCTACCGCGCGCGGATTCATCCCACGCGGAATGCCTCCAGGTTGCGAGACCACGAGCGCCGCGCACTCTACCGCGCCATCCGCAAGATTCTGGAAGAAGCGATTCGCCTCGGCGGCAGCTCCATTTCCGACTATGTGGACAGCGAGGGAAAACCAGGAACCTTCCAGATTCGTCACCGCGCTTACGGGCGCGAAGGCAAAGCCTGTTCCCGCTGCGGCACGAAAATTCGCCGCGTGATTGTCGCCGGCCGCAGCAGCTATTTCTGCCCGCATTGCCAGGCCGCCCCGCGGCGCCGGAAGAAAGTCGCGCAAAAGCAAATGTCGCGTGGCTCAAGCCAGCGAGCCCGCAAGCGAGTTCCCAAACATAGATCAGCGCACCGGCAGGCAGGGAAGCGTAAGGCAGCGTAGCGAGGCTCACCGGCGAAAACAAGGAAGCTTGGCTCGGCGAGTCATGTGATTTCGCCGTTGTGTTCCCGGTTTTACCAGCTAGAACTTTTCAGAACGGGAGGCCACAGAATGCGCGCAGTCATACAGCGAGTCAGCCGGGCACGCGTTGTGGTCGAAGAGAAAATTACCGGCGCCATCGAATCCGGCGTTGTAGCCCTGATCGGCGTGGGCTGCGAGGACACCCCCGCGGAGGCCGTCTACATCGCCGATAAAATCGCTCACTTGCGCATATTCGAAGACGATCAGGGCAAAATGAACCGATCGCTGCTCGAAAGCGGAGGGGCAGCGTTGGTGATCAGCCAGTTCACGCTTTACGGCGACGTGCGCAGAGGCCGGCGCCCGGGCTTCGATCAGGCTGCAACTCACGAGCAAGCGGAAGCGCTATACGAAGACTGTCTGCGCGCCTTGCGATCGCACGGGGTTCGCGTCGAGACGGGCGTGTTCCGCGCGCAAATGTCCGTCGAATTAACCAATGAAGGTCCCGTGACCATCCTGGTCGACTCTGCTAAGCTTTTTTGAATCGCATAGCGAACGCGGCTTCGCAGCGAAGGCCGCTTCGTAGAAAAGGCCACTGCGCATGACTACCCCGGCACAGAAACATGCATCGGTTATCCGGCGAGCGCGAATAGGAGACGCCGCGGCCATTGCCGAGCTAGCCGGTCAACTCGGCTACCCCTCCACGAAACTGCAAGTTGAGCATCGCATGGAACTCGTGCTTGCCGACTCAACGCACGCGCTGTTTGTTGCCGAATTGCCCGGAGGAAGAATCGGCGGCTGGTTGCAGGTTTTTGGTTATCACGTCATGGAATCGGACCCGCGCGCGGAGGTGGCCGGCCTCGTCGTGGATGCCGCGTTGCGCGGCGGCGGGGTCGGCCGCCTGCTGATGCAGCAGGCCGAGCAATGGGCTCACGAGAATAAATATGCCGTCGTGAGTCTGCGCTCCAACATTGTGCGCCAGGATACGCATCTGTTCTACCAGCGCATCGGCTACAAGATTTCTAAGACGCAGCATGTCTTCCGCAAGGAACTCTAAATGCCAATCCGATCTTACGAGAAAGAGCACATGCCCGCGCGCGGGGAAGGGAGCCCATGCACTTTGACGCCATACAGACCTTTGCATTCGTGGCAGTGATGGCCTGTTGGTTTTCTTTCGCTTTCATCTTCTTGTTGCGAAAAAAGCCCCCAAAGTCTGCCGCTGCTAAACGCGCCCCGGCGTCGTGGTGGGGAATCGCTATGCAAGGCATGGCCTTTGGAGCCGTCTTCAATTGCCGCCGGGATCTTGTGCTGCGGCAGTTTGCACTGCCGCAGAATCTTCAGGACGTCTTATCGCTCGCGGCCATTCCACTCGCCATCGCTTCGATTTGGCTGGCCATGTCCGCGGTGCGTACGCTGGGCAAGCAGTGGAGCCTGGCGGCGCGCCTCACGCGCGACCATCAACTCATCGTCGCGGGAGCCTATAGCCACATGAGGCATCCGATTTACACAGCCATGCTCGGGCTGCTGGTGGCCACCGGCCTTGTGAACGTCGCCTGGCCCGTGCTCCTCGCGGCGGTGGTTCTGTTTAGTCTCGGCACGGCAATCCGCATCCACATCGAAGCGAAACTCCTCCACGATGCCTTCGGCGACGACTTCGACGCCTACACGCGCTACGTCCCCGCCATCTTGCCCCGTCTTCGCGTTACCGGTCCCCGGCCTTCGTGATTTTCAATTTGTGACAGCCCCAGTTCATCTTGACCGCACGCTCTTGAAATAACATATCGTATTACGATATAATAGAAAACATGCGCCAGAAAGCCAGCAGCGAAATGGCCTTGGCGGAATTTCGCTATCACCTGAGGCGGTTTCTGCACTTTAGCGAAGGCGCGGCTCGCCAAGCAGGCCTCGAGCCCCACCAGCACCAATTGCTGTTAGCGCTTCGGGGTGGGCCCGCCGCGGAACATCTCACCATCGGCGGCCTGGCCGAGCGGCTGATGCTCCGCCACAACAGCACCGTTGAGTTGGTGAACCGCATGGCGCGGCGCGGACTGGTGCGGCGCGTGCGCCACCCCCTGGACGGCCGCCGCGTGTTCGTGTACGTCACCACTCGCGGCACGAACGTGCTGGTGCGCCTTTCGCGCCATCACTTGGCCGAATTGCGCTCGGCGGGCCCGCAACTAATCAGAGCGCTCGAATCCGTGGTAACGCCGCTCGCTTCAGCGGGTCGCCGTTCACCGCGTCGGGACAAAGTCTCCCAAAAGAAAAAATAGGAGTTAGCCGTTGAGTTCACAATCCAAGGCCCGCCGCATGAAGCCGCGTGGACAAGACTGGAAACAGAAAGCGCAGCGCGCCTGGCAGGCGCTGATGCAAGGCGAGCAGTCCGGCAAGCTAGGCGATTTCACTACGCCCATGCGCGTGATTCCGATCTCGCTACTGGCCACGGCCATAGGCGTTTTTAGCGCATTTGTCGCGCTCGCGTTATTGCGGCTGATCGGGCTGTTTACCAATCTGTTTTTCTTCGGCCGCTGGAAAACTGAAATGATTACGCCGCAAGGCAACCACCTGGGTGCGTGGGTTATCCTCGTGCCCGTTGCCGGCGCGTTAATTATCGGAAATATGGCCCGCTACGGGTCGGAACGAATACGCGGGCACGGTATTCCGGAGGCCATCGAAGCCATCCTGATCAATGGCAGCCGAATTGAACCCAAGGTGGCTCTGCTCAAGCCGCTTTCTTCCGCCATTTCCATCGGTTCCGGCGGCCCCTTCGGCGCGGAAGGCCCAATCATCATGACCGGCGGAGCTTTCGGCTCAATGATCGCGCAACTTTTCCACCTTACCAGCACCGAGCGCAAGACGCTGCTGGTGGCGGGCGCGGCCGGGGGAATGTCGGCGACCTTCGCTTCGCCTGTGGCCGCAGTGTTGCTGGCTGTGGAGCTGCTGCTCTTCGAATGGAAGCCGCGCAGCCTGATTCCCGTAGCATTAGCGAGCGCCGCGGCGGCAGCCATGCGGCGATATCTGCTGGGAGTGGGTCCGCTCTTTCCTACGGCACCCCACCCGATATTCATCGGCCCTGCAGGCCTTGCGGGATGCGTGCTGGTCGGTCTGCTCGCCGGACTTCTCTCCACGTTAATGACGCTTTCGGTCTATGCCGCTGAAGACGCATTCGCCAAACTGCCCATTCATTGGATGTGGTGGCCGGCAATCGGCGGCTTGGCCATTGGAATCGGTGGCTATATTTTTCCGGAAGCACTCGGTGTGGGCTACGACGTAATCGGGAAACTGCTTGCCGGCGAAGGCACGCTGCATTTGATTCTCGGCGTCTTGATTATCAAGTGGACCATCTGGGCCGTGTCGCTAGGCTCCGGCACGTCCGGAGGCGTGCTCGCGCCGCTGCTGATGATGGGCGGCGCGGTCGGCGGCTTGGCAGCCATGTTCCTGCCCGGCGAAGGTGCAGGATTTTGGCCGCTCGTGGGCATGGGCGCGATCCTGGGGGGGACGATGCGTTCACCCTTCACGGGTATTATTTTTGCGGTTGAGCTCACTCACGACGTAAATATGCTCTTGCCGTTGCTGGTAGCCAGCATGATCGCCCACGGTTTCACCGTGCTTACCTTGCGCCGGTCTATCTTGACCGAAAAACTCGAGCGCCGCGGCTATCACCTGAGCCGTGAGTACGCCGTGGACCCTCTGGAAATTCTTTTCGTGCGTGAAGTGATGCGCACCAACGTCCTGGCGCTTCCCGCTACCGTTACGTTGAATGATCTGGCTCATCTGGTGAAGACCGATCATCGTCGCGGCCAGCGGTTGCTCCCCGTAGTGGACGAAAACGGATCACTGGTCGGCGTGCTGACGCGCAACGAAGTGCAGAAATTCCTGCGCGACCACGGCCCGGAGCAGGCGGCAGCCACGCTCGCCGATCTGGCCCGGCCAAATCCGGTGGAGGCTTACCCCAACGAATCACTCCGCGTAATTGTTCATCGCATGGCGGAAACGGGAATCACGCGCTTTCCTGTAGTGGAGCCGGGCGCCTCGCGCAAGCTGCTGGGTATCGTCTCACTCGATGATCTGCTGAAGGCTCGTGTGCGGAATCTGGAAGAAGAGCGGCGACGCGAGACGGTTCTGCCAGTGCGCTTTCGCTTTCCCGGTGTCGCTTCGGTACCTGAAGGAAGCCTGAAGGATTGAGTTTGCCGCACGCGCTCTAGAGAACAGTCGTACCCAGCCGGCAGAGCTTCTTAGAATCCGCCGCCACCACCGCCGCCAAATCCTCCTCCGGAAAATCCTCCCCCGCCGGAAAACCCCGAGCCGCCGGTGCTGCGCGGGGCCGAGGTCATCATGGAGGAAGCGCGTGTCGTGAGGCCGTTCAAGCTGTTCGCGAAGTAGTATGTAGAAAAACCCGGGCCGTAACCCGGTCCCTGATACCACGACGGCGGCTGGGTAAAGATGCCCTCGAAAGCCTTGCACCACTGGCGCTCCACGCCCAAGGCCATGGCGAACGGGAGAAACTTTTCAAACATCTGCGGCGTCTTGACCACGCGATTGAGCTGGTCGCCTTCCACGCGGCGCAGAAAATCTTCGAAGCCCAGAACGCTTTCCAGCGCGCGGGTCCCCTCCACGGTTCGCTCGTGCATGATGAAGGAGAGGACGGCGATGGGCAGGGCGCTCAGCACCGCGGCAATGACGAACGGTAGCATCTGCATGCCCAGATGTCTGCTGAGGAAGCTGCCCACAAAGAAGATCAGTCCACCGGTTACGGCGGCGCCGGCCAGCATGCCCATTCGCAATGCGTCGGGCCGAACCTTGAGAAAGTGCCGCGCCATCAGCTCCTCGAAAATCTGCGTGCGAATTCCCGGCAGGCTTTCGTAGAAGTGATTTTGCAGCTCGTGCAGTTCGACGACATCGCGCCCGGTGAACAATGCATTCATCAAGGCCACTTCGTGGCCGCGCAGGTCCTGCCAGTTCGCCGGCGCTTTGAGCTGGTGCAGGGCATATTCTTTTCCGTGCATCAGGCCCAGCAGTATCTCGGTCTCTTTTTCCTCGATGAGGATATAGCCGCGCACGGCGAGATCCACGATAGTGGCAGTGATGTCGCGCATGTCGGCGCGGTTGTCCGCCAGCGTGCCCGCTTCGGCCGGCGTTAACGTTTCGGGTGGCGCGTACTGCGCGGCGATGGGGCGCATTCGGGGATCGCGGCCATAATTCAGCCAGAAAAATAAGACCACGATCCACACCAGCACGGGAATGACCAGCGGCCAGTTGCTGCGCAGAAAAAGCCACAGGTTTTCACTGGCGCTGGGTTGCCGCACCAACCCCTTGTCCCACCCCACCACGGCGGTCAGGCCTTCATGAAAGGCCAGCGCGCGCCGCATCGACAGGCGAACCTCATTTCCTTCGACGGTGACGTCGGCGTCCTGCGCGCGCGCGCCGAAGGCTCCGGTGTAGGCCACTGCGCGGAGGCCGCCGGCCCCCGCGGGCAACTGTATCTTCGCGCTGGCCTGTTCGATACTCACCGGCCACTCGTCACCGGTAATGTTCCAGTACAGCTCGTCATGATCCTCGAAAAACTTCACGCCGTTATGGACCTTGTAGGTGATATTCACCGTGCGGGTCGCGTCTGTGGCGCCCGGCACATAGATTTTCAGTTTGAGATAATGGCGCTCGCGGCTGGTCTCATAGCGCAGCGCGGCATAATCTCCATCGGTGACGCTGACCACATCCAGCAGCAGCGTGTAGTCGAATCCCTGCGGGGTCTTGTACTCGATGGGGATCGTACGGTAGATGCCGTTCCATGTGCCGGCAAAGCGCGCGTCAATTCGTTCGCTGACGTCGAGCGTGCCGTCGGCGTTGACGGTCACCTCGGCATCGAAGCGGGCGATAGTAAGCGTGCGCGCTGTAGCCGGTGCCGCGGCGGCCAACAAAATGCCCGCGAACAGAACACATGCCAGCAGCAAATGCGACGCAGCGGCCGGGCGCCGCAGGCTGCGGCTGCGAGAAGTCCCACAACCGTCAGGTGCAGTTTTCCAGCGAAATAATCCGGCCAATCGCACGCTACGCCGGCTTTGCGTCGAAGCTGACCTTGGGGGTTTCACGTTCCGCGGAGTCTTTCAACTCGAAGAACTCGCGCTCTTTGAAATTAAACATTCCGGCGATGATGTTCGAAGGGAACTGCTCGATCTTGGTATTGAAGTCGCGAACCACGGCGTTGTAATACCGCCGCGCGTTCTGCAGCGTCTCTTCGAGGTCCGCAAGTGTTTTCTGCAGGCTGGTAAAGCTTTCCACCGCGCGGAGCTGTGGGTACGCTTCGGCCAGCGCGAACACCTGCCGCAGCGCGCCGGAGAGCACGCCTTCGGCCTCGCCCTGCGCGGCCGGACCCTGTGCGCTCATGGCGCGATTGCGCGCGGCAATGACGCCTTCGAGCGTACCCTTTTCATGAGCCGCATATCCTTTTACCGTCTCAATGACGTTCGGGATCAGGTCGTGCCGGCGCTTGAGCTGCACGTCAATGTCCGCCCAGGCATTTTCGGCTTGCAGCTTCAGGCTCACCAGCCCGTTGTAAATGCTGATGATCATCACAAACACCAGCACCACTACTACCGCCAGGCCCACCAGTAATCCCATGGTTCGCACCTCGCTGATGCTGCTGCGTCTCGAATTCCCTCGGAAGATTTGTACCTGCGCCACTATAAAGCTGGACGTGGCATGTGTAAAGCAGCGCGCCATCAGAATGGTTCCTGACAAGTAATTCAACTTAACGGTCTTGCTCGCACGTCCTGCCCCGCTGTGCAGCGGTGCGCCGCTAAAGCCAACTCCCAGCTATTGACCTTATGCTTAAGCGCACCTACCATTTCGGCCAATGAGCTCGCCCTACCAACCCGTGGGCCAGACCGTTTCCCACTACCGTATACTTCGCGCCATCGGTGGCGGCGGCATGGGCGTGGTGTACGAGGCAGAAGACCTCAAGCTGGGGCGTCACGTTGCGCTGAAGTTTCTGCCCGATGCGCTGGCCCTCGATGCGCAGGCGCTAGAGCGGTTCCGCCGTGAAGCTCGCGCCGCTTCCGCGCTGAATCATCCAAATATTTGCACGATCCACGAAATTGACGAAGTCGATGGCCGCGCCTTTATCGTCATGGAACTGCTGGAAGGCCAAACGCTCCGCCACCTGATCAACGGCAAAGCATTGGGCCCCGAAACACTTCTCGATCTGGGAGCGCAAATTGCCGATGCGCTTGATGGCGCACACGCGAAAGGGATCATTCATCGAGACATCAAGCCGGCCAATCTATTTGTCACCGCCCGAGGCCGGGCAAAAATTCTCGACTTCGGCCTGGCAAAAATGGAAACGCAGCCACAATCGCCAGGGGCGGCGTCGCTCGCAACGATGGACACTCCCCAGGACCACCTCACCAGCCCGGGCGCCGTCATCGGCACTGTCGTCTATATGTCACCCGAGCAGGTGCGCGGCCTGGAGCTCGACACCCGCACCGATCTGTTCTCTTTTGGCGCGGTGCTATATGAAATGGCTACTGGCCTCCCTCCATTTCGTGGCGACACTACTGGCGTCATCTTCGATTCCATCCTCAACCGCGCGCCAAGCCCGGCAAACAGGCTGAACCCCGAATTACCGGCAAAGCTCGAGGAAATCATCAACAAAGCGCTGGAGAAGGATCGCAATCTTCGTTATCAGAGCGCCTCAGACTTGCGAGGAGATCTCCTGCGCTTGAAACGCGATAGCGACTCGGGACGCGTTTCTGCATCGAACGCTGCGTCGAACGTTGTAGTTTCCTCTGTGGCGGCGAAACCCTGGTGGCCGGGAAGGACGGCGTTGGCGGCAGCCGGAATCGCACTCGCCGCACTGCTCGCGCTGGGAGCCTGGTTTGCGTTTTTCCGCTCGCGTGGCGCAGTCATCGACTCGCTGGCGGTTTTGCCTTTTGTCGACGCGGGCGGCAACCCGGAAACGGACTACCTGGGCGATGGCATCACCGAGAGCCTTATCGATAGTCTGTCAGAGCTGCCCAATTTGAAAGTGATGTCGCGTAACGCAGTGTTCCGTTACAAGGGTAAAGGCGTCGACCCGCGCACTGCCGGCCGCGAGCTTGGCGTCCGTGCCGTTCTGGCTGGCAGAATCACTCAGCGCGGTGACAAGCTTTCCGTCCACGCCGAACTGGTGGAAGTTGATGACAACAGCCACCTGTGGGGCGAACAGTACGATCGCGGGTTGGCCGATGCGCTGGAGGTGCAGCAGGAGATCGCCCATCAGATCGCCGGAAAGCTGCGCCTGCGGCTCAGCAACCAGCAAATGGCGCGGCTCGAGAAACGCCAAACCGGAAATCCGGAGGCGTATCAACTTTATTTGAAAGGTAGATTTTACGCGAGCAAGGGGACGCGGGACGGTATCGAGAAGGGTATGGACTACCTCCAGCAAGCCATCGCCGTCGATCCCAACTACGCTCTCCCTTATGCCGGAATCGCTTTTAGCTATAACTGGGCTTCCGACTGGATCACTCCTCCCAAAGAAGCCATGCCCAAAGCGAAAGAAGCGGCACGTCGCGCCGCAGAACTCGACGATACGCTCGCTGAGGCGCATGTCGAGCTTGGGATGGTGGCCACCTGGTACGATTACGACTGGGCCCTGGCGGATCGTGAGTATAAGCGCGCGCTCGAACTCAATCCAAATTACCCGGCCGCGCATGAATTCTACTCGGTATACCTCATCCTGTTGGGCCGCACCGACGAGGGCCTGGTGGAGGCTCGGCGCGCGGCAGCGCTCGATCCCCTGTCTCCGGAAATTTCCTATATCGTGGGGTTCGCTCTGCTCTATGCGCGTCGCTACGAGCAGGCTGCTGCGGAACTGCGCCGTACTCTGGACCTCGATTCCAATTATTGGGCCGCGGTATATTGCTCAGCCCAGGTATACGAGCAGTTGGGCCGCTTTGACCAGGCGATCGCAGCGCTCCATTTGGTGCGAAAAATTGACGACTCCAGCCTCACGGCCACCGCGGAATTGGTGCGCGCCTACACTCTCGCGGGCCAGCAGGCCTTGGCGCAGCGTACCATGCGGGAGCTGCTGGCGCGCTCCAAGACCAGCTATATCTCCCGATATATTATGGCCACTGTCTACACAGCGCTCGGTGATAAGAACCAGGCTTTTGCCGAGCTCGAGCAGGCCTACCAGCAGCGCTCGTTTTTCCTCAGCCTGATTCAGATCGATCCGGAGCTCGACAGTCTGCGGCCGGACCCGAGGTTTCAGGCTCTGCTTCGCCGCATGAATTTTCCCGTCCTCGCAGGGTCGCTACCGGGCGCGACGCGCCCAAATTAAGCGTTGGCGCTGCACAAACTGTTCGCTGAACCAAACTCTCCTCGAATCCCCGTCTGGCGGAAAGATACCTTTTGAGTTACGCTCTCAAAGATTTCCGGAAACGTTTTCTTTCACTCGCATGCTTTTCAAATCACTAAGCGCCGCCGTGTATGGCATCGACGCGCACCTCATCGAAGTGGAGGTGGATGTCGGCTCCGGTCGCATGAACGAGTTCAACGTCGTGGGCCTTCCCGACGCGTCCGTTAAGGAAAGCCGCGAACGCATCAAGGCCGCGCTCAAGAATTGCGGCTTCGATTTTCCCGCACCGCAGGGCGTCACCATCAATCTCGCGCCCGCGGACCTGCGCAAGGAAGGCTCCGTGTTCGATCTGCCCATGGCACTGGGAATCCTGGGCTGCCAGGGCTCCTTCTTCGGCAAGCGGCTGGATGGATTTGTTTTTCTCGGTGAGCTCTCTCTCGATGGCGGCGTGCGCAGCGTGCGCGGCGCACTTTCCGCCGCCATTGCCGCGCGCGACCGTGGCATCCGCAATCTGGTGGTGCCGGAAGTGAATGCCCGCGAAGCGGCGGTGGTCGACGGGGTCGATGTGTATGCCGTCCGCTCGCTGCTGCAAGCCGTTGATCTGATCAACGCGCCCGAAACATTTGCGCCCGTTAAAGTGGACGCGCAAGCCATGCTGCAGGAAGCCGGCGCCTATCCCGTGGACCTCAAAGATGTGCGCGGGCAGATGGCCGCGAAGCGCGCGCTGGAGGTGGCCTGCGCCGGCGGCCATAACATTCTGATGATCGGGCCGCCGGGCGCCGGCAAGACCATGCTGGCCAAACGCATCCCCACCGTCTTGCCGCCGATGAGCCTCGACGAGGCCATTGAGACCACGCGCATCCACAGTGTGGCCGGCGTTCTGGAGGATTCCCGCGGCCTGGTGGGCACGCGCCCCTATCGCTCGCCGCACCACACAATCAGCGATGCCGGCTTGATCGGCGGCGGCGCCGTGCCGCGACCTGGCGAAGTCTCTCTGGCGCATAACGGCGTGCTGTTTCTCGATGAGCTTCCGGAATTTCAGCGCAATGTCCTCGAAGTGATGCGCCAGCCGCTCGAAGAAGGCACCGTGGCCATCGCCCGCGCGGCGATTTCCGTGGTCTTTCCCGCCCGCTTCATGCTGGCTGCGGCAATGAACCCCTGCCCCTGCGGATATTTTGGGGACACCACGCGCGAGTGCCACTGCTCGCCGCCGCAGATTCAGCGCTACGTCTCGCGCGTCTCTGGCCCGCTGCTGGACCGCATCGACATCCACATCGAAGTTCCCACGGTGAAATATCGTGAGCTGCGCGAGAACACGGTGATTGAAGGCTCCAAAGACGTGCGCGCCCGCGTCCTCGCCGCGCGTGAGCGTCAGCGCCAGCGCTTTGCCACGGAGAAGCGCGTCTACTCGAACGCGCTGATGCCCCCCAAGCTGATCCGCACTCATTGCGCAATCTCCGCCGCAGGCGAAAAGCTGATGGAGACGGCCATCGCCCGCTTAGGTCTCTCCGCCCGCGCCCATGACCGCATCCTCAAGGTCTCGCGGACCATTGCCGACCTGGCGGGAATGCCGGATATATCCCCGCAGCACCTTAGCGAAGCCATCCAGTACCGTACTCTTGACCGCACCTACTGGGCCTGACGACCCGTTATTCCGCTCTGCTGGCGGCCTGTGGCTGCGTTGGAGCGAAGCCAGGGTCGCGCGGCCCCCGCTCCACCGCGCAAACAAAGTCACACGTGTGTGCAATTGTTTTCGTAACGCGGAAGTTGCATTGACTCTCGATGGTCTCTATGCTTGAATCACGTTCTTTCGAACTATTACCGCTGGATGAGCGGACAGACACATCGGGTCGAGGTCACGTTGGAGACGCTCCTCGAGAGCGTAGACCTTGCGGAAGATATAACTATGCGGGTGGCTGATGCCGCCGGCTTCGATGAAGAGCAGAGGTATCGAATCGGCATGTCCGTTCGCGAAGGCGTCATCAACGCCTACCAGTACGGAAACCAGGCGGAGCGCGATCGCAAAATCGTTCTCACTCTTGAGCTGACCCCGGAGAAGCTGGTCATCCGCGTACTCGATCAGGGTCCCGGATTTTCGCTGGCCGACGTTCCCGACCCGCTGGCGGAGGAAAACCTGCTGAAGACTTCGGGTCGCGGTTTGTTCCTGATGAAAGCTTTTATGGATGAATTTGCAGTCAATCCCGGCCCCGCTGGCGGCGCGGAGCTGGTGATGGCCAAGCGGTATCCGGCGGGGCCCGGCGGGGCGCAACCGGCGAAATAGAAAGTTTCAAGTTCGCAGAGGGGAGTCGAGATGTCTTTCAAAGCTACGGCACGCGACATTGGTGACGCCACGGTGATGGACCTGAGCGGGCGCATTACGCTCGGCGAAGGCAGCGCCATGTTGCGGGAGATGATAAAAGAACTGGTGGGAAAAGGCCGCAAGCACATCGTCCTCAATCTCGGCGACGTCACTTATATCGATAGCTCGGGAATCGGGGAGCTGGTCAGCGGCTTCCAGACGGTGCGCACCAGCGGTGGCCAACTGAAGCTTCTCCACCTCACCAAGAAAGTCCACGACCTCTTGCAGATCACCAAGCTCTTCACCGTCTTCGACGTCTATTCCGACGAGTCCGTCGCGCTCGCCAGTTTCACCAGCTAAATTCCCGGCGCCTCGATGTCTGGGCAATTGGCTTTGACGCAGCAAGCCAGTTACGCAATCACTTGCCGGGGGACTTCAGCATGGCCTCGCGCTTCGCTTTGAACTCCGCGTTTGGCTTCCACTCCGGCAATTTCGGCTCATTCGCCACGCGATAACCCACCAGGAAGTAGAGTTGGCAATCTTCCACGGCGCCCGAGAGGTCCCAGTCGTTTTTCACTTTGTCCGAAGGCTTGTGATAATCCTCACTGGTATACCGGTTGCGCATCTCCAAGCCCCACGCCGCGGGGTGGCCGGTGTACTCGACGCCCTCGCCGGGATCGAAGGCCGGCACGCCTTGCTTAGAAAATTCAAAATGATCCGAGCGGTAAAAATAGCCTTTCTCCGGCTCAGGGTCGGGCTTCACCGTGCGGCCCTGGTCCCGCGCTACCCCGCTAACCACTTCATCGAGCGTTGAATTGCCGCGACCGATCATCACGATGTCGCGCGTGCGTCCCAGCACATTCAGCCCGTCCATATTGATTACCGCCGCCGTGCTGGTGAGCGGGTAGAGCGGGTGCTCGGCATAGTAGCGCGAGCCCAGCAGTCCCTGCTCCTCCGCCGTGACGGAAAGAAACAAGATGGAGCGCTTGGGCGGCACCTCCAGCTTGCGGTACGCCCGCGCAATTTCAATCAGCGCCGCCACTCCCGAAGCGTTGTCCACCGCCCCGTGATAGATCTTGTCGCCATTCACTTCCGGGCCGATTCCCAAGTGATCCCAGTGCGCTGTGTAAATTACGTACTGGTGCTGCAACTGTGGCTCGCTCCCGGTCAGCTTGGCGATCACGTTGTTGGACTGTATTTCGCGCAAGGTATTCTGGATGAAAATCTGCGTGCGCACTCCCAGCGGCACAGGCTGAAAATCGCGATGGGCCGCGGCTTTTTTTAGCGTCTCGAAATCCTTGCCCGCCATCTTAAATAGCTTTTCCGCCTGTTCGCGCGTGATCCAGCCTTCCACGGCGGCGCGCCCCGCATTCTTGTCAGGGGTCACCAGGTCGAACTGCTCTCCGCTCTTTTGCGCCACCACCGCCCAGGGATAGCCCGCTGGCCCTTCTTCGTGGACAATCAGGCAGCCCGCCGCGCCCAACTCGGCGGCCTTCTCGTATTTGTAGGTCCAGCGGCCGTAATAGGTCATCGCTTTGCCGCCGAAAATGTCTTCATCCTCCACGGGCGGGTCGTTCACCAGCACGATCAGCATCTTGCCCTTCACGTCCACGCCCTTGAAGTCGTCCCATTTATATTCCGGGGCCTGCGCCGCATAACCGACGAAGATAGTATCCGCGTCCACCGATACGTTTTTCGTCACGCGCTTGGTCCAGGCCACAAACTCCTGCTGGAACTTCAGGTCGACCTTCTTTCCATTCGCCGAGAAGCCCAAGCTCATCGCCGGATCCGGCGTAATTCCCACCAGCGGGACCTTCTGTAAAAATGTACCGTCCGGGTTTCCCGGCTCCAGGTTCATGCCGCGAAACTGGTCCTCTATATATCGCAGGCTCAGCTCTTCGCCCTTCGAGCCTGGCCCGCGCCCTTCATATTCGTCCGAGGACAGTACCTTGATGTGAGTTAACAGGTTCGCGCCAGTGAAGCTGTGCGTCGCTTCCCGGGGCGCGGTTGGCGAAGGAGTGGGCGTGCACCCGCCTAGCGCAAGCAGCAAAACGAATGAAATCGCGGCTTCCGCCGCCGGGCAAAGACGGCGGAAAGGCCTAAAAGTTTCCATCACAGTTGTAATCTCCAGGGTCGAGCGTGTGCGCGCATCTTACTGTGTCTATACCTCCCGTGACCAGCCACATCTGGCCGTGTCGGGGCACACTCTGTCCATTTTACCATTCTCAGCTCCGCCGGAGCGCGGGGCCAAGTCGCAACGCCCAAGTCGCAACGCCGACGTCGCAACGCAAGTTGCAAATCACCCGCCCAAGGGCCAGAATCGGCGCGTGTTCGAGCCCGGCCAAACCGTGCGCGTGAATCTCTCCGGGCTGCGCGTTAAAGACGTGACCTTTCAATCCGCCGTCACCGATGCCGTGGGCAATATCATCCGGCAAACCTCGCAGGAGCCGCCCATGTATTTGGTGCGCCTGCTATTCTCGTTTCGCGGCGTGAACGAAGTGGAAGTCCCGCCCGAGCGAATCAAGGCAGCCGCTTGATTTTCCGGCTTTATTCCAGTGAGGAGGAATTGTGAGTAAAGTTTTGATCGCGGGACTCGCGCTGCTGTTCGCGGCTGGTGCGGCCGCCGCGCAGGACACTCCCACAGAACGCGAAGCGGCGCGCGACATCGTGAAGCAGATCCACGAGCTCGACCAATCGCTCGGCGTGCCACAGATGGCCGCCCAGCTGACGCTTCCCGACACGACCCGCGACGAAGTGATTGCCCGCGTCAAACAACTGATGCAGACCGAACTTCTGCCCATGAGCGATTGGATCACCCAGCACCCCGAAATTGGCTTCCAGGAAACGCAGGCCGTCGAGAAGCTCACCGCGTACCTGCGCGCGCACGATTTCGACGTAACCGCTGGCGTGGCCGGCCTGCCCACTGCCTTCATTGCCAAATACCGTCGCGGCACGCCTGGCCCGAATCTCGGCGTGATTCTCGAATACGACGCGCTGCGCGGCACCAAGGGAGCCTTCCACGGCGACCAGCACAGCGCGCAAGGCCCGGTGGGAATAGCCGCAGGAATCGCTATCGCTGAATTCCTGACGCGTTCAAACACCCCAGGCACAGTCACGTTCTACGGCACGCCAGCCGAAGAGATGTCGCCGCCCGATTCCAAGACGGTGATGTACAAGGCGGGAGTGTTTCAGGGCGCGGACATCATCGTCCGCAGCCATTCTTCCATCAGCACCACGCGGGCGGCTGCCGGCTTCGGTACCTGCTGCCTGAATATCGACACCGTGAAATACACCTTCTACGGCGCACCCGCGCACCAGATGACCGCATGGAACGGCCGCAACGCGCTCGAAGCGGTGATAAAACTCTTCAATAACATTGACAGCGTGCGCAGCAATATCCGCCCGGAAGCTCGCATTCAGGGAATCATTTCGGAAGGGGGCGCGGCGCCAAACGTCGTGCCCGACAAAGCTTCCGCCGATTTCTACATCCGCTATCCCGACTCTGTTTATCTTCAGCAGGTCACGCAGTGGGTAGACGATTGCGCCCGCGCCGCCGCGCTCGCCACCGGAACCAAGGTCAAGATCGAGCACCAGGGCGAAGACCGCGACGGCATCTCGCCCGCCACTCTCGAGGAGCTTTCCTTCTCATACATGAAACTGTTCGGCGCCACGGGAATTGAGCCCGATGCCGGGAAGCCCCGCGGCTTCGAGGAGACCGGCAGCCTCTCCAGCCAGCTTCCCGGCGTCGACGTGACCGCGAAATCCTCCAATTTCTCCAATCACACTTACGGTATGGAGGCTGACGCACTCACGGACGTCGGTCATAAAGGTTTTCTGATCGACGCAGAGACCGAGGCGGCCATCCTTTACGATTTTGCCACCCACTCCGAGTTGCGCGACGCCGTTAAATCCGAGTTCACCCGCATAAAGACGCTTTTCGGCGATTACCAGAAAGCTTTGGAAACGGTCTACCCCAAGCCGGATATTCCCGACCCCAAGTAGCGCCGGCTTCCAGCCGGCCCTTTGATCTCTTCCTGTAAGCGGCGCGGCAGCCTTCTCTGCGGTAGAATAGCTGCTCGCCTCGGAGGTCGGAATGATTCATCGCTTCGTCTACCACAATGACCGTCTGGTGCCTGTCGACCAGGTGCGTCTCTCCCCCGGCCAAGCCGGCCTGTTGAACGGTTGGGGACTCTTCACTACGGTGCGCATCGTGGAAGGCGAGGCGTTCGCGTTCGAGCGCCACTGGCGGCGCATTGAAAAAGACGCTCAACGCACGCGCATTCCGCTGCCCTTCGAGTCCGCGCGCGTGCGCGTGCAACTTGGCGAGCTGCTGCGCGCCAATAAAGTTCTCGACGGCACCGCGCGAATTTATATTATTTATAACCGTGCAGGCTTCTGGACCAGCGATGAGAAATTACCAGAAGTGGACCTGATGATCTATTCTGCGGGCTTGCCGCCTTACCGCGAGCCGGTGCGCCTCGGTCTGCGCGCGCAGGGCCGTCACGCCGCGTCGCCGCTGGCGGGCGTCAAGACCACGGCGTGGCTCAACAACGTCTGGCACCTCCAGGAAGCGCAGAAAGCGGGATTCGATGAGGTCCTGCTGCTCAACGAGCGCGGCGAAGTGTCCGAATGCACCGCGGCCAACATTTTTCTGGCGCGTGGCGGGCGCGTGCTTACGCCTCCGCTCACGTCCGGCTGCCTGGAAGGCGTCACTCGCGCGGTGCTGTTCGAAATTGCTCCCGCCGCCGGATTTCCCGTGGACGAGCGCACCCTCACTCCCGATGATCTCTACAGCGCGGAGGAGGTTTTCATCTCCTCCACCAATCGCAACGTACTCGGCGTCGGCACCATCGAACAGCACGAATTCGCGCGCGCTCCCGGCCCGGTCACGTTAGGACTTGAAAAAGTTTTCGCTGCTTACATCGCTGAATATATTTCACGTCGCGCCGGCGCTGGAGCAGGTAAGCGCTGAGGAGCTTTCCGTCATCCGCACGAGGCGCGGGCCTAATTCGCAAAAAGGGCAATCCACTGGTTGGCTTCACGCGCGCCCTAGTTAGATTTGTCGTGGACCACAACATTGAGAAGTGAACTGTGGACTTCCAACCCACCGTTGTAATGAATAAAACCCAACTTCCTGAATTTGTTCATGAAGAAGTTGACCCGTGACCGGGTTGTGCCCACCATCTCGGCGAGGGTCTCCTGGCTGAGCTTGGGGACTACAACCTCGGGAGCCCCTTCCTTCCCGAATTTAGAAAGCAGGAGCAGAATCCGAGCGAGCCTCTTTTCCGTGGAGCTAAAGAGTTGGTCAACCAAGTCCGCTTCATACCGGATGTTCCGCACCAACAAATATGCCGTAAACATGTCGGACAATGTATGTTCGCGGTGAAGCGCTAACATCATCGCCTTCTTGTCGATGCGCATGAGTTCACATTCTGTTATCGCGGTTGCCGACCCGATGCGCAGAGGCTGTCCTGCAAGGCAACCTTCTCCGCAGAAATCGCCCGGATTTAACATGCCAATTGTAGCTTCCTTGCCGTCCTTCGAAACGACGGACAGTCTCACCGTGCCCTTCTGGATATAAAACACCGCATCGGCTGCCTGCCCTTGAGAGTAAACTGCGTGTTTCTTTGCAACCAGGTCAATTCTCCGGCCCTCACCGATGGTGGCCAGGAACGTCTTCGGATCGAACTCCTGTTTCTTCTTAGTTCCAATCGTCCGTACCAATCTTTGTAGTGCTGCTGGAATTTTGTCAGGTGGCAGAACGAAATCAACACAGCCCGAAGCCTGAGCGCTGAGAGGCATGCCGCCTACTTCGGCCGACATATCCTGAGCAAACGTTGTGCCTCCATTTGCCTTAATGTGCCTGCATCCCTCGGTACCGTCGCCTGGATACCCAGAGAGGAGTATGCCGATCGCACGCGTCCCCATATTCTCTGCTAAAGAAATGAACAATCGATCTATTTGCTTGTTCGTCTTCGTGCGCGGGGATGCCGCTTTGAAGGTATAGCTCTTTATTCGAAGATCCGCGTCCGGAGGAATCACGTAGACGTGATTCGCCCGGATTTGCATGGCCGGGGAAGCTCCCAGCACCCGCATTTTCGTGTGACTCGACAGAATTTGAGCTAACTGAACGTTGGCCGTGGGGTGAATACGAGAAATAAGGACAAACGCCATATCTGTTTTAGGCGGCAGGGCATCCAAGAGAGCCTTATAGGCGTTAAGAGCCCCCGCTGAACCGCCGATGCCAACTATGAAATTGGGATGTAATTGCCCCATAAAATACTCCGGATCTCCGCTTCTCCGTCCGGTACTTTTACTTTTGGATTAATTCGTGACTAACAGAAACTCCTTTACCGATCTTCATCTTCTGTTTGGGGCTTGCGGTGGCATCCGCATCCATTGGTATTAAGTGAATTCCCTCATCGCTCAAAATCAATTTATGTACGTCGCTGGAGTGGCCCATGCCGCGAGACTTGACAATGTAAAGTCCACGAACCCGTCTTTTACCCTCATTTTCTTCTAATTCTCTGACTACGATCCAAGTGTCAATTAAAGAGGAGACCCCGATCTCGCCGCTTGTGTCATTTTGTGCGGTTGAAGAAACAAGACTTGTAAAAAAGGCGGTTATGCCGCGGGACTTCAAGTGATCAATCATGCGGGTGAGCATCGATTGAAGTTCAAGTTGGTTCCCCTGTCCGATGAGACTTGTCAGGGGATCTATGACTACGGCTTGTGGTTTGAAATCCGCAATGATCTTGTAGACCTCGAGTAAATGCATCTCTAAGCCAAAAAACGAAGGTCTCGTGGACACAATCTTTAAGAGTCCCTTCTTGATAGGCGGTTTAAAGTGCAAACTTATAGAGTTCATATTTTGAGTGAGTTGCCCCGAAGATTCTTCGTAAGACAAGAAAAGACAGCGTTCTCCACGTTTGCAGCTTTCTATTGCGAATGCTGCCGCGAGGCTTGTCTTTCCGGTGCCTGCGGTACCTGAAGCGAGTACCGTGCTGCCTCTGGTATACCCTGCACGCTTGAACATTTTGTCTAACGATGGGATTCCTGTCGAAACTCTCTTCGCTGTGCCGGGTTGCTCGAGTCCTGCGGAAGTGATAGGAATTACGGAAAGTCCGCCTTTATCGATTACGAAGGGGTATTCGTTTGTTCCGTGCTTGGAACCACGATATTTAATTACACGAATTCTACGGGTGGAAATCTGTTCCCTAACCCGGTTATCCAGGAGAATGATGCAATCGGAGACGTACTCCTCCAGGCCGTGACGAGTATAAAAGCCCTGCGCCAGCTCACCGGTAACGATCGTCGTAACATTTCTTTCCTTAAGCCAACGAAAAAGTCTTTTGATCTCCAGGCGAAGAATGCCGGCGTCTTTGACGCCTGCAAATAGAGATTCAATCGAATCTAAAACAACGCGTTTGGCCCCGATAGAATCAATCGCATGTTCTAAACGAATAAATAGTCCTTCAAGATTGAAGTCACCTTTCTCTAGAATATCTCTGCGCTCCAGGACAATGTGCTCAAGCAAAATCTTTTTTTGTGAAACCAACCTTGGCAAATTCTGATTGAGAGAGGCCACGTCTTTATAAAGTTCGTCTTCCGTTTCTTCAAAGGACATAAAGACGCCCGGCTCGTTGTACTTGATCGCACCATGGATCAAAAAATCAATCCCCAAAAGGGTTTTTCCAGTGCCCGTGCTTCCACTAAATAATGTGATTCTGTTTTTAGGAAGCCCCCCTTCAGTTATTTCGTCAAAGCCTTTGATCCCGGTGGGGCACTTAGGTAATTGCTTGCCAATAGAGGCAGTTCTTTTCTTGGGAGTTCTAGGCATTTGGTAATCCTTCGCCCGGCCGGGCCCCTAAGTCTGTAAGAAAACGCCATAGTACCACACGCCGGGCTGGTCATTGAGCCACTCCACTTGCTGTCTCAGGGCTCCTCGATCTACCTGTAGGGAGTTCAAAAAGGCTATGTGGGTTAAGATAGTCATACGGCGCCAGAATCTGACCGCCCATTCACACACGAGGCCATCCATTGGTACAGCGCGCATTTAATTTTTCACCTGGGCCCGGCGCCCTGCCGCTGGCGGTGCTGGAAGAGGTGCAGCGCGACCTGCTCGCGCTTCCCGAGCTGGGCGTTTCCGTTTTGGAGATCAGCCACCGCTCCAAGTGGTTCGAAGGCGTTCTGGCGTCGGCGGTAGAGAATCTTCGGCGGCTGCTTGCCGTGCCGGACAACTACCGCATCCTCTTTCTGCAGGGCGGCGCCAGTCTGCAATTTGCAATGGTGCCTATGAATTTTCTCCCCGCCGGCGCCACCGCTGAATACATCGTCACCGGCTCGTGGGGTGAGAAGGCCCTGGAAGAAGCGAAGAAGCTGGGTGCGGCGCGCGCGGCTTGGAGCGGGAAAGGCGAGTCTTATATTCGCGTGCCGGGAGCCGGCGAGCTTTCCGAAGTCGACCCTCGCGCCGCCTACCTCCACTTCACATCGAATGAAACCATTCAGGGCGTGGAATTTGCCGCCGAGCCGGTCACCCGTTCCACGAAGCTCATCTGCGACTGTTCGTCGGACTTTCTCTCGCGTCCCCTGGAGGTCAGCCGCTACGCGCTGCTCTATGCCGGGGCACAAAAAAATGCCGGACCGGCCGGCGTCACCATCGTTATCGTTCGCGACGATCTTCTGGACCGCGTGCCCAAGAACTTGCCAGCCATGCTCGACTATTTAGTCTTCGCGCGCGAACGCTCGCTCTATAACACCCCGCCGGTCTTCGCCATCTATGTCGTCGACCTGGTGACGCGCTGGCTTCGCGACAGCGTGGGCGGTTTGGAACAAATGGCCGCACTCAATCGCCGCAAAGCCAAGCTGCTCTATGACGTGATTGACGCGAGCAATGATTTCTATCGCGGGCACGCGCAGCGCGACAGCCGCTCCTTGATGAACGTAACCTGGCGTTTTCCCGGGCCGGATCTCGAGAATCTGTTTCTGCGCGAGGCTGCGGCGAGTCATCTGCTCGAGCTGAAGGGGCACCGCTCCATCGGCGGCGTCCGCGCCTCGCTCTACAATGCCGTGCCGCTCCAGGCGGTAGAGGCGTTGGCGGGTTTCATGAAGGAGTTCCAAGCCACGCACACTTCACGGAAGCGGCCCGCCTGATTCGGGACGTGGCCTCGCGCCCACGGCATTCAGTCCCTGCGCGTCCTCACCAGCGGAGATCTGTCTCCGCCGGTAACGAGTAATCCACGCCGTCCACTTCAAAGCCAAACAGGTTTCGAAATCCGCGCTCGAAAGTGGCATAGCCTGAAATCGTGGAGAGGTTTTCGGTATTCACCTGCGGCCACAGCGCCGCCACTTCGTTCTGGACGTCTTCGCGCATCTCGCGGTCGTCCACGCGGATGCGCCGGGCTTCATCCAGGGCGGGCATTTTCCCCGCGAGAATCTCGAAAAACAGCCGGCGCATCTGCGCCGCCGTATCTTCGTCAGTTTTCTTTTCGCCCATCACGCGGAACAGCAGGCTCATGTACAGCGGGACTACGGGGATTGCCGCGGAGGCCTGCGTCACCACCGCTTTGTTGACCGCCACCCAGGCGTGGCCGCCGATCTTTTTTTGCAGCAGCGCGTCCAGCCGCGCCGCGGCATTCTCCAGGTCCACTTTGGCTCGGCCGATCGTGCCGTCTCGATACACCGGCCAGGTAAGCGAAGGGCCGATGTAGCTGTAAGCCACGGTGCGTGCGCCGGGCGCCAGAAGGCCTTCCGCCTCGAGGAGCCGCACCCACATCTCCCAATCCTCGCCGCCCATCACCGCCACCGTGTCTTCAATCTCTTTTTCGCTGGCGGGAGCGATGGTCACTTCCGTCACTTTTCGCGTGCTCAGGTCGATGGTCTTATTTGTGTACGCAGCGCCGATAGGTTTGAGCACGGAATTATGGGTCTCGCCGGTGCGCGGATGAACGCGCCGCGGCGACGCCAGGCTATACACCACCAGATCGATCGGCGCCATTTCGCGGCGGATCAGTTCCACCGCCTCGCGCTTCACTTCATCGGAAAACGCGTCACCGTTGATGTGCGCGGCGAAAAGTTTGTCGCGCTTGGCCAGCCGGTCGAGCGCCACCGTGTTGTACCATCCTGCCGTGGCCGTGCGATCGTCCTCCGGAGGCCGCTCGAAAAATACTCCCAGTGTGCGTGCCTGGAATCCCCAGGCCACAGCGATGCGCGACGCCAGCCCGTAACCCGTGGAGCCGCCCAGGATCAGCGCGTTTTTTACGCGCGTCTCCGGCGTAATCTTCGCGTGCCGTCCCTCGCGTTGGGCCGCGTCCACCTGCCGCGCAACATTATTCGCGCACCCTTGCGGATGGGCATTGATGCAGATAAACCCGCGCGCGCGCATATTCACTACTTGTTCCGGCATGAAGCCTCTCAGGATGATCTGTAACGCGGCTTTTCTCGCGTTCAATGCAGCACGGGCCGGCTTCTCACGCGCGAACTGCTTTGAAACCGGCGCTACCTCCGGGCGCGATTACCGTGCGTTACCGTCTTCCGTTATCTATCCCGGTAATCGTCAACCACGCGCGGCACGCTGGGGGAAACGGGGTCTTCCAGGTGATAGCGGTCAGTGCGCGGCAGAATCCCGCGCACTCCCAGAAAAAATAGCACGCCGGCAACCGCGTAAAAAACCACGAACCGTATCCACGCCAGTGGGCCCGCGTCCAGGTGGAACGATCCCCCCAGCCGCCACGCCGCCCAGGCAGCTAATTGCGAAGCCACTACCGTCCAGATGGCCACGTAAAACCATCCGCGCTCCGCGCCTTCATATTGCGTCGAGCGCTTCGCGCGTGGCGTCAAATTAAGCGCCGTCGCGGCCACAATGGCCAGCGCAAACGGATAGTACAGCCAGCGATAAAGGTCCGCAATGATCCAGCGGCCATCGGTCACCGCAATCGCCAGCCCGATGGCATTCAGCGCGAAAGGCACCAGCAGATCGATCCAGGCGGCGGTATAGCACACCACGCGAAATGGCAGGTTGGGCTGGTGCACTCCGTAGTGCGTGATGTAAGGCCGCGTCTCCGCGCCCGGCAGGCGCGCCGCCCAGCCGCGCCACGCGCATCCCGCGGTCACCATCGCCAGCCACCAAGCGTGACGCCGGTCGGGCCCGTGCGCGTATAACGCGAACGTCAAATGCCCGGGCAGAATAAAAAATACCCAGATCCAGATAGGGACGTGGAGCAGCCGGTAATATCCCTTATTCGCTTCCCGCTCGACGACTCTCTTCATGGGGAGGAAAAGAGTAATGGCTGGCAGGCGTCCGGTCAATCTTGAGTAGAGCTCCAGCGCGGTGGTCAATGCGGAGTAAGGTTTCGACTTGCCCCGCTGGCCGACAACTGCTGACTCAAAACCGGCATCTGTTCTATACTGCTTCGCCCAGCCACGGGCGCGTTGATTTGCGCCTCGGTAGCTCCTGCGGGTGAAACTTTCAGGTTCGCCCGCGCGTAGTAGATATCAGCCCGGAATAAAATTCACCTAATCAATAGACGAAAAGGAGTGTTTCGATGCTCAAGAGGATACTGATGGTGGCAGGCGCGGCGGTGGTCCTGTGTATGCCCGCCACTGCACAAACCGTCGACGAAATTATTGCCAAGCACTTCGCCGCGCGAGGCGGTGTAGAGAAGATCAAGGCCGTGAAGACCATGCGCATGACCGGCCGAGCAGCCGGACAGGGAGGGGAAATCCCAATTATCATCGAGAACAAGCGCCCGGAATGGGTGCGCGTTGAATTTATTGTGCAGGGGCTCACCGGGATCACCGGTTATGACGGCACTACCGGCTGGCAGGTGATGCCTTTCATGGGTAAAAAAGATGCTGAACCCATGTCTGGCGACGACCTGAAACAGATGCAGGAACAGGCCGATTTCGACGGGCCGCTGATGGACTACAAGTCCAAAGGCAACCAGGTAGAGCTGCTCGGAAAAGAAAAACTGGAAGGTTCCGACGCCTACAAGCTGAAAGCCACGCTCAAGAACGGAAGCGTGCACACCATCTTCATCGATGCCGATTCCTTCCTGGAGGTCAAGGACGTCAGCAAGATTATGCAGAACGGCACCGAGGTGGAGCAGGAGAGCACCGCCAGCAACTATAAGGACGTAGACGGTCTCCTATTCCCGTTCCTGATGGAGCAGGGTGCCAAGGGCAGCGCCCAGAAACAGCACATCATCATCGAAAAGATCGAGCTGAACGTCCCCATCGACGACGCCCGCTTTAAGATGCCGGCCCCCGCACCCGCGAAACCTGCGGAACCGGCGCCCAAACCGTAAATTGCCTGCGCTTTTCTCGCCTGGTCATTGCTGCTGTTCGGGCAGTGGCCCGGCGAGATGAAAATTGTTTCCGGAGGATTTGCTCATGTTGCGTGCGTTTTTTAGCTATCGAAAGGGTTCGCTGGCACTGTGCGGAGTCTTGGCGCTGGGTCTTTACGCCTCCGCCGCTGACGTCAAGACCGAGGTTACAACCAACGCCAAGATCGACTCGCAAACCTTCGGCGGGCTGAAGGCGCGGGCCATCGGCCCCGCGGTGACCAGCGGCCGCATTGCCGCGATCGCCGCCACGCAGGGGGACCGGTTGACCATTTACGTGGGAGCAGCGGGCGGTGGAGTCTGGAAGTCCACCAACGGCGGACTCAATTTCGACCCCGTCTTCGAGAAAAATACGCAGTCCATCGGCGCCATCGCCATCGATCCTTCGAGCACGAATACCGTGTGGGTGGGAACCGGAGAGTCCTGGGTGCGCAACAGCGTCTCGGTGGGCACCGGAGTTTACAAATCCACCGACGCCGGAGAAAACTGGCAGCTCATGGGACTTCCGGAGTCCGAGCATATCAGCCGCATCGTGGTGGATCCGCGCGACGGCAACAAAGTATTCGTCTGTGCGCTGGGCCACCTGTGGAACGCCAACGAAGAACGCGGAGTGTTCCGCACCACCGATGGCGGCAAGACGTGGAAGAAAGTTTTATTCGTCAACGCCGATACAGGGTGCGCCGATGTCTCCGCTGATCCGCAGGACTCCCGCATTCTCTACGCGGGCATGTGGCAAGTGCGGCGCAAGCCCTGGACGTTTTCCTCCGGCGGGCCGGGCAGCGGCCTGTACCGCTCGATGGATGGCGGCGACACCTGGCAGAAAATGAGTAAGGGACTCCCCGAAGGCGACCTCGGCCGCATCGGTATTGCCCCTGCCCCTTCGCGCCCGAGCACCGTCTATGCCGTGGTCGAGGCCAAAAAGACGGCACTGTACCGCTCGGATGATCTGGGTGAGAGCTGGCAGGAGATGAACTCCTCCTTCAACGTCCAGGGGCGCCCATTTTATTTTGCAACCGTTGTTGTGGATCCCAAGGATTTTAAACGCGTCTACAAACCCGGTTTTTTTCTGACCGCGAGCGACGACGCGGGGAAAACATTCGGCAGCGTGACCGTGGGCGGGGCAAATTTTGGCGGCGGCGGTTTTCACGGCGACACCCACGCGCTTTGGATCGATCCGAAGGACTCCAACATTCTGTTGCTGGCCACCGACGGCGGCGTCTACAAATCAGAAGACCGCGGAGCGCGCTGGCGCCAACTCCCCGGCCTCCCGGTGGGGCAGTTCTATCACGTCACTTACGACATGGAAAAACCGTACAACGTCTACGGCGGATTGCAGGACAACGGCACATGGGCCGCGCCCTCGCGCCATGACGGGGGAATTTCATCGCGCCACTGGCGCGTATTGGGTTCGGGCGACGGATTCTGGGCGCAGATGGATTCCAAGGACCCCGACCTGGCCTACGTGGAATATCAGGGCGGCCATCTGGTGCGCGTCAACAAATCTACAGGGAAGTCGAAACAGATCGGGCCCTACGCGGCAAGCGGTGAGCCGGATCTGCGCTTTAATTGGAACACGCCGCTCCAGTCCCGCCCCAGTCATGGCGGCGAGCTCTATATGGGGGCGCAATATCTTTTTCGTACCACCGACCACGGCGAATCGTGGCAGCGCATTTCGCCCGACCTGACCACCAACGACCCCACCAAGCTCAAGCAGGAGCAGTCCGGCGGCCTGACCGTGGACAATACCGACGCGGAAAAGTTTTGCACCATTTTTACGATCAGCGAGTCGCCCAAGAATTCCAGCGTGATCTGGGCAGGCACGGACGACGGAAACGTGCAGGTAACCCGGGACGACGGAAAAACCTGGACCAATGTGGCCGCTAACTTTTCGGGCGTCCCGGCCGGCACCTGGGTCTCCAGCGTCGAAGCCAGTAATTTTGACGAAGGCACCGCCTATGCCACATTTGACGGCCATCAGGTGGGAGACCTCAAGCCCTACGTCTATCGCACAAAAGATTTCGGAAAGACCTGGCAGGCGCTGGCTACAACGGACCTGAAAGGCTACGCCCACGTAATTCGCGAAGACATCGTCAAGCCCAACCTGCTGTTCCTGGGCACGGAATTCGGCCTGTTCATTTCCATCGATGGCGGCGCCAACTGGGCGCAATTCACCGGCGGCGTTCCCGAGGTGGCCGTCCGCGACATCGCCATCCATCCGCGCGATGAGGATCTGATTCTGGCCACGCACGGCCGCGGTATTTACATTATCGACGACATCACTGCGCTGCGCAGCCTCACGCCGGAAGTTCTCGATGCGGATCTGACTTTTCTTCCCGCGCGGCCGGGCGTGCTCAGAGTGCCCACTCTCGAGCAACGCTTCGATGGCGATGGAGAGTTTGTTGGCGACTCGCCCAACGACGGCGTGACCATCAATTACTACATGAAGAAGCGCCACATGATCGGCGATCTGCGCCTCGAGATTTACGACGCGCAGGGTCAGATGGTCTATTCCGTGCCCGGGGAGCGTCGCCGCGGCCTGAACCGCGTGGAGTGGAGCCTGCGCAGCAAAGGGCCCAAGACGCCTCAGGCCACCGTCCTGGTCCCTGACTTCGCTACATTCGTCGGGCCGCTGGCTGCGGAAGGCACCTACACGGTGAAACTGATCAAGGGCAGCCAGACTTATACAACGAAGTTCCAGGTCGCCGGCGAGCCGGATTCCGGCATTACTTCTGAAGACCGCGCCGCTGAACGAAAAGCGGCCACGCAAGTTTTCGGTATGGTAGAGCGCTTGAGCTATCTGGCATCCGCTGCCGGAAGTCTGCGCGACCAGGCTGCCGATCGCGCCGCCAAGCTGCCGGCGAACGACCCGCTCCGCAAGAAGCTCGAAGCCCTGCACGATTCCGTGAAGAAGCTTAGCCAGGGCTTGGCCGCCTCGCGCGAAGGCGGATTCTCCGGCGAAATCGAGCTGCGCGAAAAAGTGGTCGGCCTTTACGGCGCTGTGAATGGCTACGACGGCAAACCCACCGGCTCGCAGTTGGCGCAGGTCGCCGTACTCGACAAACAGCTCGACAAAGCCGCATCTGAACTCAACGCCTTCGTGACGAAAGACGTCGCCGCACTCAATCCACAACTGGAAAAGAAAAATATTCCCCCACTAAAAATCCAGACGCAGGAAGAGTGGAAAAAGCAAAACGAAAATAAAGGCTAGCGATCCCGGGAGCCCGTTAACTCGCGCGGGTCTGTTCGTAGGGGCACGGCATGCCGTGCCCGCGCCCAATACCCCTCAACTCCGTCATTCGGCAAGAATCCCGTCCCCGGGTCCTTTCAAACCGGCAACCGCAACCGCGCCACGCACCCACGCGTGTCCGAACGATTTTCCAGCGTCAAGGTCCCCCCGTGTCCCTCGGCAATCTCCCGGCTGAGCACCAGGCCAATCCCCGACCCTCCCGGCTTGGTGGTAAAAAACGGAACAAACAGATTGCCGGTATTGGGCAGGCCCGGCCCTTCGTCCTCCACCCGCACTTCCACAAATTCCCCTTCTATTTTCCAGCGCACGTTAACTCCGCCGCCGGTCTCCTGCGACGCCTCCGCCGCATTCTTCACCAGATTGATCAGCAGTTGATCGAGCTGGTCGGCGTCAGCCTGCACGGTTACGTTTTCAGTGCTGGTCACGTGCACCGGCACTCGCGTCTCCAGTCCCACCACGCGGCGCACCCAGGGTTCAATTTCCACCGGCGCCAATTTCGGCGGTGGCAGCTTGGTCCAGCGCGCGTAGGAGCTGGTGAAGCGTCCCAGCGCGTCGGCGCGCGCGCCGATTACCGCCAGTCCGCGGTACGTGTCATCGCGCCAGTCCGAGGGCAGATTTTCACGCGAGAGCAAAGTTGCCAGGCTGTCCGCCACCGACTTAATCGGCGCCAGCGAATTATTCAGCTCATGACCCAGCACGCGAATCAGGCGGCGCCACGCCTGGCGCTCTTCTTCGCGCAGCGCCCGGCTCAGATCGGTGATGACAATCATCTGGTGGGGGAGTCCGCCTTCGCGAATCGTGCTGCGGCGAATCTGCCAGCGGCCCGTGCCGCCGGGGAAACTCATCTCCACCGTCCGCAGGCTTTCTTCGGCCAGGCATTCTTCCAGGCCCAGCTCCTTCGCCGAAGCGCCCAGCAGTCCCACTCCATCCGATTGCCCCAGCAGACGTTCCCCCGCGCGATTCACCAGGCGCAGGCTGTGCTCCGGATTGAATGCGAACACGGCCACGTCGATCTGTTCCATCACCTTGCCCAGCAGGGCCGTGGCCTCGACGGCGCCCAGCCGCTGCTGGCGCAGCGTTCCGGCCAGGGCATTCACTTCGGTAGTCAGCTCGCCCAGCGCGTCGTCGTACACCGGCAACCGCGCGCGAATGGAAAAATCTCCCTCGCGCAGCGCTGCCAGCAGATTGGAGAGCGTGCGCAGGGGAAACACCACGCGATTGCGCACGGCAAATGCAAACCCCAGCCAGGTCCACAGGATGACCACGGTAAGCGTCCACTGCAGCTTCGAGCTCAGGCCCATGTGCCACAGCAGCGCGACAGCAGTCACCGAGCCGGGCAGCCCGGTGAGCAACGCAAGCAGAAGTACATGGCGTTCGTGGTTAAGGCGGTTCAAAGATTGCGGCAATTCACAGGTTTAGAAATGCGCTAGTTCATAAACCATATTTCTGCAGCCGCCGGTAGAGGCCGCTGCGGCTGAGTCCCAGAGCCAGAGCCGCCTGGCTTACGTTGCCGCTGTAGCGCGCCAGCGCCTTCTGAATCAGCACGCGTTCCACGTCTTCCAGGCTCATCTCCTCGAGTTTCTGGCTGCTCTCGCGCGGCCCGCGCAGCCCCAATTGGCTGGTGTGCACCATGCTTTCATGCGTCAGCAGCACGGCGCGCTCCACGGTGTGGTCCAGCTCCCGGACGTTGCCGGGCCAGGGATGCTCCTGCAACGCCTGCAGCGCCGCATCATCGAACGCCCGCACGCCGTTGCGGTAGCGCTGCGCGTAACGATTCAGAAAATGCATGGCCAGCAGCGGGATGTCTTCCCGCCGATCGCGCAGCGGCGGCAGATGAATCTCGATGGTATTCAGGCGGAACAGCAGGTCTTCGCGGAAGCGCCCTGCGGAAACCTCCACGCCCAGGTCGGCATTCGTCGCGGAGATCACGCGCACGTCCACGCGCACCGTTTTCGACGACCCGACGCGCTCCAGCTCCCGCGTTTCCAGCACGCGCAGCAGCTTGGCTTGCAGGTTCATGGGCACGTTGGCTATCTCGTCCAGGAAAAGCGTACCGCCCTCGGCCAGCTCGAAGCGCCCCACGCGGTCCACCTTGGCGTCGGTAAATGCGCCGCGCACGTGGCCAAAAAGCTCGCTCTCAAAAATTCCTTCGGAGAGGCCGCCCGCATTCACCGTGACCATTGAGGCCGAGGCCCGCGCCGACAGCGCATGCAGCGTGCGCGCGATCACCTCTTTCCCCGAGCCATGTTCGCCGGTGATCAGCACGTTGGCGTCGGAAGGCCCGATGCGCGCGATTAAATCCATCACCGGCCGCATCGCCGGCGATTCGGCGATCAGCGTCGGCCGCCCTTCCGCCTTGAGCAGGCGATTCTCCGCCTCCAGCCGCCGGCTTTCGCGCAGTGCGCGCTGCAAAGCGATCTGCGTGCGCAGAATGGCTAGCAGCCGCGCGTTTTCCCAGGGCTTGGGAACAAAGTCGCGCGCTCCGCGCCGCATCGCTTCTACCGCCAGTTGCACGCTGCCCCACGCCGTCATCACTACCACGGGAAGCGTGCTGTCGCTCGACTGTATGCGCGTGAGCAGGTCCAGCCCTTCTTGCCCTGACGTGGTGTCGCGCGTGTAGTTCAAATCAATCAGCGCCGCGTCGAATTCCCGCTTGCCGATGGCCTCCAGCACCGCCGCCGGCGAAGCCGCGCTGTCCGTCTGGTAGCCCTCGCCTTTCAACAGCAGCCGCAAAGCTTCGCGGACGTCCGGCTGGTCGTCGGCAATCAGCACACGCGGAGCAAGCTGATCGTTAGTCTTCATCGGCCCAATTTTTTCATAAGTGGCAGCTTGAACAGGATTCGCAGTTTCCATCTTACCCCGGGTCGGCGTCACCAGTGCAGCGGCAAGTGGCCCGCAAAGTACAAGTGGCCCGCTGGAGAGGTCTCACTCATTGCGCAACGCCACTATCGGATCCACTCGCATGGCCCGCCGTGCCGGGACGAACGACGCCACTAAAGCCACGCCCACCAGCAAACACGCCGCCAGCGCGAACATACGAGGATCGGTAGCCGTTACGCCGTAAAGGATGCCTGCCAACACGCGACTGAGCGCCGCAGCCCCAGCCACGCCCACTACCACGCCGATCACTGCCAGCCTAAGCCCTGACGCCAGCACCATCCCCAGAATATTGCGGCGCTGCGCCCCCAGCGCCATGCGCACTCCCAATTCCTGCGTGCGTTGCGTCACGGAGTACGACACCACGGCATAAGTTCCCAGCGAAGCCAGCAGCAATGCAAGCGCCGCAAACGCGCTCAGCAGCGACGCTTGCAACTTCCGCGGAGCAACTTCTTCGTCAAGCAAATCCTGCAGAGGCATCATTGCGGAAATGGGCTGGTCTTTATCCACCGCCCAGATCTGCTGGCGTACGGCCGCAGCCACCTGCCAGGGGTCGCCGGCGGTCTTGATCGCCAAGTCCCTGGGCGAGAAAAAGTCCATTCGCTGCGGATAGGGAAAATACATCTCGGCGCGCGCGGGCACCTCGAGTCCCATCTGATGTACATCGCCCACCACGCCCACCACGGTGATCCACGGCACCGCCTCCCCGTACTCGCCCACCTTGAACCGTTTTCCGAGAGCGGTTTCGCGCGGCCAGAACCGGCGCGCCATGGTCTGATTAATCGTCGCAACTGGGAGAGAAGTCTCCCGGTCGTGGCGGTCGATATACCGTCCGGCGATCAGCGGCACACCGAGAGTCTTCATATAGTCCGGGCTGACCACGCGCGCGTTGGCGTCATTTACTTCTCCGGGCAGCGGGGCGGGCCGCCCCTCGATGGTAATGCCCTGGGTTCCTCCGCGGGTGGTCAGCGGCAGCAAGCTGGTGTAGCCAGCGGAGACCACGCCGGGCAGCGCTTCCACGCGCGCCAGCACCTGATCAAAAAACGCGATACGTTCGCTGGACTTCGGGTAGGCGGCAAGTGTCCGCGTCGTTCGCAGCTTCAACACATTTTCCGCGCGGAATCCCGGATCGACTCCCCTCAGCTTCAAAAAACTTTCCGCCATCAGCGCGGCGCCGGTCAGCAGCACCAGCGAAAGCGCGATCTCCGATACCACCAAGACACTTCGCATCCGTGCTCCGCCGGAGAGCGGACCGCTTCCGCCGCCGCCCTGCTTCAGCGAGGAGTTCAAATCCATCCGCGCGATGCGCAGCGCGGGCGCCACGCCGAAAAGCGCCCCAGCGGCTACGGAAATTGCCACGGTAAAAGCGAGCACGCTGCTATTCATGCCTCCCGGAGTGGTGACCAGGCCTACGGGAATGAGTTTGGCAACTACTGCCATGCTCCAGAATGAGAGCAGCAGCCCAGCCAGCCCGGCCACCGATGACAGCAAAACGCTTTCCGTCAGCAGCAGCCGCATAATTCTGGAGCGCCCCGCGCCCAACGCCATGCGTACGGCCAGCTCCTTGCGCCGCGAAAGTGACCGCGCCAGCACCATGTTGGCAACATTTCCGCACGCGATCAGCAGCACAAAAGCCACCGCGCCCATCAGCACCAGAATCGCGCGCCGGTAGCCTCCCACTAGCTCTTCGCGAAGCGGCACCGCGAACGCTCCGAGGTGTGTATTGCTAGCCGGATACTTCTCCGCCAAATGCCTGGCGATCGCGCCCAGGTCCTCATTCGCCTGCCGCAGCGTGATCCCCGGCTTCAAGCGCGCGACAACGTTCAGATAATGCGAATCGTGGTTCCCCAGCGTCTCGCTGGTAAAGGCCGCGGGCACCCACAGCTCCGCGTCGCGATCCGGGAATGCGAATCTTCGCGGCATGACCCCGATCACAATATATTTCTCGGAATTCAGCCGCACTTCCTTTCCAATGACTTGCGGATCCGCGCCGTAGCGCCGCAGCCACAGGCGGTGACTCAGCACCGCTACATGCGCGCCGCCGGGCCGGTCTTCCTCCGCATTGAACACGCGGCCGAGCTGGGGCGGCACTCCCAGGATCGAAAAAAAGTTTGCTGTCACCGCCGGGCCTTGAATCTGCTCCGGTTCGCCCTCGCCGGTCAGGCTCAGAGAGGTATAGCGAATGCCCGCCATATCCTCAAACACGCGGTTCTGTGCTTTCCACTCCGCATAGTTCCCCGGAGCGGGGGTGCCGTGCGGAAAGCCCATAAAGGCTGCGTCTTCCCATACCATCACTAGGCGATCAGGGTTGGAGTAAGGCAGCGCCTGAAGCAGAACCGCATCGACTACGCGGAAGATCCCCGTATTCGCCGCAATCCCTATGGCAACCACCGCCACAGCGAAAAGCGTGAAGCCGGGACTCTTGGCCAGCGTGCGCGCCGCGTACTTCACATCCTGCAACAGCGTTTCCATTGCTGCCCTCGATGGATCCGTTTTCTACGATTTGCTGCTTACCCGTTGCTAATTATTCCTCGAATTATTCGTGACGCAGCGCCACCATCGGATCCACGCGCATCGCTCTTCGCGCCGGCACGTAGCACGCCGCCAAGGCAGTAGCCGCCAGCAGCAGCGCAACGCCAATGAACGTGGCCGGGTCCGCTGCACGCACGCCGTGAAGTTGGCTGGCGATCAGCCTGGTCAGCGCCAGACTGCCCACAAGTCCCAAGGCCAGGCCCGTCGTAGCCAGCTTGAGTCCTTCGCCCAGCACCAACCGCAACACGCTCTCCGATTTCGCGCCCAGCGCCATGCGGATGCCGATCTCCTGCGTGCGTTGCGACACAGAGTAAGAAATCACGCCGTAGAGTCCCGCCGCCGCAAGCAGCAGCGCAACCGCGGCAAACGCTCCCAGCAGAATTGCCGAAAAGCGGTCGGGGGCGATGGAATCCGCGACAACGGATTCCATGGTCTGAATGTCATAGAGCGGAAGGTCCGCATCGATCCCGCGCACCAGTGTTCGCACTGCGGGCGCCAGATTCATCGGATCGCCCTTTGCGCGTATCAGCAGGCTCATCGCGCGCCCCGCCTGGTAGAGAAATGTTTCCGGGATCTGCTGGTACGGCAGATACATCTGGTAAGGGCTCGGCTGGGGACCGTCCAGGCTGGTATGCGCTGCGTGTCCAGCCACGCCGATAATCTGGTACGGCGGCGTTGTATCGTCGTGGCTCAAGCGCAGGTACTTGCCCACAGCTTTGCCCTGGTAAAATTTACTCGCCAGATTTTCATCTATCACAATCACCGGTACAGTCGCCGCCGTATCGGTTTCATTATAAAAGCGGCCCTCCACCAGACGCGTCTTCATGGCGGCGAAATAGCTGGGGCTGGTGATGTATTCAAGGGCAAATGGAAATTCTCCCTGCTTGGGCAGAGGTTGCCCATCGACGTGGAATGGTTCCTCGTCGTCGGTCACAAACGGCATGTCGTTTGTGTAAGCGACCGCCTCCACTCCGGGGAGGGCCGCGGCACGCTGCCGCACATCTTCATAAAAATCGAGTGGCTTGCGCCCCTGGTATTTCATTTCTGGCAGAGAAACTCCGACGGTAAGCAGTCCTCGAGGGTCGTAGCCCGGGTCGATGCCGCGCAGCGTTGCGAAACTCTTCACCAGCAGTCCCGCGCCCACCAGCAGCATGAGCGTCAACGCAAATTCGGACACCACCAGGATGTGCCGCAGCCGCTGATGTGTCCGTGTTCCCGTGGATTGTCCCGACGCGCCCTTGAGCGATCCCGCCAGGTCCATCGCCGCGCTCTTCAACGCCGGCACCAGCCCGAATAAAATTCCCGTGAACATGGAGAGCAGAAGCACAAATCCCAGCACGCTGCCGTCCAGATGGATCTCATCCACGCGAGGAATATTTGCGGGCGGAAAAGCGTGCAGCGCCTGCAGCGTCCAGGAGGCGAGCAGCACTCCCAGTGCCCCTCCCGCCAACGACAAGAGAACGCTCTCCGTCAGGAACTGGCGGATCAGCCGCGCCGGGCTCGCACCCAGCGCCCGGCGAATGGTGATTTCCCTTTGCCGGGCGGTGGCCCGCGCCAGTAGCAGGTTGGAGACATTCGCGCAGGCGATCAGCAGCACCAGGGCCACCGCGGCCAAAAGCACCAGCAGCGCCGGCTGCACGTCACCCAAAATATTTTCTCGCATGGGAGTAATGCTGATGCCGCGTTGGTGATTGGTGTCCGGATACTGCTTTTCTAGCCGCGCCGCGATGGTATTCATTTCCGCGTGCGCTTGCTCCACCGTGGCCCCCGGCTTCAACCTTGCCAGCACGGAGATGCCGGGATGATTCTGGCGTTCGCGCGCATCGCTCAACTCCAGGCCGATGGGAACAAAAACATCCACTGGAGCAAACGAGTAATGCCGGAAAGTTTTCGGCAGGACAGCAATTACCGTGTGGCTCAGTCCGTTGAGCCAGATTGTTTTACCGACAATCGCCGCGTCACCCCCGAAACGGCGTTGCCATAGCGAATAGCTGATCATCACCACCGGACTGGCGCCAGCCTGGTCGTCCGCGGCTGCGATGGGCCGGCCCAGCGCCGGAGGGATCCCGATCGTTTCCAGCCAACCCGCCGAAATCATCCTCCCCGGCAAGCGCTCGGCCTCTCCGGACTGCGTGAGGTTGAAGCTATCTACACGCGATGCGCCCATCGAGGCGAACGTCCGGCTCTGCTCGCGCCAGTCCAAAAAATTCGGATACGCCACCGAAGAGGTGGACTCGCGAAGCGTTTCTCGCAGGAACACCAACCGGTTGGGCTCCGGATAAGGCAGCGGGCGCAGTAACACCGCATTCACCACGCTGAAGATGGCTGTGTTCGCGCCGATCCCCAGCGCCAGCGTAAGCACGGCGATGGCGGTGAAGCCGATGTTCTTACGCAGCATGCGTACCGCAAATCGCAGATCCTGCAGCAGCGTTTCCATAATTTCTCTCCTCGCGCCTTTTTCTCGTCCGCCACACGTCATGCGTGTTACGGCGCGACCAATTTATTCGTACCGCAACGCAACCAGCGGGTCGGTTCGCGATGCGCTGCGCGCCGGAAAATATCCCGCCGTAAGAGCGATCGCCGAAACCAGGAAAATCGACGCAGCGATTACCGGCAGGTCCGTCGCATGCACACCGTAGAGCAACGATTCCGCGAGATGGCCCAGCAACAGTGCGGCGGGAAGCCCCAGCAAAACTCCCAGCACGGCCATCCGGCCGACCTCGCGCAGGATCATCCAGGAAACGTCCGCTTGCCGCGCGCCCAAGGCCATGCGAATTCCGATCTCGCGTGTGCGCTGGGTAACCGTGTACGCCATCAACCCAAAAATTCCCACCGCGGAGAGCAGCGCGGCGAGTAGTCCAAAACAGAAGGACAATCCGGCGAGCAGTTGCTCGGCGTAAAGCGATTCCTGAATCTGCGCACCGAGCGTCTTCAAATCAAACACCGGCACGTTGGGAGCCTGCCGCTGCACTTCCGCGCGCAGCGCTGTGGCCAGCGTTCCCGGCGCCTGCACAGTGCGGACATAAAACGTGAAATGCCCGAGCGTCGCGAGCTGCGTATAGGGCGTGTAGACAAACGGCACGACAGCGTCGCGCACATTCTGGTGCTTGCTGTCCTTCGCTACGCCAACCACTTCCATTTGCGTCTGCGCTTTTTTCCCCCCGCCGAACGCGATCCTGCCCCCGATCGGATTGCGACCGGCAAAGGCTTTGCGCGCCAGCGTTTCATTGATGATCGCCACGGGGGGTCCCGCTGCATTGTCCCGTTCATCGAACTCGCGCCCGGCCACCAGCGGGATGCCGAAGGTCAAAAAATAATTCGGAGCTATTTTATTATTTAGTACGTGCAGCTCTTCGTCCGGCCCGGTCTGAAAGCCCTCGACGGTAAGGTTCGATCCTTCGTCTTCGTTGGCCAGCACGGCTACGGTTGCTCCGCTCACGGACTGCACGCCGGGCAAAGCGACAATTCCACGGCGCAGATCCTCAACCAAAGCGGTTGTGCGCTCCGGCGTGTAACCGCTAAGCGCCGGAGCCACGGAAAAAGTAATGACGCGCTCGGGTGACAATCCCAGGTCCACCCGGCTCAAATTGTAAAGGGTTCTAGCGAACAGCCCCGCACCCAGCAGCAGCAAAAGTGTCAGCGCCACCTGCCCCACCACCAGAGCCTTTCGCACGCGCACCTGCGCGTGTCCTGAAGACGCCTTCGCGCTCTGGTCCTTTAACGTTTCCGCAAGTTGCGGGCGCGTGGACTGCAACGCGGGAAGAAGTCCGAAAATCACGCCGGTCAGCAGCGTCAATAGTAAGCTGAATCCCAGTACGCGGTAGTCGAGTTGCTCGGAAAGGCCTTCGATTCCCTGGCTGGCGTTCAGCGTCCGCACTAGCAGGCCTAACGTCGCGGAAGCAATCGCCAGTCCGAGCGCCCCGCCGAGCAGCGCCAGCAGCAAACTTTCCGAAAGGAGTTGTCGCACCAGTCGCCAGCGCCCCGCGCCCAAGGCCAGTCGAACGGCAAACTCGCGCTGGCGGAATGCTCCGCGCGCCAGCAGCAGGTTAGCTACGTTGGTGCACGCGATCAGCAGCACCAGCCCCACCATCCCGGCCAGCGCCAGCAGCGGACCTCCCGCGTTATCTTGCAGAATCGGCCGCCCGGCAGCTCCCTCATCGAGTATCATCGCGCGCCCCAAAAATACTTTGCGCTGCTCGTCGGAGTAAGTGGATAGCTTCACTTCTTCCTGAAGGCTGGCGCGCAGGACGCCGGTCATGGCCGCCTGCGCCTGCTGGCGGGAGACACCCGGTTTCAAGCGTCCGATAATCGCCAGCCAATGATCGAGCCGGTCGTTGAGTCCATCCCAGTGGGGGGTAATCTGCGCTTTCATTGTGATGGGAATAAAAATGTCGGGAGTCTCACCCACCTGCACGCCGGAAAATCCCGCGCGGGAAACGCCCACTACGGTCATCAGGTTTCCGTTGATCAAGAGCTGCTGGTTAAGGACTCCCGGGTCGGAAGCAAACCGGCGTTTCCAGTAGCCGTAACTCAGCACGGCCAGAGGATGCCCCCCGGGAACGCGATCATCGTCCTGCGTAAATGTGCGTCCCACAACCGGGGAGACTCCCAGCACCTCAAAATAATTTCCGGAAACAAGCTGGCCGCTGGCGCGCTCCGTCTGGCCCTTGAACGAAACGCTGAGCGGCGCATCGAAGGAAGCCAGCAGCCCGCTGAATACCTGACCCTGGTCGCGCAGTTCCTTGTAGAGCGGATAAGAAAATGATGCCGCTTCGTCGCCGTCCGTGCTGGTGTGCCCGCGTTTGGGTCCCGGTGAGCGCAGCACCACCAGCTCGCGTGGATTTTTCACCGGCAGCAGCCGCAGCAGCACCTGGTCAGTCATTGAAAAAATAGCTGTGTTGGCGCCAATCCCCAGCGCCAGCGTGATCACCGCCACCAGCGTGAAGCCCGGACTCTTGCGCAACATCCGCACCGCGTAGTGCAAATCCTGCCAGAGCGTTTCCATGACGCCTCCTACAAAAAACTATTCCTGGCACTTTCCTTACTCGTATCGCAACGCTACCATCGGATCCACGCGCGTGGCTCGCCGCGCCGGCACGTAGCAGGCCAGCAGGGCCACCGCAGCCAGCAAAAGTGGCACTCCTGCAAACGTCATGGCATCGGTGGGAGTAACCCCGAAGAGCTGGCTGGCAAGAAAGCGCGAGAGTGCCGCGGCCCCGGCCAGCCCGATCACAATCCCGATACCTGTGAGCAACAGACCTTCATTCACCACCAGGCGAACGATATGGCCGCTCTGCGCGCCGAGCGCGATGCGCACGCCAATCTCATTTGTCCTGGTGCTGACGTTGTGCGTGAGCACGCCGTAGAGGCCCACGGCCGCAAGCACCAGCGCCAGCCCCGCAAAAATTCCAAACAGTGTCATGGCGAATCGCCGCTGCGCCATGGATGTGGCGATTACCCGGTCCATCGTCGCCGTGTTGGAGATCGGTTGGTTGCTGTCCACGCTCCAAACCGCGTTGCGCACCGCGCTCGCCAGCGCCAACGGATCGCCCGTGGAGCGCACCACCAGCGCGGTGGAAGAGTCCAGCCACTGCGTCTGCGGCAAGTAGATCTGCATGGTATGCGGCGCATCGAGACCCTTGTGCCGCACATCTCCTACCACTCCAACAATCGTGCGCCACGGCCGCGCGTCCGCGCCCATCTTGATGCGATGGCCCAGCGGGTCTTCGCCCGGCCACATACGCCGCGCAAACGTGTCGCTGATCAGCACCACCGGCGGGCTATCCGCGCGGTCCTGCTCCGTGAACTCGCGCCCGCGTAAAACCGGAATGCGCATGGCTCGCAAATATCCCAGGCTGATCCCGTAACGATCCGCGTTGGGGTCGTCTTGCGGATTCGCCGAGAGTTTTCCCTCTACATGCATGCCATACATATCCAAGTTTCCGCCCAGGGGCAGTTGGCTGGCCGTGCCCGCCGCTTCCACACCCGGCAGCGCGCGTATGCGCGCAAGCGCCTGTTGATAAAAATTCAGCACCGTGCGGCAGGGCCCTGCAACGCACGGAACATCTTCCTCATAGCTCACGCCGCTCACGTCGATCTCCATGGTCAGCAGGTGTTGCGGATCGAATCCCGGGTTCACGCCCAGCAAGCTGTTCACACTTCGCAGCATAAGACTCGATCCAATCAGTAGCATCAACGCGAGCGCCACTCCTGAAACCACCAGGGCGCCACGCATCGGGTGCCGCCGACCGGCCCCCGTCTGCCTTCCGCCTTTCTTCAGCGACTCATTGGGGTCCATGCGGAAAATCTGCCACGCCGGCGCCATCCCGAAAAGCAGGCTGGTCAGCAGACAAAGGCCTAGCGTGTACGCCAGCACCTGGCCATCGAGATGAATCTCGTTGAGGCGCGGAAGATTGCCTGGCGCCAGCGAGATGAGAAAATCCACTCCCCACAGCGCTAGCAAAAGGCCCGCCGCCCCTCCCAGCATTGCCAGCAGCACGCTTTCCGTAAACAGTTGCCGGACCAGGCGGCCTCTCCCGCTGCCCAGCGCCGAGCGAATCGCTATTTCTCTGCTACGCTGTGCCGCCAGCCCCAGCAGCAGATTGGCCACGTTCCCGCAAGCGATCAGCAATACGAATCCCACCGCACCCAGCAGCGCGAAAAGCGCACCGCGCACATCTCCGACGAGCTCTTCTTGAAGCGGAGTCACAATCACGCCTTCGGCGGAATATTCGTGCGGATATTCCAGGAACAGGTTGTGCGAGATGGTATTCATCTCCGCGCGCGCCTGCTCGAGCGGCACTCCGGGCTTTAGCCGCCCAACCGCTCGCAGATGTCGGCAGTCGCGGCAGGCCCATGGCAGCGTCGCGTTATAAGCCAGCGGCGACCAGATTTCCGTCGTCTTTTGGCGGAAATTGGCGAACGGCGATTCAAACCCTGCGGGCAGAACTCCCACCACGACGTAATGAAAACTGTCCATGGTGATGGTCTTGCCGACAATCGCCGGGTCGCTGCCGAATTTTCGAATCCACAGCCCGTTGCTGAGGATGGCCACGCGGTTGTTTCCGCGATGGTCTTCCTCCGCCAGAAAATCCCGGCCCAGAACCGGCTTCACGCCCAGAATGCGGAAGAAACTTGCCGAAACGCGCAGCCCGTCCAGCCTCTCCGCAGGATTTTGCCCGGTAATCGTCGGCGACCAATCACTGAGCGCGGCGACATTTTCAAGGGACTGGCTTTCATTGCGCCAGTCCACATACGTGGCGAATGAAGTGTTTGACGGCTGCCGGTCTTTGTCCTGCTCCCACAGCATCACCAGCCGCTCGGCATGCGGGAAAGGCAGCTGGCGCAGCAGCACCGCATTCACCACCGTAAAGATGGCGGTATTCGCGCCGATGCCCAGCGCCAGGGTGAGCACCGCAATCGCCGTGAACACCGGCCTCTTGACCAGCATGCGCGCCGCGTATTTCAAATCCTGCCAAAAAGTTTCCATCAACTTCTCCTCGCCTCATTCCTATATCCCGGGTCTTGTCTTTTGTTCTCTCGGACGGCTCCGCAAGGAGCCGAGGAAGGATCTCTACGCGCCCGGCCGGTCTTCCTTGGCGATCCATCCATCCAGCAAATTCAGGATGCGCCCGCCGTACGCCGCCCAGGCATCGTTGTGCGTCACCTGAATAATCGTTGTGCCCTGGCGGTTGAGTTCCTTCAAAAGATCCATAATCATTTTTCCGTGGCTGGAGTGCAGACTTCCCGTCGGCTCATCCGCCAGCAGCACTTTAGGATTGCCAATTACCGCGCGCGCTACGGCCACCAGTTGCTGCTGGCCTCCGGAAAGCTGGCTGGGATACAAATCTTTTTTTCCGACAATCTGAAAGCGGTCCAGCACATCGGCGACGGTGGACTGCCTCTCCGATTTTTTCAGGTCGCGGTACGAAAGCGGCAAGTCCAGGTTTTCGGCCACGGTCAGGTTGTCGAGCAGGTGATATTGCTGGAAAACGAAACCGATGTAGCGCTTGTGCAGCTCCACGCGCTGCTGATTCTTGAGCTTGTGTACGGCGTGCTCAAACAGGTTGTACTCGCCAGTCCAGGCGCCGTCGAGCATCCCCAGGATAGCCAGCAGCGTTGACTTGCCCGCGCCCGACGGCCCCATAATCGTCAGGAACTCGCCTTCTTTGATCTCCAGATCGATCCGCCGCAAAACCCAGGTGCGCCCCGCTCCCACTTCATAAGATTTCTCAACGTTGTGCAGCTTGATCACTTCGCCTCCCTGACCTTTTCCTTCGGCGTACCCAACAGCATGCCGACGTTTTTGCTTTCGCTCGCCGCTTGTCTCCCGGAAGTTGACACTCCAGACTGCGTCACTCGTACCGCAGCGCCACCATCGCGTCCACGCGCATGGCGCGCCGCGCAGGCACATAGCATGCCGCCAGGGCGATCGCGCCAAGCAGGACGGTCACGCCGCCGAATGTAACCGGGTCCGTCGGCGTCACGCTGTAAAGCAATCCCGCCATAAGCCTGGTGAGTACAAAGGATGCCAGCAGCCCCACGCCGACGCCCGCCACCACCAGCCGCAGCCCCTGTCCCACCACCAGGTTAACGATGTCCCGCTGCTGCGCCCCGAACGCCACGCGCACGCCGATCTCTCGCGTCCGCTGGCTCACCGAATACGAGATCACTCCAAAAATTCCCACCGCCACCAGCGCCAGCCCCAGTCCGCCAAAAAGCGCGAAAAGAGTCACGGAAAGATTGCGCGGCGCCAGCGACCGGGCGACTACCGCGTCGGCAGTGCGCACATCGGAAATGGGCTGGCTCGCATCCACGGCCAGCACCGCCTCGCGCGCTGCGGCAGGCAGTGCAGCCAGGTCGCCGGACGACCGCACCACAATCGTGGCGTAGGGGTCGGGCCTCTGCACATACGGCACGTAGATCTGCGGCGTGATCTGCGACTCCATGCCGTGATAATTCACGTCCGCCACCACGCCGACGATCTCCTGCATACCTTTTGTTTCCCACATAAAGTCCAATCGCTTGCCGATCGGGTCTTGATTCGGGAAGAAGCGCCGCGCGAACGCCTCATTGACAATCGCCGTTTGCGGCGACGTGGCCGTGTCCTTCTCGCTGAAGTAGCGCCCGCGCCGCAAGGGAATGCGCATCGCGCTGAAGTAGTTGCCTCCGGTGATCGTCTTCTCGGCCATCGGCAAGTTCTCCGGATCGGCAGCGAGCCCCTCGACGCCAACGCCGCCATTCGCGCCGTCGCCGCTCGCCGGCAACGCGCTGGTCAGCCCCACCGAGGTCACTCCCGGCAGCGCGCGCAGCCGCTCGAGTGTGGCCTGAAAAAATTGCCGCTGTTGCTCGGCCTTCTCATAACGCGCCTTGGGCAATGAAACTTGGAAGCTCAGCACGCCGCTGGAGTCGAATCCGCGCGGAACGCGCATCAGCCGCGTAAAGCTATGGATCATCAGGCCGGCGCCCACCAGCAGCACCAGCGAAAGCGCCACCTCGCTCACCACCAGCAGGCTGCGCAGGCCGCGGCTGTGCGCCCCCTCGCTTCCCGAACGTCCTCCTGCTTTCAGCGACGCGCCAAGCGAGCTCTGCGTCGCACGTAGCGCCGGCGCCAGTCCAAACAAAACACCCGTAGCGACGGAGACAAACAGAGTGAACAGCAGCACTCCGCCGCCCAGCCGCACCTCCTCGATTCGCGCTATGCTGTGCGCCGCTGCGGCGGTCATCAGGTCCACGCCCCACCACGCCAGCAGCGCGCCCAGCGCTCCGCCCAGGGCGGAAAGCAGCAAGCTCTCCGTCAATAGCTGCCGGATCAATCTTCCCCGGCTCGCGCCCAACGCCCGCCGCACCGCCATTTCCCGCTGCCGCGCGCTGGCCCGAGCCAGCAAAAGGTTCGCGACGTTGGCGCAGGCGATCAGCAGCAGAAAGCCCACCGCGCCCAGCAGCGCCAATAACGAGGGACGCGCGTCGCCCACGCGGAAAGTCTGCGCGTCGGTCAGCCGCAACCCGTGCGTGGTCTTGCGCTGCTCCTGCAGCCGCTTCTCGACGCTCGCCGCTTCCTGCCGCGCCGCCGCAAGGCTTAGCCCCGGCCGCAGCCGGCCCATCACGGTCAGGTAATGCAGGCCGCGCTCGGAGATGCTTTCATCGAGGCGCAGCCCCATCCACACATCCGCAGGCCGTTCGAAATGGAAACTCGCTGGTAAAATTCCGATCACCGTGTACGGGTTGGCTTCGATCTGCAGCGTCTGCCCAATGATGTTGCGGTCCCCGCCAAACTGTTTCTGCCAGAAGCCGTATTCCAGCATCACCACACGCGGCGCGCTGGGCTTGTCTTCATCGCCCAAAAAACTGCGGCCCAAAAACGGCTGCGCGCCAAGCAAAGCCGCCAGTCCCGCGGAAGCCTGCACAACGCGCACCTGCTCGGGCTGGCGCGTTCCCGTGAGCGCAGCCGAAGACATAAAAAACGTGTCGACCTGCTCGAAGATCTGTTTCTGGTCCTTCCAGTCCACGTATTCTGGATACGACGACGGCGCCTTTCCGTAGTTGGCCTGATAATCCTCCAGCACCACCAGCCGTTCAGGGTGCGCGTAAGGCAGCGGTCGCAGCAGGATGCCGTACACAAAACTGAAAATAGCCGTATTCGCGCCGATGCCTAGCGCCAGCGTCAGCACCGCAACCGCCGTGAACCCGGCATTCTTTCTCAACGATCGCGCGGCATACCTGAGGTCTTGCCAGAGTGTTTCCATGCTTCTCCTTACTCGTATCGCAAGGCCACCAGCGGGTCCACGCGGGCCGCGCGTCGCGCCGGTATGTAGCAAGCCAGCAGCGCCACGCTCCCGAGCAGCAGCGCCACAACCGCGAATGTCAGCACATCGGTAGGCGTGACTCCGAACAGCAGCGAAGCCATCAGGCGCGTCAGCGCAAACGCCGCGGCGAGACCAATGCCGATGCCGGCAACGGTCAGCGCCAGTCCGCGCTTCGCCACCAGGCGCAATAAATCCCCGGGTTGCGCGCCGAGCGCCATGCGAATGCCCATCTCGTGCGTGCGCCGCGCCACCCCGTAGGCCATCACGCCATAAATTCCCACGGCGGAAAGCAGCAACGCCAGTAGCGCGAAAAGCCCCAGCAGCACGGCGTAGGATCTGGTGTCGCCGGCCTGCCCGGCAATCCTTTCCTCCAGGCTGGCCACGCTGTAGACCGGCATGTCCGCGTCGACACTCTGAATCGCGCGCCGCATCGTATCGGCCATGCCCAGAGCCTCGCCCTTGGTACGCACCAGCAGGCTCAGATTGATGATCACTTCGCTCTGCTGCAGCGGCCCGTAGATCACCGGAGCGGCATTCGCGTCCTGCTGCAGCGAGCTAAATTTAATATTGCTGACTACGCCGACCACCGGCATCCATCCATATTTCGGGTCATTCTGCTCCAGCGGCCCATACTTGATGCGCTTGCCGACGGCACTCTGCCCCGGCCACATGTGCCGCGCAAAAGCTTCGTTGACCATCACCACTTTCGGTGCCGTTGCTGTGTCCGCCGCTGAAAAATCCCTTCCTGCGATAATGGACATGCCCAGGGTATGAAAATAGTTCGGCGAAATTTCCTGGTAAAACACGGAATCGCTTTCATCATCGTGGATGGCCGCGTGCCCTTCCACCGAGAAGCCGCGATTAATGCCGTCCCACACATAAGGATCGGTGTAGGTCAGCGCGGCCGTTTCTACTCCCGGCATGCCGGCCGCGTGATCGAGCACCTGCTGGGCAACCCGCGCCCTGGCTTCCCCGGCGTATTTTCCGTTGGGAACGTCGAAGCGCAGCGTCAGCAGATGGTCCGTGCGGAAGCCCGGATTGACGTGCAACAAACTCTCAAAGCTGCGCAGCAGCAGCCCCGCGCCCACCATCAGCACCAGCGCCAAAGCCACTTCCGATATCACCAGCATCCCGCCCACGCGCTGGCCATGCACTCCCTCGGTGCTTTTTGCGCCTTCTTTCAGCGTGTCATTTAAATTCACGCGTGTAGCGTGGAGCGCCGGCAGCAGCGCCAGCAACGCGCCCGTGGCCACCGACACAATAAAAGTGAACAGCAGCACAGCGCCATCCACCTGGATCTGCACGAACCCCGGCAGTCGCGATGCAAACATCGCGGACAGCAGTTGCACGCCTTCAAAACTAAGCACGACGCCCAGCAGCCCGCCGGAAAGCGCCAGTAGCACGCCCTCCGTCAACAGCAGCCGCAGCAGCCGCCCGCGCCCTGCGCCCAGCGCCAGGCGCACGGCAATCTCCCGCTGGCGTCCCGCGGCGCGTACCAGCAGCAGGTTGGCGACATTGGCGCACGAGATCAGCAGCACAAACCCCACCGCCCCCAGCAGCACATAAAGCGGCGAACGCAGATCGCTTATCATGCGCGCCTGCGACGCGGCCAGGCCCACGCCGCGCCCGTTATTTTCTTTGGGATATGCCGCGGCCAGCCGCGCGCCAATAGCCTCCATGTCTGCGCGTGCGCGCTCCACAGTGATGCCGGGCTTCAGCCGGCCAATCGCGCGATGCCAGTGAATGTCGCGGTTATGCAGAAAATCGAATTTCGCCGCCTGCGGCCAGGCGGCGTCACGCATCATCATGGGTATCCAGATTTCCGCTTGCGCTCTGAATCCGTGGAAGCCCTGCGGCATCACCCCCACAATGGTGTATCGCGTCTCATTGATGTCGAGCGTCTTGCCCAGCACCGACGGGTCGGCTCCGTACCGCCTCTGCCACACGCCGTATCCGATGAGCGCCACCGGCCGCGCCATCGGCGTCTGGTTTTCTTCCGGCAGAAATGTCCGCCCCAGCGCCGCCTTGACGCCGAGCAGCGGAAAATAAGAATCCGTCACTACCTCGCCCAGAACTCTTTCCGCTTTTCCGTCGCCGGCCAGGTTGAAGTCGTCCAGAGAAAAAGCAGCCAGTTCTTCGAACACCTGATTTTGCGCGCGCCAGTCCAGGTAGTTCGGATAGCTCACCGGATTCGCGCCGTTTTTTCCGACGCTCTCCCACAGAGTCACCAGGCGCTCCGGGTGCGGATACGGCAATGGACGCAGCATCACCGCATTCACCACGCTGAAGATCGCCGTGTTCGCGCCGATGCCCAGCGCCAGCGTAAGAATGGCAACCACGGTAAAGCCGCGACTGCGCCACAGCGCTCGCACCGCATATTTAACGTCTTGCCAGAGAGCATCCATGGGCCGTCTCCAATTCGGGCTCGTCGCGCATTCCGGGGAGTGCCTCACTCAGGCGCGCAACCCCTCGTTCACCATCACTGAGCATTCACAAAACTGTTAGACCTAATCCGCGCCGCAATAGCAGGCGGGCTGAATAAGTCTATTTCTCAGCCTTATTCGTATCGCAAAGCCACCAGCGGATCGACGCGCGTCGCTCGCCGCGCCGGCACGTAGCAGGCCAGTATCGCCACCGTGGCCAGCAGCACCGACACACCGCCAAACGTCACGAAATCTCCCGGGCTCACGCCGTACAGCAGTCCAGTCAGCATCCGCGACACGAATGCCGCGATCACGATCCCAATCGCCAGGCCGATCCCCGCGAGCCACAGCCCTTCCGTCACCACCAGCCGTAAAATGTTGCCGCCCTCCGCACCGAGCGCCATGCGAATGCCAAACTCCTGCGTCCGCTGCGTCACCGAGTAGGACATCACCCCGTAAACGCCAACTGCGGCGAGCGTCAACGAGAGCAGCCCGAACAGGCTGAGCAGCGCAGCGCCCATGCGCGGCGCCCACAGCGCCTGGTCCATCAGTTCACCAATCGTTTGCACGAACACCAGAGGCAGGTTCGGATCGATCTGCTGCACCGCGCGGCGCACGGTTCCCAGTACCGCCGTGGGATTTCCCGTAGTGCGAATCTGCAGCGTGGCGGCGGCCTGGTAATACTGCGGAACCGGAAGATAAACCTGCGGCTGGGGATCTTCGCCAATCTGCCCGATAACCGAATTGCCCGCCACGCCCACCACCTCGTGCAGATCCGCACTGCCGAAAAACGTGAATCGCTTGCCCAATGGATCTTCATTCGGCCAGAATTTTTTGGCCATCGCTTCATTGATGATGGTCACCAGCGTGGTCTTGTCCGTATCGAAATCGGTGAACAACCGGCCTTTGCGCAAAGGAATCCGCAACGTCTCGAAATAGTTCGGCGCAATCATGTTCGTCGTCACCAGCACGCCGCGCCGCTTGGGATCTTTCTCCGTGCCTTCCGGAAACACGCTGCGCAGGAAGCCCCCGCCCAATGGAAAATTGGAACTCACCGTCGCCGATTCCACGCCGGCGATGGCGCGCGCGCGTTCCATGGCCTGCTTAAAGAACTGTTGACCCTGCTGATCGCTGTAGCGCTGAGCCCCCAGGTCAAAGCCCATCACGCCCAGGTTCTTGGCTTCGAAACCCGGGTCGATTAATTGCGCCTGCTGCATGCTGCGTATAAAAAGCCCCGCGCCCACCAGCGCCACCAGCGCCAGGGCGATTTCCGCGATCACCAACGCGCTGCGCATGCGATTGTGGCCCGCGCTTCCGCCCTGACGGCCGCCCACTTTGAGCGATTCGTTCAGATCCGGCCGCGAGGCGCGCAACGCCGGAATCAGCCCGAACACAACTCCTGTGAACATGGCGATGCCAAAGGTGTAAGCCAGCACGTGCCAGTCCAGTTGCAACGCCACGGTATCGGCAGTCAGGAACGGCGGCCGGTAAGACCACAATAGATCGCGGCTCCAATACGCCACGGCCAGCCCGGCCAGGCCCCCCGCGGCGGAAAGCACCAGGCTCTCGGTCAGCAATTGGCGGATCAGGCGGTTGCGATTGGCGCCCAGCGCCGTGCGCACGCTGATCTCTTTTTCGCGGGTGGCCGCGCGTGCCAGCAGCAGGTTGGCCAGGTTCACGCAGGCGATCAGCAGCACCACCCCGGTCACGCCCATCAACATTCCGCCCGCAGCCACGAACTGCGTGCGATTATTTACCCCCAGCGCGGCCATCGACATCGGCGCCAGTATCACGCTGCGGCCTTCATTGTCGTTGGGATAAGTTTTCTCCAGGCGCGACGCGATCGTTTTCAGCGCGGCCTGGGCCTGCGCGATTCCGACTCCCGGCTTCAGGCGCGCGTCCACGTTGAGGAACAGCGCGCGGCGCGATTCCAGCAGCTCTTCGAACACTCCGGTGAGCACCGCTTTGTGCATGCTCAGCGGAATCCACAGTTGCTCCGGCGGATTCAAAAGAAATGTTCCCTTGAAACCGGCGGGCCCGATTCCAATCACCGTGAACGCGGCGCCATTCAGCGTGATGCTCTGACCGATTAAATTCGCATCGGCGCCAAATTTGTTGGCCCACAGGCTGTGGCTGAGCACCACCACAGGGCTCGCGCCCTCGGTCTTGCCTTCGTCCGCGAAAAACGTGCGTCCCTTCTCCGCCTTCACGCCCAGCACGTCGAAGTAGTTCCCGGTGACCACATTGCCATTGAGTTGCTGGGCTTCGCCGCGCCCGGATAGCGTCAGCGGAACGCCTTGAAACGCCGTCATTCCCGAAAAGACATCGTTCTGCGTTTCGTAGTCTTTAAAGTTGTCCCAGGAAATGGGCATCCGTTCGAAATTTGCCACCGCATTTTTTGCGTCGACCGTATTCACCTCCACCAGCGTCGACGCGTCGCGCACCGGCAATGGATTCAGAAACACGGCGTTGATCAAGGTAAAAATCGTGGTGTTGGCGCCGATGGCCAGCGCCAGCGTCAGCACCGCCACAAAAGAAAAGCCCGGCTTCTTGATCAACATGCGCATCGCGTAGCGAATGTCCTGCAGCAGCGTGTCCATAGCCGACCTTCTCCTTTGCCTCAGCCACTAATCGCTATTCACGATTCACGTTCATTCGTAGCGAAGTGCCACCATCGGATCCACTCGCGTTGCCCGGCGCGCCGGTATGTAGCAGGCCGCTCCAGCCACCGCCGCCAGCATCGCGGAAATTCCTGCAAACGTTGGAATATCGCCCGCGCCCACGCCAAAAATCAAGCTGGCCAGCATTCGCGAGAGCCCCAACGCCACCGGGATGCCAATGGCAAATCCCAGCGCCATCATGATTACGCCGCGCCGCAGAGCCAGACTCAGCACGTCGCGTGGCCCGGCCCCGAGCGCCATGCGGATGCCGAACTCATGCGTGCGCTCCTGTACCGCGTAGGCCATCACCCCGTAGACGCCCACCGCCGAGAGCAGCAGGCCGAGAATCCCGATCACCCCGAGCATCACCGCCACGTAGCCGATGCCGAGCGTAGAGTTGTGGATCACCTCCGCCAGCGTCTTCACCGCGTACAGCGGCACGTCCGGATCCACCGTTTCCATCCGCGTTCGCGCCGCGTCCACCACCAGCGCTGGATCGCCCGCCACTCTCAGTAGAAAAGTCGTCCGTGACCGCGCCGCTTGCAGATAGGGCCGGTAAAGCGCCATCTCCGGCGCCGAGCGAATCCACTGGTATTTCAAATCGCCCACCACGCCCACCACGGTCAGCCACGGATTTTCGGGCGCTGGCGGCCCGATGCGCAGGCGGTGCCCCAGTGAATCCCCGCCCGGCCAGTAACGCCGCGCCACGTTTTCGCTGATAACCACCGCCAGCGTGCTCTCCAGCCGGTCGCGGTCGTCGATCAGCCGCCCCGCGCGCAGCGGAATGCTCATCATCCGGAAGTAGTCCGGGCTCACGCTTTCATAGATCGCCAATGGTTCTTCGCTTTCGGTCTGCCGGCCCTCGGGGAAAAAAGTGCGCTCGCTGAAGCTGTTGTCGAAAGGGGCGCTGCTGGTCACGCTGGCTTCGCGCACCTGCGGAACCGTCCGCAATTGCGCCAGGCTGTTCTCAAAAAACGCGCCGCGCTGCTGCGGGGTCTTGTAGCGGTCGCCCTTGGGCAGGTCGGCTTGCATCGTCAGGATGCTTTCCGGCGAAACGCTGCTATGAATGGCGACCAGCGAGCGGAAACCCTTGACCATCAGCCCCGCTCCCGCCATCAGGATCAGTGCCAGCGAGACTTGCGCCACCACCAGAACGCTGCGCAGCCTATGTGTAGACCGGCTGGTAAACCCGCTGCGTCCTCCTTCTTTCAATGTTTGCTCTAGGTCGGGCTGCGAACTCCGCAGCGCCGGCGCGAGCCCGGCCACAATCCCGGCAATCACCGCAACGCCGATGGTAAACACCAGCGCGCGTGCGTCCAGGTGAATCTGCTCCCATCCCGGAATCCATTTGGCTACGTCAGGGGGCATATAACTTAGGATCAGCGTCACCGCCCAGCGCGCGAAAAGAAGTCCCAGCGCCGCACCGCCCAGCGCCAGCAGCACGCTTTCCGTCAGCAGTTGCCGCACGATTCTCCAGCGGCTGGCACCGAGCGCGGTACGTATGGCCACCTCCTTCTGGCGCCCCGCGGCGCGCGCGAACTGCAGATTGGCCACATTGGCGCAGACGATCAGCAGTACAAATCCCACCGCCCCCATCAGCAGCAGCGTGAACTGTTCGGTCAGGTCTCCCATCACAAACCGGCGCAGCGGAATTACGCGCACCCCCCACCCGCGATTCGTTTCGGGATACTGCCCGGAAATCTGCGCGGCGATGCCGTTCATTTCCGCCTGCGCCTGTTGCTGCGTAATCCCCGGCTTTAAGCGCGCAACGGGAAGCAGCCCGCGCGCGGCGCGGTCGGTGCGCTGCTTGGCGTCCAACACCAGCGGCATCCAGATTTCCGCGGTCTGCGGAAAATTAAAATCTTTCCGCATCACTCCGATAATCGTGTAGGTCTTGCCGTCGAGGCGCGCCGTCTTCCCCAGCACCGCCGGGTCTGCGCCGAACCGCCGCACCCACAATCCGTGGCTCAGAATCGCTTCCTGCTCATGGCCGGGCTGGTCTTCCCCCTCGCGAAATATCCGTCCCATCGCCGGCTGCGCGCCCACAATTCCAAAAAAATTCGTGGTGACGTCAAATCCCTGCGCCTTTGCAGCCGCGCCCGAGCCGGTAAGATTCACTTCCGCCCAGCGATAGGCGCCCATCTCCGCGAACGACCTGCTCTGAGCCTGCCAGTCGAAATACGTCGCCGCCGATGTGCTGGTGGTGTCCTGCGTCTCGTGCGGCCGCAGCTCCAGCACCATGGCCAGGCGCTCCAGCTCATGGAAGGGAAGCGGCTTCAGCAGAAAGGCGTCCGCCACGCTGAAGATCGCCGTGTTCGCCCCAATCCCCAGCGCCAGCGCCAGCACCCCCAACACCGTAAAGCCGGGACTCTTCCGCAACACACGCACCGCATATTTCAGGTCCTGCCACAGCGATTCCATGATCGCTCCTGTCATTCAAAAAAAAACTCGACCGCGCTCACTCATGCCTCAAGGCAATCGCCGGATCGACCTGCATGGCCCGCCGCACCGGGATAAACGCTGCCCCCATGGCCACCACCGCCAAGACCACCGGCACGGCCACAAACGTAAGCGGGTCCGTAGCGCTCACGCCCAGAAGCAGGCTCGAAAGCAGCCGCGTGACTGCAAACGCGCCCGCGAGTCCGATTCCAATTCCCCAGGCTGTTAATTTCATAGCCTGCCCCATCACCAGCCCGATGACGTCGCCGCTCCCCGCGCCCAGCGCCGCGCGAATTCCCATTTCATGAGTCCGCTGGCTGACCCAAAACGCCATCAACCCGTAAAGCCCGGTGCCCGCCAGCACTAGAGCCACCGCGCCAAAGGCCGCCAGCAGCGCCGCCGCTGATTTCTGCGTCCAGAACGATGTGGCAATATGCGCGTCGAGCGGGCCGACCCGCGAAAACGGCAATGTCGGGTCCAGCGTGTGAACGGCGCGCTCGATCTGCGGCCACACCGCGCCGGGCGCGCCGGCGGTGCGCGCCAAGATAGTCATCTCGGGCTGAAATTCCTGCAAAACCGGCAGGTACATTTGCGGTTCGGGCGATTCGCCCACTACCCGGTAAACAATATCCCGCGCCACGCCGACAATTTCGCGCGACTTCTTTCCGGTGACCAGGCTGCGTCCAGTGGGATCTTTTCCCGGCCAGTAACGCCGCGCCATGGCTTCATTAATGATCACCTTGGCGGGCGCCAGCTCGTTATCGTCAAAACTAAACTCGCGCCCGGCCTCGAGCGCAATCCCCATCGTGCGCAGATATCCGGGTCCGACGTAGTCGGTGACGATGTCGAGGTCTGGGCTTTCCGCGGGACCCGGCGTGTAGCCATCGATCGTCACGCGCCGCGAATTTCCCCCGCCGTATAAACCCATGGGAACGTAGCTGGTCAGGCTGGCGTCGGTCACCCCCGGCACGGTTTTAATCTTTTCGATTACCTGGCGATCGAATTCGCGGCCGCGCGCTTCGTCGTAGCCGTTCAGGAACAGATCGAATTGCGCCATCTGCACGTGGGCGCTCTTGAATCCGGTATCGGTTTTTACCGCGTGCAGCAGCGCCCGGCCAAGAAGTCCCGTGCCCACGAGCACCACGACGGAAAGCGAGAGCTGCGCTACTACGAGCACGGTGCGTATGCGTGATTTCCGGTAGCCCCCCGCAATCGAGCCGCTTTCACCTTTCAGCGTCTCCACCAGATCTACTTTTGACGATTGGAACACCGGCGCAAATCCGAAAAGCACTCCAGTGACCAGCGAGATCAGCAGCGTGAATCCCATCACGCGGTAGTCCACGCGCAAGTCCATTCCCATCGGCATCCCGAACGACGGCAACAGCCCCAGCAGCGCGCCGCCCGTCCATTCCGTTGCCACCAGAGCGGCCACCCCTCCGAGCAGGGCCAGCAGAGCGCTCTCGGTCAGAAGTTGTTGTGCCAGCCGTCCACGGCCGGCGCCCATCGCCAGGCGTATCGCCACTTCTTTGCGCCGCGAAAAAGCGCGCGCCAGCAGAAGATTGGCCACATTTCCGCAGGCAATCAGCAGCACCAGTCCGGCCACCGCCATCAGCAGCACGACTACTTGCGCAATCGAAGACTCGATTCCGCGCTGAGACTGTGAAAGCGGATCCACGAAAACATCCCATCCTCTGTACCACTCTGCATGCCCCTGCGCGAACTGCCTCGCCAGCAGATGCATCTCCGCCGATGCCGAAGCAATACTCACCCCCGGCTTCAGCCGCGCCATAATCTGAATTCCGAATTTGCCCTGCAGCAGATCTCCGCCGGGCAGAATCTGTCCCTGCATCATCAACGGTACCCACAACTCTTCCGCCAGCCCGCCGTAATTCCCGGCAAAGCCCTGCGGGGTTACGCCGATGATGGTAAAGCGGTGGCGGTTGAGCATCACTTGGCTGCCGATCACTCGCGGATCGGCGGCAAACCGCCGCCGCCACAAACGGTCGCCGATCACCACCACGGGATGCGTCTCCGGTGTGGCATCTTCCTCCGCGAGAAACGTCCTCCCCAGCGCGGGCTTCACCTCGAGAACGTCAAAAAAGTTTCCGGAGACGATTCCCGCCGTCACCAATTCCGGTCTGCTTCCGCCGTCCCCACTGGGTTCATCGTTCGTGCCCAGGCTGCTAAGGCTTAGACTGATGAGTTCGTGGGCGGTGGCTCCGGAAAACACGTTGTTGTGCTCGCGGAAGTAAACGTATTCGGGGTAATGGTTCGATAATCCGTTGTGCTCGCCCTTGCGCCCATTCATCGACACCAGCTCACCACTGCGCGCCACGCCCGGCAGCGGCTGCAGGATCACGGCCTTCACCCACGTGAAAATCGTTGAGTTGGCGCCAATACCCAGCGCCAGCGTCAACACCGCTACCGTCGTGAAAGCCGGATTTCTCGCCAGCATTCGCGCCGCGTATTTTAAATCCTGCAGAAACGCATCCATTTAATTTCACCCGTGAAAATTTTCAATCTTCCGGTGGCCAGTTCGGAGTGACGAGATATAAACGACCATCGCCATAATGTGAGCAATGTGACGCACTGGTTATGAATGTCTGCTCGTCACTCCGCACCGGCCACCGGCTGACCTTTTTCATCATCCTCAATGCTGTCCCCTATTCACTCGCCGCTTTATTCATACCGCAGCGCCACCAGCGGATCGACGCGCGTCGCTCGCCGCGCCGGGATGTAGCAGGCCACGCACGCCACCAGCAGCAGCAGCAGGGAGGTCCCGCCAAACGTCGGTGGATCGGTTGCGCTCACCCCGTAAAGCAGGCTGGCCATCGTACGCGTAAGCGCGACTGCGCCCGCCAGGCCCAGCGCCATTCCCAGGCCTGCTTGCCGCAGTCCCTGGCCGACCACCATCTTTAGTACGTCCGCAGACTGCGCGCCCAGCGCCACGCGTATGCCGATCTCCTGTGTTCGCTGCTCCACCGAGTAAGAGGTCACGCCATAGAGTCCAATGGCCGTCAGCAGCAGCGCCAGGCCCGCGAACGTTCCCAGCAACAGGCTGTTGAACCGCGACTGCGCCACGGTTTCCGCCAGATAGTGCTCGAGCGGCTGCACCTCGTAGATGGGCATATCCGTATCAAGGCGCTTTACTACGTCGCGTACCGCCGCGGTCACGCTGGCGGCATCGCGTGCCGTGCGCAGGACGATGGTCATACCGTTGAACGGGATCTGATTCTGCGGGCCGTAAACTTCCGGGCCCGGGTCGGTACGCAGGTTCACCACCTTCACGTCGCCCACTACTCCGACGATTTCCCGCATCGGTTCTGGTCCCGGCGTGTCGTCGATCTTGATCGAAGGTTGAATGCGCTTGCCGATCGGGTCCTCGTTCGGAAAATATTTCTTGGCCAGCGTCTCGTTGATGATCACCACCGGCGTGCTCTTGGCATTGTCCCGTTCGTTAAAGTCGCGTCCGGCCCTGAGTGGAATGGCCATGGTGCGGAAATATCCTGGCTGGATAACGCGGAACACAGTTCCTGGCCGGTCGGTTTTCTCGATGGGGTGGGTTTCCACGTCGAAAATCAGTCCCATCATGTTGTGGCTGAGCGGCAGCGGAAACACCATGCTGGCCGAGCTCACCCCGGGAATTGCCTGAATGCCGGCCAGCAATTGACGGCTGGTCTCGGCAATCTGCTCGTTAGCCGAGTAGCGGATGGAAGGCAGGGAAATATTCATGGTCAGCACGTTGTGCGGATCAAATCCAGGATTCACGGACTGCAGCCGCAGAAACGTCTGGATGGCCAGTCCCGCGCCCACTAGCAGCACCAGCGCCATGGCCACTTCCGCCACCACCAGCGCGCTTCTCATCCGCCCGTGCGCCGAGCCATCGCTGTTGCCCCGCCCCCCTTCCTTCAGTGACTCCCCCAAATCCGCCTGCGCGCCCTGAAATGCCGGAGCCAACCCGAACAGCACGCCGGTAACCAGCGACACCAGGAACGTAAACCCCAACACCGGGCCATTCACCCGCGCATTCGCCAGCCGCGGTATATCCGCCGGGCTCAAGCTGATCAGCGCGTCGGTGCCCCACAGCGCGAGCAGTACGCCGAAAAGTCCGCCGACCAGCCCCAGCAATATGCTCTCCGTCAGCAACTGTTGGATCACCCGCCCGCGCCCTGCGCCCAGTGCCGAGCGAATGGCCATCTCTTTCTGCCGCGTGGTCGCGCGTGCCAGCAGCAGGTTCACCACGTTCGCGCACGCAATTAAAAGCACGCAGCCCACTGCGCCAAAGAGCACCAGCAGCGCGGGCCGCACGTCTCCCACCAGATCCTTGTGCGTGGGAATCAGCACGGCTCCCTTGCGCGCGTTGCTGTCGGGATACTGTTTCTCCAGTTGCGCGGCAATGCTTGAAATATCCGCTTGCGCCTGCGGCAGCGTTACCCCGGGCTTGAGCCGCCCGATCACCGCAAGAAAATGCGCGCCGCGCTCATCGCTCATGGGCTTGGTGCCGTCGGCGGTTTCCTTCTCCACCGCTTGTGTCACCCAGATATCGGAAGCCGCGGCCTTGATCGGGAATTGGAAACTTGCCGGCATGACACCCACCACGGTAAAGCTCCGGCCATTCAATGTCAGCGTCCGCCCCACCGCGTGGGGATCGGATCCGAACCGCTGCTGCCACAGACGATGGCTGAGCAGCACGGCATGATTTCCTCTTACGCCCGGCGGGTTATCTTCTTCCGGCAGAAAAGTTCTTCCCACCTGCGCCGAGACACCCAGCAGCGGAAAAAGATCGGGGGAAACGATTGCCGTCTGCAGCCGCGTAGGCTCGCCGTCTCCCGTGAGCGTAAAGCTGTCTTCGTCGAACGCCGCCATGTGCTGCAAGGTGCGGTTCTGCGAGCGGAAATCTGCGAAATCCGGATACGAAAGGTGCCCCTTGTTGGCGGACCCTCCTTTCAACCCGGTCATCCACAAGTCCACGAGCTGGTCCGGTTGACGAAAGGGAAGCGATTGCAGCAGCACGGCATTTACCACGCTGAAGATCGCCGTGTTCGCGCCGATGCCCAGCGCCAGCGTCAGCACCGCAATAGTCGTGAACCCCGGCTTCTTCGCCAGCATCCGCGCCGCATATTTAATGTCCTGCCAGATGGTATCCATCACTTCTCCTCGCCGGTTCTAAGGGGACCTCTTCTTCGCTCGCCACCAGTCCCAGTTATTCGTATCGCAGGGCTTCCAGCGGATCGACGCGCATCGCTCTCCGCGCCGGCACGTAGCACGCCGCCTGCGACACGCCGGTCAACAATGTCGCCACCGCTGTAAATGTCAGCGGATCGGTGGCGCTCACGCCGTAAAGCATGTGCGCCATCAGCCGCGTCAATCCCAGCGCCGCCACAACGCCAATGCCCACGCCCAGCAGCGCCATCTTCGCGCCCTCGCCCAGCACCAGGCGCAACACGTCCCCGCGCTGCGCTCCCAGCGCCACGCGGATTCCAATCTCGTGCGTGCGCTGTCCCACCAGGTAGGAAATCACCCCGTAAATCCCCACGCTCGAAAGCAACAGCGCCAGGGATGCAAACACGCCGAGCAGAATCATCGAGAATCGCCGCGCTGCGAGCGAATCGGAAATGATCTCCTCCATCGTCTGGGCTCCGTAGACGACCTCCTCGCTGTTGATCTGTTGAACGGTGCGCCGGACGGAGTCAAACAGACCCGTCAGCTCACCCTCCGACCGCAGCAGCACGGAAACGCCGCCGGGGGTCAACGAGATCACTTCGTCCGGCAACTGCCGGATTGAAACGTAGGCCTGCGCGCGCAGCTCTTGAGTGGCGTCCCGATCCAGTCCCCACTGGTTGACGTGACCCACTACGCCGACGATCTCAGCGTGATTGTAATCATCGTGACTCAGGCGTTTCCCAATGGGATCCTGGTTGGGGAAATATTTTTGCGCAAAGGCCTCGTCGATCACCAGAACGGGCGGCGACTGCGCGTTATCCCGGTCCGTGAGGAACCGGCCTCGCAGAAGAGGAATCCGCATGACCTTCAGATAATCCGGATCAACGACGTACTTCAGCGCCCAGTTCATTTCGTGAACGCTCGCCGGTCTTGGCTTCCCGTCGAGCCAGAACAAAAGCTCGTCGTCGCCGCTCATCGGCATGGCGCCCCAGGAGAGCGAGACCGCCTGCACGCCCGGAATCGCCCCAAGTTTGTCGTCGAGTTCGCGAAAGGCAGCGCGAATCGCGTCGGGTTTGGCTTTCGCCATCGACGGCGAAAGCGAAGCTCCAAACGTTAAAACATTTCGCGGGTTGAAACCCGGGTCGACATCCCAGAGCCGCTGAAGGCTGCGGATCATCAAACCCGCTCCGATCAGCAGCACCAGCGCCATGGACAATTCGACCACGACAAACACACCCTGCGTGTGGTGCCGCCTACCACTCGACCCGCGGCCGCCTTCCTTGAGCGTTCGGTGCAGGTCCGGCTGCGACGTCCTGAGCGCCGGGGCCAGCCCGAACAGAATTCCCGCCAGAAGCGAAATGGCCATGGTGAAGATCAGCACGTGCGAGTCGAGGCCGATATCTCCCGCGCGCGGCATCATTGCGGGCAGAACTCCGCGCGCGGCCTTCGTGCCCCAGGCCGCCAGGAGCAAGCCCAACCCTCCGCCGGCCAGGGCCAGCAGGACGCTCTCGGTTAAAAGCTGGCGGATCAGCCGCCCCTGGCCCGCGCCCAGCGCGGCACGAATGGCAAATTCGCGGCTGCGGCCCGCAGAGCGCGCCAGCAGGAGATTGGCGACATTCACGCAAGCAATCAGCAGAACAAATCCAACGGCGCCGAGGAGCACGAGCAGGACCGGTTGTATCGAGCCCAGCATCTCCTCCCGGAGCGGGAAGAGTTTTGCGCCGATCCCTTTGTCCTCGTTGGGATACGCTGCCGCGAGATTCCGCGTGACACGATCCATGTCGGCCTGCGCCTGCTCGACGCTGACTCCGAGCTTCAATCGCCCGACGCCGTGAATTCCCAGGCCAGCGGTCCGGTGGGTAAGCAGAGGATTGCCCCATTGGCCGATGGGCAAATACACTTCTCCGACTCGAAAGCTTCGGAGGAGTAGATCGAAATTCGCCGGAATCACCCCGACGATCGTGAACTCCTTGCCGTCGAGAGTGATGCCCTTTCCCAGAATTTCCGGCGAGGAATTGAACTTGCGCTTCCACAGGGCTACGCTGACGATGGCAATCGGTCCGGCTCCGATCTCATCCTCACCCGGCGCAAAGGTTCGCCCGATCACCGGCTTCACTCCGAGTAGCGGGAAAAAATCCGAGGAAACGAATCGCCCGCGCAACTGCTCGGCCTCGCCCATGCCCGTAAGAATTAAGGTGGTGCCGCGGCTGACGGCTATGGCCGAAAAGGTGTGATTGTCTTTCTGCCAGTCGCGGAAATTCGGATAGGAGATCGAGCCCGTTTCGAAATTCGGTTTGCTCTCGTGCAGCGTCACCAGTTGGCTCGGCTCAGGATAAGGAAGCGGGTTCAGCAGCACCCCGTTGATCACCGAAAAAAGCGCCGTGTTCGCACCAATGCCCAGCGCCAGAGTCAGCACCACCACCGCCGTAAAGCCCGGCGACTTCGCCAAGGTGCGCACGGCATATCTCAAGTCCTGCCAAAGCGTATCCATTTTCTAATCCTCACTCGTGTCGCAACGCCCTAATGGGATCCACTTTCATCGCCCGCCTGGCCGGCAGATAACACGCCACCAGCGCCACCAGCAGCAGCACAAACGGTATGGCGCCGAAAGTCGCCGGGTCCGCCGCGCTCACTCCAAATAAAATGCTGGAAATGGCTCGCGTGGCCACCAGCGTGGCCACCAGTCCAATTCCCAGCCCGATCAGCGTCAGCACCAGTCCCTGCCCCACTACCTGTTTGAGAATCTGGCGCGGCTGCGCGCCGATCGCCATGCGGATGCCAATCTCTTTCGTGCGCAGCCGCACCGAATAAGACATCACGCCATACAGCCCCACCGCCGCCAGCACCAATCCCAGGCCGCCAAAAATCGTCAGCGCTCCCGAAGCGATGCGGAAAGGCAACAGCGCGCGCCCGTTGATGTGGTCGGCCACCGTCTTCACCGCATACACCGGGACGTTGGCGTCGAGCTCCCGCACCACTCCGCGAATTCCCGGCACCATGGACAGCGGATCGCCCGAAGTCTCCGCCACGAAACTCGCTTCCGGCGGATATTGCTGCTGCATGGGAAAGTACAAGTAAGGTTGCGGACTTTCCGACAGGTTGCGGTACTTCGCGTCCCGCGCCAGGCCCACCACGGTGAGGTACGGCGCGTTCTCCTCGCTCACGCGGATACGTTTGCCGAGGGCCTCTTGCCCCGGCCAGAATCGCCGCGCAAACGTCTCGTTCACGATCACCACGCCGGGCTGGTCTTTCGTGTCCCGGCTCGAGAAATCCCGGCCTTTCAGCAGCGGAGTTCCCGAGGTGACAAAAAATCCCTGCGAGACGGCGGTGTATCCGTAACTGAGTTTCCCTTCGTCCTTCTTCGGCTGGTAGCCCTCCACGTACACGTCATCGAAGCTCGAGAAAAAATCCAGCGGCAGCGGAAACGCCAGGCTCACGCCTTTCACTCCCGGCAGCGCCGCAGCCTTCTCCAGAAACTGCCGGTAGAACTCCAGCCCGCGCGTCTCGTCGTACCCCTGCTGCCGCAGGCTCATCGAGAACAGCAGAAGATTGCGGTTGCGAAACCCCGTCTCCGTGTTTGCCGCATTCTGTAGGCTCCGGAAAAACAGTCCGGCGCACACCAGCAGCAGCAGCGAGACGGACACCTGACCCACCACCAGCAGGTTGCGCAATGTCCAGCCGCGGAATCTTTTCCTCGGGGAATATTCTTGCCCTTTCAGTGACGGCACCAGATTGGGTTTGGAGGCCTGCAGCGCCGGCGCCAGTCCGAAAATCACGCCAGTCAGCACGGCAACAAAAAACGTGAATACCAGCACGCGAATGTCCGGGCGGAGGTCGAAAAAAATCGGTATGTCGGTCGCCGGGCGAAACGATGAAAGCAGTCCCGTAACCCACACCGCCAGCACCACGCCGGCAGCTCCGCCCAGCATTGCCATCAGCATGCTTTCGGTCAGCAGTTGGCGGATCAGCCGCCCGCGCCCCGCTCCCAGCACCTGGCGGATGCTGAATTCCCGCCGTCGCGAGGTGGCTCGCGCCAGCATCAGATTGGCCACGTTGGCGCAGGCAATCAGCAGCACCAGCACCACCACTGCCAGCAGCATGGCCGAAGCCATAGCCAGCACTTTCCCGGTGCCCGCTTCGAATCGCGCCTCCCATTCGGGGAACACCAGCGCCTTCACGTTCTTATTCGATTCCGGATACGCCAGCTCCAACTGCCGCGCGCGCGTGGCGATGGCCGCGCTGGCCTGGGCTATGCTCACCCCGTCGCGCAGGCGCGCCCAGCAGCGGAAATCGTGCGCGTCGCGTTCTTCCAGCAGCTTGGGATGCGAAGGAAACAGCGGCTCGGCCATCAGCATGGGAACCCAGATGTCCGGCGCGAAATAAATTTCCGTTCCCAGAAATTCGCGCGGCGCCACCCCGATCACCGTAAATGGCTGGCTGTTGATCTGCACCGCCTGGCCGATCACCCCACTGTCGCCCGCGAATCGCCGCTGCCAGTAGCGGTAACTGAGCACCACTACAGGATCGGCGCCCGGCGCGCTTCCGTCCTCCGGCTGAAAAAATCGCCCCACGGCCGGCCGCACACCCAGCATGGAAAAATAATTTTCCGTGGCAATGTCGCCCCATAGCCGTTCGCTCTGGCCATTGCGATTCAGGCTGAAGGGCTCCGGAGCAAAAAGCATCGCGTCCGAAATGACCTCGCTCCGCCGGCGGTAATCCTGGTAATCGAGGTAAGAAACGCCATGAGGAAAAACGCTGTGCGAATCACTGGAACCCAGCGCGATCAGCCGCTGCGGCCGCTCCACCGCCAGTGGCCGCAGCAGCACCGCATTCACCACGCTGAAGATGGCGGTGTTCGCGCCGATTCCGAGCGCCAGCGAAATCACCACCACCAGGGTGACTCCCGGCGTCTTCAACAGCAGCCGGGCGCTGTGCCGCAAATCCTGTAAGAAGGTCTCCATTTCCTGCATCCTCCGGGCACACCATTAGCAACTGGCGCCTGGTCGATTTCTCTCCCAGCGCCCATGTGCACCGGCATCTTACGTTACTCCGCGGTTATAGAAGTGGTGTTAAAAAGGTGAATTCCGGAAAACGCATGTCCGACAATTTCATGCCCGCGCAGGTCGGTTGCGCTCCGGCTGAATTTACTTTTCCCGCTGTCGCACTCCATGGCGCCTTTGCAGCTTTCGCAGGACCAGCATTCACAGGAATATCGCGCGGGACCGCGGGCTTTCCCGTCGCTGCGTGCCCTCTTGGCGAACGCGGCAAAGCCACCATGCGCAGCATCACCCCGTGAAATTTGGCTCCGCGTCGCAGTGCGCCCAAGTGCGACAGCGGCCCGCCGGCCGTGATCACGCGCGTCACCTGAAAATTGCTTCGGTTGGGGCACACGCTTCCCGAGATCGAAGACACCGCCAGAGCCGCGATCAGCACCGTAAAAAATGCCATCGCCGGGTTCTTCGCAAAAAGCTGTCCCGCGTCCCTCAATTCCTGGCGCACACTTCGCATTAGCGCACCCCCTGCGTTTTCACTCCCGAGGTCACCGTATCTTCCACCACGCGCCCGTCAAACAGGTGCACGCTGCGGTCGGCGAAGTCTTCGTAGCGCGGATCGTGCGTCACCATGCAGATCGTCGCCCCTTCACTGTGCAGCTGGTGCAGCAGGTCCATCACCGCTTCGCCATTCTTCGAGTCGAGGTTTCCGGTGGGCTCGTCGGCCAGCAGAATCGCCGGCTGCCCCACCAAAGCGCGGGCCACGGCCACGCGCTGCTGTTGGCCGCCTGAGAGTTGCGACGGGTAGTGCTTCATGCGGTGCGCCATCCCCACGCGCTCCAGCACTTCCTGCACGCGCTTCTTGCGCTCCACGGACGACAACCCGCGATAGGTCAGCGGCAGCTCGGCGTTCTCATATACGTTCAAGTCCCCGATCAGGTTGAACGCCTGGAACACGAAACCAATCTCGCGGTTGCGTATGCGCGTGCGCTCCGAAAGCGTCAACTGCGCCACCGGCTGGCCCTTCAACCGGTATTCGCCGCCGGTCGGCGAATCCAGCAGCCCCAGAATCGATAGCAGCGTGGACTTGCCGCAGCCCGATGGCCCGGCGATGGCAATGTAATCGCCCTTGCGTATCTCCAGATGGATTCCCGCCAGCGCGTGCGTCTCCACTTCATCCGTGTAGAAAACTTTGGTCACGCCGTCCAGATGAATCAAAGTCTCGCCAGTGGCCATATCTTCTCCCTGCTGCAAAAGTCCGCGAATCTACCGCAAACGGATGCGGTCGTAATTGTCCATAGCCGACATATCGGAAAGGATCACCTGATCGCCGGGCACCAGTCCCTCGACAATCTCGATTGTATTCACCGAGCTGCGCCCCAGCTTCACCTGCACGCGCACCGCTCCCTGCCCGCCATCCGTTATCTTGAAGAGTCCCACCGTGCTGTGTTCCTGGCCGAATGCCGGGCGCCCTACATACACCACGTCCGCCAGCCGCTCGATCTCAATCGTCCCGTCCACCGTCAAGTCCGGCCGCGCGCCCTGCGGCAGCGGCCCCTCAAACGTTACGTCCACCGTCACCGTCCCATTCACCACCGATGGGTCAATGCGTGCCACGTGCCCGGTCACGATTCCGTTTCGCGTATCGATAGTCGCCGACTGCCCGATCTGAATATCCTTAGCCTGCGTCTCGGCGATGCGCACTTGGGCCTTTAGACGTGACGGATCGGCAACCCGCGCTAAATTTGTTCCTGCCGTAAACCTCTGCCCCTCTTCCACTTGCACCAGCTGCAGAATGCCGCTGACTCCGGCGCGCAGTTTCAGCGCCCCCATCTGGCTCATGCGCAGTCCTTCCAGCGCCCGCAACTGCTCCACGCGCGCCTCTTGCACCGCAATCCGCGCCAGCGCCGATTTCTTGTAGCTAGCTACGCGCTCCTGCTCGATTTGGTTCCGTAGCGCCAGCTCCCGCGCGCGCACCTGCGACTGCTTCAGCACCAGCTCCGAGGCCAGCCCGCCTTTGTACAGCTGCTCGTTGGTCTCGTTCGCTAGCTTGGCTTGCTGGTAATCCGATTCCACGGTAGCGGCCGCTGCCCGCTGGTTCAGCAGCTCGGTCTCCAGTTGCGCCTTCAAATTGTTTAGTTCCGCTTCCGCGCCCTTGCGCTGCCAGCCTGCGTCAAACGTGGTCTGCTGCAGCTCGGGATTGCTCAGCTCCAGGATCACGGAGTCCGGCTGCACCTTGGCCCCAGGCCGCAGCACCAGCCGCTCCACGCGCCCATCCGTCAGCGCCGGTATCCATCGAATGTCTTCCGGCACCAGCGTTCCCAACCCCCGCACCTGCCGGTGCATCTCTCCGCGCTTCACGGTGTCCTTCCAGACTGTCGCGCTATCCACCGTAGGCGCCGCCGGCTTCAGGCGCGCCAACCCCAACGTCACCAAGGCAACAAGCACCACCGTGCCGGCCGCATACGCCACCCGGCGCATCCGTTTGTTCTTACCGACCGAAGCTGGTCGCGCTACGTCCACAGTAGACTTGGTTCTCCCTGGTAAATTGGAATAGAACGACTCTGCCATCGTTTGAAGGTGCACGCAGTATGCCGAGGTGGAAATCCACGTAACTACTTGCAAAGATGGACGTTATAGTTACCTACTGCCGGCTACTCCAGAGGCCCTTGCCCGTTGGTGGGATTCCTTGTCGCAATACCGGACACCCTTCCCGTGCCCTCAGGGTAAAGGCGTCATTTCGCGACTCGGGTATTGTCGTCAAAGCACGTGTGGACAAAGCCTCCGGTGTACATCTCGGAGACGGTCTTGGGGACGTCCTTCTCCTCGATCTTTTGGAAAGCGAAGGTAATCTCGCCCCCAGCGCTCACTGTCCCCACCAGATAACCATAGGTGTTTTCCAGGCTTTCCAGCGCGTCGCCTCGAGTGCCCGGCAAAGCGTAGCTCTGCGCACCGGCCGTCCCGACGATCCATCCCGGCAGCACTCCTCCGTGCAGCCGCCAATATTCCGTGCGGAAAATGCCTGCCATATAAAAGTGCGAATGGCTGGCCAGTAGGTACACCGGTTTGTGCGTTTCATAATGCAGGGCCAGCAGGTCGGAGTAGAGCAGCCGGCCGCTCTGCATTCCTGCCGATGACTGCTCCATGCTGTGATCGGCGGAAATGCTGCCCGGCAATGCGGCGTGCATGCCCAGCACCAGCGCCTTCACCGCGGGATCGACGCGGTCGCGATCGATCACCTTTCCCAGCCATCTCATCTGCTCTTCGTCAAACTGCTCGGAACTCGCGTTGTCCAGATTGATGAAATCCACGCCGCGTTCCACCCAGTGATAATAAGTTCGCGGCTTTAGGTCCCGAGGATTGTCCTTGGCGCGCTGCGCGGCGAGATTGGGCCAGTTCATCCACCTGTCAAAGTCGCGCAAGTACTCCCCGCGCGTCCACCCTCGTGTCGGCATCGCCGAGTTAGCCCGCCCCACCGTGTTTGCCGGCGCCTCTGGATTTGTCTGGGGAAAATTATTAAGTTCGTGATTTCCAATTCCCAGATAAACGCGAAGATCCCCAAACGGATCGATCTGACTCCTAAGAAAGTCCTCCCACGCATGCGCCTGATATTGCGCATCGGTAAGCCCGCTCGCCCGATAGAGTGGCTGCTGTTTCATATCTTCATCGATCGCGTAGATTTTGCGGAAATCGCCGAGGTGCCAGTAGAACGCCGGATTGTGGCTTAACACGCTCGTTGCGATCGCCGGCATCACCACGTCCCCGCAGTTGCGCGAGTCGCCCGACACGGCAAACATCCATGGTCCTGGCTCGGCGCCGCCCAGCGGTTGCAGTCCCAAAACAAGCAACCCCGACAGCACGGCAGCCCCCAACAGCATGGCGTAGTGATTCCACCATGCCCTTCCAGAAGAAAAACGCCTCACGGACGGAATCATGCCAACCTCCGTAACAGGTGTCGTGAAAACTGAGAGATGCTAGCGCAGGCCACCGGGGGAGTAAAGTTTCCCCTTCTTAAAGACGCTCGCCGACGCCTCCGCGTGAAGCTTCCCACGGCCCTCTCTACACAATTCACGGTATGGCCGCGCCCCGTCCAGTCAGCCAAGCTGCTTATAGAGGCGCCTGGCCAACGAATTGGCCCGCTCGTCTCGGGCAGGTGTGCAATGTCGAAAACAGTTCTGATAGCGGACGATCGCGGCGAAGTACGCAAAGCCACGCGCAAGATAATCGAATCCATCCCCGGTTGCGTAGTCTGCGCCGAGGCCGTTGACGGCGCCGACGCAGTCCAGAAGGCGCGCGAGCTCGAGCCCGATTTGGTCATCATGGATCTGGCCATGCCGCACATGAATGGCTTCGACGCTGCGCGCGCCCTCAGAATCACGGGCAGCCACGTGCCCATTATTCTCTTCACCGGGTATGACAGCCTCATCTCACCTGCGCAAATCTCTTACGCCGGCATTGATGCGGTCGTTCCCAAAATGGGCGTCGAACGGCTCATGACCCAGGTCAAACACCTCCTCGCTGCTGTCTGACAGGCGTCCCGCCGTCAACCGTCTAAGGTGCCGTACCGAATTTCCAGTATGGTTAACGGCTGTACATTCCCTCATAAAGGCTGTAGCACGAGGTAGCAACTGTTCTCGCGGCGCTTGGACTTCCCCGGGGATTTGGCCTGGAGACTCGAACCGGCCGTCGTGCGGAGTAGAAAGCAGACGGGAGAGAATGTCCAAGTCGATTCTCATTGCTGATGATAGCGCGCAGATGCGATTGATGGCGCGCAAAGTGGTCGAGAGCATGCCCGGATTCGCCGTGTGCGGCGAGGCAGCGGACGGCGTTGAAGCCGTCGAAAAAGCACGTCAGCTCGCCCCCGATCTGGTAATCCTGGACTTGGCCATGCCCCGCTTGAACGGCTTCGAGGCTGCACGCGCCTTGCGCGCCACCGGCAGCCGCGTGCCCATTATTCTCTTTACCCTGCACGCCGACGTGGTTTCGCCGGTGCAAGCTTCCGCCGCCGGCATCGACGCTGTAGTCGCAAAAATTGGCGGCTGTGGAGCTCTCGCCAGCCAAGTCGAACGCCTGCTGGCAGTCGCCTGACACGCCCCCAGTTAAGCAGGTAGCTGTTACCACGCCTCGCCTCCGCCTCCGCAGCAATCGGCGGCGGCAGCCCTGAATGAGTCCCCGAGGTTTTCCTCAAGTGGGTCAATCAAATTCCAACAGCCGTTTAACGTGTTTCCCAACAGTCCCCTACCAAATTCCACGTATGGTTGCTGTCTGTTTACTCCCTTATAAAGGTTGCAGCACTATAAAAGTGGGTGCTGTGGCCGCGTTCGGACCTCCTCTGAGGTAACTACAGAAAGTTTCAGCTTTGTAGGCCTTTCGGACATCCAGTGACCCCCGGTCTTCCGTACGTCTGAAGTGGGTTGTTTCTTTACATTTGAATTTGCAGATTTAAATAAAAATTAAAGGAGAGAGTGAATGACCACCAAGCCAGCTCCAACTTTCGACGGGCTCCTTGACCCCGCCGAAGCGAAACGTCAACTAATCGCCGCCGGCGAAAAAAGAACTTCCGCCCGCCGCAATTTTCTCAAAAACGTCGGTTTGGCCTCAGCCGGCCTCGCCGCCGGCGTCGTAATTCAGGGATGCTCAGACGATTCCCGCAGCCACGCTCAGGGAATTCCCGAGACGGATGTCCTCAATTTCGCGCTCAACCTCGAATACCTCGAAGCGGAGTTCTACAGCAAAACGGTCAACGGCGTTTACCTGGACGCTTCCACCCTCGGCTCCGCCGCCATGGCCACCGGCGGCGCACAAGTTATCTTCACCGACGCCGCCACCAAGGCCATCGCCACTGAAATCGCCATGGACGAAGCGCTCCACGTAAAATTCCTCCGCTCCGCTCTCGGCGGCGTGGCCGTCGCCGAACCCGTGATCAACCTCGACGCTCTCGGCGTCATCAACACGCAACCTCTCTTCCTGCTGGCCTCACGCGCCCTCGAAGACACCGGCGTCAGCGCTTACGCTGGAGCCGCCACGCTGCTCACCGGGAATAACCTGCAAGCCGCCGCGCAAATTCTTGGCACCGAGGCCTACCACGCCGGCAACATTCGCCTCAACGTCGTGCAGCAGAGTGTCCCCGGCCTCTTCAAACTCGACGCCCAGGACGTTCTCCCCGACATGACTCATTATTTCCCCGTGGACTCGAATGCCCTGGCCATCAAGCGCACTCCCTCCCAGGTTCTCGCCATCGTCTACGGCAATGCCACCCCCGGCACCAACAAGGGCGGCTTTTTCCCCAACGGTCTCAACGGCAACATCAAGACCGTCTAGCACCACCCACACACACGACGGGGTGCGGTCTGAAAAAGTCCGCACCCCAAGCAACCGCAGCACATTTTCTGGATTCTTAACTTCCTGTATTAGTCGTTGCGTGTGGTGCACTGGAAAGTGCAGGAGGATCTAATTTCATTCAAGGGGGAACCAGATGTCAGGTAAAAAATTAGCTTCCTTTGGAAGCTATTTCATTCAATTCGCGGCAATTCTATTAGTTCTCGGTGGCTGCCTGGTCACCGATGCCTTCGCGCAAAGCGAAAACGAACATGTTCAAGTGGGCGTCTTCGCCGATTATTTCCGCCTCTCTCAGACCGATTCAAACCTGGTCGGAATCGGCGGCCGGGCGTCGGTGATCGGCTACAAACGCCTCAAATTCGAAGCCGAAGCCGCCTACGACTTCAGCCGCGCCTTCACCGAAGGTCAGACCAACAACGCGGGAATCATTTCCGTCGTGCGCACCAACGTGCGCGTCATCCACGGCCTCTTCGGGCCGCGCATCAACCTGGGCGTGCACAACATTCAACCCTTCGTCACTATTAAGGGCGGCGGCATGGCCTTCAGTCTCGACAACGCCCCCGTCACTTTCGGCACTTTCGGCCACAACGTTGGCAACCTGCGCGTCAACAGCGTCAGCCCCGTGCTCTATCCCGGCGGGGGCCTCGAAGGCCACATCGGCCCGATAGGTTTGCGCGCCGACGTAGGCGATGAAATTTACTTCAACCACGGCGCGCACCACAATCTGCGCGTCACCTTCGGTCCCGTGTTCCGGTTCTAATCACCTGCACTGTACAAAACCTGCTCCGCAAGCAGGAGTACCCAACAAGCGCGCCGGGTGTGAGTAAAAAATCACACCCGCGCGCGCCTGTTTTCCGCCGGGCGCAAAATCTCAAAGCTTCCATCTCAAGGGTTCCCAATGATCCCCATGAATAAAAAACTTCTTCTCCCAGCAGTCCTTGCGCTCGTCACTCTCTCGCTCGCCCCCGCGCTAACCGCCGGCTCGCTCAAAGCCAACCTCATTGCCATGTTCCCCAAAAACGTTTCCGAATTCGCCTACGCCGATCTGGCCGAAGCCCGCAAGTCTTCCTGGTATCCGCAGTTCAAATCGCAGTCGCTTCCGCCGCGTTTCATCGAGCTGGAACAGTTCCTGGCCTCCGCCGGCGTCGCCCCCACGCAAGTTGATGAACTAGCTTGGGCGCTAGCCTCCGGCGACGAGGCTCCCCAGCCCCCACAACCTGACACCCAGCCCCCACAATCTGAAACCAAATCCACGCAAGCAAAGAGCGTCCAAGCCACTCCCACGCCCACCTCCATTTCAAAACTCACTCCAACAAATAGCGACCAGCTCATCGGCCTGGCCCTCGGCTCTTTCGACCCCGGCGCCGCTACCGCCAGCTTCAAAGCCCGCAAGCTGCGCGGCTTTCAGGACCGCGGATTCACTCTCTACTCCTGCGGCTCTCCCTGCTCCGGCCTGTACATCACCTTCCTCGACTCCAGCACTATCGCCTTCGGCCCGCGCCATTCGCTCGAACGCCTCATCGAGGTCCGCAGCGGCGCCGCCGACAGCATTTTGCAAAACGATCAAATGTTCTCTCTCATCAACCAGGCCAACGGCCGCAGCCTTTTCTGGGGCGTGCTCAATTCCGCCGGCACCCGC
>JAAFGT010000045.1 GCA_010365215.1 Acidipila sp. | reverse complement strand
GCGCCACCAGCGTGCGCGGGCACACCGGCGACGCGCGGTTGACGCCAGAGATAGACTACGCCGAGGCCGAAAAGCAGGGCAAAGCCGCCGATCAGGATCCAGCGGACTGTAGCGATGCGCGGGGGAAATACGGTGGGTGGCGCGATGGCGGCGGCCGAGCTGGACTGCTGAGCGGACTGCTGAGCATCGATGGGCGGCGCGGACGATGACTGGGCTCCGCCGCCTGCGCCGGCACCTGTAGTGTCACCGGCCGCAGCACCGGCCGCAGCTCCAGCGGCGGGAACCGAGCCGGCTCCCGAGACGCTGACCACGACGGGCGAATTTGCCGCGAGCGCGTCGTGGGCAAAAAACGCAAAGCCCTGCTCGTTGCCAGCCGGCGCGAAACCTTCGCTGGCGATCTGGATGCCCGCGGGACCGGCCAGAACGACGCGTTGCGCGGGAAGCGGCGAGACTACGCGCAGCATCGCTTGATTGTCAGTGTAAGGAACGCGGTAGGAGATGCGCACGGTGTTTTCGCCCGGCTTGAAGGCGAAAGCAATAGCGTGGCCCTTGCCGCGACGATCGATGGCGCTCTGCGGCAGCGGCATCCCGGCGGGACCCGCGGCGCTGACCTGGCCGATCTGTGCGCCATCGGGAATCATGAATTCGAAAGTTCCCTTATCGGAGAAATAAGTGGCCGGAGGCTTGGAAATATTGTGGACGGAAAATTCCTCGCCGACCACCAGGTTGTCGCCTTGCGGCTGAAAGATGATGGCGTGATTTACGACGGTGATATCGGACGCCGTGGCGGAGGGCTCGAAGACGTCGATGTCGGCGGTGGCGGTGCCCGGCGGGATATTCTGATTGTAATTGACGCCCCTGTACGGGGCGCGGACGAGCATGGGGCCCTGGCCGATTTCCGGGCGGTCGAAATGGTAGCGGCCTTGCGCGTCGGTCTGCACGGTTTCGAGCGGCTGCATGCCCCCCTGAAGCTGGATAAGAGTGACGTCCTGACGCGGAATGATGGCGCCCGTGGTGCCGTTATGGATTACGCCTGAGAGCGTGCCAGCCGAGGCGGGCGAAGCGGCTAGCAGGCAGAGCAGAAACAACCCGAGGAATTTAAGGAACAAGCGTCCCTGGAGACACGCTGAATTCATGGGGTAGCGAAGATATGCGCAAAAGGTTTTCATGCTAGGCGTTCTTTCCGGCGGCGATGCGCGGTGATCGGGCCGGGGCGCTTCCGGTGATCTGCTCGATCTCCGCGAGAATGACTACGGCCTCGGCCTCAAGCGCCTGCTTCATCTGCTCGAAGTCCTGCTCGGAGAATTTGCCGGTGCGATATTCGAAGCGGAGGTCGCGCAGATTTTCGTAAAGCGTATCGCGGCGCTCGAAGAGCTGGTCAAGGCGCGAGCGCAGGGGCGAGGAATCGGCGGCATCTTCGTTGAAGAAAAAGACGAAAATGAGCGCGGCCAGGCCCAGCAGCAGACAGGCGAAGGTGATGGAGAGCTCAGCTTCCATGGTCAGTCGTCGAGCCCGGATTCGCGCCGGACGCGCTGCAACATTTCGTCAGCCGCGGCTTCCGACGCGTCATTCTTACGGGCTGACAAACGGCCGGACATGCGGTCGGGCCCGGCGGCCGTGGCCAGCGCCGGATGGCGCCAACGAACCATAACCGTCCGGACGACAGCAAATCCGGCGAGGGTTACAAAAATCGGCATCAGCCACGCGAGCAGGTTGAATCCACGGGCAGGCGGCTCGGCCAGAACTTTTTCGCCGAAGTCCTGGACAAAGGATTGGAGTACGAGGTTGTCGCTGCCGCCACCGGCGACCTGGCGATCCAGGTCCTTAAGCATGCCACCCGACATGGTGCAGCCGACATGGTTACATTCGCCAAGAACCTGCGCGCAGCCGCACATGCACATCAGCCGCTTGCTAAGAATTTTCGCCCGGGAAGTCTGCTGGGCATGCCCTGGCAGAATGCCCACCATGGCCACGAGCGCGGCGGCAAGCGCCCAGCGAGAGAAGCGCCGGCGACTCGCGAAAAACGATTTGAGACGAGCGTCAGTCCTGCGAGCCATAAGTTGTTATCGGTTGAGGTAACGTGCTGACTTGCGCCGAGGCCAGGCCGGACGGGGCCAGCGCAGGCGCGGCCTGCAGCGCGAGCACCGCCTCGCGGTTGGGCATCATGGCGAGGAGCGTGCCCAGGGCCAGAATCACGCCTCCCAGCCAGATCCATTTCACCAGCGGATTCAGATAGGCGTGAATGACGGGCACGTTACTATCCGGATCGCGCCCGGCGTAGACCACGTAGAGATCCTCGCGCAGCGTGGAGTAGATACTAACCATGGTGCCGGTCTCTTCGCTGGCCTGAAAAAAACGGCGCTCGGGATAAAGCATCATGAGCTGGCGGCCACCGCGCAGCACTTCGATGGTGGCGCGCTCGGCGGTGTAATTGCGGCCGGTGCGCGGCTCGAAATTCTGGCACACCAGGGTGTAGCGCCCCAGGTTGAAGTGGCTGCCGGGACGCATGGCCATTTGCACGTCCTGATTGAATGCGGCGCCGGCGAGACCGATAAAAATCAGCACCATACCGAAATGGACCACGTAGCCGCCGTAGCGGCGCGTGTTGCGCATGGTCAGATGCACCACTGAAGAGACGTAATTCATTCCCGTGCGAGCGTGAATCACGCGCGCGCCACGGAAGAATTCGCTGGCGATTGTCAGGGTCACGAAGAAGGAGAGCATCAGGCAGGTGATAGCGTAAAAATGGCGCACGCCCAGAGCGAATGCGACCACGCCGGCAATGAGGCCGGCGAGGAGCGACCAGCCGAAGTTGCGCCTGAGACTTTCAAGCGAAGTGCGGCGCCAGGCGAGCAGCGGGCCCACGCCGGTGAGGAAGAGCAGGAACAGGCCGACCGGAATATTCACCTTGTTGAAAAACGGCGGGCCCACGCTGATCTTGCTGCCGGAGACGGCTTCGGAAATTACCGGAAACAGCGTGCCCCAGAGAACGGCGAAACAGGCGGCCAGGAGAATCAGGTTGTTGAACAGAAACCCGGATTCGCGCGAGACCATGGAATCGAGCTGGTTGTCGCTGCGCAGGTAATCGCGATTGCGCACATAAGCCAGCAGGCAGACAGACAGAATCAGGATCAGGAAGCCAACAAACCAGGGGCCGATACTCGACTGCGCAAACGCGTGGACGGAGCTGACCACGCCGCTGCGCGTAAGGAAGGTTCCCATGATGCACAGCAAAAAAGTGATGAAGACCAGCCAGATGTTCCACACTTTCATCATGCCGCGTTTTTCCTGCATCATCACGGAGTGCAGGAAAGCGGTGCCGGTGAGCCAGGGAAGCAGCGAAGCGTTTTCGACCGGATCCCAGCCCCAGTAGCCGCCCCATCCGAGCACGGCATAGGCCCAGTGGGCGCCGAGGATGATGCCCACGGACTGAAATCCCCAGGCAATCATGGTCCAGCGGCGGGTGATGTGAATCCATTTCTCGCCGGGATACCTCCCCAGCAGCGCGGCCAGAGCGAAGGCGAACGGCACGCTGAAGCCGGTGTAGCCCATATACAGGTTGGGGGGATGGATGACCATCTCGGGATACTGCAGCAGTGGGGTGAGGCCGCGGCCGTCGGCCAGAGGAATCATGCGGGCGAGTCCGTCGGGGCCGATGCGGCCGAGCACCTGGAAAGGGCTGGCGATAAAATTATTCAGGGTCAGGAAAAAAAGCTGGATGCCGGCGAGGATCACGCCGACGTAGGGCATCAGCTCGGGATGCTTGCCGCGATTCACAAACAGCGCGGCGAAGGTGTAGCCGGCGAGCAGAAAACTCCAGAACAGCAGCGAGCCTTCCTGTCCGGACCAGAGCGCGGCAAATTTGTAGAAGTTGGGAAGGTCGCGGCTGGAATGGGCCACGACATAAGCCATGGCGAAATTATCGGTGAAGAAAAGATAGACCAGAGACGCGGTGGCCAGCCAGATCAGGATACAGGCGGCGAAGTTGGCGTTACGCGCGCTTTTCAGAAGCAGCGGATGGCGCGTGCGAATGGCGGCTATGCCGGCAAAAACGGCATAGACGGCAAACAGAAACGCGAGCAACAGGGCAAAACTTCCGAACAGATCCACATTCACTCCCGGCTGGGCTAGCTCTGACCGGTCGAACGGGCTGGGCTCGACGAGTCGGGCGCGGCGGGCTGGGGCTTACCCGGAACCGATTCATACTTGGAGGCGCACTTGGCTTGAACTTTTTCGGCAACGAAGCGGCCGTCGGGCATGCGATGACCCTCGACCAGCGCCTGCGAGCCGTCCTTGAACGTGTCGGGCAAGGGGTCGCGGCCCACGTAGCTGACATTCAGCGCGTGTCCCTGCTCCATGATCACGAAATCGATGCGGCCGGTGAGATGCTCGATGGACCCGGGACGTATGTCCCCGGCTACGCGAATGCGCTGATGCGCGGCGCCGCCGTGAAGACCGTCAAGCTCGGCAATGGTGTGATAGTAGGCTTTGCTCTCGGAGGCGCCGCGAAAGCCCAGCCAGCCGAGCGTCCCCACAATGATGAGCGCGCCGAGAAGAAATTTTTTCTGCCTCATTTGGCGATACCCCCGTAAGGCGGGCTGGAGAATAGATTCTATCATAGGGAAGGAAGTCGTGAGGGGGGAGTCGCCGAAGATACACTTCCAGGATTGTGCGGGTTAGTCTTCCTGGGTGGCGGCAAGCGTGGAGCTGGGGATAGCCGGAGCTGCGCGGCCTGCAGAACTGCCTGGCGAAACAACAAGCTTGCTGCGCAGGCACCAGACCAGCTCGGGAGCGAGCTCGATGATTACCATGCCGGTGACCACGTGGAATTTGCAGGCGAGCATGGGCCGGGCTTCATCGTCATCGGGCAACTGGCAGGTAATTTTGCAGTACTGACACTCCTGATTCCAGCAGAAACGGCCGTAGGGGATGGTCTCCGGGCTGATGTATTGGAAGGCGCGGAGAACGGTGTTCTTCTCGGGAACCTCCAGCGTTTTGCCGAGGACGGTAATCTCGACGAGGCGCTCGTAAGGACGAAAAATTTCGGACATGGCTGGGTGTCCCTCTTCTCCGCATAAAGACGATTGCGGGATAAACAAGAAGGTAAACCGGAGCGGTGGATGGGGCAAGGCTTCGTGCGCGGAAAACGTCCAATGGGTTAATGGCGGATCGAGCGCTCGATGTATCAAGCCATCGGGGCCACAGCCTGGCTTAATTCCCTAGTAGGGCGTACCTACTTCGTGCCTAGTTTCTTGTAAGCGCCTACTTTTTTTCCCTTCTTGCGAGTGGTGCTTTTCTTGGGCTTCTTTGCCGGCATGTGGAATTCTCCTGACGGTACTTACTTCCAGCGGGCTTATACGGGGAGCTCTTCGAAGAACTGGCCCATGTGGCGGAATTTCTGGTAGCGGCGATCGAGCATTTGGCCGACGGCGAGGCCATCGAGCTCGTCGAGATTACGGACGAGGACGGGATCGAGCAGGGCGGCAGCGGCTACGTGATCGTGGTGGGCGCCGCCTTCGGGTTCGGGAATGATTTCGTCGATGAGGCCGAGCGAGAGCAGATCGGGGGCGGTGATGCGCAGGGCGCCGGCGGCCAGCTCGGCCTTTCCGGCATCACGCCACATGATGGAGGCGCAACCTTCGGGGGAGATCACCGAGTAGATGGAATTTTCCAGCATGTGGATGCGGTCGCCGACGGCGATGGCCAGCGCGCCGCCGGAACCGCCTTCACCGGTGATGGTGACGAGAATGGGCACGGGCAGGCGCATCATCTCGCGCAGGTTGCGAGCGATGGCTTCGGCCTGGCCGCGCTCTTCGGCGTCGATGCCAGGATACGCGCCGGGCGTATCGATAAGAGTGAAGATAGGGCGGCCGAATTTTGCGGCGAGGCGCATTACGCGCAGAGCTTTGCGATAGCCTTCGGGCTTGGCCTGGCCGAAATTCCGTGCGAGGCGTTGCCTGGTGTCGCGGCCTTTTTGCTGGCCGAGGACCACGCAGGGGCGTCCATGGAAGCGGGCCATGCCGGCGATCATGGCGGAGTCGTCGCCAAAGAGGCGATCGCCGTAAATTTCGCTGAAGTCTTCGAATAGCAGGCGGATGTAGTCGAGCGGATAGGGTCGATTCTGGTGGCGCGCAAGCTGGGTGCGCTGCCAGGGACTGAGGTTGGCGTAAAACTCGCGCTTGAGAGCGGCAACGTCGGCGCGGAGACGATCCAGTTCGTCGGGGTTGGCGACGGCGAGGCCGGTGCGGAGGCGCAGCGCTTCGAGATCCTGTTCCAGAGTTTCCAGAGCGCTCTTCGGATTATCAAAGGAGCGCTTGGGGCTTGCGGATGCGCGTTTGGGATTCTTCATGGTGAGCCTAGCCGCGAGTGTGTTCCATTTCCATTTGCGACGAATCCGCGGCGGCATTGGCGGAGCCATTGGCGTTCCCCGGGACAAGTTCCACCGTACTGCCGGGGCCGAGGATCTCTTCTACCGCAGCCACCAGCGCCGCGTCTGCTTTCACGCGACACTGCGACTGCAGCGTGCCGGCGGTGCCGTCGGGAAGCTTCATCTCGAACGATACGGCGCACGCGCCGGGCTTGGAGGAGAATAACGCCTTCAGGCTTTCCAGCGTCACCTCGCTGAGACTTCCGGAATCAACGCGGATGCGCAATGAACCGGCGCGGCCGGAACTGCCGCCGCCAATGGCGTCGAGCGGGCGGGCTTCCGATACGATTACGCGCGTGCCCACCTCTTCCACGCTGATGCGGCCCTTCACCAGGAGCGCGGCTCCAGCCTTCAGTAAATTTTCCACGCGCGAAAATGCTTCGGGGAAGACGAGCAGCTCGGCCATGCCAGTCATGTCCTGGAGACCGAGGATTACCCAGCGCGCGCCTTTCTTCGAGCGCATCGGGCGAAGGCTGGCGATTACGCCAGCGACAAAAACGTCGTCGTTGTTCTTCTTCGCTTCCAGAACGGCGAGGTCGACGACATTCATTTCCTTTAGCCTGCCGCTATATTTCGCGAGCGGGTGGCCGGAGACGTAAAACCCCAGGACGGAATATTCTCCAGCGAGAAGCTGATCTTCGGACCATTCCTCGACTTGGGGAACCTCGTATTGCGGCTCGTTGTCCTGCACCGCGCTTTCCGAGGATTGGCGCGCGCCGCCGAACAGTCCGCCCTGCCCTACCGCGGCATGGTGGCCCTGGCGCTGGCCGTAGTTTAGAGCTTTATCGATGGACTCCCAGAGAGCGGCGCGGGTCGAGCGCAGGCAGTCGAGCGCTCCGGCCTTGGTGAGGCTCTCCAGCACGCGGCGATTGAGCTGGCCGGGCTCGATGGATTCGCAAAAATCGAAAAGGCTGGAAAACTGCCCCTTCTTGCTGCGCGCGATACAGATGGCATGGGCGGTATTTTCGCCGACGTTTTTGATGGCCACCAGGCCGAAGCGGATGTCGCTGCCTACGGGCGTAAAGTTCAAGGCGCTTTCGTGGACGTCGGGAGGGAGCACTTTGATGCCCATGCCACGCGATTCGTTTATGTATTTCACGACTTTATCGGTGTTGCCGGTCTCCGCGATCATCAGCGCGCACATGAATTCGACGGGATAGTGGACCTTGAGATAGGCGGTCTGATAGGCCAAAAGCGCGTAAGCGCAGGAGTGCGACTTGTTAAAGCCGTAGCCGGCGAACTCTTCCATGAGGTCGAAGATGCGCGCGCCTTTTTTCTCAGGAACTTTATTGGCGCGGCAGCCGTTCATGAATTTGTCGCGCTGCGCGGCCATTTCCTCTTTTTTCTTTTTGCCCATGGCGCGGCGGAGGATATCGGCTTCGCCCAGCGAGAACCCGGCCAGGCGATTGGCAATCTGCATAACCTGTTCCTGATAAAGGATGACGCCCCAGGTTTCCTCGAGAATGTCCTGAAGCTCCGGCAGATCGTAGCTGACGCGCTTGCGTCCATGCTTGCGGTCGATAAAGTCGTCGATCATGCCGCCCTGGATGGGGCCAGGCCGGTACAGCGCGTTGAGCGCAGTGAGATCTTCGAGGCGCGTGGGCTGGTAGCGGCGCAGGATGTCGCGCATGCCGTGCGATTCAAACTGGAAAATGCCGGTCGTCTCGCCGCGGGCGAAGAGCTGATAGACCTTGGCGTCGTCGAGCGGAAGAACGGCAAGATCGATCTCGATGTTACGACTCTGCTTCAGCAGACGTACGGCGTCGTCGAGCACGGTCAGCGTGGTGAGGCCGAGAAAATCCATCTTGATGAGGCCAAGGCGCTCGAGGGCGTTCATGTCGTATTGCGTGGTGATTTCATCCCGGTTGGTTTTATACAGCGGGACGATTTCCATAAGCGGTTGCGGGGAGATGACCACACCGGCAGCGTGCGTGGAGGCGTGGCGCGCCAGGCCTTCGAGGCGCAAAGCCACTTCCATAATTTCGCGGTAGCGCTCGTCCTTCTCCAGAGCGGAGCGAAGCTGCGGGCTGTCCTTGAGCGCCTTGTCGAGCGTGATGTTCAGCTCGGCGGGAATCAGCTTGGCCAGCCGGTCGACGTCGCCGAAAGGAATGTCCATCGCGCGGCCCACGTCCTTGATCGCGGCTTTTGCGGCCATGGTGCCGAAGGTGATGATTTGCGCGACGTTTTCGCGGCCGTATTTCTGGGTGACGTACTCGATGACCTCGCCGCGGCGGCGCATGCAGAAATCGATGTCAATATCAGGCAGCGAGACGCGCTCGGGATTCAGGAAGCGCTCGAAGAGCAGGCCGTACTGGAGAGGGTCAACGTCGGTGATGCGCAGCGCGTAACTCGCCAGGCTGCCCGCAGCAGACCCGCGGCCCGGGCCCACGGGAACGCCTTGCGCGCGCGCGTAGCGGATGAAATCCCACACAATCAAGAAGTAGCCGGCGAAGCGCATCTTCTTGAGCATGTCGATTTCCGCGGAGAGGCGCTGCTCATACACGGCAAGGGGCTGGCGCTGGCGGCCTTCCCTGGCGGCGCGCTCGAGCAGCGGGATGCGCTCGAGGAAACCTTCGCGAACAACTTTCTCGAAATAACTGTCCAGGGTGTGGCCTTCCGGGACGCGGAATTCGGGGAAGGGATTGGTGACCCGCTCGATGCGCAGGTTGCAGCGGCTGGCGATCTCCACGGTGCGCGCCAGAGCCTCCGGCAGATCCGGAAACACGGCGGTCATCTCTTCGGAAGTCTTAAAATAAAACTGGTCGGTGGCGAAACGCATGCGGTGCTGGTCACTCATGGTCTTGCCGGTCTGAATGCACAGCAAGACTTCCTGAGCGCGAGCGTCGGCGTGGGTGAGGTAGTGCGCGTCGTTGGTGGCCACCAGGGGGATTCCGGTTTCGCGAGAAAGGCGCAGCAGGCCGTCGTTGACCTTCTTATCGACTTCCAGGCCCTGATCCTGCACCTCGAGGAAGAAGTTCCCTTTTCCGAAAATGTCGCGCAGGCGGTAAGCGGAGTTGCGCGCGTCGGTTTCGCGGTCTTCCATCACCGCTTCGGAGACTTCGCCGCGCAGGCAGGCGGAGAGAGCAATCAATCCACGCGAATGCTTGGAGAGCAGGTCGAGATCGATGCGCGGCTTGTAGTAAAAGCCTTCCAGGAAGCCGGTGGAGACGAGCTTGATGAGGTTGCGGTAGCCTTCGGCGTTTTCGCAAAGCAGCACCAGGTGATTGGCGCGGCCGGTGCCGGGAGCTTCGGGATCAACGGTCTTGTCTTTGTGATTGCCGCGAGCCACGTAGACTTCGCAGCCGATGATGGGCTTGACGCCCTGGGTGGTGGCCTTGTGAAAGAAATTGGCGGCGGCGAAAAGATTGCCGTGGTCGGTGACGGCGACAGCGGGCATTTCGCGGCGGGCGGCCTCGTCGACCAGCTCAGAAATATCGCAGGCTCCGTCCAGAAGACTGAAGTCGGTGTGCAGATGGAGATGAACGAAGCCGGGAGAGCGCATCGGATGTCATTGTAATCTTCTGCGGCTGATTTTGCTATCGGCGGACTGTGGAGAAAAAGATTTGCGAAGGATGCGGCCTTAGGAATTGTTGTTATTGCGGAAAGCGTTTTCCCCACAGCCGATCTGTCTTTCGTGCGGCTTCAGTGCGGGATCATTTCTAAAACGCCGCTGGCGAGCAGACTGGCGAACCGCTGGGGAGGGACCGGCGGACTGAAATAGTATCCTTGCGCTTCTTCACACCGGTGATCCTGCAGGAAGGCCAGCTCTTCTTGCGTTTCCACGCCTTCGGCAACCACGCGCAGTTGCAGGCTGCGGCCCATGGCGATCACGGCGGTGACAATGGCGGTCTCGCCGGGAGCGTTGGTAATCTGACGGATAAACGACTGGTCAATTTTGAGCGCATCGACGGGAAATTTTGTCAGGTAGCTCAGACTGGAATAACCCGTGCCGAAATCATCGATGGCCAGCCGCACCCCTCTGGCCCGCAGCGCGTGCAGGATGGATTCGGTGGATTCGGCACGCTTCATGAGCACGCTTTCGGTGAGCTCGAGCTCGAGCGATCGGGGATCGAGACCGGTGGCGTCGAGGACGGAGAACACGGATTCCAGAAACCCCGCTTCGCGGAATTCCATCGCCGAGATGTTCACGGCGATGGTAACCAGGGGCAGGCCGGCATCCAGCCAGGCGCGGGCCTGATTGCACGCCTCGCGGAGAACCCATTTGCCGATGGGCAGAATCAGACCGCAGTCTTCCGCCACGGGAATAAATTGTCCGGGAGAAACAGGCCCGCGGAGGGGATGCGTCCAGCGGATCAGCGCTTCGGCGCCGGTAATCTCTCCGGTACTCAGATTGATTTTTGGCTGGTAGTGCAGGGTGAACTCCTGGCGTTCCAGGGCACGGCGCAAATGTTCCTCGATGGATTGCCGCTCCACGGCACGGACGTTCATGGCGGATTTGAAAAACTGGTAGCTCTGCCGTCCATTTTCTTTGGCCTGATACATGGCCGTGTCCGCGTTCTTGATGAGGGTCTCGGCATCCATGCCATCATCGGGATAGACGCTGACGCCGATGCTGGTGGTGAGGTGCAGATCATGCTGGCCTATGGAATGAGCCTCGGCCACGGTCTTCAACATCCTTCTTGCGGTAATGGCGGCATCCTCGGCCTGTTCCATTTCCGAGAGCAGCACGACGAACTCATCGCCTCCCTGGCGGCTGACGGTATCGGCGGCGCGCACGCAATCCACCAGGCGCTTGGCGGCCGACTGCAGCAGTTTGTCGCCGACGGGGTGGCCCAGCGAATCGTTGATGTGTTTGAAGCCGTCCAGATCCAGGAACAACACGGCGACTTTTTTCGCGCGGCGCGCAGCCAACGTAATCGCCTGGCTCACGCGATCGTTCAGGAGCATGCGATTGGGCAGACTGGTGAGAAAGTCGTGCTGCGCCAAGTGGGTCATCTGCAGAGCGGAGGCTCGCGCAGCGCTCACGTCGCGGAACACAATTACCGCGCCGGTGGTACGCCCCTCGCGATCGTGGATGGGTGAGACGGAGTCTTCGATAGGGATTTCAAAACCGTCGTGCCGGATGAGGATGCAGTTATCCGGCAGGTGCACGATGCGGTTCTCCTCCACGGATTGCTGCATCGGGCTGGGGATGGTTTCGCGGGTGGCCGCATCCATGATACGGAACACTTCGGTCATCGGCTTGTTCACCGCCGCCTGCGACAACCAGCCGGTCATCCGCTCGGCGACAAGATTCAGAAAAGTGATATTCCCGGAGATGTCCGTGCAGATGACCGCGTCGCCGATGGAGTTGAGCGTGACCTGGGCGCGTTCCTTTTCAGCGAATAACGCCGTTTCCATATCCTGGAGCTCGGTGATGTCGGTGTTTGTGCCGAACCAGCGCAAGACCTTGCCCTGCGCATCGCGGATGGGAACGGCGCGGGAGAGGAACGGGCGGTATTTGCCATCGCGGCCGCGCAGGGGAAAAGTCTGGTCCCAGGTTTCGCCGGTCTGGAAACAGCGGCTGATTTTGTCGACGACGCGCTGAACATGATCCGGATGATGGACCTTTTGCCAGCCCCAGCCGGCCATTTGCTCCAAAGTGGTGCCGGTGTAGTCAAACCACCGGTCGTTGTACCAGAATATGAAGCCTGTTTCATCGGCCATCCAAGCCAACTGGGAAATATTATTCGCCAGGGTTTGGAAACGCCCCTCATTTTCGCGCAGAGCAGCCTCGGAACGCGTGCGCTTGGAACGGTCGCGCCAAGCCTTGCAGCCCGCGCCGCTGACGATCAACAAGCCCAGGATTGTGCCCAGGAACAAAACAGTTCTGGTGCGGCGTAGACTTTGCTTCGCCGCGGCGTCCCGTAGGACCAGCAACCTGCGTTCTTCATCCTCCATGTCGCGAATGACTCCGCGAAACTCGTCCATGGTTCGCTTGCCGTCACCCAGTCGAATGAGATCCGTTGCCGCTTCCAGGCCCTTGGTGCGCCGCAGTTCAATGACTGATTGGGAGAATTTGATCCTCTGCGCGGCTAGCATTCCCAGGTTCGGAATGCGGCGCTGCTGTATGGGATTATCCAGGGTCAAATCGCGGAGAATGGTTATTTCCACATTGGAGCGTGAGGTACCGTGCTGATATTCGCCGAGAAAATCTTCGTTTCCTGTGATTACGAACCAGCGGCTGCTGGATTCAACGCTCTGCATTGCCGAGAGTAAATTCTGAAGATGTTCAAGGACTTCATGGGTGTGTCGGACCCACCGGTCGCTCTCCGTGGAAACGACTATGCTGCGATAGGATGCCCCACCCATGATCAGCAAGGCCAAAATCGCAGACCCGAAGGCGAGCGGCACTGACCGATTCAGCAGCTTCGCAGGGTAGTTCCCTACTATTTGGTTTGGACGACCTGTTTGGATGTTAGCCATGCTGGATTGGCCAAGCGCTAAGCTGTGAACGGTAGCGTCTCAATCGCCTGCGACTAATAGTCAGAGCGCCACGCCTTCATAAGACATCGTCAAGTTGCGTCTCATTCTTTAACTGCTGATTTTCGAGGCAGGCTTGGGCATGGCTCTTTGCTGCTTCTCTGCATTGACTTGTTTCCTGCCCGCAACCTAACATGTGCGCACATGTCCAGCACAGATTCGCTCATCGGCCAGACCATCTCGCACTACCACATCCTGGAAAAAATTGGCGGCGGGGGGATGGGTGTGGTCTACAAAGCCGAAGACACGCAGCTGGGGCGTTTCGTCGCGCTGAAATTCCTCCCGGATGATCTATCCAAAGATCCCCAGGCGTTAGAACGCTTCCGCCGCGAGGCACGCGCGGCCTCGGCGCTTAATCATCCCAACATCTGCACGATTTACGAGATTGCCGAACACGACGGCAGGCGTTTTATTGCCATGGAATTTCTGGATGGGCAAACACTTAAGCACTCCATCGGCGGGCGGCCCATGGAACTGGAACTGCTGCTGGAGATGGCTATCGAAGTGGCCGATGCGCTCGATGCGGCGCACGCCAAAGGAATCGTGCACCGCGACATCAAGCCGGCAAATATATTCATCACCGGACGCGGCCACGCCAAAGTGCTTGATTTTGGGCTGGCGAAGGTGGCTACCGCGAAAAGCAACGCCGATACACTCGCGACCATGGGGGTGGACGACGAGCAGCTCACCAGTCCCGGCAGCACGGTGGGCACGGTGGCCTATATGTCTCCGGAACAGGTTCGCGCCAAGGAATTAGATTCGCGCACCGATCTATTTTCCTTCGGCGTGGTGCTTTACGAAATGGCTACCGGCCAGTTGCCGTTCCGGGGAGAGAGTTCCGGCGTGGTTTTCAGCGCCATCCTCGAACGCGCTCCTATCGCTGCGCTGCGGCTCAATCCCGAACTCCCTGCCAAAATCGACGAGATCATCGGCAAGGCGTTGGAAAAAGATCGCAGCCTTCGTTACCAGCACGCCTCTGAAATGTCCGCGGATTTGCGGCGGCTCAAGAGGGACTCGGATTCGGGCCGCAGCGCGTCTTACTCAGCCACGCAGAGCTCTGCTGCAGATTCTAAGGTAATTTCCGCGGCAGACTCGCGCATCGCCACACTGTCTTCTGTTTCCACGGCGATTTCCTCGAATTCATTCCAGAAACTTTGGATTGGCATTCCCCTGGCATTGGTACTGGCGGCGATTGTCGCCGGAGGTTTCTACTTCCGCCAGAAAAACTCCGGGGCCTCCGTGGAAAGTCTGGCCGTACTTCCCTTCACCAGTAACGCCCCGGGTAGCGGCAACGACTACCTGACCGACGGCATCACCGAAGGCGTGATCAACAATCTTTCGCAAGTGCCGGCGCTGCGCGTGATGGCGCGCAGCACGGTGTTTCGGTTCCGCGGCAAGGATGCGGACCCGCAACAGGTGGGCAAGAGCTTGAAAGTCGATGCCGTGGTAACCGGGCACATCGTCCAGCAGGCGGAGAACCTGGTGGTGCAGGCGGAGCTGGTGAAAGTTTCCGATGGCACGCAGATGTGGGGCCAGCAGTTCACCCGCAGAATGCAGGACGTCTCGTCCTTGCAGGGGGACATTGCCAAGGAAATTACCGCGAAGCTGCGCGTGCAACTTACCGGTGAGGAGCAGCAGCGCGTCTCCGGATCCGGAACCCAGAATCAGGAAGCCTACCAGCTCTATTTGAAGGGTCGCTTCTACACGGCGTTACGCACCCCGGCTGGTCTCACCCAGGCCATCAATAATCTTCAGCAAGCTGTAGCTCTTGATCCCAACTATGCGGAGGCCCACGCTTCTCTCGCGTTGGCTTATGACATAGCCCCTGGCTACTTGCAGCCAGAAGCGGTCAAGAAGTTGCCGAAGGCGAAGCCCGAGGCCGAAAAAGCAATTCAGCTCGATCCTGCGCTAGGCCCGGGACATCTCGCGCTCGCTTCGGCGCTTACCAGCGAGTTCGACTGGCCAGCGGCCGAGCGTGAGTTCAAGCTGGCGCTTGACGCCAATCCCAATGATGCAAACACGCATTATTTTTTCGCGCACAATTATCTGGTCCCGCAGAAACGATTCGACGAAGCCATGTCACACTACCGCAAAGCCCTCGAACTCGACCCGCTGTCCGCCATCATCAACACCAACTACGGATTCGCCCTATTCATTGCCGGGCACACCGATCAGGCGCGTGAACAGTACCTCAAAGCTCTGCAAATCGACCCCAGCTTCACGGTCGCGCTCTGGCGTTCCGCCGAGCTGGAAATATATGCAGGCAACTCCGAAGCCGCCCGGCAGCTGATCATCAGATTTAACCCCACCGCCGCGCCATTATATTTCGGCAAAGGAAAGGAAGCGCTCTATCGTGGAATGCAGGTGGGCAATGAAGTCGACTATTTGCGTGATGCCTTCAGTTACGCCGCGCTCGGAAAAAACGATCTAGCTTTTCAGTCTTTGCAGCGGGCCTTGCAGGAAGATCCCGGCGATCTGGTCACCTGGATCCGGCGACCCGAATACGATTCTCTCCACGCTGACCCGCGTTACGCCGACCTGTTGAAACGCATGCACCTGCCGCAATAGTACCAGGATTTTCTGTGCGGGCAACGAGTGCCCGTGCTACGCGTCAAAGGGCGGCGGCATGGCTCGGCTGGACGAACGTGGTTTCGGCGGCGATGCGGAACGCCGCGAGCAGCTGGGCTTGTCCGTGTTCGCAGACCGCATTAATTTCGTCTACACCGGAGCTGGAAGGGCCGACGCGATAACGCAATTTGCGCTGACTCGCGGGAGTCTCCACCACGAGCACGACCGTGTCGGCGACTTCCTGGGGATTTCCGGCCGACGCGGTGAGCAGATCTGCGATCTTGGCGGGGATGCCGTTGGCCACGCCGTAGGTTTCGGTGCGCGCGTGGTCGGCAGCCTTTACCATGCTTCCGAAGACGGACGTCTGATAGGCGCCGGGCTGCACGATTGACGATCCGATTCCCTGTGGCGCCAATTCGTAATGGTAGGCTTCGGCGAGAGCCTCCAGAGCGAATTTGCTCGCGCAGTAGAAGCCAAAAGATGGGATGACCAGGCGGCCGGCGCCGCTGCTGATGTGCAGGAGCAAGCCGCTGCGCTGGCGCCGCATGAAGGGAAGCACCGCACGGTTTACGCGAACCGAGCCGAAGAAGTTCGTGTCCATAATCTGGCGTGCCTGATCGACGGTGACCGCTTCCGACATACCGAGCAGGGCGTAACCGGCATTGTTTATGGCCACGTCGATGCGTCCCGCTCGCTGCACGGCGGCGCGCACGGCCTGCTCCACGGAAGCGTCGTCGGTCACGTCGAGCTCCAGGACTTCCAGCGGGAGCGATTCTTTTTTGGCGAGTGCGCGAATTTCCGAGGCGTTGGCGGCGTTGCGTCCCGCGGGATCGCGCATGGTGGCAAAAACGGTGTGGCCGCGGCGCGAAAGAGTTTCGGCGAACAGCCTGCCAAAGCCTGAGCTCGCACCGGTGATTAGAATTACTTGCTTCCTCTCCATGTGTCCCTCCCTCTTGCCTGCACCGTCATAATGAACGCGGTGATCGTGAGAAGTAAAGGTAGGGGGCAGTAGCCACCCGATGGTAGGTTGGTGATCAAGGCTGAGGAGAAACCATGGACCAGTTGGAGATGAAGATTGCATCGGTAAATATTGGAGTGCCGCGGGAAGTGATGTGGCACGGAAGAAGTGTGACCACGGCGATCTTCAAGGCGCCAGTGAAAGGGCGCGTGGCATTGCGCCGCCTTAATTTGGAGGGCGACCGGCAGGCCGACTTGACGGTTCACGGAGGCGAGCACAAAGCGGTTTACTGCTACCCGGAGGCGCACTACAGCTACTGGCAGAATGAGTTGCCGGGGCGGGAGTTGCCGGTGGCTATTTTTGGAGAAAATTTCACGACAAGCGGCTTGCTGGAAGATTCCGTGCTTCTGGGCGACCGTTTTTCTATCGGTTCCGCGGAAGTGATCGTGACGCAACCTCGCCTGCCTTGCTATAAACTGGGCCTGAGATTTCAGGCCGACGACATGGTCAAGCGATTCCTGGCCAGCGGACGGACCGGTTTCTACCTGGGGGTCACGCGTGAAGGAGAAGTCGGGGCAGGAGATGAGTTCAAAGTGATTGCCCGGGACCCCAACGGCGTTTCGGTATCGGAGATCACCCGGCTATACATAGCGAAAAGATTTGGCGAGAACGAGGCGAGCTCTGCGCGGCGCGCCGCGAAAATTGCAGCGCTGCCGGAGAGTTGGAAGGAATATTTCCGGGAGCGACTGGAGCGAATGGGACCTTGAATGGGACCGCGCGGGTCATCCAGAATACCGGAGTAGCCATCCTGCTGCTTGCGATCTTGCCGCCAAATGTTTCGGGAGCGCCTACTCCAGGTGCGCAAGCCACATGCACGAAAAGCAAGCTTTTCACGGTTCGGAATGTTGTCGCCTGGAATGTTCCTTCGCGTGCGCGAAATTTTTTCTACCAGTCGGGCATGGCGATAGATTCGGATGGCGCCTTCCGCGCCTATCATCCTGACGATCGGCGGGGACTTGATGCGCTGGAGCACGCGGGACACCGCGGAAAGTGGTGGGCGCTGGTCACAGAGAACGGCGAAAAGAGCGGGCGCCCCGTAGTACAGGGGAGGTCGGATCCGGCTCCGGGATACTACGTGTCCATGACCGCGCTCTATGATCTCGACAATCCTAATCCCCGAGATCCGCGCCGGTATGTGGACGCGGCGAAGGTTCCGTATGTGGTGCTTCATCCGAAAGCTCTAAAACATGCCCGGCTGGGCGACTTCGCAACTGTCGTGAATCTTCAAAACGGGAAAATTTCCGCAGCTCTTGTGGCCGACGAAAGCGCGCCGGAACTGCCCGTCGGTGAAGGCTCCATCGCCCTGGCGAAAGCCTTGGGCATCAACTCCAGTCCGCGACATGGCGGGAAGGCTGGCGGCGTGGCCTATCTTATTTATCCAGGCTCAGGAAACGGCAGGCCGAGGCCGGTCCGCGAGATTGTCGCCAATTCGAATCGGCTGTTCGCGGCGTGGGGTGGAATCGAAAAGCTGAACGCGTGTTTGGCGGACGAGTAGCCGGGCATTGCTAACGCTTGGCCGCGACTGCGCCTATTTTAGGTCTTGAATCTGTATAATGCCCACCGAACGATGCCTCTCTCTCTTGGTACAAAATTAGGTCCTTACGAGATACTCGCGCCGCTGGGCGAGGGCGGTATGGGCGAGGTGTATCGCGCGAAAGATACGCGGCTTGATCGCACCGTGGCCATCAAGATTTTGCCGGCGAATATTTCGGGCGACCCGGCAGCGAAGCAGCGCTTCGAGCGCGAAGCGAAAACGATTTCCAGCCTGAATCACCCCCACATCTGCGTGCTCTACGACGTCGGCCATCAAGAGGGCGTCGATTACCTGGTGATGGAGTGCGTGGAAGGGGAAACTCTGGCGAATCGCCTGGAAAAAGGGGCGCTGTCCCTGGAGCAGACGCTGAAATACGGCGCGCAGATTGCCGAGGCGCTGGATAAAGCACACCGCAGCGCAATCGTACACCGCGATCTGAAGCCCGGAAATATTATGCTCACTTCCAGCGGCGCGAAGCTGCTGGATTTTGGCCTGGCCAAGGAGACCTCGCCGCTGGCGAGCCTGGCCACGATGACCGCAGTAACTCCGAAGTCGCCGGTTACGCAACAAGGAACGATCGTGGGCACGTTTCAGTACATGTCGCCGGAGCAGGTGGAAGGAAAGGAGCTGGACGGGCGCAGCGACATTTTTTCTTTGGGCGCGGTGCTCTACGAGATGTTGACGGGCAAGCCGGCGTTTGAAGGAAAAACGCAATTGAGTGTGGCTTCGGCGATTTTGGAAAGAGAGCCTGCGCCGCTTAGCTCGCTGAAGCCGCTGACGCCGGCAACTCTGGAGCGCGCGATCCGCCGCTGCCTGGCGAAGGACCGCGAGGACCGGTGGCAGACCGCTCGCGATCTGGCGATTGAGCTGAAGTGGATTGCCGAGAGCGGCAACCCGGCGTCGGTGCCGGCGAGAGCGACGCACGTAGAGTTGTGGGGAAAATCGTCGTGGCTGGCTTGGTTGCCGTGGGCGCTTTGCGGGTTGCTGACTGCGGGTTTCGTCGCGGGGATGATGTTGCGGCCTGCCGCAAAAGCCAGCGTGCAGTCGGGATATTTTTATGCGCAACTGCCCTTTGCGGCGCAGTCCATGGCCGTCGCGCCGGACGGCCGCACTGTGGCCGTCGTGGGAAAACAGGAGTCCGAGCGGGCAAACGCGTTGTGGCTCTACGAACTTGGCGCGCGGCGCGGAAAGAGCCTGCCGGATACCGACGGCGCAACGTTTCCATTTTGGTCGCCGGACGGAAAATCCGTGGGTTTCTTCGCCGATGGAAAATTGAAGAAGCTGGATATCGCCGGCGGGCCCGTGCAGGTGATCTGCGAAGCGCCCTCGGGCCGCGGCGGAACATGGAATAAGGATGGCGTGATCGTATTCACGCCGAGCGGACAGTTAGCGGACGGACTGTATCGAGTTTCGGCCGGTGGCGGGGCGGCGACTCGCATCACCATGGCGGATGCGAGCCGCGGTGAAGACAACCACCGCTGGCCGTCGTTTCTGCCGGACCAGAAACATTTCCTGTATCTGGCCGCCAACGTTTCCGGGCAGACGGAACCGGATGCCATCTACGCCGGGGCGCTGGATTCCAACGAAAAAAAGTTCGTGGTGAAGGCAACGGGAAATGCAGTGTATGCCGCGCCGGGCTACCTTCTTTTTTACCGCAACAAGACTCTTTTTGCGCAGCACTTCGATGCGGCCAAGCTGGAAGTAAGTGGCGAGGCGATCCCTACCCTGACCGATCTCGCTTTCCTTCCCAGAATCGTTCACGTGGCATTCGCGGCTTCCGATACGGGATTGCTGGCGGCGCAGACCGGCAGCGGTGTTTCGATTTCAAGGCTGGTTTGGTACGACCGCAAGGGAAACGAGATTGGAGCGGCGAGCAGGCCGGACTACTACTCAAACGTCGCGTTGCGGCCGGACGGAAAAATGGTGGCGGTCGACAAGACCGACCAGGAGAACACCAACGCGGACGTGTGGACGTACGACTTTCAGCGCGATGCCATGAAGCGAATTACCTTCGATCCGGCGATCGATGCCATGCCGGTGTGGAATGCGGACGGGATGCGGTTGCTGTTTACCTCCAGCCGCGGGAAATCTTTTTCGCTTTATACCAAGAATGCCGACGGAGCGCAGGAAGAAAAGGTACTGGACTTCGATACCGCGGACAAAGTAGACCGATATCCCAGCGACTGGTCGCGGGACGGAAAGTACGTTTTGTATACCCGCGGCACCGAGTTGTGGGTGGCCGCAGTGCCGGAAATGAAGGCGCGGGCATTTCTTACTGGCGCGGGCACACCGCGGAACGGGCAGTTTTCGCCGGACGGAAAGTGGGTGGCTTACGCTTCCAATGAGAGCGGCAAGTTTGAGATTTACGTAACTTCATTCCCGGAAGCGCGCGGCAAGTGGCAGGTGTCCAATACCGGCGGGAACCAGCCGCGCTGGCGGGGAGATGGCCAGGAGATGTTTTATCTCGCACCCGACGGAAAAATGATGGCCGTTCCGGTGAGCACCGGGGCCAACTTCGATGCCGGAGCGCCGGCGGCGCTATTCCTGACCCATGCGCGGGAGTTTTTTGCGACGTCGGAACAAGTGAGCTACGACGTGACCAGAGATGGGCAGCGATTTTTGATTAATACGCAGGTGAAGAACGCGGACAGGCAACCGATGACTGTAATCCTGAATTGGGATGCGGAGATGAAGAAGAAATGAAACTAGCGGCGCGCTAGCGGAGCGATCTGGCTACGGCCGCGAAGAAGGACTCGTCTTTCAGAATATGCGTGGAACTGTCGGGTTTGGGCCGGGCGCTGAGCACAACAATGACCAGCTTCTCGTTCGGGTTGATGTAGATATACTGGCCGAAAATGCCTTCGGCCTGGAAGGCACCTTGATGGATGGCATCGCCTGCGGGGACGGGCCACCAAAAATAACCATAGTCTTGCGGCTTGCCGCCAATGATGTGAGCGGCGCCTGCCTCGCGGAACCATCCTTCGGGCACCATGCGTTGGCCGTCGATGACACCATCCTGCTGGACGAACAGACCGAAACGGGCGTAATCCCGCAACGTCGCGCCGATCCCGCTGCCGGCGAGTCCCATTCCGCCAGGTGCTTCGAGCCACCAGGTGGCGTCTTGCTCCATACCGAGGCGCGTCCAGAGCGTTTCGGAGAGGTACGTCGCCAGAGGCTTGTGAGTGGCGCCCTCGATCACTGCTCCGATGAGGAATGATTCGCCGGTGCTGTAATTCCAGATGGACCCTGGCGCGCCGGCTTTAAGAAGAGCGCTCATGAAGGGCACGATGGCGCCGGGCTTTTGCGCTAACTGGATTTCGAGCAGTTTTCTGCGGTCGGACTTTGGGTCGGTGTAAGTCTCGTCCCACTTTACTCCGGAAGCCATCTGCAGCACGTTGCGGATACTGACTCCGTCGTATGCGCCGCCCTGAAGTTGCGGAACGTAGCGCGTCAACGGATCGTCGAGACTCCCGATGAGGCCTTGCTGCACGGCCGCCCCGACCAGAGTGGAGGAGATGGATTTCGCTATGGAAAACGAAGGCCAGCGCGAGTTGGGGCCGACGCTGAGTTCGTAATCCTCCATGACGATTTTTCCATCTTTGAGGATCAGCAGACCGACGACGCGATTGTAAGCGAGATAATCGAAGAGGTCGTATTCGTGGCCGTCCGATGTGAAGTGGATCTCTTTGAGCTTCGCAGGCGCGGCGGGCAGCGGGCGAACAGGGACTTTACGGAGCACTGTGTTGGCGGCAAAGAGCGTGTCACTGTGCTCGAAAGTGGCCACCTCCACGGCAGGCAGCATCTTCCCGTCGAACACCTGGCGTGGCCCGGCAAGCTGTTGCGCGAGAGCGGGCGCATAACAAACTATAAGTATGATCCCGCATGTTATTCCACGCACGGTCCACGGCGCATTAGCCATCTGGAATTTCTGGCGCATGTGATTATTCACCGCCCGATTCTATGGAGTGCCTGGCATTGCCGCAAGGGCAAAACCGCCGCGACCTGGCCGATCCGGAAATCGGTCGCGCCGCAGAACCTGCCACTTGCGAAACAGTGGAAGATTTTATTTCTTCAGCTCCGCGGTCCAGTTGGTCACTACGGTGATCGGTTCGGCGGTGCCACCGGTAAGGCGGCGGTTCAGCAGGAATTTTCCGTCGGGGGCGACATCGTATTGCGTACCTGCTAGCGACTTCAACGTGGTGACAAACATTGGCTGCGGCAGACCGGGCTTGAACCCGCCTGTCGTGTTGATGGCCACCGACATCAGCATGCCGTTGGGAGCGAGATAAAAAATTTCCTGGCCGTTGCGATTCCAGCGCGGATAATCGCCACCAGCTGTGGAGACCTGCCACTTGCCGTCCACCTTCGGAAAAGGCACCACGTACACCTCGTCCTGGCCGCTTTCCCGGGAACGGTAGGCGAGCCATTTGCCATCGGGCGAGAACTTGGCGTTCCACTCCTTAAAGTCCTCGGGCAGCAGCTTGGTCGACTTCTTCTCGTTGAACCAGTACACCCAAAGCCGGTTGCCTTTGGCCCCCGTGTTTACGGCGTAGATGAGCGCGCGATTGTCGGGTGACCAATCCATGGTGCTAAGCGTGGAATTGATCGGACCCTCAATCAGCTTTTCGGCCTCGCCAATGCCCGAGGCATTCTTCACATAGATCGCGCTGGGTTGGGCCGGTTGCGCGACCGTGTAGGCGATACGCAGGCCATCGGGCGACCACGTCGGAAAGGCTTTGATAGCGTCGTCGAAGGTGAGCCGCGTCTTGGTGCCACGTGTAAAATCAATCACCCACACTTCGAGATTGCGCCCTGAAGAGTCGCTCACGGCTGCTCGCTGTGCGTCGGGCGAAATAACCGGCCAGAAATAATCTCCTGCCTCACCGACACGGCCCTGTTCCTTGCCGGCGCGGTCGACCCAAGTCAACTGCGAAGCGCCGAACGAGTTGCCGCCCACATACAACAGCGGCCCGCTTTCGGAAGCGGCGAAGCCGCCGATCCAGCGGTCGTTGTCGTACACGACTTGGCGCGCGATCGTTTCTGGGCTGCCGGTAAGCTTCCCGGAGCCAGGATCGAATGGCTGCGCCAAGAGGCTATCTTGCCAGATGTACAGCAATCGTCCTGCTGCGTAGAGAGCGCCGGAGTCCGTCTGCAGCAACAAGCGGTGCTGCCCGGTTTTTAAGTCCAGTAGAAACTCACCGCTTCGTTGGGATCGCCGGAAACGGCACCGCCTGAGCGCTTGTTCGCGAGCCAGAACAACAGGTAACGTCCGCCCGGCAGAAACTGAGGCCAGCGATGGCCGTTGTCGCCCTCGGTCACATCCACCTGGGTCAAGGGAGTGACCGCGCCTCCCGTGCTGGAAACCTGGTACAGCGGGCCCGTGGCATCGGCCGAGAAAACAATGGTGTCCTTCTCGCTCCACGCGCCGCCCCGACCCGAGGGAGCGTCCGCCAACGTGGCCGTGGTCCCAGAGGCCGGATCTACTTTTCTTAGCTTGTCTGTGGAGAAGAAACCGATGGATCGCCCATCGGGTGACCAGAACGGATACTGCGCTCCCTCTGTGCCGGGGATAAGTTGCGCTTCCGTCGCGTTTAACGCGCGCTGCCAGAGCATATCTTTGTTTTCGCTAACGCCGACGAATACGACGCGCGATCCGTCCGGTGAGACCGCCATGTGGGTGGGCAGAATGGCGACGCCTTTCGGCGGCAAGAGAGTGGCGCGCAGCACGGCCGGCCGTGGCAAGGGGCGAAACAACATAAAACTTACGAGCATTGCCGCGATCAGCAAAGCGATCCCGGCGGCGATCCAGGCGATGCGCTCTCTGCCGCGCTTCGAGGGTGCAATGGCCGGCGCGGTTGCCGGTAGGGACGAAAGGGGCGACACCGCGACCCAGCTCAGGTCGAGCTTCACATCGCGCGCTGATTGATAGCGTTCTTCCGGGTTCTTCGCCAGGCAAGTGCGGATCACGTGATCGAGCGCCGGCGGCGCGCTCGGCAGCACACTGGTCACACGCTCAGGTTCTTTATCCAGGATCGCGCTGGCCACGGTGAGTTGCGACTTGCCTTCAAACGCGCGCTTCCCCGTGGCCATCTCGTACAGCACCGCGCCGAATGCGAAGATATCTGAACACGCGTCGGCCTCTTTGCCCTCGATCTGCTCCGGCGACATGTACTGGATAGTTCCGACGATGGAGCCCTGGGTGGTGAGCGGAGAAAGTTGCGGGCTCCCGTTGGTGAGGGTGACCGCCGCGGAAAGTAGCGGCGCGGACGCGTTCGAACCGGACGCGGCAGCGCCTGTGCTCAACGGCTTGGCCAGACCAAAATCCAGCAGCTTCGCCCCTGATTTGGTGAGCATCACGTTACCCGGCTTCAGGTCGCGATGCACGATGCCGGCGCGGTGCGCCTTGTCGAGGGCCTCGGCGATTTCGTTGCCGGTCTTCACCAGCTGCTCGAGCGGCATCGGCCCGCGGCGCAGACGGTCGGCCAGGGTCTCGCCTTCGAGAAACTCCATCACCAGGAAATCCGTGCCATCCTGGTGGCCGACGTCAAACAGCGTGCAGATGTGCGGATCCTGAAGCGCGGATATTGCCTTCGCTTCGCGTTCGAAGCGCGCCTTCAGGTCGGCGTTGGCGGTGAGCGCTGAGTTCAGAACCTTGACGGCGACAATGCGATCAAGGCGCGAGTCGCGAGCACGATAAACCTCGCCCATGCCACCCGCTCCGAGCGGAGCAATAATTTCGTACGGCCCAAGCCTGGTTCCTGATGTCAGCGCCATAAGTGCCCGTGAGTATAGGTCTAAACCAGCCACTTCGAGTTTTGATTTGCCTGAGCGGGGTTTCAGGCGCCTGCGTAATAGGCGACCACCACAGCAAGTGCGATAGCGACGCAGTCCTCCAGTAAAGCTGCAGGAAGATCGCTCCCTAATGTTTTAGCCAACAATCCGCGAATCTTTGCTCCTCCAAGTGTGCCGACAGCGCCGCCCAAAACGCCGGCAAGGAGACCCAAGATCAAAATGTTCCCCGTGACACCGACCACCGCACCGCAGAAAGCGCCCGTCAGGAGTCGAGCAATAAACGGCGCAGGCAGAGTTCGGCTGGGCGTCTTCGGCAGCTTGTCGTTGATGAGTTCGCCGATGGCCATCAAGGTAAAGATGTAGGGAGTCGCGGCGTAGCCGAGAAATGCAAACATCGTGCCTTCGAGATGAATGCGATGCAGGCGCGCGGCCCAACTGAGAACGGCCAGACCTGTTAAAGCACGAAGCCCGGAAACAACGCCGATAATGAACGCCAAAAGAATTACAAGCATAGGACCTCGTTCTGTGCCGTCATGCCCTGCCCTACTGATGGCTGATCGACAGCTCAGCGTCTTTTGGCTTTCTTTGATTTGGGTTTAGGCGCGCTGCTGGCCGATTTTTTGGCGGGCGGTGTTGGCTTGGCCGGACCGGGTTTTGTTGCGGCGTGCTTGGCGGGCGGCCCCGCGGGTTTGCTGGGCATTTTGCTGGGCATTTTGCTGGGCATCGGCGGGAAACCTCGCCGGCCGGATTGACTGGAAATGCCGGGGGGAAATGTGGGGCCTTTTTTGCCCTTGGGCAGCTCGAGCTTTGCTTTTTCGTCTTTTAGTTTTTTCTTCGGGTCGATCTTGATGCCGGACAGCTTGCGCAAAACGCGATCGTAATCTTCCATGCCGTGTACGCGGCCGGCCATCTGCAAGTCAAAGAACTTCTCGAGAATCTCGTCAAATTTTGGCCCGCGGGGGATACCCAGGAATTCGAGCTGCGCGGAGGGAAGAGTCAGTCGCATCGGCTTCCACTTGGTGAGGTAGTTGCGAATCTTGGTCTGCACCAGGGACTGTCGCGTCTCTGTTTGCACGAAGGCGATGATTTCCGGAGAAAGTCTTTCCAGGTATTCGTAAGCGGCGCGCGGCTCGGCAGTCTTGCGGCCGGCGAGCATCTTCACGGCCTGTTGCACCTGCGCCTCGAGGCCGGTGACCAGGGCGATCTCCGCTGCGCGCATTCCCAAGCCGCGCAAAACGGTGGCGCGCTCGCCGGATCCCAGGCGTGCAAAAGTGTAATGAAGGATGGGAGCGAAGAGGCGCGGACGCCGGTTAATGGACTGCAGAGTTTCGCGGGCCTTGGCGAGATCGATGAGGCCATCGTAATCGGGAGCGCGTCGGCCCAGCTTGGGATGGATCACGGGGAGAAGGCCCTTGGAGTTCCAGGCCTTAAGCACCCGAGCGGGATTGTCTTCGCGGCCGATCTGGCGGGCTTCGGCGAGGATGTCCTGCTCGGGAATATTGAGGTGCAGCTTGCGCTCCATGGCCAGATCAAACCAGCCGGCGGTGCGCTCCTCGAGTTTGGATTCGAGACGCGCGGCATAGCGAATGGCGCGAAGCAGGCGAACCGGCGCGTTGGTGAAGCCGTGCATGGAGAGCAGGCGGATTTCGCGGCGCTCGATATCGGCCAGGCCGTTGTTAGGGTCGAGCATCAGCCCGCGGGATGCGGGATTGAGCGAGAGGGCCACGGCGTTCATGGAAAAATCGCGGCGGCGCAGATCGTCGGTGATCGCCGACCAGCGAACTTCGGGGCGCGCGCCGGGCTTGTCGTAGACATCCTCGCGGGCGGCAGCCAGCGAGCCGTCCACGTCGCCGTTAAAGACCATTTCGAACTGGCGGCGTACTTCATCCTCCTCAATGATCTGCGCGCCGCCTTTCTGCATTTCGCGGGCGATGCGCGCGGGATTACCCTCGAAAACGAAATCGAGATCGCGCACGCCGGCGCCGGAGATAAGGTCGCGGACCGCGCCGCCGACCAGATAGGCGTTGATCCCATAGGACTCGGCAAGCTCCTGCACGCGCATGAGCACCGCGCGCTGTTCGGCGGAGAGGCGACTGACCAGCAGAAACATGTAGTCGGGCATTCGTGCTCCTTAAATGTGAACGGCGCGGGGCCGCCGGTATGCGCTCCCTCAGGCTCGAGGGTGATGCTGCTTGTAAATCTTTTTCAGGCGTTCCTGGGTGACGTGCGTGTAAATCTGCGTGGTGGAGATGTCGGCATGGCCGAGCATCATCTGCACCGAGCGCAGGTCGGCGCCGCGCTCGAGCAGGTGCGTGGCAAAACTGTGCCGCAGTTTGTGCGGGCTTAATTTCCTGGGCAGATCGGCGCGGCGGCCGTAGCCCTTCAGCATTTTCCAGAAACCCACGCGGGACATCCGGGCGCCGCGGCAATTCAAAAAAAGAAATGGCGAGCTGCGGCCGCGAAGCAGGACGCCGCGCGAGGTCTGCAGATAGCGGCGCAGCGCGGTGAGCGCCTTCCGCCCGACGGGCACGATGCGCTCCTTGTTGCCTTTGCCGATGCAGCGCGCGCACCCGGTCTCCATATCCACATCGCCCAGGCGCAGACCCACCAGCTCGGATACGCGCAAGCCGGTGCTGTAGAGCACTTCGAGCATGGCCGCGTCGCGCGCGCCGAGCGGCTTGGCCGGGTCGGGCTGCTTTAATAAAGTTTCTACCTGCTCCACCGAGAGAAAAACCGGAAGGCTTTTCCAGATCTGCGGGGATTCCAGATTGAGAGTGGGGTCGTCCTTGACCAGTTCCTCCGCGAGCAGAAAACGGAAAAACATACGCAGGGTAACCAGGTGCCGGCTTACTGAGCGGCTACCGATATTGCGACGGTAGAGCCAGGCCATGAAGTCGACCACGTCTTCCCTGCTGACCTGTTCGACGGTGCGCTGGCGCAGGCGCAAAAAAGCGGTGAGCTTGGTGAGGTCCTGCCCATAGGCCGCTAAGGTATTGGGAGAGAGGCCCTTTTCGACCTGCAGGTGCTGTAGAAACATTTTAATGGTGCCGTCCACTGGAATATCTAACCCCGGAGTATGGCCCGTTTATTTCTATATCAATTGCAGTGGTACCTCAACTTGCTGCCGTGCCTGCCTGCCATTTCTGATGACTGTCTTCCCTGCTGAACATCTTGCCTGGTGCCTAGCCCGCCGATACTCCGGGCGGGCTGGAGCGCTTGGCCACGCCCCACACTTCCTCAACTTCCGGGCAGCGCAGAAGCCAGGTGATGGCAATGTACAAGACCGTTGCGCCGACAATCATCGCCGTGAAAAGAATAAGTTGCGGAAGAAAATGCGTATAGGACTCAAATTTAGAGTAGTGGACCATGGCATAGCAGGCGACTCCCATCACCGCGGAAGCAATGCCGATTTTAGCCATGGAATAGAGAATGGAGAACGTACCCAGCCGTCCAAAGCGCTGGCGAAAGACCACGAACAGAATAGCAAAATTGAAATAGGCGGCGATAGCGGTGGCAAACGCCGGACCGCCATTCTTGAAAGTCTGAAAAAATGATTTCAGAAAAATAGCGTTGAGCACGATGTTGACCACCAGAGCATAAAAAGCCACTTTCACCGGCGTGCGCGTATCCTGTGTGGAATAGAACGCGGGAACCAGCAGCTTGATAGCGGCGAAGGCGGGGAGGCCGATGGCATAGTAAAACAGGGCGCGCGCGGTAAGCTCGGTGGAAGAAGCCACGAATTTGCCGTGCTCGAAGAGCACGCGGATGATGGGGACGCGCAGGATCATCATGCCTACGGTGGCGGGAATGGTGATGTAGGAGACGATCCGCAGCGAGAAGCTGAAAGTTTTCTTCAGCGCGTCGTAGTCGCGGGTGGCAGCTTGCCGGGACATCATCGGCAGAATGGCGGTAGCCACGGCGATGGCGTATCCGCCGAGGACCAACTCCATGATGCGGTCGGCTACGTAAAGCGAGGTCAAGGTGCCTTCGGGCATCTTCGCGGCGGTGGCGAAAAGCCGGTCAATGACGAAGTTCACCTGGTAGATGCCGATGCCGAAGAAGCCGGGGATCATCAGGCGGCCGACGGCACGCACGCCCGGATGTTTGAGAGAGATTCCGAACTTGAAGCGCATACCGTGGCGCACCAGCGCGGGAATTTGCACCAGCATTTGCAGCGCGCCACCGATGACCACTCCTACGGCAATGGATCGCGCCGGATTTCCGAAATAGCGCCAAACCCCAGCGGTCGAGCAGGCGATGATGGCCAGGTTCAGCAGGATGGGCGTAGACGCGGGAAGGCCGAAAACATGATGGCAGTTGAGGATGGCCATGGAGAGCGCCGCCAGGCCAATGAAAAAAATGTACGGGAACATGATGCGGTTGAGCTCGACGGCCTGGTCCCATTTTTGCGGCGCGTGCCCGAAGAAGGTGAACATATGGATGACCTGCGGGGAAAAAAGCATGCCGAGAACGGTGATGCAGGCCAGCAGGATGGCCAGTGTCCAAAAAAGACGGTTGGCGAAGTCCCAAACCTCTTCGTCGGGCTTGTCCGACTGGTAGGCGGTGAAGACGGGGATAAAGGACGCAGTCATCGAACCTTCGCCGACCAGGCGGCGCAACAGGTTGGGAATACTGTAGGCGAGGTAGTAGGAATCCGACGCCAGCGATGCGCCCAATAGAAGAGTGATCCGCTGATCACGAACGTAGCCTAAAGTGCGGCTGGCGATGGTGATGGCGGTGATGAGGGAGGCTGATTTTAGGATCTGCTTCTTATCGGTCGTGGCCGCAGCTCCCCAGGGAACAACAGTGTTTTCAATCAGTTACCGCCAAAAGTTTGCAAATTGTAGCAGGGATTTACTTTTTTTGCAATAATTCGTGCGGGCGGCTCTTTCCCCCCTTTCCAAGCACAGTTACGAAGCACGGTAAAACCTCGGCACAATATGGCAAAAAATAGAGAGTCCAGCTCGTCTCATAAGAAGGTCGTCATCCAGATTTTCGACGGTGAGGCGGTGCGCGGGTACGTCAATCCGGCGCGCCTGGGGCTGGACGAGAACATCGACCTGCTGACCGTCGAGGGCGAACACCAACTGATGCCGCAACGCGACGTGAAGGGCGTCTATTTTGTCCGGGATTTCACCGAGAGCTTTGAGCCGGAGCGGAAGGCGTTCCTGAGCCGGCCCAAGCTCGATGGGCTGTGGGTGCGGCTGAAGTTCAAGGACGGCGAGACGCTGGAAGGAGTGGTCGCCAACAACCTGCTATCGCTGCTTGACCACGGCGTGCAGTTGACGCCGCCGGACTTAGGCGGGCAGAGCCCGAGGATTTTTGTTCCACGCACCGCTATCACCGAGATGACGGTGCTGGGCGTGGTAGGAGTGGCGCGGCGCACTCCGCGCCGGGCGGCAGCGCCTGCTGCTGGGCAGCCTACGCTATTTAATGAGTGAAACCCAATTCACCACAAAAACTGCTTGGACCCTAACCGTACGGCGCGCCGCCTACTTCTTTTTTTCCACCGGGGCTGGCAGGGGGAGGTCGGAGTTGAAAATGTCGGCGACCGCTTTCCATTTGCCGTCGGCCTGCTTTTTCCAAACTTCCACCAGTTTGCCGCTGTCCGTAATCGGCTTGCCTTGGGAATCTTTCTGGGTGAGCTCATAAACCCCAATTAGATAGGCTAGGTCGCTCGAACGGGCGACTTCTACTTTGCTCACCTGCCAGGAAACGGAAACGCCGGGAGCGAGGAGCGAGGCCCAGATGACGCGGATGGCCGGTTTGCCGACGGCGATGGGTGCGTTGGGAGGCAGCAGTGCGGCGTCATCCGCGTAATAGGCGACGGTGGCTTCCAGGTCATTCGTCCCCGCGGTCTTTGACCATTGCGCGTCCAAGTCTCGAATCGTAGCTTCGTCGGCTGCACGTGTGTCCGCAGGCTCCTGCCGGCCGCAGGCGGATGCCAGCGGTAGCAGCGCGAGACAACAGAAGAAAGCTGCCCTGGATATTGGAGCTGTTACGCGACAATTAAACATCGGCCAATCCTCCTTGCCAGATTTTTGCGATACATCCATTCCTGCCGGCCCGCTCATCGTTGGTAAGCGATCGCTCGAAGTAATTCCGGAAGCGTGGGGCCACCAGGCATAGCCTCGCGCTATGTCTGATTTGATCGGAGCAAAATGCACCTCAAAGACGCGGAGTGCCCATGCAAAGCATCGCTAGTGCCGGATGCTCAAAGATGGTGGTGTTGATTAGAGCGGAGATGGTAGCTTTGATATCCAAAAGCTCTTCATACCTGCTTTCCGGCCCGCCACTCCAGAGCAGCTTCACCTCTTCAAGAGCCTTTTTCTCGATCTCCTTGGAATGCATGCTCTGCGATTCGTGCTTCAAATACTCGGTGACAGAGTCGAATGCGTCCTTGTCGAGCCAGGTTCCGTGACACTGCGGGCACCAATCTATAACAATCGACGATTTCCCGAAGAGCACGGAAACCATTTTGACGTTCTTGCATTTCACGCAAATACGCTTGGTCGTCATTGCGCTGGTTTTCTCGATGCTGTTGATTTCATCGTTAAGCCAGCGTATCGACCCGTGCTCGACTTTATTTTTAAGTGTCCGCAATTCGTCCTTGAACAACCAAATTCCTTTGCAGGTCGGACAGCCTTCAAATCTCATCGAGAACACGGTGTATTCGGTAAGAGAATTCCCGCATCCCGGGCACTGGTCCGCGGTGGTCTTGGTTTGCTTAGCACCCTTGATCGGGAGAACTTCCACCTGCGTGTCTGTCTCGCTGCTTTTTCTTTTAATCCGCTTATACCAATAGGGGACATGCACATCGTTCACGAAATCTGAAAAGCCTTTTCCGCTGACAGGCATGATTTTTGCCAGGTCTTTGTCGATTAAGTCGAGTTCGCCACCATCAAGCCAGAAACCGCCGCAGTTCCTGCAATGGTGGAGGATAATATCCGACGAGTTCAGGAAACGTACCTGGTACAGATTGGAGTCGTCGCATCGCGAGCACTTTCGCGCCTGCTTCTCGGTTTCTGCGACCGGCTCTCGTGAGCAGTATTCAATGCTTCCTTTCACTTGGAACGCCATCTTGTCCAACGCACCTGCATCTAACCACAGGCTTCCGCACTTTTCGCACATGTCGTAAGAGATGAGATCCTTCTTTGTGCTTACTTGATTGTTCATCATCTCTGTGCCGCAATTTAGGCATTTCATTTCGCCGTGTCTCCCTCAGGCTCGTTTGAGAAGTGAGAATAGCACACTCCATTAGTCGTAAAGTCCGCGCCTGGGCGAAGGGCTGGATCGTCCGCGCAGGCGTGCAACTCAACTTCGGCAAGGGGCAACGTGCGGATCCTGGCGGAACGCGGTTTGCGCGCAAGTCCCAAGGGGAAACCTTCCGAGTATGCATGCGGATCTTCGGAAACCGCACAGCTCACAGTGGCGGCAAACGCCGAACGCAAGAGGCAATTCTGGGCTTCGATAGTGCCCTCTTGTCCTCGCCAGGCGGCAGCCGAGTCTAGGGGGTAAATTCTACCCTGGTGGAGAAATTATCCCCTGCGGGTTTGGATGCTTCTGCCGCATTGCCCACAGCCGCCAATAAGTCTCAGAGTTTCTGCGGTTTGAGATTAGCGCGACACGGAACCGGTTTGGTGAGAGACTTGCCTTCTTAACAAGCAGCGCCCTTGGGGGCGATTCCAAAATAGATACGGAGGCAACCAGATGGCCGCAAAGAAGAAGACTTTAAAGTCGGGCAAGAAGCTAAAGAGCACCAAGTCCATGCTCGCGATGAAACTTACCAGGGCCTCAAAGTAGAGTCGACTTGGAAGGCTCGCGGGAGGTTGCTGATGAGCGCCGGTTCCGCGAGCTAGCTCGGCTTCGTAAGACGAGGGCCGTTCCTAACCGGGCGGCCCTCGCTGCTTAAACGAAGGCCTCTCAGCGATTCCGCTTCGGTATACCGGAAACCTGTTCTCCCCGCTCGGCCTGCCCCTTCACCTTCGGCTCTGTGATCTTCCGGGTTTTATGTTGATCGTGCCGCGGCATCGCGGGGAGTTGCAGTTGCAAGGTGCGAGCCGCCTGTCCGCTGCATAGTTGTAATCTAAGGTCAGCTCTTCGCCGACGCTGATCCTTCTCCGGCTCATCAGCAGGATGTGTCCCTTCACCCGCCATGAAAAAAGATTGGGATCGCAGCTGTGATTCACATACTCAGCGCCGCTGCCGGAGATCCGCGCGTCCAGGCACCAACGCTTGCTTAAACCAAAAAGGTACCGGTGGTGCCCGCCTCTGAGTCGTCGGATGGCTTCCCGCATAATTATCTTTTCGCCGGTATATTCGATCACTTTCCGCCGCGCAGGGATTGGCTCGCGCGCAAAAACTCCCGTGCCCTGAATCCCCGATCTGCCCGTGCGCAGGCGAAAGCACGCAAACGCGGGATCAAGGGCAGGCGGTTGGCCGGGTCGCGATGGCATAGCAGGGTTATTCTACGACAGCTTGCCGCCGGAGAAACCGAAAGCTCCGGCCCGGCGCGATTGGGCTTGCCGGTATGCAGCGGGACAGGCATCCTTCTCCTTCGCTCGAGGGACTGGGATTTTTGTCCCGCGCGGAGGCGACCATGAAACTGGCGGAGATTGCCCGTCGGCTGAACTGCACGCTGGAAGGCGATGGCAGCATTGAAATCACCGGCGTGGCGGGCATTGATCATGCCGGACCGGGGCAACTGACTTTTCTCTCGAATCCTCGCTACCGGAAATTGATGGCCACTACGAAGGCCTCGGCAATTCTTGTGGACGCGCAGACCGGGCCGGTGCCGCTGGCGGCGCTGCGCTCGGCAAATACCTACCTGGATTTCGCGCGTTCGCTGGAGCTGTTTCACCCGCCGCAGCGTTATGCGCCGGGCATTCATCCCTCCGCTGTGGTGGCAAAGACGGCGCGCTTGGGCGAAGGAGTGCACGTGGGGCCGTACTGCTTCGTAGATGAAAATGTTGTGATCGGGCGCAACGGGGTGCTGCACAGCTTCGTAAGTATTTATCGTGATGCGAAAATCGGCGATGACTTCGTGGCGCACGCGCATGTCTCGGTTCGCGAGGGCTGCCACATCGGGCACCGCGTGGTGGTACAAAACGGCGCAGTGATCGGCAGCGATGGCTTTGGATTCGCGCGGCGTGACGATGCAAGCTGGCAGAAAATTCCGCAGACCGGGCCGGCGGTGATCGAGGACGACGTGGAGATTCAGGCCAATGCCTGCATCGATCGCGCCACCGTGGGCGAGACGCGGATCCGCCGCGGCGCAAAAATCGACAACCTGGTTCATGTGGGTCATGCCTCGCGCGTAGGTGAAGACACGCTGCTCTGCGCGCAGGTGGGCCTGGCGGGAACCACCAAGGTGGGGAGTCGATGCATCCTGGCCGGGCAGGTGGGCGCGGGCGGCCACCTGAGCATCGGCGACGGCACCAGCATCGTGGCACAAAGCGGTTTGCATAATGATCTGGACGGAGGGGGAGTTTATTCCGGCTCACCGGCCATTGATTTTAAGTTGTGGCGGAAGTGCGTGGCGGCGTTCGCGCATCTGCCGGAGCTGATGAAGAAGGTCAGAGAATTGGAAGCGCGCGACAAACCTTAGAGGGATTCCTCGCTGCGCTCGGAATGACGGCGCGCGCCGGCGGTGGCAGGCGCGTTTGGCGAGGGCTGGAGCTGGTCCGGGGGAAGCCCGGAGGCGACTACGGCGCGAACGCGTTCCATGAGCTGGTCGCGGCGCTGTAGCGTGTACCCGGCGGGATCGACCGGCGGATGGAAGCGAATCAGCACGGAGCCGGGGCGTACGAGCGAAGCGCCGCGCGGCATCACGTGCTGCGTGCCGATAATTGTGACCGGCACGACCGGCGCTCCGGTCTCGATGGCCAGCACAAAAGTGCCCTTCTTGAATTTCATCAGCCGCCCATCCGGGCTGCGCGTTCCTTCCGCAAAAACCAGAAATGACATCCCCTCGCTGAGGTAGCGGCGCGCCAGATCGAAGCTGGCCAGGGCGGCGCCGCGATTGGCGCGGTTGACGGGAATAAATTTTCCGAGACGCATGGCCGTGCCGAAGATGGGAATGCGGAACACAGCCTCTTTGGCAATCAGCGCGACGCGCCGCGGCAGCGCGCAGACGATGGCGGGCGGGTCGACGTTGCTTACATGGTTGGCGATGAACAGGCAGACGCCAGGAGGAATATTTTCGAGGCCTTCGACGCGCGCGCGGACGCCGGCCAGGCGCAAGGCCAGTGACGCGGCGGCGACGCTGGCGCGATAAAGAAGATCGGCAGAGCCGGTGAGCACACAATGCAGCACAAGCAACGGGCCGGCGAGCAGAATAAAGAGTGCTAGAAATGAGCCGGCCAGGAGTGTACGCGCGGCCGCGAGCAGAGTGCGCATGGGGAGAGTATGGGGGAAGAGGCGTGAGGAGAGAAAGAAAGATCGAGGCGACGCGAAAGGAGTAGGTTGCGGTGAATTATAAAGCTGGAACAGCAGATTCCTCGCTTCGCTCGGAATCACGACGTTTGGAGCCTGGAAACCCGGCCGGACTAGGAGCCACCGTTGGCGCCGGTGAGGATGGACTCGCGGATGCGCCCGGGAAGACTATTTCTCTTTGCGGCGGGGTCTTCGCGGACGAAGTAACTCCGTTCCGTGCGGTGGCCAAGCGCGAAGCTGAATTCCCTTTCATCGTCGCCGCGGCGGACCCGCAGATGGATAACTTCGCCAGGCGAGCGCGACTCGATCCATTCCTGAAAGTTCAGAGGCAACGAGCGATGATCGGCGGTAAGGATGCGGTCTCCACGGCGCAGGCCAGCTTGCTCAGCGGCGCCGCCGGGAACCACTTGGACGATCGTGAGCGAGATAGACGGCTCTACCGAGGGCGACACCGCAGGGCTGCCGGTAAGCATCGCGCCTAGATCGGGGATGGAGCTTTCGACCAGGCGCAGCTCGAGCCCCGCGCGCGCGAGATAATTCTGCATGGGGAGCGGCGCCGTGCCGGAGACGTAGGAGCTGAAGAATTCTTCGAGAGCCGGCGCGGCATCGGCGCCGGCGAGCTTAATGGCGGCGTCACGGATGCCAGCGGAGTCTTCGTAGAAGCGGCCTTTCCTGGCGTACTCCTCATTCAAATCGCGCAGCAGGTCGTCAAGGCCGATGCCGTTGGCGGTCTTCTCGCGGAGCAGAATATCGAGAAGAATGCCGAGTAGCTGGCCTTTGTTGTAGTAGGAAATGCTAAACGCGCTGCGATGATAGAGCGGATATTTTTCAAACCAGGCATCGAGGCTGGATTCCTCTGCGCTTTGCCATTCACGGGCGGGCCGGGATTCGAGACTGGCGATCTGGCCGGCCAAGTCCGAGTAAAACTGCTCGCGCGTCCACAGGCCGCTGCGCAACATGGTGTAATCACCGACCGTGCTGGTGACGCCTTCGGCGAACCAGAGCGCCGCAGTGGGCTGCATCCGGGAATAATCGACGGGCTCGAGGCTACTGGGGCGAATACGTTTGACATTCCAGACGTGAAAGAATTCGTGAGCGATGACGGAAGCGGGGTCGGCGCCCGACTCGATGGAGATGGCGGTGGAATTGGAGTGCTCCATGCCGCCGCCAGCGCCCAGGCCAACGTGAAAAATGAAAAGAAAACGCCGGAACGGGACATCTCGCATCAACGCGGTTTCCGTAGTGATGATGCGGCGAATCTGGTCGGAGAGTCGGTCGCGCGACCATGCGGGCCGGCTTCCGGGCTCGGTGGTGGCGGAGTGGACCACCACATCGGCGCGAATCTCGCCGGCCTCGACGGTGAACTCGTCAAACCTGCCGAGTTCGGCGGGGGCGTCGACCAAAACGTCGTAGCTCTGCGCGGTAAATGAATAGGCGGCATTGTCGGAAAGCGCAGCGTGGTCGAGGGCCACGGCGATATGCCAGGAGCGCGGAACGTCAGCAAAATCTACGCGCACAGCTTCAGAGCGGCGCGACGGAACGTAGAGCAGCACCTCCGCAAAATTAAGGAAAGCGTGGTTGGCGCTGACGTCGGAGCTGAACGGGCTGGGCTCATCCCACAGAATAAAATAGTCCACGGTGATGGCGCCCGAGCCGCTGACGCGCCAGGTCTGCGGGTCGGACTTGATCACCGGAAGCGGCCGGCCAGCGGCGTCCGAAGCGCGCAGCCGTTCGACGCGATGCGCGAAATCCCTTACCTGGTAAAGAGCGTTCCAGACGGGCAGGGCGAGCACCAGTTCCCGGTCGGCGGCGGGGACGGTGATGGAAACGTGAAAAAGATTTTGATCGCGTTGCGCGAGGGAGACGGAGTAACGGATGGTGGCCTGAGCGCACGTGGACGATAGAAGACAAAACACCGCCGCGGCAAAATAACGAAGAATGTCAGCTTGAATTGAAGTTGTGGCCGGTGCTGTCATCGACGCTGCCGTCGATGCTATCTGGGGTGACCGCATCAGAAAGACGTGCTTGCGGAAACTACTTCGCGGGGAATGATTTCAAATTTTGAACCGAGACTAGAGATTTTGCCCGTGAGTTTTTTCTGCTGGTGAAAGCTGACATCGGCCTCGAACTCCAGCAAAAAATCCTGACCAATATGCAAGACCTGAAAATGCTGTATGGGGACGTTAACCTCCGCGAAAGCGAGGTTCGCGCTGGCCAGGGTGGTCTCGATAGCCGGCGTGGTGAGGCGAAACACCATGCGGCGCGTTTTGAGACTGAGGAAACTCTCCAGCCATCCCACCATCACCAGCATGAGGATAATGAATAGCGCGGCAAAAACGCCGGTCCAGTAAAGACCGCCCCCAATGGCCATGCCCACGCTGGCCACTACGAAAATGGTGGCGGCGGTGGTCAGGCCCACCACCGTGCCGCGCTCTCGCAGGATGGCGCCTGCTCCCAGAAAGCCGATGCCGGGAATAATCTGCGCGGCAATGCGGGTGTGATCGCCGACAAATTTCGAGGCCAGCTCGTCGGAAAGGACAGTAAACATCGCGGAGCCGAGGCAGATAAACATGTTGGTGCGCACGCCGGCGGGCTTGTGGCGGATTTCGCGCTCCAGACCCACCAGGCCGCCGAGGAGCGTGGCGACGACGAGGCGCAGCAGGATCGGTTCCGTTAGATCGAGATTATGAAGATAGTGCAATCGCCTCCCCTGATCTAGAGCGGGAGGATTCTACTATAGGTCGGGAAGGCATCGACGGCGGAAAGTGGGCGAGGCAAGCCTCGCCCCTACGAACATGCGGAGGACTCCAGGTTATAGGGTGAATTGAGTGAGACGACGGAACTGCCGGGCGCGCGCGGTGATCTCGGGGCGCTTGAGGCGGCGCAGACGCTCGAGGCCGAAGCGCTCGACGGCGAAGCTGCCCATCACCGAGCCGTAGACCATGGCCGTTCGCAAGGTGCGGTCGTTTACTTTTCCTGCTTTGGCGAGCCAGCCCATGAAGCCTCCGGCAAAGCTGTCGCCGGCGCCGGTGGGATCGTGCACCTTGGCCAGGGTCATTCCGGGTACGGAAAATATCGAGTCCTTCTGCATCAGCATGGCGCCGTGCTCGCCGCGCTTGACCACCAGAATTTTTGGGCCCATCTGTTGGATGCGCGCGGCGGCGCGAAGGAGATTGTGCTCGCCGGAAAGCTGGCGAGCTTCGGCATCATTAATCACCAGAATATCGATCTCGTGAAGCACCATCTCAAGCTCAGCAGGGGCGCGTTCGATCCAGTAGTTCATGGTGTCGAGGGCTACCAGCTTCGGCTTGCGCGCCATCTGCCGCAGCACGTTGAGCTGCAGCGAGGGATGAATATTCGCCAGGAAGAGAAAAGGAGCTGTGCGGTAGCGGTCCGGGAGCTTGGGATTGAATTCACCGAAAACGTTGAGGTCGGTGACCAGCGTGGTGCGGTCGTTCATATCGGCCGAGTAGCGTCCGGACCAGAAGAAAGTTTTGCCGGAGGCCCGCTCCAGGCCTTCCGTGTCGATGGGGCGTCCGCGAAAAACGGCGGCATCCCTGGCGGTGAAATCATCGCCGACCACGCCCACCAGCTTGACGGGAGCGAAGTAGCTGGCGGCGACGGCAAAGTAGGTGGCTGCGCCACCCAGCATGCGGTCGATTTTGCCGTGCGGCGTTTCCACTGCATCGAACGCTACCGAGCCGACCACGAGAAGAGACATGAGTGCGTTGCTCCTTTAAATTTCAGGAAAGATGACTGCCAAGAATCGCCGCCAGGCGCTTTTTCGCCGCGGCCGGCATGAGTTTGCGGTCGGTGAAAATGGCGTGGGCCAGGGCCTGGCCGCATTTGCAGTCGCGCGCCGCCGGCATCGCCGCAACGGCGGCACGCACCACGCGGCGGGCATTGTCCGCGTTGCGCACCAGGCACTCTATCACTTGCGCGGCGGTGACGGAGTCATGCTGGGGATGCCAGCAATCGTAGTCTGTGATCATGGCCAGGGTGGCGTAGCAGATCTCGGCTTCGCGGGCGAGGCGCGCTTCGGTGACGTTGGTCATACCGATGATGTCGAAGTGAAGCTGGCGAAAGACGTGCGATTCGGCGCGCGTGGAAAACTGCGGGCCTTCGATGCAGACGTAAGTTCCCCCACGATGCACTTTGACGCCGGCGGCATCGGCTGCGTCGGCAAGAACGCCGGAAAGGTGCGGGCACGTGGGGCGGTCGAAAGAAATGTGCGCGACGATGCCGCCGCCAAAAAAAGTGTCCATGCGGTGCTTGGTGCGGTCGAAGAACTGATCGGGAACCAGGAAGTGGCCGGGCTCCAGCGCTTCGCGGAGCGAGCCGACGGCGCTGACGGATAGAATGCGCTCAGCGCCGAGAAGCTTCAAAGCGTAGATGTTGGCGCGAAAGTTCAGCTCGCTGGGGAGCAGGCGATGGCCGCGGCCGTGGCGCGCCAGGAAGGCGACGCGGCGGCCTTCGAGTATGCCGGTGACAAAAGCGTCAGACGGATCGCCGAATGGCGTGCGTACGCGCACTTCGCGGATGGCAGTGAGTCCGGGCATTTCGTAAAGGCCGCTGCCGCCGATGATGCCAAGGATGCCAGGTGCCGGCGATTTCGCTTTTTTTGCCTGCGATGAACGCATGAAGCCTCGCTTACTCATTCCATGGTCGCTTGCTCAGTCCACGATAACCGGATCGAACTCGTACTTGCCGTCGACTTCGCGCACGTAGGCGGCGGGAACTTTCTCGTCGTGCGAGAAGAGGCAGAGCCAGCGGTCGCGCGCGGCCTGGGCGATCCAGGTGCGCTTATTCTCCAAAGTCAGCATGGGATAGAGATCGAAGGACATGATCCAGTGCAGGGGAAGATGCGCAGTGGTGGGGACCAGATCCACAAATAGAAATGCGGTTTTGCCGCCGCCGGTCAGGCGCACGCACTGCATGTCGCGATTGTGGCCGGGGACCACAATCAGCTCGATGCCGGGAAGGATCTCCGTGTCCCCGTCAAGCAGTCGCCACTTCCCTGCTTCGGCAATCGGCTCAAAATTTTCCGGAATGTACGAGCCGCGGTCGCGTTCAGACGGATTGCGCGCCCAGTCAAGCTCGCCACGTTGGACCACGTAGCGCGCGTTGGGAAACGCGGGAACCGCGCGGCCGCCCTCGAAGCGCGTGTTGCCGCCGCAGTGGTCGAAATGCAGATGCGTGTTAATGACCAGCGAAATATCCTCGGGGCGCAGGCCGCGCGCGGCGAGCTGCTGTGGCAAGCGCAACTCCGGGCCGTCGCCGATGCCGAAAATGTCGCGGCGTTTGGCGTCCAGCTTATTGCCGGCGCCGGTTTCGATGAGCACCCACTGCCCGCCGGTGCGGATGAGCACGGAATTCATGGCCAGGCGGATGCGGTTGCGAGAATCGGGTGCGGCTTTTTTCTCCCACAGGGGGCGTGGGATGACGCCGAACATGGCGCCGCCATCGAGGAAGAAGGGGCCGTCGGAGAGGATGTGGAATTCGAGGTCGCCTAGGTTCATGAGGTGGGACCGTGAACGTTTAGGGCGGAGTGCGCGCCGAAAATGCACACAGGCGCGAGAAAAGCAGATTCCTGGCTTCGCTCGGAATGACAATGATCAGGACGAGTCTGGAAACAAAGGGGCAACTGTGATTGGTCAAGATGTGATTGCTCAAGAATGGATGCGCGCGGAAGCATCAGCAGATTCCGGCGCGGGCGAGGAGGTCGGTGACGGCGGCGTACGGATCTTTTTTGCGGGCGGCGATTTCGGCGGCCAGCGATTCCAGGCCTTGCTCGCCGATACCGTTGGTGACGATGCGATTCATCAGCCGCGCTTCGAGAAGATCGAGGAGGCGCTGCTTCCAGTTGGCGATTTTGCGCGCCTGGCGTTGGCCGGTGCGGTCCAGATGATCACGGTAGGCGTCCATGGTTTTGGCAAGCTCGGCGATGCCCTTGCTTTCAGTGGCGACAGTGCGCAGCACGGGAGGGCGCCAGCCGTCGCGCTCGGGTGAAAGAGACAGCATGGCCTTGAGCTGTTGCTCGAAGCGGTCGGCGCCTTCGCGATCGGCTTTGTTGAGCACGAAGATGTCGGCAATTTCCATGATTCCGGCTTTGAGCGCCTGCACTTCATCGCCGAGCCCGGGAACCAGAACGACCAGCGTGCAATCGGCCAGACGCATGATGTCCACTTCATCCTGGCCGACGCCGACGGTTTCGATGAGCAGGCGATCCTTGCCGGCGGCTTCGAGCACCAGGGCAGCGTCGGCCGTGGCTCGGGAGAGCCCGCCAAGAAAACCGCGCGTGGCCATAGAGCGTATGAAGATGCCGGAGTCGGTGGCATGTCCCTGCATGCGGATGCGGTCGCCAAGAATCGCGCCGCCGGTGAACGGGCTGGAAGGATCGACGGCGATAATGCCAACGGATTCATTTTGCTTGCGATAGTGCGCGGCGAGGCGGTCGACCAAAGTGCTCTTGCCCGTGCCGGGAGCGCCGGTGATTCCGGCGAGGTGAGCCTTGCCGGTGTGGGGAAAAAGGCTGCGCAAAATGGGCTCGGATTCGGGAGAGTTATTTTCCACGGCGGTAATGGCGCGGGAAATGGAACGCACGTCGCCGGAGCGGATGCGGTCGGCCCAATGATCGAGGTCGGTGGTTATGGTCATGTTGCGGTGTTCAAAATGTTTGCGGTGCACGCGCTGCGGCGCGGTCAGGCTTTTTTGCCCAGAAGCTGGCGCGCGATCACCAGACGCTGAATTTCGCTGGTGCCTTCGCCGATGGTGCAGAGCTTGGCGTCGCGATAATACTTTTCGGCGGGGTAATCCTTCACATAGCCATAGCCGCCGAAGACCTGCACAGCCTCGTTGGCAACGCGCACGGCGACTTCGCTGGTGAAAAGTTTGGCCATGGCGGATTCCTTGGTGTGGCGCATGTCGCCGTGGTCGGCCATCCAAGCCACGCGATAAGTGAGCGCGCGCGCGGCCTCCACCTGCGTGGCCATGTCGGCGAGCTTGAACTGGATACCTTGAAATTCGCTGATGGGCTGGCCGAACTGGCGGCGCTGCTTGGCATATTTTGTCGCCGCCTCGAGCGCGCCTTGCGCAATTCCCAGAGCGAGCGCGGCGATGGAGATGCGGCCGCCGTCGAGGATCTGCAGACTGTTGACGAAGCCTTTGCCCGGCTCGCCCAGAAGATTTTCCGCGGGGACGTGGCAGTCCGTGAAGATCACTTCGGAGGTTTCGCTGGCGCGCATGCCCAGCTTATTTTCTTTTTTCCCGGCACGAAAGCCGGGCGTGCCGCGCTCGACAATGAAGGCGGAGATGCCGTGGGAGGCCTTGTCTTTTTCAGTGACGGCCATGGCCACGCAGACTCCGGCGGAATGCCCGTTGGTGGTAAACGTTTTTGAACCATTGATGACCCAGCCGCCATCAGCGCGCACCGCCATGGTGCGCGTGCCGCCCGCATCGGAACCCGCGCCCGGCTCGGTGAGCGACCACGCACCCAGCATCTTCCCCTGCGCCAGGCCGGGGATGTATTTTTGACGCTGGGCATCGGTGCCAAATTTGTAAATGTGATTGGTGCAGAGCGAGTTGTGGGCGGCGACGCTGAGGCCGACGGAGCCATCCACGCGCGCGAGCTCCTCGATTACGGTGACGTATTCAATGTAGCCGAGGGCCGAGCCGCCGAGTTTGTCGGGAAAGATAACGCCGAGCAGGCCGAGGTCGCCGAGCTTGGGAAAAAGATCTTCGGGAAAGTGCGCGGTTTCGTCCCATTCCATTACATGAGGGAGGATTTCGCCTTCGGCGAACTGGCGCACGGTGCGGCGTAATTGCTGCTGTTCGTCGGTAAAAGAGAAATCCACTGCGCCTCACAAAATGGAGAACAAGTAAAAATCGCGAACGCCATTTATATCATACGCCCGGCGGAGCGAACAAAAGCAGGCGGTGCGGCGGGAGCGGAGCTGGCGCACAGCTGGCGTGCAGCTGGCGTAATGATCCGGTATCCGCTGGTGTAACAGAACCACAGGAGCCGACAGGATGCCGGCGCTGCGAAAATCGAATTGCAGAAGTTACCAGCCGGTTTTGACGCCGTCTTTCTTGTTCTGTTCGTCGAGCCACTGCTTGAGCGGGGCAAAGTAGTCGAGGATGGCGGTGGCGTCCATCTGTTTTTCGCCGGTGAGCGCTTCGAGCGCCTCGGGCCACGGACGGCTCTGGCCCATTTCCAGCATTTTTCTGAGCTTTGCGCCCGCGGCCTTGTTGCCGTAGATGGAGCAGCGATGGAGCGGCCCAGTAATGCCCGCGGCGCGGCAAAGTGCGCGGTGAAACTGGAACTGGAGCACTGCGGCCAGGAAATAGCGCGTGTACGGCACATTTGCGGCGACGTGATACTTCGCGCCAGGGTCGAAATCGGACTCGCTGCGAGCGACGGCAGGAGCGATACCCTGATACTTCCGGCGCAACTCCCACCAGGACTTGTTGTAGTCCGCAGGCTTCACTTCGCCGGAGAAAACCTTCCAGCGCCACTGGTCGATCAGCAGGCCGAACGGCAGGAAAGCGACTTTCTCGAGGGCGCGCTTCATCAGCAGGCCGATGTCGCCCGATGGCGGAGGCACAGCACCGAGAAAATCGATCTGCTTGAGGTACTCCGGCGTTACCGAGAGAGCGATGGTATCGCCGACCGCTTCGTGAAAACCGTCGTTGGCGCTGTTCTGGAAGAGCGGCGAGAGGTGGTTGTAGGCGCGCTGGTAGAAATTGTGTCCCAGCTCGTGATGGATGGTGCGAAAACTCTCGTCATTGATCTCGATGCACATTTTCAGCCGCAGGTCGGTCTTGAAGTCGATGCTCCAGGCGCTGGCATGGCAGACCACGTCGCGGTCGGCGGGCTTGGTAAACAGGGAGCGCCGCCAAAAAGTTTCCGGAAGCGGGTCGAAGCCAAGCGAAGTGAAGAAACGCTCGCCGTCTCGGACCATGCCTTGGGGGTCGATCTTTTTGGCTTTTAGAATCTCGGTGAGATCGAAGCCCGGATCGCTTCCCTGCGGAGCGACCAGGTCGTAGATATTGTTCCACTGCTGTGCCCACATATTGCCCAGCAGGTGCGCGGGGATGGGGCCATCGGCGGGCACCGCGTCGCCATATTTCTTGCGCAGTTGCGCGCGCACGTGGGCGTGGAGCGCGTCGTAAAGCGGGCGCACTTGATTCCACAGGCGGTCGAGCTCGGCGGCGAAAGCGTCGGGAGGCATATCGTATTTCGAGCGCCACAATGCGCCGGCGTCGGCAAAGCCCATCTCACGCGCGCCTTTGTTGGCCAGCTCTACCATGCGCACATATCGCGGGCGCATAGGCGCGGCGATAGAATGCCATCCGCGCCAAGCCTCTAGCTGCTCGTTGGGATCACGGCTGGTGGCCAGGATGCGTTCGAGGGCGGGAAGCTGGAGGCAATGCGCTTTGTCACCGTGAAGGCAATAGGTGCCCTTGCCATAGTCGCTCGACAGCGAAGCATTGATGCGCGCGAACTCTTCCTGCTCGGCGGGATTGCGCGGGGCGGGAAGGTCAGAGGAAAGTTTGAGAAGCAGAAATTTCCGCGCCAGGTCGCTGGGCAGCTGGAGATGACCGAAGCGCAGCGACTGGGCAACCAGCTCGGTGGTGGTGGCGTCCAGCTCCTTGTTCGCTTCCGCGGCGATAATCTCGGTGTCGTCGGTGATGAAATTTTCCTGAACCCAGTTGGCGCGCTGGGCTGCGGTGCCGAGATCGAGCAAACGCTTTTCAGCGGCGTCGATGAAGGCGCGAGCCTCTTCGACCGTGGGAGCCGCGGCCGTGGAGTGCGGTCGCCTGTGGGTAGCCTCCGGCGAGGATTTTGAGGACGCCGGCGCCTGGGCGAATGCCGCCGGCGCATGCAAGCACTGGAGCAACACAATCGACGGTAAAGCGATGCGGCGCGCGAAATTTCGAGTCAACATGAAGGTCCTCCCCATTTCTCCGGCCGGGTGCAAACGCGTGCGAGCGCCACAGTATACACGGAGTCGGAGTAGCGGCGCACGCCCGGCGTAGGCACGGCCGCGAAGGAATGCCCGCGGTGTATCAAAGTTCTACGCGGACTTTCAGGCAAGAATCTGGCGCAGCGCGGCGAGGGCGCGGTCGATGCCGGCGCGGTCGACGTCATAGTGCGTCACCATGCGGATGGTGTGCTTACCGAATGGGTTGGCGAGAACTTCTTTGGATTTCAGGGCGGCGCAAATTTCCGCGGGAGTTTTCTTCGCACCGGCTACATCGAAAATCACGATGTTGGTGACCACCTTTTCCGGGCGGATACGAATCCCCGGGATCGCGGAGAGCCCCTCAGCGAGGTAGCGGGCATTCTGATGGTCGACGTGCAGTGATTTAGGCGACTCTTCCAGCGCGACCAGGCCAGCGGCACCGAGCACGCCGGCCTGGCGCATTCCGCCGCCTAGAATCTTGCGTACACGATGAGCCTTGTCGATGAATTCGCGCGACCCGACCAGCATCGAGCCCACCGGGGCCCCCAACCCCTTGGACAGGCAGAACATCACCGAGTCGAATTTGCGGGTTATTTCGCCGGCAGGACGCCCCAGGGCGACGGCAGCGTTGAAGATCCTCGCGCCATCGAGATGAACATGCAGGCCGAGCGCGTGAGCGGCATCGCAGATCTCTTCCGCCTGGGCCACGGGATAGACCGTGCCGCCACCGAGGTTGTGAGTGTTTTCGAGCTCGACCAGGCCGGTGTGCGCACGGTGCGAGCTTTTCAGCTCGATCAGCGGCTCGATGTGATTCCAGGTGAGCAGGCCATCCGGAGCGGGCACGGTGCGCGGCATGCAACCGGCGAGCGCCGACATGGAGGCGAGCTCGTACTGGAAAGCGTGGGCGCGCTCTTCGCAGATAACTTCTTCTCCGGGCCTGGTCCAGACCTTGATGGCGATCAGATTCCCCATGCAGCCGCTGGGCACAAATAGAGCTGCTTCTCGGCCGAAAATTTCTGCGGCGCGGGATTGCAGGCGGTTGAGGGTGGGATCTTCGCCGTAGACATCGTCGCCGACCTCGGCCGAGGCCATAGCGCCGCGCATCGCGGGAGTAGGACGCGTGACCGTGTCGCTGCGCAGATCGACGGTCGTGGCGCGGATCGGTGAAGCGGCGCCTTCGGGTAGAGTGGTTTGGTCGGGATTAAAAGCGGGATATGTGGTCATCGTGTCCTCGGATTGGTGCGCGGGGGAGGCCCCGCGTAATTGAGGATATCAGGGGCCGAGATTTTACGTAAGAAGCTCGGCCATGACTTCGTTGGAGGCTGCCAGGCGGGCGGGAGCTAGACGCAGGATACGGCCAGTCAATTCTATGGCACCGGCTTCGAGCAGGCGCGGCAGCCGGTCGCGAAAGTTGACACCGTATTCGGCCTCGATGCGGGACAGGTCGATTCCGTCGAGCAGGCGCAGGCCGAGGAAGATTTCTTCCTCCAGAGCCTGCTCGCGGGTGACGCTGGAGCGCTGTTCAATGGGCAGCGCTCCTGCGGTGATTGCCGCGGCGTAGGCCGCCGGGTCATGCGCGTTGGCCCAACGCTCGATGCCGTTGAAGGAGTGCGCGCCGGCGCCCATGCCGAGATAGGGCGCACGATTCCAGTATTTTGAATTGTGCAGGGCGCGGCAGCCCGGCAATGCCCAGTTGGAAATTTCGTAATGCTCGTAGCCCGCGGCGGCGAGGCGCTCGCAAGCATGGTCGAACCAATCGGCCACGAGGTCTTCACTGGGGACCGCTGCGGCGCCGTAACGCTCGCCGCCTTGAATCACTTCACGTCCCAGGCGGCTGTTCCCGTCCACCTCCAGCATGTAGAGGGAGATATGCTGCGGACGCAGATCGAGAAGGCGGCTGAGCGAGTCTTGGAAAGTTTCAGCGGTCTGGTGCGGCAAGCCGAGAATCAGATCGAGACTCAACTGCGGGAACCCTGCGGCGCGCAGCAGATCAACGGCGCGATAGGTATCGGCGCGGCGATGCTGGCGGCCGGTGGCAGCCAACTCCTTGTCCTGGAAAGATTGCGCGCCGAGGCTGATGCGCGTGAACCCTGCTTCGCGCCATGCTGCTGCCTTTTGCGGTGTGACTGTTTCCGGATCCGCTTCGAGAGTGGCCTCGTCGATGGCGCAATGGAAACCGCCGCGCAGCGCGTCCATGATCGCTGCGAGGGAAGATGCCGGCAGCAGGCTTGGGGTCCCGCCTCCCAGATACACCGTGTCTACGGTGAGATGTGCCCAGCAATTCCCGTCCATGACGCCGACGGGGGCGGCGATGCCTGCGGCGGCGTAAAAGGACCGATGCCCGCTGATTTCGCGGCAAAGCGCCGAAACGTAAGGGTGCTGCAGCGATTCCGGGAAAACGCCGGTGTGGAAGTTGCAATAGGTGCACTTCGACTGGCAGAAAGGCAACTGAATGTAGATTCCGAGATTCATGGCAGGACCAATTCTAGCCCAGTTCCAGTCCGATTCGAGCATTGCCGGGTGCGCGCGGACGCAGGCGGACGCGATTCGTGAACGGGCATCTGGCCGGCGGTTACCTAGTTTACGCTCATGGAGATCATCCACAGCACGACGGCGCATCGCGCGGTGGAAGTGAAGGTGCGGATCCAATTTGTGGCCACCAGCTCGCGATAAACGTAATGGTTGAATCCTTTGCTCAACGCACGGTGACGCGGCATCTGCAAGAATAGCGTCGATATCCAGTTGACCAGGACCAGACTCAGACCGGCCACAGCCAGAGACAGCGGTAAACCGGAGGGCCGGCGCCATAGGAGGAAGATGGCGGTGACTGCTTCGGTTGCGAACAGCGGCACCACCAGCCAGCTCGTCCTGCGCAGGCTTTCTGCGTGAAAACTTGGGAAGGCTCCCGGTTGCAGCCGAGGGAAAAGCGGATAGTGGACAATCTGCACGAACCAAATGATCCCGGCGAGCGCAAGCGTAGCGGCCGCGTGCAGCAGCAGGATCAAGTATGGGGTCCTGAACAAGCTTGACCGTCCTTAAACGAGCCCGGAGAGGCTACAGTCTCACGCGCATTGTTCCTGTGCAAACTATTCGTGCAGGAGTCCGGGCATGGAGTTCGTGCGCCAGTGCGGGCCTGCGGGCGATAAACTGGCCGATGGAGGGAAGAGGATGTGTTATCGTTTTCTGCTCTGAAGAAAGAAGCGCGCTCTTGCTGTGCCCAGCGACTTCAGCTGCCGGCCAGAGCGTGAGCACCCGGGCCAAGGAGAAGTTTGAGCCATGAAAGCGTCTTATAACGGAGTCAGCGTTCCCGCCGACGGTAAGCGCATTGAATATGCCAACGGAAAATTCAACGTGCCGGACCGTCCCATCATCCCGTTCATCGAGGGCGACGGCACCGGGCGCGACATTTGGAAGGCGTCGCGGCGCGTGTTCGACGCGGCGGTGTCCAAAGCGTATGCACGAAAGCGCGGCATTGCCTGGCTGGAAGTGGCTGCGGGAGAAAATGCATTTCGCAAATTCAAAGAGTGGCTGCCCGACGACACAGTAGAAGCCATTCGCGATTTTCGCGTGGCTATTAAAGGACCGCTGACTACGCCGGTGGGCGGCGGAATTCGCTCGCTGAATGTGGCGCTGCGACAGTTGTTGGATCTATACGCCTGCGTCCGCCCGGTGCGCTATTTTGCGGGTGTGCCTTCGCCGGTGATGCATCCCGAGCTGATGAATGTGGTGATTTATCGCGAGAATACAGAGGACGTATACGCGGGAATCGAATGGAAGTCGGGCTCGGCAGAAGCGGCGAAGCTGTTGGAGTTCCTGAACAAAGACATGCTCAAGGGCGGACCCAAGCAGATTCGCTGGGACTCTGGGGTGGGCATCAAGCCGATGTCGCCGACGGGTACGAAGCGGCTGGTGCGGCGGGCGATTCAGTACGCGCTCGATCACAACAGACACAAAGTTACGCTGGTGCATAAAGGCAACATCATGAAATTCACGGAGGGCGCTTTCCGCGATTGGGGATACGAAGTGGCGCGCGAGGAATTTCGCGGCGCGGTGGTCACCGAGAGGGAGAGCTGGATCCTGGATAATCAGGACCGCAACGCCGCGCTGACTGCAGAACAGAATGCGGCGATGATCGAGCCGGGCATCGAGCACCTGGCCGAAGATGCGCGCCGGGCAATCCACGCCGAGGTAAAGCAGGTGCTGGGAGCCATCTCCTCGACGCACGGGAAAGGCCAGTGGAAAAATAAAGTAATGGTGAACGACCGCATCGCCGACTCGGTGTTTCAGCAGGTGCTCACGCGCGCGGATGAGTACGAAGTGCTGGCCGCCCCGAACTTGAATGGCGATTATTTGTCGGACGCGTGCGCAGCGCAGGTGGGCGGGCTGGGGATCGCGCCGGGAGCAAACATCGGCGACGGGTTTGGCGTGTTCGAGGCGACTCATGGCACAGCGCCAAAATACGCGGATAAAGATGTGATCAATCCCAGCTCGGTGATGCTATCGGGGGCCATGATGTTTGATTTCATTGGCTGGGGCGAAGCGGCGCGGCTGATTGAAAACGGGATTGCGCGGACCATCCAGCAGAAGCGTGTAACCTACGACCTGGAGAGGCTGATGGAAGGCGCTACGAAATTGCGCACCTCGGAGTTTGCCGAGGCGATTGTGGGAAACATGGAAGCGGCGGTGGCGGCGGATTAGGATTGTGGCTGGGCCTCGAATGCCGTCGCGCCGGTCCGACGATACGGCGAGAGTACGGATTCACTTGGAGACCGGGAGAGGAGTGAATTGATGCGCAAGAAAGTGACGGTGGTGGGCGGCGGATTTGTGGGATCGACGACGGCGCAGCGCATCGTGGACGCGGAGTTGGCCGATGTGGTGCTGACCGATGTATTGGAGGGTGTGCCGGCGGGGAAAGCGCTGGACATGCTGGAGTCGGCGCCGATCAGCGGAGTGGATGCGCGCGCCACGGGAATTTCCACGGCCGCGGGCGACTACAGCGCGACGGCGGGCAGCGACGTGGTAGTGATTACCGCGGGATTTCCGCGCAAGCCGGGAATGAGCCGCGACGATCTGCTGCGCGCGAATTACGACGTGATGAAGCAGGTCGTGGAGCAGGTGGTGAAACATTCACCCCAGGCCGTTTTAATTGTAGTCACCAATCCGCTGGACGCCATGGCGCAGGCCGCGTTCAAGCTGAGCAAGCTGCCCAAGAATCGCGTGATCGGAATGGCGGGCGTGCTGGACTCGGCGCGCATGAGCAGTTTTGTGGCGGCAGAGCTGGGCGTTTCGGTGGAGAACGTGCATTCCTTCGTGCTGGGCGGGCATGGCGACGACATGGTGCCGCTGCCCCGATATTCGACAGTGGCGGGAATTCCCCTCCCCGACCTGCTGCCCAAAGAAAAAATCGACGCCATCGTGGAGAGAACGCGCAAGGGTGGAGCGGAGATCGTCAACCTGCTGAAGACCGGGTCGGCGTATTACGCGCCGTCGGCGGCGGTAGTGGAAATGGTGAAGGCGATTCTAAAAGATAAGAAAAAGATTCTGCCGTGCGCCGCCTATCTCGAAGGCGAATATGGCGTGAAGGGCCTTTTCGTCGGCGTGCCGTGCAAGCTTGGCGCCGGGGGTATCGAGCAGATTATTGAGATCAAGCTGACCGCCGAAGAGAAGTCCGCCCTGGACAAGTCATCCGCATCGGTGCGCGAACTGGTGACGGTTTTGGGAGTGTAGCGCCAACCCCTGCGGCTATCACTCCCGTGCAAACTCCGCTCTTCAATCAGGTTCTTCGCGTCTGTTCTTAAAACTCCACCCGGGATCGGGTTCCTCCATGCTTAAAATTCAGAGCCGCTCGCCTTGCCTAGCCCTCTGGCGGATTGGCGGGGGTGGGGCCGACGCGCTCTACCGTGACGCGGTTGATTACCACTGGGGTGCGAGGCTTGTTGCCTGCGCCTGCGGGGACGTGGCCGATGGTCTTTACCAGATCAAGGTTTTCGCACTGGCCGAAAATAGTGTGCTTGTTGGTGAGGTGCGGCGTGGGAACTTCGGTGATGAAGAACTGGCTGCCGTTGCTGCCGGGGCCGGAATTGGCCATGGCCAGGCGGCCGGGCACGTCGAATTTCAGATTCGGCGAGAATTCGTCCTTGAAGGGAAAACCCGGGCCGGCGGGGCTGCCGGTGCCGGTGCCCAGCGGGCATCCGCCCTGGATCATAAATTCAGGGATGACGCGGTGAAACGTGAGGCCGTCGTAATATTTTTTCCCCGTGGCCTGCTGGTTGGTGCGCGGATCGATCCACGAGCCTTTGCCGGTGGCCAGCCCGACGATGGTGCGCACGGTGAGCGGCGCCTCTTTTTCGAAGAGCTTGCAGGTGAGATTCCCCATCGTGGTTTCGAAAGTGAGGTAGAGACCGGGTTCGCGAGTGCTGGTTGCCATGAGTCCTTCCTTGTTTAAAGTATTCGATTAAAAACTGCCAGACCTTGCGATTGTATCAAAGTGCTGAGAACAGATCCCTCGCTGCGCTCCCTTCGAGGCAGAGAGCGCTCGGGATGACAACTAAAAACGGTATGGCAACAGATCTTAGGGAGTGGGATTTGCAGGAGTTTTTTTCGCCGGTGATTTCTTCGCCGGTGATTTCTTCGCCGGTGATTTGGCTGGCGCTTTCGCGGGGGCTGCCGGTGCCGGGCCTCCCTCGACGGTGGCCGAAACGATCCTGTCCAGTTTAGGGAAATTCTTATCGAGATAGGCTTTCCCTTGCTTGGTGATCAAATCCTGGTCGGGCTTCTCGCCGTAGCCGCTGTAGATCTTGTCCACCACGTCCATGCCTTCGACCACAGTGCCGAAGGGAGAAAAGCCCATTTTGTCGAGGCGAACGTTCTCGCCCAGGTTGATGAAAAGCTGCGTGGTGCGGGTGTTGGCTCCGGCGGTAGCGAACGTCAACGAGCCGCGATGATTGCTTTGCGTGACCGCATCGTCCTTGATATTCGCGGCGGCCCACACCTGAGAAACCTTAGGATTCGCCGGGAGGCCGAACTGAACGACAAATCCCGGAACCACGCGAAAGAAGGCGGCGCCGTCGAAGAAGTGATGCCGGGAAAGATTGTAGAAACGGTCAGCGCCCAGCGGCGACCAGGCCCTGGTGACTTCCACGGTGATGGGGCCAGCGGTGGTATTGAAATGAACTTTGAATGTGTCGGGAGCGCGGCCCTTCATGGACGCGGGATTCATCAAAGCGGGATCGCTCGAGCCGGTTGCGGACTTGGCCGGCGACTTAGACGACTTGCCCGGCATAGCTTTCTTTGCCGGCGGGTTGGCCTGGCCGAAGAGAGCCGCAGGGGCCGCTATCAGCAGTCCCAGCAGCAGGTAAGAAGCTTTGTGCGCAACACTCATGATTACTCTCCTCCCATTTTTTTGGCGGTGGCTTCCACTTCCGCCATCACCCGCAGCAGATTGCCACCCAGAATTTTCTCAATATCTTTTTCGGCGTAGCCCTTGCGCAGCAGAGCTTCGGTGATACGCGGCAGCTTGGAGGCGTCTTCCATGCCCGAGGGCATATCCGCGCCGTCGAAATCGGAGCCCAGGCCGACGTGGTCTACCCCGCCGATTTTCACGGCATGGTCGATGTGCTCGATGATTTTTTCCCAGCTGACTTTGGGAAGCTTGCCGGCGGCTTCCAGTTCGTTGCGCAGCTTGTGACCCTCGCGGATCAGGCAGTCTTCATCCTCGCCGCACTTCGTTTTGATGGTTTCCTCGCGAGGCTTCATCTCCGCCGCGACGGCCTTGGAGGCATCCGCGGATTCCTGGCTGAGAAAGCCGACGTAATAATTGATCTGCATGACTCCGCCGTTTTTGGCGAGGGCGCGGATCATGGCGTCGGACATATCGCGCGGCACGTTGCACAGCGCGCGGCAGGAGGAGTGCGAAGCGATCACCGGAGCGCGGGTGACCGCCAGCGCGTCATAAAAAGTCTTGTCGGCCACGTGGGAGATATCCACCATCACGCCCAGGCGGTTCATTTCGCGAACCACGTCCTTGCCGAAGGGCGTCAAACCGTCGTGCGCGGGCTTATCGGTGGAAGAGTCGGCCCACTCATCGTTTACGCTATGGGTCAGAGTCATGTAGCGCACGCCCAGCGCGGCGAAGGAGCGCAGGACGCCCAGATCGCTGGCGATCATGTGACCGCCTTCCACGCCCATGAGCGCGGCAATTTTGCCCTGAGACTTAGCGCGGCGAATGTCGGCGGCGGTGGTGGCCAGGACCAGATCTTTGGAGTGCAGGCGCACGGCTTCGCGCACGGAGTCAATCTGATCGAGCGCGCGCTTAACGGCTTCGGTGCCGGTGACAGACCCGGGTATCCAGATAGAAAAGAACACGCCGTCAAGTCCGCCCTCGCGCATGCGCGGGATATCGAGCTGGCCCTCGGTGTCGCGCTTGCCGATGTCCCATTTCCCGGTAAGCAGGCGCTGCGTGGTGTCCGCGTGCGTATCGAGCACGATGGCGCGCCTGTGCAGCGCTGCGGCGCGAACGGACACATCGTCCGCGGAAGTTGTGGCAGAAAATTGGACTCCGAACGTTGTAACCGCGACCAGCGCCAGCGCAGTTAGGAACCAAATTTTATTCATACCCTTCCCTCACGGCCTTGGCCCGCTCAGAATCCAGATCCGGTTCACACGGGATGGCGAGTCAGAAATACAGTGGAGTTGGCGTTATATGCGAAGGCCAGCGCCGGGTCAAGCGCGCTCGTCGTGTGCGCTTATCCGAACAGCCAGCCGGTAACCGCTTGCCGAATTGCCTGGCGATTCACCTCAGCGATGGATTCGGTGAGCGGAATCATTTTGGGGCAGGCGATGACGCAGTTCTGCGCGTTCGCGCAATCGGCCACGCCGCCGGGGCCCATCATCGCGGCCAGGCGCTCGTGCGCGTTCATGGCGCCGGTGGGGTGGGCGTTGAAGAGGCGCACCTGGCTGATGATGGCGGCGCCCATGAAGTCCGAGTTCTCGTTTACCTGGGGGCAGACTTCCAGGCAATTGCCGCAACTGATGCAGCGCGAAAGCGGGTAATATTTTTCCTGCGTCTCGGGGGAGATGCGCGGGCCGGGGCCCAAGTCGTACGTGCCGTCGATGGGGATCCAGGCCTTGGCGCGCTTCAGGCTTTCGAACATGAAGGAGCGGTCCACCACAAGATCGCGCACCAGCGGAAACTTGGTGAGCGGCTCAATGCGGATGGGCTGTTCGAGCGAATCGATCAGCGTGGAGCAGGCTTGCCGGGCGCGCCCATTGATCAGCATGGCGCAGGCGCCGCAAATTTCCTCCAGGCAGTTGGCGTCGTAGGAAACCGGAGTGGTGGACTGGCCGTCGCGCGTGACGGGATGTTCGGCAATCTCCAACAGACAGATGATGACGTTCATGTGCGGCCGGTAGTCCAGCGCGAACTCTTCCCAGCGGGACTTTTCGCCCGGCTCGGCCTGGCGCTTGATGCGGATGATTACTTTTTTGGCGGCTTCCGGCATGGTCTTAGAGCCTCGAAAAAATTCTCCTAAGCCTTCGCGTCGTAGCGGCGGGGGCGCGGAGTCAGCGCCGAGGTGTCCACCGCTTCGTAGGTCAGCTTGATCTGGCCGTTTACATATTTCGCGCGGGTGGTCTTGAGCCACTCGGCGTCGTTGCGTTCAGGAAAATCCGGCTTGTAATGCGCGCCACGCGATTCGTTGCGCTCCAGCGCGCCAAGCGTAATCACCCGCGCCAGAATCAACATGTTGTAAAGCTCGCGGCAGAAAGAAAGCGTCTGGTTGGACCAGGCGGAGCGATCGGCCAGATTGATTTTTTTATAGCGCTCCAGCAACTCCTGAAGTTTCTGGTCGGTTTTCTCAAGATTTTTATTATGACGCGACACGGTGACGTGCTCGGTCATCCAGTCACCCATTTCCCGCCAGATGGTGATGGGATTCTCCGTGCCTTCCTGGTGCAGCAGGCTTTCGTTGATGAGGTTTTGCCGCGTGCGCTCATTATCAAAAAGCGTGGAGGGCATGCTTTCGCATCCATTCTCCAGTCCGCGCGCGTATTGAATTGCCGCGGGGCCGGCCACCATCCCGCCGTAGATGCAGGAGAGCAGCGAATTGGCGCCCAGGCGGTTGGCGCCGTGATACTGATATTCGCATTCGCCGGCGCCGTAAATCCCCGGAACGTTGCTGGCCTGGTGATCGTTGTCCACCCACATTCCGCCCATGGTGTAGTGCATGGCGGGAAAGACCTTCATCGGCTCGAGGCGCGGATCGACGCCTAAGAATTTTTCGTAGATTTCCAGAATGCCTTCGAGCTTGCGGTCCAGCGTCTCGCGCGGGATGTGCGTGACGTCGAGATAGACGGCCGGCTGGCCGGGCAGGCCCATCTTGAGCTCATAGACGGCGCGATGGATGGCGCGCGTAGCGATGTCGCGCGGCACCAGGTTGCCGTATTTGGGATACCACTCTTCCAGGAAATAAAATCGTTCGGCTTCGGGGATGTCTTTGGCG
>JAAFGT010000086.1 GCA_010365215.1 Acidipila sp. | reverse complement strand
CGCATTGCGCTTGTTATGGGATCCTTCCCTCTGCGCGTAAAGACTTGAACTCACCGTGTAACTCTGCCCGCGCACTCTTAAGGAATCAAGCCGCAAGGAGAGTGCCGCGGGCGTAGACAAACGGCCCGACGATACTGCATTGGCTACGGTGAGCGTGGCATTGGAGTTTTTGGGAATGGCCACTTTGCCGTTTACGGAAACGTCACTGGCCACCACACCGGAAACGCTCTGCCCCGAGTGGGCGGTCTTCGAGCTGACGCTCTGGTTCAGCGTAATCACAATCGCCGTGCCCGCCGGCACAGTGGTCTGCGCGGCCGCGGCGCCGGCCAAACTCAGCACCAGCATGGTGGCCAGCGTTGCCACGATCCCCTGCCTTCTAAGAGTCGTCATCTTTGTTTCCCCCTTCTGAAATATCCGTCGGCTGGAATAACCATTCTAACAGAACCTCCGCGCATAGCTCGCCAGTTGCGCCCGGCTGCCACCAAAGTCACAACTGCGTATGGAGGGTGCCGCCGTCCCCGCGATCCCCTTCGATCAACATGTTATCCAGCAGCCGTGTTGCGCCCACGCGTGCCGCGACCAGCGCCAGGCAAGTGCCGCTCAGGCGCGCGACCGGCTCAAAAGACTCCGCATCCACAATCTCAGCATAGTCCACCGCGGCAAGGGGCTCTGCGTCGAGTAGGCGGCGCAGCGCGGCAACCAGCCTGGTCGCATCACGCTCTCCGCGCGCGATTTCCTGGCGTATGGCATCGAGCCCTCGATAGAGCACCGTCGCGGCGCAGCGCTCCGCAGGGCTCAAAAAAACATTGCGCGAAGACATCGCCAGGCCATCCGGCTCGCGCACGATGGGGCAAATCTCGAGACGCGCATCAAGATTTAAATCGGCCACAAGCTGGCGGATGATGCGGGCTTGTTGTGCATCCTTGCGCCCGAAGTACGCGCAATGCGGCTGCGCGATCTCGAGCAGCTTCACCACCGCGGTGGCCACGCCCCGAAAATGTCCCGGGCGAGCGCGGCCCTCGAACCCGCGGCCCAGTTCTTCCACCTCGACATAGGTGCGATGGCCCCGGGGATAAAATTCCTCGTCCGTGGGCGCGAAGAGATAGTCAACGCCCAGAGTCTCGAGCAGCGCGCGGTCGGCCTCCATCCGCCGGGGATACTTTTGCAGGTCCTCGCTGGGACCGAACTGCTTGGGGTTCACGAAAATGGAGACCACCACCGGCGAGCATTCCAGACGGGCGGCGCGAACCAGCGAGAGATGCCCTTCATGCAGCGCGCCCATGGTCGGAACCAGACCCAGCAGGCGCCCGGTGCCACTCGCCTGGCGCGCCACTTGCTTCATCCATTCGACGGTGTGAATCGTCTCCATTTGTGCCAGGCCGGCGTGGGGCAAACTTTCGCGTGAGGCAAACTTTCATCGCAAATCCGAATGCGCGCTGCTGTGGGTACGCGCTAGACCTCGTGCCTTCCCGCCAGGAAATCGAGGTAAAGCAACAGGTCCAGCGACTTCGGCTTGGCGCCAAGCTGCCTCAAAAAAGTGACCACCTGCCCGCGATGGAAACTGCCGTGATTCACCACGTGCTGCAGCATGGAGGCGAGTGGGTAGGAACACGCCTTGCCCTTGACGTTGCGATATTCCACGACGTGCTCGAGTTCCGACGCGGTCACCTCGTGGACAAAATTGAGCAGCTCCGCGGCGAGAACTTCCCAGCGGCTGCGCAGCGCGGCAAGGTCGGCAAATTCGTTCCCTGGAGGCAGCGCCGCGGGAGACCGTCCGTTCCAGCGCTCCAGCCAGATCCATTCCGCTCCCAGGATATGCGCCAGCGTATCGCGCACCGAGGGAAAGCTGGAGCCGAGATCTCGCGTGAATTGCTCCGGCGTCAGGCCGGCGCAGGCCTCCAGCAGCCGGGCGTTGGCCCAGTTGTTGTAGTCATAGAGCGCGCCCATTTCTTTGGGAGTCATAAATCGAATCCTCTCGCGGTTGGCTGATTTACGGCGTCTGACTACCCGCTCGATTGCCGCGGTGCTAGCGACCGTTTGCCCGGAAGAATACTACCGCAAGGCTGCCGTCAGGCGTTCACGCATTTCCGCCGGCATGTGGAAGGATTCAGCATCCGCGGGGAAGCTGCCGCTGTGCACGTCATCCAGGTAGTCCCGGGCGGCGCGGGAGATAGTCCCAGCCAGGTCCGCGTAGCGTCGCGCGAATTTCGGAGATCCGCCGAGCGTCAGCCCCACCAGATCGTGAAACACCAGCACCTGGCCGTCACACTCTGGCCCCGCGCCGATGCCGATCGTGGGAATGGGAATTTTTTCCGTAATGAGCGCGGCCAGTTCCCGTGGAATTGACTCCAGCACCACGGAGAACGCTCCCGCCGCGGCGATCGCCTGGGCGTCGCGAAACAACTGTTCCGCTGCCTGCATGCTCTTGCCCTGAACTTTGAAGCCGCCAAACAGGTGCTGCGACTGCGGCGTCAGCCCGATGTGGCCCATCACCGGTATCTGCGCGTCCACCAGCCGCGCGATCAGGTCCATCTTGCGTTCGCCGCCCTCTAATTTTACCGCTTCGGCGCCCGCCTCTTTGACGAAGCGAATGGCGTTTCTCACCGCCTCGGCGGTATCACCCTGATACGTGCCGAACGGCAGGTCTGCCACCAGTAGCGCGTGACGCGTGCCGCGTTGCACCGCTCGAGTGTGATGCAGCATTTCCTCGAGCGTTACCGGCAAAGTATTTTCATACCCCAGTACCACCATCCCCAACGAATCGCCAACCAGCAAAATGTCCACCCCGGCATCGTCGAGCAACCGCGCCGTGGGATAGTCGTAAGCAGTGAGGCAGGTAATCTTCCTGCTGCTTGGGATTTGCGGGGACGGAACGGACTTGCGGGAGAGAATCTCGGGTACGGTAATTTTCCCGTTGCCCTGACCAGCTGCAACACTCATGCGGCCTCCGGTGCCGTTCCCGTGCGTTCAGGGATACAGCCCTCTATACCGTCTGTAACTGATCCTAGCAAATCCGCGCCGATCACGCCAGCCGCGGAGTCCTAAGGTGAACCCCGATGTGCACCCCTGCCCTGCCTAGGCCTCAGTCGCCGGGCGCGGATGCGGCTCAACGCCTCGCCAACCCACCGCGCCGCCTTGCCAAGCGCGCGTGATCGCGCGGAACAGCACGATGTACATCATCTGCCGATAGTAGAACCGCTGGAGCAGCAGCGGAAGGAGCAGCGACCAGTCTTCATGCTTCTCCAGCGTGAAAGCCACCACGCAGGTCAGGAAGTCGATGAACATGAAAATTACGAAAAAGACCAGCGAGCGCTCGACGTCCTGGGCCGTCCAAAGCTGCGGGATGCGCGTGATCTGGAACTGCGCCAACCCCCACAGCAGCAAAGTGCCCAGGAACAGCAAATCAATTACCGGAGAGATCAGCGGCAGCAGAAGCTGAAAGAGAAACACGTTTGGAATGGCGATAAAGCCCAGCGAGCCGTAGCGCGGGCGGCCCAGCGTGTCGCGATGCTTCCACACCGCTTGCAGCGTTCCATAGGTCCAGCGAAACCTCTGCTTGATGAGCGCGCCCGGAGTTTCGGGAGCTTCCGTGAAGGCTATGGCTTCTTCGTCATAGAAGATTTTCCAGCCGCGCCGGCGAATGGAAAACGTAAGATCGGTGTCTTCCGCCAGCGTGTCCGTCGCGAATCCGCCGGCGGCGCGCACCGCGTCAGCGCGCCAGGCGCCCAGAGCGCCCGGCACCACGGTGATGCAATTGAGCAGATCGAACGCGCGCTTTTCCATGTTCTGGCTGGTGATGTATTCCAAAGCCTGCCAGCGCGTGATCCACTTGGTGCGATTTCCCACTTTTACGTTTCCGGCCACGGCGCCCACTCGAGGGTCAGCGAAATGCCGTACCAGCTTCGAGATGGCGTGCGGCTCGATCACCGTGTCCGCATCGATGGTCACAATGATCTCGCCCGTAGCCAGCGCTAGCGCCTGATTCAGGGCGGCGGGCTTGCCGCGGTTGGGCTGGTGATGGATACGCACGCGCGAGTCGCTGCCAAACTCCTTGTCCAGCAGCGCCCCGGTGGCGTCAGTGGACCCGTCATTGACCACGGCAATTTCGATATTTGGATAATCTGAATTCAAGGCCGATCGGATGGTATCGAGAATGACCGCTTCTTCGTCGTGCGCGGGCACCAGAACGCTTACGCGGGGGCGAAAGTCCGGCTGTTCGGGATCCGCCGGGCGCGCCTTTTCAATCAACGCCAGCAAGCCGATGAAAATCGCTCGGCCGCTCACCAGCAGAATGCCCGCGGAAAACGTGGCCACGATGGCCAAACGGAAGATATGGAAGGAATCGAAAACGAAAGAGTCCGCGCGCGCCACCAACCGCTCGTTCGAATCCAGCAGAGGCATTACCTGCGCGCGAGTCTGCCCCAGCAGCGTGGACACCGGCACCAGCTCGAATCCCGCGGCGCGCAACTGGTCGATGATCCTCGGCAATGCCGCCACGGTGTTGACGCGATTTCCGCCGCCGTCGTGCAGCAGCACGATGTTGCCTTTCTTCGATTGTGCCTGTTCCATTACGCGCGTAACGATCTGTTCCGCCGAAGGCACGCCACCGCCCTGCTCGCCGCCCCAGTCGTGCGGATCGATGCGCGATCCGACGATGACGTAGCCCAGCGACTGGGGGATGGGCAGCAGCGCCACTTCATCCGCGGACTCGGGCTGGTGATCGATGCCGTACGGCGGGCGAAAAAGAATGGTCTTGATGCCCAGCAGGCTTCCAAAAAGCCGCTCGGTCAGATTCAGCTCCAGCTTGACCTGCAGACGCGAAATGTCCGCGAAATGTGGATGGGTGTAGGTGTGATTGGCAATTTGATGGCCCTCGTTGTATATGCGCCGCAGCAGCGAAGGCGAATTGCTGGCCGCCAGGCCAATCACAAAGAATGTCGCCGGCACATTCTTGGCGCGAAGGATGTCCAGAATTTTCGGAGTGAAGCTGGGATCCGGGCCGTCGTCGAAGGTGAGAGCGATCTTTCCAGGCATCGCGCCAAGCTGTTCGATCTGCCAGGTCAGCGGAAGTTTGACGTAGATCTCGTCGTTAATGGTGTCGGCCGCGGCGTCGTATTGAATTTCGCGGCGCCCGGCTTCGGGCTGCGCGCTCATATGCCAGATATCGCCGTCGCCTTCGAGGATAATGTCGAAGCCCGGCGGGAGAATGGTGAGGCGGTTGCGGGTCTCCGCGGTGGGCGCCGTTTCCTCGATAACATTCCAAAGCGATGGATCCTCCGAGCCGAGCCGCCAAAGCGCCATGCCGCGAGCGCCGTGACGCTCGATGGCGCGGATTTCGTTGAACGCGGTAACTCCATCCAGCATCCACACGTGGTGCGTGCGATTTTGCTCGTCGTCGTAGGAATAAAATGGATTGAGCTGGTCGGAATCGAACTGGATCTGAGCCTCGGATTCCATGGCATGAACGATCGCTTCCTGATAACTCACCGCGGCCGCTACGGGGTGACGGTCTTTTGGCAAAGGCTCAGGCCAGTCGTAGGCGTAATTGGCTATGGCGATAATCAGCTTCTCGGCAGGAACTTCCTCCAACGTTTGCTCCAGGTTCTGTGAAAACCATTCCTGCGCGGCGATGGGTCCGGCCGGGGAGGTCACCCAGTGCTGGTCGTAATTCATCAGGATGACCGCGTCCGTGGTGCGGCCGAAAAAAGCATAATCAAAACTGTTGTCCCGCGCCGGCAGCGCCACCATGATTTTCAGATTCAGCGCATGCAGGCTCACCGCCAATTCAGAGACGAAGCGGCGGAAGTTCGGCTGGGACTTGGCGGGGATTTCCTCGAAATCCACGACGATGCCCGCCTGCCGCGCGTTCATGCCGTAAGCGGAAAGCTCGCGCACCAGCTCGGCCCGCGCTGTGGTGCTGTCCAGCATCGCGGCCATCTCGGCGGTGTGCCACACCACGCCATCGGAGTTGTTGACCATGCCCATGGTGGGCATTTCCACGCCGGACTGTTGCAGTTGCTGTAGCCACGCGGCGAGCTTTGCGTCGGGAACGATGCCCAGTTTTCCGTCTGGAGAAAAAGCGTGGAGAGATTCCGGAATCAACAAATCCAGATGGCGATAGTTTTGCTGCAGCGACGCCAGGCTGGTGGGATCCCAGCTCACGTAAAATGCCGCCTGCAGCGGCTCGTAATTGTCCGGCACTTTGCCGAGCGCAGCCACGCGGCGCTTGCGGCCCGCGCGTACCAGCTTGGGTTTTACCGGGTGGCTGGTCGACTTCACCGCGTGCAGCCCGGGCTTGCGCTCAGGCTGGAGAAATCCGCGCAGATCCACGGTCAGCATCACGCTGACCAGAAAAGTAATCAGCAGCACGGTGCCCACGACACCGCTCAAGTCCAGGGCGTGGCGGGTGCGGCGCCAGCGGCGCTGCTGCTCGTCGTAGAAAACCGGCTTGCGAGAAGGCATGGTCTCAGTCCAAGCTAGCGTGCGCCTGTGACTCTGTCAATGCACACGAATCGTTCGCTGCGCGAAAAACTTATTCTTGCCGCTTTGGCGGGCATCCTGCTGCGCCTGTTTTTCATCTGGCGTTTTCCCTCCACCGGCGGGGATTCGCCCCTGTATGAG
>JAAFGT010000044.1 GCA_010365215.1 Acidipila sp. | reverse complement strand
CCTGGCCGGCAATGACGCGCGGGTTGTCGTAGGGATGGATCAGCGCCCCGCCAGTTTCCTCCAGCAGTTTCTTCGCCACCGTTTCCCGCGCCTGCATGTTGGGCTCGCAAAAAGTTATTTTCCCGCCATAACCTTCGACGGCGCGGCACTTGGTGGCCGGCGCGTTGGAGGGCATGACGATGAACGCCGGAATGCCGCGGGCGCGCGCGGCGCGTGCAATGGCCGCGGCGTGATTGCCGGAGGAAACGGTGACCACTCCGCGAGCGGCTTCGGCATCGCCGAGCTGGAGCACGGCGTTGGTGGCGCCGCGCGCTTTGAACGAGCCGGTCTTCTGGAGGTTTTCACATTTGAAGAACAGGCGAGCGCCGGCCATGGCGTCGAGCGCTTCGCAGCGAAGCAGCGGAGTGTTGTGGATGTGCGCGGATATGCGGCGGTGCGCCTCGCGGATGTCGTCCAGAGTGGGGGCCGTGGTCATGGGAGAAAGGTGGTCGTAGCAGTTTCTATTGTAGCGCCGGCTTCCAGCCGGCTCTGTTGATTTTTACGGCGGCATTTTTACGGCAACCATCCGGCTGGAAGCCGGCGTTACCAGGGTTACTGCTTTCGCCGTAGCGGCGTAGTGAAAGTGACTTTTGCCGTGGCGGCGTTTTCGAAGTCGTCGTAGATGCGGACGGCGACGGTGTGCTCGCCCGGGGGCAGCGCCGGCAGGGTGAAGTCGTAAGATTCGCGCGCGGCATCGGAGAGGCGGCCGGCGGGGAAAACGATTTGCCAGTCGCGTCCGTCGACGCTCGATTCGGCGCGGGCGATGAGCGCGGCGGCGCTGCGCGCTTCGAGGCGGATGTGGACGTCGGGCGATCCCTCCTCGGCGCGAAGATTCACGATTACCGGCGGCGTGTTGGCCACTTCGAAGCGGTCGCTCTCCCGCTCGGCGCTGAGCGCCTCATCGGGCGGATTCGAGGGCGAATCCGACGCGACGATTTTGAGGAGGTAGGCGCCGTCGGGCATAGCGGTGGTGTCCCAGGAATAAAACCTGGTCTCCACTTTGTCTTTCAGGAGTTTCCAGTTTTTCTCACCCTCTCCGCGGTAGTAGAGCGTGAAGAGCAGATCGTCGTCATTATCGTCGCGGGCGCTCCACACCACGGATTGATAGCCGCGCTGCACGAAGCCCTGCGGCGGCGGATCGAAGCGGCCGGGCGGAGCCGGCGCCGGCTGCGGAAAGGAAAGCACACCGGGTTGCGCGGGAGCAGGCGGCATACGTAACTGTACCGGTGCGGAGGGTTGGCTTCCCGGCACCACGGCAGACACACCCTGCGCGCGAATGCCAGGGCTCTGCACGATGATCGTTTCGATCACCGGAGCGACATTTTGGGGCAGATAGGCCACGCTGACCCAGTCGATGCTGGTGCCGGGCGCGCTACCCTTGAATACCGCCTTCCACTGCACGAAACGAGCGGGAGGGAGCGAAACTTTTTCGCCGCGCGGGTCGCGGTAGGGCCCCGCCCACGGAGACCAGTTTTTTTCGGGATTGGAGGTGTTGCCGCTGCGCAGGTAGAAGGCGACCGGGCTGGAAGCCGAAGCACTGTGGCCCCACCAACCCAGGCGGCCCCACTGTGAAAAAGTACGCGCGTCGTAGACCTGAGATTCAAACACGCCTTCGGGCTCGGGGCCCGGTCCGAGCGAAAAGATTTTTCCGGGATTGGCGGTGCCCACGAAGACGCGGCCGTCGCGGCCCGCGGCAAGACCGGTGACTTGACCCGCCGAGGTTTTGGCCAGACTCGAATAGAGGCCGTGGCCTTCGAGTTGGTAGACGATGCCGCGGCTTCCGGTGCCCACCAGCAGCTTTTCCTCGGGCGAGAGCGCCAGGCTGAAAACCAGGTCCTCGCGGGAGCTCCAAAGACGCTCGGGAGCGCCATCGGGAGTAATTTTGTAAATCTCGCTGCCGCCGCCGATGGCCGGGATGGACATGAAATTGGGTTGCTGCATGGGCATGGCCGCGACGCCGGGCTGGCCAAGCGTCGCGCTCACTACCGGCAGGGGCTGCGGCGACGCCACCACTGCGGCCGGAGTTTTTTCTCCCACCGCGGCTACGTAAAGATTGCCGGCCTTGTCGACGAGCATGGCGGTGATTTCCTTTTTTGCGGTTTCGTAAAGCACGAAGGGCGACAGCTCGGCGAGTTTGGCGCCGGAAGCGGAACCGTCGACGGCGGAGTTTCTGGTGTCCAGGCGAAGCACCAGGCCGCTGGGCTCGGTGCCGGCCAGCAGCCGTCCTTCGCGATCGATGGCCAGGGAGCGAACGTGGGTCTCTTCGCTCTTATACAAGAGGCGGCCCTGGCCGTCGGGCGTGACGGCGAAGACTTCGCCTTTATCGCCGGTGGCCACGTAGAGGATTCCCGAAGGGGAGAAGGCCAGATCCCAAATGTATTTTGTTTTAGGTCCGAAGAAGACGCTGCGCTGCCCCTGCGCGTCGATGCGATAGACCTTTCCGTCCGGCGAAGTGGCCACGTATAGATTGTCGTGCGCGTCGAAGGCGATGGCCTGGGCGCTGAGTTCCGCGGAGTCGAAGACGGAAGTGGTTGCGCCTTTTTCATCGATGCGCACGACGCGGGCATTCGAGCCGCCGGCGGCATAGAGACGGCCTTTGGAATCCACGCGCAGCGCCCACAGGTAGGCGGTGTTGGGGTCGGCGAGCGGCGCGAAGCGAGGGGCCAGCACCAGCCGGCCGTCGCTGCGCAGCGCCACCCCTTTAGCCGTGCCTTTCTCAAATTCCTCGAAGGTGGTCTGGCGCCAGAAGCGCGTGTGCTCCGCAGCCGCTGGAAGAATCAGGCAAAACGCCGCTGTGGTCAGCGCCAGGCAGCTTCGCCAATGGGAAGGCATCGAGTCTCCGTAAAATGTTATTTGAAAATTGCTATTTGATGGTGATGGTCAGCATCTGCTGGCCGGTGATGACCTGATTCATTGCCTGGGACCACTCGCCCGCCACCGATTCGCGCAGAAGAAAAGAGCTGCCCGGCGCGCGCTGCTGGTCCAGGACGCTGAGCTGCGACACGGGAGAATTGGGAAGCTCCTTTTCCTCGACGAGCAGCGTGGGAGTGGGCTGCAGCAGCGTGACATACAGGCGATTGTTGCGCCGCTCGCGATTGAGCAGGGTGATGAGCTGCTCGAGCCCGGCCAGTCGCGACTGCGGACCGAGGCCGAAGGAATGGCCCATGCGATTGAGCGTGTCGGCGTCGCTGATCAAGACGCGCAGCGGCCCGTGAGCGCTGGCCGGAATGGTGACGGGCAGTTCGGTCAGGAATGGCGCGCCGCGGTACGGCCGGACGAGCACCTTGATGCCCACTTGTTCGCCCGGGCTGGCTTCGCTCTTGTCGCTCCACGCGCCCTCGATGGCTCCCAGGCGGCGCTCGGGGATGCTGGCCACGCGCAGCGTCACCCGCTTGATCTGCGCCGGCTCGTAAGGATTGGAATAGATGCGCCCGAATACGCTCTGCACGTTGAGCGCGACAAAAATGCCGTCGGGGACACCGAGGTCCGTGGGGGCGAACATGTTTTCGAGAAGGACGGGTGAATGTCCCGCGACGTCGATGCTGCCGGTAACCTCGAAAGTGGTGCCTTCGCTGTAGGCCGTGTTGGCGACCAGGCCATTGAAGGCAGAAACCGCCACGAGCAGCGGGGTAAGGCGCGGATTATTGATCACCTCGAAGTGCAGCTTCTTCTCTCCCGCCGGAGTCACCAGCGAAAGCTCGATGGGAATCATGGGTGGCGCGGGTCCCAGGTGACCCACCACGGCGGTGAGGCGGTCCTGCGTGATGGAGCCGATGATGCCGCCGGCATTCATCATTTTCGTCGAGGCCAGCGTGGAAACAAGAGTGGTGAGCACCCGCCCGCGCGACATAGGCAAGGCCACCGGGCCAAACCCAAACAGCGGATGGCCGCAAACGAAAACGCGATCGTGATCGACGGCGGTGACCGAACAGCCGGCGTTGAGCGAGAGGTCGCCAGAGACCAGAACCATGCCGACCATTTGCCCAGCCTTCAGCTGGCCATCGTCGGCCTGCGGTGCGGCGGTGCCGCCTTGCGTGGCTACCATGCCGTAAGCCGTCAATTCGCCGGCGAAGCGGTCCAGGGCTTCACGGCGGAACCCGGAAAACACCAGCGGCGTTTCAATGGGCTGGAGGTAGGCGCCAGCGCCGAGGCCGGTGCGCTGCGAAAAACCGTCTGGCAGCGGATATTGCTGGCCCGCCGCCGAGGGGCTCCGTAGCGGCCAGACCGTGGCTGTGCTGGTGCCGGCGCTGGAGGAAGCGGGAACGTCAGCCTCGAGCATGGAGGCGATCGGGGTGACGCCGGCGATGGGTTCCTTGGTGAAGATGCCAAATTTGAGTGAGAGCGCGCCGACCAGCTTGCCGTCGATGTAGACCGGGCTGCCGCTCATCCCCGCGACGACGCCGGTATATTCCGGCTTCTCGCCGCTCAGCCGCACCAGGATGATGTCCTGCTTGGGGCCCATCAGATTGGGAAGAATGCCGATGACTTCCAAGTCCATTTTCTCGACCGTGTCGCCGGAGAAGATGGTGTAGGAGACGCCTTTCATTCCAGGTTTTACCTGGCTCAGCGGCATGATGTTATCGAGGTCGCCTGCAGAAAGCACGGCGCCGCTCATGGTGACGATGATTGCGATCAGAAAAATGCGAGGGATGATTTTCATAGAATACCTAATAATACCTTTGGCGTGTTTCTGACGCAATCGCAGCACCGCCCGGTGCTGCTCAAAGCGCAACCGTTGTGGCCGCTGTAGATATTGGCCGGCAAACTCTTCGTGAATACGAGTTGCTACTAACCATAGATGCCATTTTGCGGATAAAAGTTCCCGATGGTTTTACCAAGCCCCATGGTTTTACAGAGCACGGCCGGCTGCGGCTCCTGAGGCCCAGGCCCACTGAAAGTTGTAACCGCCGAGGTGACCGGTAACGTCCACTACCTCGCCAATGAAGAAGAGTCCCGGCACTTTGTGGCTCTCCATCGTCTTGCTGGATAGTTCATCGGTATCTATGCCCCCGGCCGTTACCTCGGCCTTCTCGTAGCCTTCGGTGCCGGCGGGGCTGAGCGTCCATTCGTGGAGCTGGGATTCCAGTTTGGCCAGGGCTTGATTGGTCCAAGCGGCGGGTGGGTGCAGCTCCATCCAACGCGCGGCCAGCCGTTTAGGTAAAATTCTTTGGAGAGCGGTGCGAGCCGCCGCCAGATCTCTCACTTTGGCTTCACGAATCGATGCGGTGACCTCGAAGCCGGGGGCCAGATCCAGTTGCAACGGTTGGCCCTTGCTCCAGTAGGAAGAGATTTGCAGAATCGCCGGGCCGCTCAGCCCGCGGTGAGTGATGAGCATCTGTTCCCGGAAGGAGTGCCCGCCGGTGGAGGCGATCACTTCCGTCGAGACGCCTGCCAGATCGCAATATTTCTTGCGGCTGTTGGCATCGAGTATCATCGGAGCGAGTGCGGGCCGGGTGGGGACAATTTTCAGGCCGAATTGACGCGCCAGGTCGTAGCCAAAAGAAGTAGCGCCCATTTTCGGGATGGAAAGCCCGCCCGTGGCGATAACGATCGCAGGAGCTCGAAACGCGGCTGACGCGGTGACCACTTCAAATCCAGTGGAGCGCGTAACTTCCGTGATTCTGGAGTTCAGGAATATCTGCACGCCGGTTGCGCGGCACTCCGCCTCCAGCATTCCGTTAATGTCGACGGCGCTGCGGTCGCAGAATAGCTGGCCGAGCGTTTTCTGGTGATAGGGAATGCCGTATTTTTCAACCAGGGCTATAAAGTCCGCTGGCGTGTAGCGCGCCAGGGCGGATTTAGCGAAGTGCGGGTTGGCGGAGAGGAAGTGCTCGGGGCGGCAATCCAGGTTGGTGAAATTACAACGGCCGCCGCCGGAGATGAGAATTTTCTTGCCCGCCACGCCGGCGCGCTCCAGGACGGCAACGCGGCGCCCGCGCCGGCCGGCTTCCATGGCGCACATCAGGCCGGCGGCTCCAGCGCCGAGAACAACAGCGTCAAATTCTTGGATCATTGGGCGCGATAAATTTAGCTTAGAATGATGGCGTGCAGAAAAAGATCTTCTGGACCAGCTTCACGGTGATCGGACTGGTGGCCGACCTGGTGCTGCCGTTCTGGTGGGCGGTGGCGGCCACCGTGCCCATCGGCGTTGCCTGCTGGTGGATTGCTTACCGCAGCGATTGGTTCTAGCCGGCCGGTTTTGCGCGCGGACTTTTCCACGGCAAATTTTTCAACAGTAAAATCGATTCAGGAGAAAACGTTAATCCTTGCCTCCCATTCTCAGCGCCCAGGCGCTCGCAAAAAGATACGGCACCGCTCCCCTGTTCCAGAATATTTCCTTCACCGTCTCCGAGCACGACCGTATCGGCCTGATCGGGCCGAATGGCTCGGGCAAATCCACGCTGCTGGAGATTCTTCACGACCGCGTGCTGCCCGATGAGGGCGAAGTGGCCATCCGCAAGCGCGCGCGGCTGAATTGCGTGTTGCAGATTTCAGAATTCGCCGCCGGCGCCACGGTGCGTTCGGTGATGGAAAGCGCACTGGAGCTGGCCAAGGTGCCGGAATCGGAGCGGTCCACGCGTATGGGGCAGACTTTGGGCCGCGCGGGCTTTACGGATCTGGAGACGCCCACGGCGGCGCTTTCCGGCGGCTGGCGGAAACGTCTGGCCATCGCGGAAGCGCTCATTCAGAAGCCGGATGTTCTTCTGCTCGACGAACCGACCAACCATCTGGACCTGGCGGGCATTGACTGGCTGGAAACACTGCTGCAAAACGCGTCGTTCGCGTACGTGGTGGTGAGCCACGACCGTTATTTTCTGGAAAATGTCGCCAGCCGGGTGTTCGAGCTGAGCCGCGTGTATGAAGACGGCCTGTTGCAGGTGGAAGGAAACTACAGCACATTTCTGGAGAAGAAAGAGGAATATCTTCACGCCCAGGGCAAGCGCCAGGATGCGCTGGCCAACCGCGTGCACATCGAGCGCGAGTGGCTGCGGCGCGGTCCCAAGGCGCGCGCCACCAAGGCCAAGGCGCGCATCGACAAAGCTCACGCCATGATCGGAGAGCTGGCGGAGCTCAATGCCAGAACGCGCACAGCTACGGCGAAGATCGATTTTTCCGCGACCCACCGGCAGAGCAAACAGCTTGCCGCGCTTGACGGGGTGACCTACACCATCGGCGGTCGCACACTTTTTAAAGATCTGAACTTTACCGTGACCGCGGGAATGCGCGTGGGTCTGGTGGGCCCCAACGGAAGCGGCAAGACGACGCTGTTACGTCTGTTACGCGGAGACATTGAGCCGACGCGGGGAAATATCCGCCTGGCGGATGCTTTGCGGATTGTCTACTTCGATCAGAGCCGCGAGCTTGATCCCGACACCACTCTGCGCCGCGCGCTGGCGCCCGATAGCGACTCGGTGATTTATCAGGACCGGGTGATTCATGTGGCCGCATGGGCGGCGCGGTTTTTGTTTACGGGCGAGCAGCTGAACCAGCCGGTCAAGCGGCTCTCCGGCGGAGAACGCGCGCGGGTGCTGATCGCGCAGCTCATGCTGCAACCGGCCGATCTGCTGCTGCTCGATGAGCCCACCAACGATCTGGATATTCCGACGCTGGAAATACTGGAAGAGAGCCTGCTGGAATATCGCGGAGCCCTGGTGCTGGTGACCCACGATCGCTTCATGCTGGATCGCGTGTCGACGATTGTCCTGGGACTCGATGGCGCAGGCGGCGCGGAGCAGTTTGCGGACTATTCGCAATGGGAGGATTGGCAGCGCGGGTCGAAGAGCAGGGAAGCCGAAGAGGTGGCGCGAGCAACCGCAACGCCGCCAGCCAGCGCGGTGGAGGGAACTCAGGCCGGCACGGCGAGAAAAAAACTTTCTTACAAAGAAGCGCGCGAGTTTGCCGCCATCGAGAAGAGCATCGCCGAGGCCGAGCTGGAAGTGCAGGCGAAACTGGCGGCGCTGGGGGATCCGTCGGTGGTGAGCGACGCCGCGCTGCTGCGCAGCATCTGCGCAGAGATGGAAGCGGCGCAGAAATCCGTGGATGAACTTTACGCGCGGTGGGCCGAGCTGGAGAAAAAACAGCTCTGAGCGGCCGCAGCAGGGACGGGCAATCGGTTACCAGTGGACATTCAAGTTACCGCGCCGGCAAGCGCCCGCCACCGATTTGCGGTACAATTATCGAGTAGCAAAAATCTGCTGTAAGACTAACCCTCTTGCTTGCACTGAATAACATTTCGATGCGCTTTGGCGCCAGAGTACTGTTCGAAGACGTCTCCTGCACGTTTTTCGCGGGGCGGCGGTATGCGATCAGCGGGCCGAATGGCGCCGGCAAATCCACGCTGATGAAGATTCTCACCGGGGAGATCGAGCCCTCGAAGGGCTCAGTGACGCGGCCGAAGAAACTGGGAATCCTGCGACAGGACCAGTTCGCCTTCGATGAGTTTCGTGTGATCGACACGGTGATCATGGGCAACGCGCCGCTGTGGAAGGCGCTAGCGGAGCGCGACGCTCTCCATAACAAGCCGCACGAGCTGCTCACCGACCAGGACGGCATGCGCATGGGCGAGCTGGAAGGGATGGTCGGCGAAGAAGGCGGCTATACGGCCGAGGCCGATGCTGCGGTGCTACTGGACGGGCTGGGCGTGGAAGACGCGCTGCACGGGCGCAAGATGAGTGAACTGCAGGGCGGGCAGAAGGTGCGTGTGCTGCTGGCCCAGGCGCTGTTCGGCACCCCGCCGGCGCTGCTGCTCGACGAGCCCACCAACCATTTGGACCTCGACTCGGTGCACTGGTTGCAGGATTATTTGCGCTACTACGAAGGCGCACTGATTGTGATCTCGCACGACCGGCACTTCCTCAACAGCGTCTGCACGCACACCGCGGATATCGACTATCAAACGGTGATCATGTACACGGGCGGGTATGACGAAATGGTGCTGGCCAAGACGCAGATCCGCTCCAGCATCGAAGCGGAGAACGCCGTACGCGAAAAGAAAATCGAGCAGTTGAATACGTTTATCGCGCGGTTCTCGGCGGGCACACGTTCGTCGCAGGTGATGTCGCGGAAAAAAGAAGTGGAGCGCATCCAAACTTCGGAGCTGGCCCGCTCGAACATCCAGCGGCCGTTCATCCGCTTCCAGGTGAACAGGGTTTCGGGCCGCCACCCGCTGCACTTGAAGAAGCTGTGCAAGTCGTACGGCGACCTGAAAGTGATCCAGCATTTTACGGCCAACGTGGAGCGCGGGGAGAAGATCGCGCTGATGGGCCGCAACGGCACGGGCAAAACCACTTTGCTCAAGTCGCTGATGAAGAACGCTACGGGATTTTTGGATGACTCGGAGCGGCAGTTCTCCGCCGACTCCGGAACGGTGGCCTGGGGTCATGAAGTGGCCGTGGGCTACTTCGCGCAAGACCACACCGACTCGATCACCAAGGGCATGACCGCGATCGAGTGGCTGCACCAGTTTCATCCGCAAGCGACGCAAGGGGAACTGCGCGGCCTGCTGGGGCAGATGCTGTTCAGCGGAGAAGATGCGCTGAAACCCACGCAGGCGCTGTCCGGCGGAGAATCGGCACGGTTGATTTTCTGCCGGTTGATGCTGCAGAAGCCGAATTTTCTGGTTCTGGACGAACCTACCAACCACCTGGACCTGGAGTCAATCAACGCGCTGAACATTTCCCTGCAGAAATACGAGGGCACGGTGCTGCTGGTGACGCATGACCACGACGTCATCGACGAAGTGGCCACGCGCATCTGGCACTTCGAGGGCGGCGGCCGCATCGAGGACTTCAAGGGGCCATACGCGGACTATCAGGTGCATGCGGAAGCGAAGGTATCCTAGCTTCCTGCCGGACTTGCCGCGTTAAGTTCATTCACCCGCCGTGCAATTAGGCGGCAGCTCCCGCGGCGCGCGCTTCGGCAACTTCTATCAACTTCCCAGACTTCACATCGTAGAGGAATCCATAAACAGGAATGGTTTTCGGCACCAGTGGATGAGCGCGGATGCGTGCCACGTCGTCCACGACCGCTTGCTGCTGATCCTGGATGGTCAGCCAGTCGATGTCTTCACCGGCTGGTGACCCGGGTCCCTTGCCCACATCGCGGAACCCCTGCGGGGTAAGCTCCGCCGTTTCCAAACTGGATGCCAGCAACCCGCGCATGACTTCGTTGGTGAACAATCCCATCCCGCAGTCGGTGTGGTGAATCACAAAAAATTCCCGCGTTCCCAGGAGCTTGTAGCTGATGACCAGCGAGCGGATGGCATCGTCGCTGGCGCGCCCGCCGGCATTGCGGATCACGTGCGCGTCGCCCTCGGCAAGCCCCGCAAACTTCGCGGGATCGAGCCGCGCGTCCATGCAGGTGAGAATGGCGAAGCGGCGCGCGGGCGGACAAGCCAGCTTGGATTTGTCACCGAAGCTGGCACTGTAGTTTGCGTTCGCGCTGGCTACTTCCGAAAGAATGCGACTCATGGAGTCCTCCCTTGAGGAATGTCTGCGAGTTGTAACCGTTGATCACGACAATATTTTACCGCGCTGGAGTGACGACCGTATCTTATTTTTATGGCGCCGCTTTAAATAGATGCTCGCGTCTCCGAAAAAGTTCCATGGATTATTCAGGTTTGTGGGCGACGAGCCAGTTGTTGAGTCCCAACTCGAATTTTCCGTGGTGCATGCCGGCGAAGCCGATGCGCTGCAGCATGGCGCGTAATTTCGGAACGGGGAGACGAGGCTGATGCTGCTCGAACCCCAGTTCATCTTTGACCAGGCCGACGCGGGTGAGCACCCAGAGAATGGGATCCACGGCCGAGCTGGGCCAGGTCATCACCAGGGAGCCGCCGGGGGCGAGAATGCGCAGAGCTTCGCGAAGAACGGGCTCGGGCTGCGGCAGATGCTCGAGAACGGCGAGCAGAACGACGTGGTCAAAGGAATTTGTCGCCAGCGGCAGATCGCGGGTGATGTCAACCTGGAGCAGGCTGGTGCGGCCCGGCGCGTGACTTGCGGCCACGTGCCAGTCCAGTCCCACGCCAAGGCTGATGTGCGAAGTCAGAGACTGCAGGAAGGGAGCGTGCGAGCCGGAGCCGATGTCGCAGACCCGCGCGCCGGCGCGGATGTGAGGGCGCGCGGCGCGAAAGCGGCAGCGGGCCACGAAGAGGTCGAAAGCAGTGTAAGCCAATGGAGTCAGGCTCCCGCGCCGGGGCCTGGACGATTCTCTGAGGCTTCCAGGCGCATGGGCATCTTGCCAGTTTGCCACGAGAATGCATGTGCGGGCGAGCGGACTGGTGTGGAAATGCGCGATGAATTCCGCACTGCCGAAATGCCTAGGCGATTGTTTTCGCGAGGAGCGCCAGGCAGTGCAGCCGCCGCGAAAAAATTGCGCTGATGGGGAAGGGCTGGAGGGAGATGGAATCCTTCCAGGCGCGGAGCTCGAGGCCGGCCCCGGCGAATAAAGCGTCCCATTCGCGGCGGCTCTTGTAGTTGTTGATCGAGCGAACGCCGTGCGGCCGGTTTCCCACCCAGTCCATGATGCTGAGCGTGGCGAAATCGATGGCGTTTTCGGAGAGGTGGTCTTTGAGCAGGACGTAACGGCGGCTGACACGCGCGGCTTCGCGCAGCAGCAGGGCCGGATCGTCGCTGTGGTGGAGCACGTCAACAAAAAGGCACACGTCGAAGGAATTGTCTTGGTAAGGGAGGCGCGTGCCGTCGAACAGGGAGTATTCGATTTCGCACGTTGGGCGGGCCATCACTTCCAGGCCGTGCACGGTAATGCCGGGCTGCTTCTCGCGGATCAGGCGGCCGATATTTCCATCCCCACAACCGACATCGAGGACGGAGGAGCCGGGCGGAACCATTTCGGCGAGCAGGGAGGAGAGCACTTCCACGCGGCGCTGGAAAATCCAATGATGATGAAAACCCTTTACCAGTGACAGTTCCATTATTTCTTCCCGTAAGCGCCGATGAAAGTGTCGCGGCTGATGCCCAGCATGCTGAGAAAGATGGAAGAGAACAAAATCTGTACCCCTACAAAGAGCCACAGCGACCAGAAGATGACGTAACGAACCTGGTGGAGCGGGCCGAAGCCCTCCGCGGCCCAGTAATAGAAGATGCGGGCGTTGCCAAAAAATCCAATGAATGCGATAGCCGCGCCGGCGAGCAAGCCGTGTTCGAGCTGGACGCTATACAGCGCGCGTTCGAGCGACTGCTGGCCGCGATTGAAGTGCTCGGCGTAGCTGAAGACGCGCGCGAACAGACCAATGAAAACAATCTGGACGCCCAGCAGGGTGAAGACCATACCGAAGATCATGGTGTGCAAGTCCAGGATGACTCGGCCCACTTGCCGCGGCGCGGGCATCAGCCACAGGACGATAGCCACGCCGAGCAGCGCGAGCACTACGCCCGGGCCGATAAACAACCAGTTGGGCGCGTACAGCAGCATGAAGCGCAGATGGCGCCAGCCATCGGGGAAACTGCGCAGGTGCGGAGGGCGTCCGCGCTTGTCGGGCCACAGGATCACGGGAATTTCGGTGCGTCGCGCGCCTAGCTTGGCGGCCTTGATCACGAACTCGGAGGCAAACTCCATGCCGGTGGTGCGCAGATCCATGCGGGCGAAAGCGTCCTTGGTGAAGCCGCGCATGCCGCAGTGCGCGTCGCCAAGATTGGTGCGAAAAAAAAGATTCAGGATGCCGGAGAGCACCGGATTGCCGACGTGCTGGTGCATCCAGGGCATGGCGCCGGGCTTGATTTCGCCCTTGAAGCGGTTGCCCATCACCACTTCATAGCCTTCGCGCCACTTGGCGAGGAAGCGCGGCACGTCCCGAAAATCGTAGCTGTCGTCCGCGTCGCCCATGACGATGAATGGCGCCTGCGCGGCGTCGATACCGGCGCGCAGGGCATGGCCGTAGCCGCGCAGCTCGGCATTCACCACGCGGGCACCATGCTCGATGGCGATTTCCTGCGAGCCGTCCGTCGAGCCGTTGTCGGCCACGATTACTTCGCCGCGAATTCCCGACTTGTGGAAAGACTCTATGGCCTTGTCCACGCAGAGGGCCAGCGAGCGCGCTTCATTCAGGCAGGGAATCACCACGGAGACTTCGGGAGCGATGGCAGCGAGCCGGACAGGTGCATCCGGCTGGCTTGGGGAAGCGCCCGTACCCGTCAGATTTTTCTCCGCCATGCGTGCAGCTTTCCTCCGGGCCGGATCTACGCAGAACTGTAAGTGCAGCGCAGGAATTTTATACTACTGCGGGCCGGCAGCTCGAACAGAATTTGCAGTATTCGCGGCACCGGAAGTGCCGGCGTTATTCAGGAAGGTCGCCGAGCTCGCAGCATTCGCAAGGTCTGCAGCGAGGCTGGCGGAGAGAAAAGTCCGTGCGCAGAAAGGCTGGCGCGAGCGCGCGTGCTAAACTCATCGTGTGGCTAAGAAAAAAATTCTTCCGGCGCACGAAGTCTCGGGCGCGATCAGCATCCCCGGCGATAAATCCATTTCCCACCGGCTGGCCATCCTGGCTGCGCTGGCCGAGGGGCCCAGCGAGATCGCGCACTATTCCAGCGCGGAGGACTGCGCGCGAACGCTCGAGTGCCTGCGCCGGATGGGCGTGGTGATCGATCGGCAGCAAGACCTCGTGCGCATCGGCGGGGTAGGGCTTACCGGACTCAGGCGCTCGCGGCGCAAGCTCGACGCGGGAAACTCGGGCACGACGATGAGGATGCTGGCCGGGCTGCTGGCCGGCCAGAACTTTGACAGCACGCTTACCGGCGACGAGTCGCTGCGGCGGCGGCCGATGCGCCGCGTGATCGTGCCGCTCGAGCAGATGGGCGCGAAAATCGCCGCGCGCGAAAGGCAATTCGCGCCGCTGGAGATTTCCGGCGCAGTCTTGAAGCCGATCGAATACACGCTGCCCAAACCCAGCGCCCAGGTGAAATCCGCAATCCTGCTGGCGGGAATGTTCGCGGCGGGCGAGACAGCGCTGGTCGAGCCGGTGCGCACGCGCGACCACACGGAAATTGCGCTGGCGGAGTTTGGCGCTTCCATCGCCAGCAACGGCAAAGCCGTTCGCCTCATGGGGCGGCCGCGCCTGACCGGCCGGCAGACCTCCGTGCCAGGGGACATTTCTTCGGCGATATTTTTTCTGGGGGCGGCGCTGGTTCTTCCCGGTTCGGAATTATTCATTGGCGGTGTGGGACTAAATCCGACGCGCGCGGCGGTGCTTGATTTTCTGGTGCAGATGGGCGCTCCGGTGCGGATCGTAAATGTGCAGATGCAAAATGGCGAGCTGGTCGGAGACCTCTCGATTCGCCACGCGCTACTCGAAGGGGGGACGATCTGCGGCGCGAGCGTGGCGCAGATGATCGACGAGCTGCCCATGCTGGCCGCGCTGGGACCCTACACCGAACGCGGCATCGAAATTCGAGACGCCGGAGAGCTGCGCGTCAAGGAGAGCGACCGCATCGCTGCCCTCGCGGAAAATTTAAGGCGCATGGGCGCGCAGGTGGAGGAGCTTCCGGACGGCTTACGCGTGGCGGGCCGCGCGGCTACCGGCAGGACGGTGCCGCTGCGAGGCGCGGAGATCATCGATCCGCGCGGCGATCATCGCATCGCTATGGCGTGTACCGTGGCGGCGCTGGGGGCGGAGGGGGAATCGGTGCTGCAGGATCCCGGGTGCATCGCGGTCTCGTTTCCCGAATTCTTTGCCACGCTGGAAGCCGTGCTGAAACGGTGAGTTGCAACCGGATCAGTCGGATTTGCGCAGGCGGATCGGACCGTAGGTCGTGTGCAGCTCCACGCGCGGGCCTTTTGTGGCGCGTCTGCCGTGCAGAGCAGCATTACCGTGGGTGTCGTTGGTCACTTTGAGGTCCGCGTCGTCGAAATCATTTTCAATTTCTCCCGAGCGGGAAGCGGCGTCCATCTCGAAGGCCGAGCTGGACGGCAGGGCCAGTTCCACCGCGCCGGATTCGGTGCTGATGCTGATGTCTTCTTTCGGCGCCTGGCGGAGCCGCACGGTGACTTCGCCGCGCTTGTCTTCGATACGCAGGCGTCCCGTGATGTTTTCCATGGTGACGTTCTTGTCCCTGGTGGTCAGTTGGATGTTTCCGGAAGCGTCGTCCATGCTCAGGTCGCCGGAGTCCATCTCCATCTTTCCAGGCAGCGCGCCAACGGCGAGATTGGTGTGGGTAGAGACGAAGTTGACGCCCTTGGCCACGTTGCGCGCGCGAATGGGTCCGTAGAATTCGCCTTCCATCGAGGCGTCACCGGTGACGTCGCTGATCTCCACTTCACTGCCGCTGCCGGTCAGGCGCACGTTGCCTTTTACCGTCAAAATTCGCGCGTCGCCGTGCTTGACCTCGGCGTGAACGTCGGCGCCGGAATTGCAGACTTCCAGCGTGCCTCGCGCGGTGGAGGCAAACACATTTCCAGCGATGTCGCAGACGTGGACATCGCCATTCTCCGTCTTGACGGTGATCACGGACTGCTTGGGGACTTGAATGTCGAGGTTGGTGCGCGTGTGCTCTCCGCCCTCCTCGTTAATTTCCGGGCGAACTTCGAAGCCGCGCGAGGTTTCCACCAGGCGAATGGAAGCGGCGTGGGCGCGCTTCTGGGCGGTATTCTCGTCCATGGCGAAACCGGTTTTCTTCGCCACCACCCGAAGCTCCAGCGCGTCGGTACCGGTAACGGTGATGTCGCCGCGCCGCGCTTGAATCAGGATCTCGGCGCCGGGCTTTAGCGCTTTTGCGGGCAGCTCTTCGGTGATCTCGGCGTGCTGGCCGAAGGGCATCTCGTCGTTATTGCCCATCTGGATGTCCGGCCCGTACTTTTCTACTGCCACGATAGCGCCGCAGGCCGCCACCACTAGAAAGATCAAAAAGATTTCGCCGCCAGTGATCACCGGGCCAGGAGTTTGCCCGGTGCGGCGCGCGGACATATTTTCCATCAGCCGCGCCACACCCCAGAAAATCAAGAGCAGCGGCCACCAATGGAACAGCAGCCGCGCGGCGTTAAATTCCGGCCGGAAGCCGTGCACGAGGAAAAGGACCCCGAGGATGACGAGGAATATGCCTCCGACAAGCCCTCCGCGCCCGCGTCTCGAACCAATCATTTTTTCTCCGTGCGTAACATCTGCGTGCAAAGGATGCGAATTTTTACCAGTGGTGGTTTCATTTTGTAAAAACCGCTCAGACGTTGGGCCCTGCAGTGCCAGGTCCGGAGGGGCCCACCGAAGTTGGTCCCGTCGATGCCGGTCCCGTCGATGCCGGTCCCGGCGATGCTGGCCCTTGTGACGCTGGGCCCGGGTTTACCGCAGCGGGCGGTGTCGGCGGAAGTGTTCCCTGCGGAGTCACCGGAGGAACGGGGCCCGCGCCGATTCCCGTGGATTCCAGGATGCGCACGAGGCCGATGACGATCAGAATCACCGGCCAGAGACGACCCATGTGCAGATCGGGCCGCCACTGGTGGAGCAAGAACACCACGCCCACGGTGATCAGAACTGCCGGGCCCATTAGGCTGTGCCTGCCGTTGCTCATCCGATGACGCCTCCTAAGGATTCGAAGACGAGTCTTTTCGCTTTATCAACATCCACACGCCGAGAGCGATCATACCCAGCGGCCACAGATTGACGATGCGGTCCATATCGATCAGATCGAACTGGATGAGCAGGAAGATCACGCCCATGCCGATCAGGAAGAGCGGTGCGGTCTGTTGGCGGCCGCTGCCAAAGTCGATGACGCCGGTGGCCTTGCGGCCTTCCAGCCGGGCCTTGGCCGTCTGGTAGGCCTCGAACGGCATGTAGAAAATCCAGGCGATGAGCATGGGCACGAATAAGCCCAGGGCGTGGCCGGAGGAAATAACGCTGATGATCAAGCCGAAGATGACCACATGCATCGCGCCCTTCAGGAATTCGCCGTTGTAGACGGCGCCGAGCCCGGGGATTATTCCAATGAGTCCCGCGAGCGCCGCCTTGCCGGGGTGCGCCGGCGATTGCCCTTGCTGCACGAAGGAGGTGAGACAGTCTCCGCAGTAGAAGACACCGTTCAGCTCGTGCGCGGTGGCCTGGGTGAGCGGCTTGCCGCAGTGGCGGCAATAGCCTTTGGTCTCGAATACCGGTGTGACAGGGGAACTCATCGAGTGGCTCCTCGGTCGGTGCTGGCGGGCAACGAACAGAGCAGCGCTGCGGTCAACGCGGCGGCGCCGGACCGGTCGTGCTGGTCGAACTGGTCTTTCTGGTCAAACTGGTCAAATTGATTCTTGAGCTGGCGGTCGCCTTCGGGCGGCGCGGGCCGCTGCGACTGGTCACGCCGCGGCGAAACCGCCGGCGACGTGGCGGGCGATGAGGTCTGCAGGCGCGACTGAATCTCATACACCACGCGCAGATCGTTGACGAACTTCACACCGCGCGCGTAGGTGAGGTGGGCCTGGCGATTGGTGGCGCGAAACACACTGATGGGGTTGAGATCCGCCTTGGATATTCTTCGCACATCTACTCCGGTGGCTTGCAGCACGATACCAAACGTAGCGAAAACGGTCAGCGCACCCAGCGCCAGTTTTGGCTGGAAAAATGCCGGCAACCAGGCCAAGCCAGACTTGCGGCCCGCCGCGGCTTCTTTCCCCGTGGTTTCCGAAAGAATGCGATAGATGAGGCCCTGCGGCGGCTCGGCCATTTCCAGACGATGCATCCCGGCCACCAGGCCGCGAACGCCGGCCAGCAGCGCGCTGCAATGGGCGCAGCTCTGCGCATGAGTTTCAAAAGCCAGGCGCTCATCGGCGGCCAGCAAGCCGTCGAGATAATCGCTGAGGCGTTCCTCGTTATTTACGCAGTTCCAGGACATAACTTACTCCGGTCGTACTCCGATCTGTTCCAGCAGGCGTGCCAGCTCGATGCGCCCGCGATTGATGCGCGACTTCACCGTGCCTTCCGGCACGGATAACACCTGCTGGATTTCCGCGTAGTCCAGCCCCTGCAAATCGCGCAGGATCACGGCTTCGCGCAGCTCCGGCGAAAGCTTCTGCAGCGCGCCCTGTACCTGCGAGCTGAGCTCGCTGGCCAGCGCCAGGTCGTCGGGGCGGCGGGCATTCGATTCTTTTTGCTCGACTTGCATGTTGGTGTTTTCGTCGTCCAGTGACGAGGTCAGCCGGTCTTTACGGGTGCGCCGGTAATGGTCAATCAGCAGGTTGCGCGTCACGCTGGTCAGCCAGGTGGTGAACTGGCCGCTGGTGGCGCGATAGCTGCCGAGTGTGCGGTATACCCTCATAAAAACGTCCTGAGAAAGGTCTTCGGCTTCCTGGCGATTGCTGGTAAAGCGATAGGAAAGGTTGAACACACGGCGCGTGTGACGCCGCACGAGTTCTTCCCAAGCCTGGCTCTCCCCACGCAGGCACTGCTCGACCAGTTGAGCATCCAGCTCCAACTCAGCATCGTCCCCGTTTTCGGCTGCTCTTCTCCGGCCTCCACCTATAGAAACGCAATTGCGGCCGGAAAAGTTCCCCCAACTCGTGGCCGCATCTTATCCGTCTACAGCACTTGCGGCAAGCCTCGCGAACGTCGGTTTCTTGACACCCCCGAAGTATATTGCTACGGTGCGAGGCGGATGCGCGCTTCTCTTCGCAAGACTATCTTCCTGTTGGTCGCCGTGGCCGTGGTGGGCTTCCTGCTTTATCACTTCCGTTCCGGAGTGGGAGGGAAGTTTTTCAGCTGGGAGCGGTTCAGCTCGGCGGTGCGCCATGCGCGGTTGAGCCTGCTGGTTATTTCCGTGGCGGCGATCTATTTCTGCTATTTCCTTCGAGCCGTGCGCTGGGTACGCTTTTCGCGTTACCTGGGGTCCATGAACCTGCGCCGTGTGTATGAAGCCACCTTGATGGGCTTCGCGGCAATTTTTCTCCTGGGGCGGGCGGGCGAACCGGTGCGGCCCCTGCTGATCGCGCGCCGCGAGAACCTGCCGGTCTCCAGCATGTTCGGCATCTACGTGATCGAGCGCGTGTTCGATATTCTGGCTACCGTCGTTTTTGCCAGCCTGAGCCTGGTTTTTCTTCCTGCCTTGCTGGCCGAGCACGGCAGCGGAGGCGGAACGTTTTTATCCTTGTTGCAAAAAGGTGGCGCGGTGCTGCTGGTGGGGCTCCTGGTGGCGGTGGGATTTTTATTTTATTTACGCGCCACTGAAGGCGGCGTGGTCAAGCGGGCCCTGGAAGGCTGGAAATTGCGGACCGGCTGGCGGGCGCGCGTCGCCGGGCTGTTCGGGGGATTCCTCGAGGGCTTGCAGGCTGTGCGCACGATGGGCGATCTTGGCGTGGCGGCAGGCGTGAGCGCCGTCCACTGGATGTTGATCCTGCTGATTTACCACTGGGTGCCGGCCAGCTTCGGCGGTCAACTCGCGGCGCTGGATTTGCGAGCGGCGGTGCTGGTTCTGGCCTGTACCATGCTGGGATCCACGATCCAGGTTCCCGGAATCGGGGGAGGATCGCAGGCCGCCTGCTATCTTGCCTTCCACCAGCTTCTGGGAGTAGATAGTGAGCCGGCGCTGGCCGCGGCGCTGATGCTTTGGCTGGTGACGTTCACGAGCTGCTCGTTGGCGGGGATTCCATTGCTGATCCATGAAGGCATGTCGTTCGGCGAGTTGCGCCGCATCGCCGGCAAGGAACGCGCCGCGGAAGAGGCCGGCGGGCACGCGGGCATTGAAAAAGACAGCACCCGGGGAGCGGCGAATTGAAGTGTCCTTTTTGCGCCTATAAAGAAGACAAGGTGGTGGATTCGCGCGAGGGGCGCGCTGGCGACCTGATCCGCAGGCGGCGGGAATGCCTGAAGTGTGGCCGGCGTTTCACTACCTACGAGCGCATCGACGAAATTCCCTACATGGTGATCAAGAAAGACGGGAGGCGCGAACGCTTCGACCGGCAGAAGATTCTTCAGGGAATGTTGAAGGCGTGCGAGAAGCGTCCGGTATCGATTCCCAAGATTGAAGCGCTGGTGGACGAGGCGGAAAAATTCGTGTGCGACTCCACGGACCGTGAACGCACGACCGTGGAACTGGGCGAAATGCTGATGAGCCGCCTGCGCAAGCTCGACAAGGTGGCCTACGTGCGCTTCGCATCGGTGTATATGGACTTCAAGGACGTAAAGGAATTCCTCAACGAGCTCAAGGGCCTGCTCAGCGAACGCACGCACAAATAAGCCGGCGACGTCATTCTTTCACAACTTCATTTATCGCGATCCCGGGCCTATTGCCGCCACACGGCAGCGGCGAAAGTGCGCAGCGTATGGAATCCGGCGCGCTCGTATAACTGCACGGCGCGGGTGTTGGCGGAAGTGACGGTCAGCGAAAGCGAGTGGAAACGCCGTTGACGCAGCGCGGCGATAGACGCTTCGAGGAGCATGCGGCCCAGCCCGCGATTCTGCTCGCCGGGCAGCACGCAGATCTGGGTGGTATGTCCGACGCCGGGGGCCACGGCCGAAGTCAGCACCGCGCCAACCAGTCCGTTGTGTGTTGTGCCATGCACGACGAACGAAGCCTCGGGCAGGAACTGCCCGCAACCCGGTAAGATGACGATGTTGCGCAGGAATTTCACCGCTCCCTGTTCGGTGCGGTACTGCTCGTTGATTTCCCCATCCACGTGCTCGGAATAGGCGGCGCGGATCAGCCGGGCGCAGGGCTCAAAATAACGGTCGTTCCAGGGCACCAACTGCGGCGTGGCCTCTTTAGAGCCGATAGAGTCCTTGAGCCGGGCTTCCGCCAGAGGCAGGAGCATGAATTGCCTGGTGTAGAGCCGGAAGCGATGCTCGATGAGGACGGGGTCGAGCGCGTGGCCGAAGGGCATCAGTTGGGCTTCGATGCGCTCGATGTTCGGTTGAGCCTCAAGGCTGGACAGAATAGAGCCGAGGAGATCGGAGGCCAGCTCGGTGTTGAGGTATGGCCTGGCCACGAAGAGTCCGCCGAGCAGCGCTTTGTCCTCTTCCAGAACGTAAAAGCCGTAACCGGCGGCGCGACCGTTCTCGATCGCGGCGCGTCCCGCGAGCGAGCGCGTGTCCAGGAAACGGCGGATCAGCCCGAGCGACGGCCGGTAGTCCCAATGCAGCTCTTCGAGCCACTGGCGCGCTTCTTCTTCCAGCAGCGGCTCGAGCTGCCGGGGAGAAGTTTGACGCAAGTCCACAATCTGCATCGCCAGAGAAGGCACGCTGGCATTATAACGAGTACCTGTTGCCGTCTCCAGCGCCTAAGCAGTAGCCTTGCTGAACGAGGTATGAGGTGATGTGCTAAGATTCGCCAGCTTAAGCCCAAACTGGGTTTGGATATCGGTTCCAGCCGTGCAGGTGCCAGCCTGAATTCATGAGCCTACTCGACGAACTGCGCTATCCAAGCACGCGGCTTTCGAAGTTCCTGATTCTGGGATCGCTGCTGCTCATATTTATTCTGCTGGTAGCCGGCGGGACCGCCGGCGTGCTGCTATACCGCATCCTGGCTCCCACCAGCACCACCACGGACCTCACTCCTGACAGCCTGCTGGGACGCCCGACCGTCGTGCAATTCACGGTGCCCGGTGTGGGAGAGCGCGAGGGATGGTTTTTCCCCGGGCTGCGCGGCGCGCCGGTGATTATTCTTTGCCACGGGTATAAGTCGCAGCGCGGCGACGTGCTAACCCTGGCGACGCCGCTGCAGGAAAATCAGTTCAACGTATTCGTCTTCGATTTCGGCGGGCACGGCAAATCGTCCGGGTCGACCACTCTGGGACCTCGCGAGACTCGTGAAGTGCTGGCGGCGATCGCCGCGATGGGCCAGCGCAAGGACGTGGACGGCAACCGCATCGGTTTGTGGGGCGCCAACGTGGGCGGTTATGCGGCGCTGGCTGCGGCGGAAGCTGACCGGCGTGTGCGCGCCATCGCCGTCGAGTCGGTGTACGACGAGCCCATGGTGTTCCTGCGTACCGAGGTGGAACATTCCGGCGCGGGATCGATGCCTATTATCTACCCGCTGCTGCGATTCTTTTTTCAGATGGAACAGCTGCCCTATCGCGGCGGTGGGACGCTGTCCTCGCGGCTCTCTTCGCTGGCCATGGTACCCAAACTCTTTATCGCGCTGCGGGAGAATCCCGCGCTGGCGGAAGCTACGCTGCAGCTTTTTAATGCGGCGCCGGCTCCGCGCGAGCAGTGGGTGATGCCCAAGGCCAGCTACCTGGCCATGTCCAATGAAGAAAAGCGTGCTTATGAAAATTACGTGGTTACATTTTTCCTTCGCAATCTCCCGCCGTTGACCAAAGGGCGCCAATAACCCGCCACAGCGGCCGGCCTGGTCAGATTATTCAAGGCGCAGGATCGTGGCTTCCGGCGAAATGCGAGTTTCCGCCAGGGGATTAACGCCCAGGCGTTTGAGTTCTACAGTTCCTGCGCTGTTCGCTACGATGCAGGCGTAGCGGCCCACGGGCGTCCACTCGGCAACTTCCCGCCGCACATAAAAATCAAGTCCGTATCTCCAAGCGCGGGGCAGATCGTAGGTGGCCAGAGCAGCCTCCCTTCCGCAATCACGAACCACGGCGCGCGCGGTGGCACGCGGGGAAATGCGCGCGTTGAGGCGCGGAACAACCAGGGCGGTGGCCATCGCGACTAGGAACGCTACGAATAGAGCGGCGGTCACGACGGCGGTAACCTGTTTCCGGCGCAGCGCCAGTACGGTGATCAGCAGCGCTATCAGCGCCAACCCGGCTGCGGCCATCAGCCCGGCATAGTTACCCTCTCCCAAGCCACCGCTTTCCTCCGGACGGGCAATCCAAACGCCTGCGGCGATGGCGAACAGAGTAAAGCTTTCTCCTACAGCCGCCATACACCATCGCAAGGCTTCACCTTTTTCGTCTAACGCGCGGCTGGCACTGCGCGCGATCAGCAGGATGAGCGGCGGCACTGCCGGGAGGATGTAGCCGGGCAGCTTCGATTGTGACGCGCTGAAAAACAGAAATGGGAATATCGCCCAACATGCAAAGAAGACCGACGACGAACTGGCCAGACGTTTTTCACGATTCGCCCGCAAGGCGTCACGAGCGCAGACAACCAGGAAAGTGGTCCACGGGAATACGGCAAGCAGCAGTATGGGCGCGAAGAACCAGAAAGGTTGAGCGTGTTGATAGCGGTTCGTGGCGAAGCGCTGGAGGTTGTGCTCCAACAAGAAAATACGCAGAAATTCGGGATTTCTCAGGGCACAAAGGACGTACCAAGGGAGCGCGGTGGCGCAGAAGCATACGATGCCCGCAGGATGGAGAAGGCTCAACGAGTCACGCCAGCGTCGCGTGGTCAGAACCCAGAGCGCCACGCTCCCGGCGGCCAGCACCACTGCGGCCGGGCCTTTGGCGAGAGTCGCCAAGCCCAGAAAGAATCCCCATGCGCAGGCCCATGCGGTTTGCTGCAGAGATTTCGGCACACTTTGCTTGCCCGCCAGGTCTCGCACGGGCGGCGCTTGGCTTGCCCGCTCCACCGGCAACACTATCTGCGCCGCGGCCACCATGGAGAGTGCGAGGCAGGCCGCAAACGGCATATCCGTCGTGGCGGCGTGGGAAAAACCGATCATCGCGACGCACGTGGGCAGCATGAGCAGCACCATCAGCGCGGCGAGGCGGCCATAGAATCTTCGGGCCAGCCACGCTATGCCCACGGTGGTGAACAGGGCAAACAAGGCGGCCGGCAGGCGCGCCGCTGTTTCGTCGGTAAAGCCGGCACGATAGGCGAGCGCGGCGCTCCAGTAGTAAAGCGCCGGCTTTTCGAACCACGGCTGGCCGAACAGGCGCGGCGTGACCCAGTCGCCGTTGGCGGCCATGTCGCGGGCGATGGCCGCGTAGCGTGGCTCGTCCGGCCCCACCAGGCCAAGTGCATTTAGCCCGCTAAAGCAGCAGATGTAGAGAATCGCCGCAAGCAAGGCAGCTGAAAGAAAAATCCGCAAGCGAGTTGCTTCGCGCAAAGCGCTTGAGTCTATCACCACGGGAGGGACATTCGTCTGTGCATAGCCCGGCTGATTTTTACTCTCCGGCAGAATTCGGCGCGAGCGGGCCGGTCAGGAAAGACAGACGCAGACAAGCAGGCGTGTCCCGCGTAAATTCAGGGATAATGGCGCCGGTGCGTCAATGGATCGAATACGCCGGGGCGTGGTTCGTGCTGCACGCTCTCGGGCTGCTGCCGCGGAAAGCTGCGCGAGCCGTGGCCGCGGGCATCGCGCGCTTGCTCTATGCCAGCAGACCCAAGCTGGCGCGCGCGGGACTTAGGAATCTGCAGCTGGCATTTCCGGAGTGGACCGAAGAAAAGCGAGTGGAGACGCTGCGCTGCATGGTGCGGCATCTGGGATGGATGTTGGGCGAGCTGTCGCAGTTTCCGCGCTACATGCGCCAACGCATGGAAGACCTGGTGCCGCGCGAAGGCTACGAGCATTTTGCAGCGGCGCAAGCGCGCGGCAAGGGCGTGATCTTTCTCACCGGCCACATGAGTGCGTGGGAGCTGGCCCCTTTCGTACAGGCGCGCTACGGCGATCCGTTGCACTTTCTGGTGCGTCCCATCGAGAACCCCCGGGTGGACGCGCTGGTGCTTGGTTACCGGATGCTCTCAGGAAATCAACCCATCGACAAAAACCAGTCGGCGCGTGCCATGCTGCGGCTGCTGCGCGAAGGCGGCACGGTGGGAATTCTGATGGACCAGAACACGCTTCCGGAAGAAGGAGTGTTCGTGGATTTTTTCGGTATTCCGGCGTGCACCTCGGCAGGGCTGGCGCGCATTGCGCTGCGAACCGACTGCGCGGTTGTGCCGGGCTATGTTTTCTGGGACGAGGCGCTTGGGAAATACCGCCTGCACTTCGAGCCGGCGTTGCAGCTGGTGCGCACAGGGGATGAAGAAGCGGACGTGCGCGAAAACACGGCGCGCTTTACCCAAGTGGTCGAAAACTATGCGCGACGCTACCCGGACCAGTGGTTATGGGTGCACAAGCGCTGGAAGACGCGGCCACCGGGGGAACCGCCGCTGTACACGCCTTGAGTCTGCGTTGAACTGCATTGAACTGAGTTGAACTGAGTTGACCCGGTTGTGATCGCGTGCGTAGTTAATCGAGCAACCTTGGAGGCTGCAATGTCCCGTCGAGCGCCGAAAAAGAAGTTGCGAAAGTCCACGCAGCGCCAGAGCAGTACCACCCCCGGGGTCAAGCCGGCCAGGAGCGCGCGGACGGCGGGCGATCTCGCTGAACATCTTGGCGGGCGACTCGAAGGCGACGCGCGGCTGGTGCTTTCGGGAGTAGCCAGCCCGGAGAATGCCACCGCGACAGATGTCATCTATCTGGAATCATCGAGGCACTCCGCACGCGCGATAGCCTCAGCGGCGCGTTGCGTTCTAACCGGCAGAGATGTGGCGCTCCCCGGAAAGACCATCTTGCGCGCGGAAAATCCGAAGCTGGCTTTTGCGCGCGCCGCCCAGTGGTTACTAGCGCCGCAATCGATTGCGCGAGGAATTCACCCTACCGCGGTGATCGCTGCCAATGCAAGACTGGGCGCGAATGTAGGAGTCGGACCGTACGCGGTGATCGAGGAGGACGTGACCATTGGCGCGGGCACTGAAATCGGCGCATTTGGTTTTGTAGGGCGCGGTGCGCGGATTGGCTCCGGGTGCCGGCTGCACTCCCATGTCACCCTCTACGCCGGGTCGCGCCTCGGCAGGGAAGTGATCATCCACTCGGGCGCAGTTATTGGCGGCGACGGATTCGGCTACGTCTTTGATGGCGAGCGCTACGTGAAATTCCCGCAGATCGGCACCGTGGAGATCGGTGACCACGTGGAGATTGGAGCCAACACCTGCGTGGATCGTGGCGCGCTCGGAGTCACGCGGATCGACGCGGGCGTGAAACTCGACAACCTGGTGCAGGTGGGCCATAACGTAGAGATTGGCGAACACAGCGTGGTCGCCTCGCAGACGGGCATCTCCGGCAGCAGCGTGATCGGCCGGCGCGTGGCGTTGAGCGGGCAAGTAGGCATCGGCGACCATTGCCGCATCGAGGAGGGCGCCATTGTGGGAGGCCAGGCCGGAATCTTGAATGGCAAGACTCTGCGTCGCGGGACAGAGCCCTATTGGGGAACACCCGCGCGTCCCTTGAGCAAATTCAAGGAGCAGCACGCCTGGCTTTCCTTGCTGCCTGAGTTAGGGAAAGATTGGCGGGAAAAGAAGAAAGCAGGCAAGCGCGAAAACGGCTAGATAGATCGGCGCGGACAATTTTAAGCGATGTGCCGGGATTGGGACTGCGAAATCATGCGTACACTGGTCATAGGCGGGCACAGCCGCAGCGTGGGCAAAACCTCGCTGGTGGTGGATCTCATCCGTGCGTTCCCTGAGGCTGGATGGACCGCAGTGAAGATCACCCAGTATGGCCACAGCCTTTGCAGCGCGCACGGCGAGCCCTGCGACTGCGCGCCGCGCGATCATGCCGTGGCCCTCGACGAAGAGATGGACCGCAGCGGACGCACCGACACGTCGCGATTTCTGGTGGCTGGCGCGAAGCGGTCGTTATGGTTGCGGACACCGCAGGGAGAACTGGCAGACGGCATGCCGGCACTGCGCGAGGCACTGAGCGGGGCCGAAAACGTTATCCTCGAGAGCAACGCCATCCTGCAGTTGCTGCGCCCGCAGCTCTATCTGGCTGTTCTAGAGCCTTCTCAAGAGGACTTTAAGGCCACCGCGTTGCGGTATCTTTGACCGGGCCGACGCTTACGTGCTGCGATCCGCTTTGGGAAAAGACGCGTGGCCGGGGGTGTCGCCAAGCCTTCTGGTGGGCCGGCCAGCGTTCCTCCAGCCCCTGGGAGAGCCGCTTTCGGCGGAATTACTCGGCTTCGTCTCCCACCGCTTTTGGAACACCATGCAGCCAAAGTTGCCTCTTTAGCATCATCTCTGTTGACGATAAAGCACTTCGAGGCGATAATTAAGGCGTTTTGGGGGAGAGGAAGGCTCCCCGCCAAGACCGGCGGGCCTTCCGCTGAGAGTCATCGAACGCCCGGGTCAAATCCTCTCAGTCGTTGTGTATCGAAACCGGGTTCTGAGCGGAAGCATATCTGAACAATAGCGTGGGCGGTAGCCCTAGGGGGGCGCTCGCTCAGGTGTTGAGGAGTGGATGGCTACAAGGGCAAAAATTCCTGGATGGTTCTCAGGTTCCGAGTCATTTGAGAATTCGGGCGGAACGCTGCTGGGCGATCGGCTGCAAGAGTCGGTCGAGCGAGCCACCGAATACATGCTGGGCCTTCAGGCCCCGGAAGGTTACTGGCTTGGGGAACTCGAAGCGGACACTACGCTGGAGTCCGATTACATTCTCTACCTGCACATTTTGGGGCGTTTTGACGGCGCGCGCGTGGAGAAGCTGGCCAATTATGTGCGGCGGCGCCAGCTGCCGGATGGCGGCTGGAACATCTACTGCGGCGGGCCCGCGGAAATCAACGCGACAGTAAAAGCTTATTTCGGTTTGAAGCTTGCCGGCGACAGCGCGGATGCCCCGCACATGGAACGCGCCCGGCGGCGTGTGCACCAACTGGGCGGACTGGAAGCGATCAATTCCTTCGAGCGTTTTTATCTGGCGCTGGTCGGCGCGGTGGAATGGGATCTGGCTCCGGCCATTCCGCCGGAATTTCTGCTGCTGCCCAACTGGTTTTACGTCAACCTCTATGAGATGTCCTCGTGGTCCAGGGGAATTCTGGTTCCGCTGACTATCCTGTACGCGCTGAAGCCGTGCTGGCCGGTGGAGAAGACGCAACACGTAGATGAGCTGTTTGTGGACCAGAAGCGCCGCCTGCGCTCGTACGAGTGGGATAGCCAGGTGGTTAGCTGGAGAAATTTCTTCCTGGCGCTCGACCGCGGATTCAAACTTTACGAACGCATGCCCTGGAAGCCGCTGCGCGCGCGTGCGCTGAAGAAGGCCGAAGGCTGGCTGCTCGGGCACCTGGAGCGCAGCGAAGGGCTTGCCGCCATCTACCCGGCGATGATGAACGCGATCTTTGCGCTCATTGCGCTGGGTCATTCGCCGGAGGATCCACTCACGGTGCGCGAGATCAACGAGCTGTGCAGGTTTGAGCTCGAAGACAACGACACCATTCGCCTGCAACCGTGCCGCTCTCCCTTGTGGGATACGGCCATCGCCATGGTCGCGCTCGAAGAAGCCGGGTTGCCCGCGAATCATCCCGCGCTGGTTCGTGCGGCGGGCTGGCTGCTGGATAATCAGATCGAGGGCCCCGGCGACTGGATGGTTAAAAATCCCGGAGTCGAACCGGGCGGATGGGCGTTTGAGTTCAGAAATGATTTCTATCCCGACGTGGACGATACCGCGTTTATCCTGATGGCTTTGCAACGCGTGGATTTCCCCGATCGCCAGCGTATGGAAAAGGCGCTGCGCCGCGGAATCACGTGGATGGTCAGCATGCAGAATCACGATGGCGGATGGGGCGCGTTCGACAAAAACAACGATTGCTGGGTGCTGACCCAGGTGCCGTTTGCCGATCACAATGCCATGATCGATCCGGCCACCGCGGATATTACCGCGCGAGTCATCGAATGCCTCGGGCGCTTTGGCTGGCCAGCCTCGCATCCGGTGATCCGGCGCGCGCTAGCGTTCCTTAAGCATGACCAGTGCGCTGACGGATCGTGGTACGGACGCTGGGGCGTGAACTACGTGTATGGAACTTCGGGCGTGATTCGCTCGCTGGAAGCGCTGGGGCAGGAATGCACCGATTGGGCCGCGCGCGGCGTTGCCTGGCTGAGCTCGGTGCAGAATGCAGATGGTGGATATGGGGAATCCATTGCCTCGTACGATGATCCTTCGCTCAAAGGCAAGGGGATCAGCACGGCGTCGCAGACCGCCTGGGGGCTAATCGGCTTGCTGGCTTCGGGAGAGCAGCGCGAACCGGCCACGGAGAAAGCGATTGAACGCAGCGTGCAATATCTGACCGAGCAGCAGACCGGCGAGGGGACGTGGGAAGAGTCTGAATTTACCGGAACCGGATTCCCCAGCGTTTTTTATCTGAAGTACCACCTTTATAAGCACTATTTCCCTCTGTATGCCCTGGCTCGCTATCAGAACCGCCTGAGCGGCGGGCCTGAATTTCGCTCGCTGTTATTCGCGCCGGCAGAGACCGGCTTGGATTCCAAGGGCCATGGCTCTCATGGCCACGGGGCAAACGGGAACGGGTTGAGCGTAAACGGCGCAAATGGAAACGGCGTAAAATCGCACAGCGGCGCGGCGCAGCACGCGGACCAGCACCACGCGGATCACGGGAATGGAAATGGAGCTCGCAGCAGTAACGGAGTGCGATGATGGGCGCGCTGAAAATTTCGAAGCGTCCAATTCCAGCATACCCGGGCTTTCCCACTTCTCGTTTTTGTATTCTGCCATGACCACGCTCATCACCGGCGCGACCGGGTTTGTCGGCAGTCACCTGACCCGTCTGCTGGTAGCGCGCGGGGAGCGGGTGCGTGTACTCACGCGCGACTCCAGCGCAAAACCAAATTCGTACGACGCGCTGGCGGGAATTTCTGTGGAACGCGCCCGCGGCGATCTTCGCGACGCCGCTTCCTTGCGCGCCGCAGTCCAGGGCGCCGACGTGGTCTTCCACGTGGCCGCCGACTACCGGCTATGGGCCTCCGATTCCGCTGAAATTTACGAGAGCAACGTGGAGGGCACGCGAAACCTGCTGGAAGCGGCACGCCACGCCGCCGTTCGCCGGTTCGTCTACACCAGCACGGTGGCCACCATTGCCGTGCCACGCAGCGGCGGCGCGCTACCCGACGAAACCACTCACGCATCGCTTTCGGAAATGATCGGGCACTACAAGCGCTCGAAGTTCCTGGCGGAAGAAGAGGCGCGGCGCGCCGCGGCGGAGGGCTTTGCGGTGGTGATCGTGAACCCTACTGCCCCGGTGGGGCCCGGGGATTGGAAGCCCACACCGACAGGGAAAATCATTCTGGATTTCCTGAAAGGGAAGATGCCTGCTTATGTGGACACCGGACTGAATGTGGTGCCGGTGGAAGATGTGGCGCAGGGTCATCTCGACGCCGCGGAGCGCGGGAAGCCGGGCGAGCGGTACATTCTCGGCGGCCGTAACATGACGCTCAAAGAGATTCTGGATGTGCTGGCGAAAATCACCGGGCGGCGAGCGCCGCGCGTGCGCCTTCCCCACGCCGTGGCCTTCGTGGCGGCTTGCGCCGACCATGTGATGTCGCGCATGCTGCGGCGCGAGCCGCAGATTCCCCTGGACGGCGTGCGCATGGCGCGACACCGCATGTTCGTGGACAGCTCCAAAGCCGGGCGCGAGCTTGGTTTCACACCGGGTGCGGTGGAGGCTGCGCTGGAGCGCGCGGTTCGCTGGTACGAAGAAAATGGTTACGTTTCCCGCCGCTCCGACGTGGCGCGCGCAGCGCACTCGCCAGAGGCGGCTTAGCGCGCAGGCGAAATGAAAGTACTGGTCACCTTCGCGGTGCTCTCCGAATTCGCCCCGTGGCGCTCGCGGCACAAGTTTCTCCCGGTACAGCAGCCCGCTGCACAACCTGTTACACAACCTGTCAAACAACCGACCCAGCCATCTGCCCAGCGATCTGTGCAACGACGACCTGCTGCCGGTGCGGACGCTGTTTTCACTTACCAGGCACGCGTGGCCAACTGCGATGTGCGCGTGGTGCTGACCGGAATGGGCGGGCAGAATGCGGCGCTGCGGCTGCACCGCGCGTTTCGCGAGGCCCCGGATTTTTGCATCTCCTCCGGGTTGGCGGGCGGATTGACCGAGGCTTGCCGTGCCGGGGATGTTGTGGTGGGGCGCCGCGTGAGCTGGCGGGGAACGACTTCGAGCCTGCCCGGCGACGCACAACTGTTGCGTACCGCTTCCGCATGCGGCGCGAAGCTGGTGAACCGCTTTGTTACCGTGGAAAAAATCGCCGTTACCGCAGCGCAGAAGCAGTCGCTCGGGTCGAGCGGCGATGTAGTGGAAATGGAAAGCTACTTCGTGATGCGCGCCGCCGCCGGCGCCAAGGTTCCGGCCGTGGCGGTTCGCGCCATCAGCGATGTGCGGGACGAAGATCTGCCCATGGATTTCGACGGCGTGGTCGACGCGCAGGGAAGCATCAAGATGCGCAAGCTGCTGGGTCGCGTGGCGCAGTCGCCGCGCTCCATTCCCGCGCTGATGCGCTTCGGCCTGCAGAGCCGCAAGGCATCCCGCGCACTGGCGGATTTTTTGGACCTCTACCTCAACGCGCTCGATGGCGATGGGGAGGATGCAGCGAGCTTGGCTCTCCGGGAGGCAACTGCGGTATGAGCCGGGCGGACGCCATGCTGGCTTCGCGAAAGCCGGGAGCGCCGGCGGCAGCGCCGGAAAAATCAACCATGCGTGCGGGGGTCTATCGCGGCGCCGGACGCGTGGAAGTGGAAGACGTGCCCGTGCCGCAGATATCTGCTGGAGAAGTCTTGATTCGCGTGGCCGCCTGCGGCATCTGCGGCACGGATATCAAGAAGATCAAGCACGGGTTCGTGAAGCCGCCGCAAATTTTCGGACACGAGATTGCCGGTACGGTGGCGTCGGTGGGCGCGGAAGTTAAGATGTGGAAGCCCGGCGACCGGGTAGTAAGTTTTCACCATATTCCCTGCGGCGCGTGCTTCTTCTGCGAAAAAAAACTCTTCTCTCAGTGCAGAATTTACAAAACCACCGGGGTGACCGCGGGCTTCGATGCCAATGGCGGCGGCTTTGCGGAATATGTTCGCGTGATGCCGTGGGTAGCGGAGCGCGGTATGGTAGCGATCCCCGACGAGGTCAGCTTCGAAGAAGCCACTTTCCTCGAGCCGGTGAACACCTGCTGGAAAGCGGTGCGCAAGGCGCGCGTTGCCAGGGGCGAATCCGTGGTGGTGATTGGCCAGGGGCCCATCGGACTGCTGTTGATGATGCTGGCGCGGGTGGAAGGAGGGCGAGTCTATACCAGCGATCCGATGTCCGAGCGCCGCTCGAAAAGCGTGGAGCTGGGCGCGGTGGAAGCGTTCGATCCGCAGGGCAGTAAATTAGCGGAGGAAATTCGCGCGCGAACCGGAGGCCGCGGCGCAGATGTCGTCCTGGTGGCGGTGCCCGATCCCCGTCTGGTGGAAGAGGCTCTGGGTATCGCCAGGCCCGGCGGACGCATCCTACTCTTTGCGCACAACGACCCGGTGATGCGCATCGATTTTCCCGCAGCGGCAGTGGGGGTTGAAGAAAAAGAAATTCTGGGTAGTTACAGCGCTGACGTGGACCTGCAGGAGGCTTCGGCCAGGCTGGTTTTTGAGCGCCGGCTGCCGCTCGGGAGCCTGGTGACGCATGTGTTCCCCCTGGAACAATTCGCCCGCGCGCTGGAGTTGGCAGCACACCCCGTGGGTGATTCGTGTAAAGTGGTAGTACAGCCGTAAGGAACAGGATGAGGATAGAAGAACAGCACGGACACATGACCGCGGCAGTGCTCTACGGCCGCGAAGATTTAAAGGTGGAAGAGGTCGCCATCCCGGAATTGGCGGATGACGAGGTGCTGGTGCGCGTCAAAGTGGCTCTCACCTGCGGCACCGACCTGAAAGTGTGGAAGCGCGGCTATCACGCTCGCATGATTACGCCTCCCGCGTTGTTCGGCCACGAGCTGGCCGGGGTGGTCGCGGCGGTCGGCTCGGCGGCCCGCGGCGGCGTGCGCGTGGGCATGCGCGTG
>JAAFGT010000005.1 GCA_010365215.1 Acidipila sp. | reverse complement strand
GGCGCGCTCGATATCCGTGCGCGTGGCGCGCGCCAGCGCAGCCACGATCGGCGTGCGGATCTCGCGGGCGACCGCCGCCACAGCTTCGAAATCACCGTCGGAGGCGATGGGGAATCCGGCTTCGATTACATCTACGCCCAGCCGCTCGAGCTGGCGCGCCAGACGTAGTTTTTCCGCCAGGTTCATGCTGCAGCCCGGAGACTGCTCGCCATCGCGAAGCGTAGTGTCGAATATGATGATGCGTGCGTTGTGCATGCGTCTTGAGCCCCCTTGCGCCCCCCCTTTCGCGGGAGCTCTCCTTCCCTCTAATGTAATGCCAGAGGGCAATAATGCAAGTTTATAGTTTCCATGACACCATAACAAATTGTTATAGTAGGGAGTTCGTCGCTTCTGGCGGTTAGGGGATTTGTCGCATGGATCTGTTCGAACTCGAGACTTTTCTCGCCGTGGCCCGCGAGGGCAGTTTCTCGCGCGCCGCAAAAAAACTTTTCCGCACTCAGCCGGCTATCAGCCAAGCCGTGCGCAAGCTCGAACGCGAGCTGGGCGAGCCGCTCTTCGACCGTTCCTCCCGCCGCGGCCTGCTCACCGACGCTGGACGCGTGCTGGAGGGCTACGCCTTGCGCCTGCTGAACACGCGCGGCGAAGCATTGGGCGCGCTCGAAGAGCTGCGCCAGAATCACCACGGTAACCTCTCCATCGCCGCCAACGAATTTACCTGTCTCTACCTGCTGCCGGTGCTCGATCAGTTCCGGCGCCTGCATCCCAGGATTAAGGTCACCGTGCAGCGTTCGCTGGCCAGCCGCATGGAAGAGGCGCTGGTCAATCACTCCACCGAGCTGGGCGTGTTGACGTTTCGCCCCGAGGATCCGCTGCTGCGTTCTATCGTGGTCTACCGCGACGAGCTGGCCTTCGTCGTGCCGCCGCGCCACCGCCTGGCCTCGGCCAGGCAAGTGAGCATCAAGCAGCTCGGCGCGGAATGTTTCGTAGCGCACAACGTGCCCTCGCCCTATCGCGTGCGCGTCCTCGAAACTTTTCGCAAGCATCGCGTGCCCCTGCGTATGGACGTCGAGCTGCCTACCATTGAAGCCATTAAGAAATTTGTAGCCGGTGGCAATGGTGTGGCGCTGCTTCCGGGGATCTGCGTCGAAAACGAAGTGGCTCGCGGAGAGCTGGTGCGCATCCGCACCCGTGACTTGCGCCTGGAGCGTCGCCTGCGCCTGGTCTACCGAAAAGGCGCGAGTGCATCGCACGCGGCGCGCGCGTTTCTAAGTGTCGCCGAGGCGTTCGCCAAACAGCACGGCGATCGCTATATGTTCCGCCCGGAAAACTGAACGCGCTATCTCGCGGTTTCGCGAAGTGCCGGCGAAGTGCCCGATGCAGAGCCAGATGCAGTGCCCGATGCAGAGCCAGATGCAGTGCCCGATGCAGAGCCGTATGTCATATCGAATCGGGCCACCCGTCATCCTATAATGGCGTCGAGCCGGGATTATGCCCACCCACAGCGAAAACGAACTCATCGAAAGAATTCGCCGGGCCATTCCATCGAGCCCGCACAAAGCCGCCGCTGGCGCGCGCGTAGGAATCGGCGACGACGCCGCAGTAGTGCGGCCTCGGCTGGGGCGCGAACTGGTCATCAGCACCGACCAGTTTCACGACGGCCGTCACTTTCTGGTGCAGCGGCATTCGCCGGATTCCGTTGGCTACAAAGTTTTGGCGCGCTCTTCGAGCGACTTGGCCGCGATGGGCGCCACGCCGCTGTATTTTTTTCTTAACCTGGCGCTGCCCGCCGCACGCGCCGGTGCGTGGCTGGATCGATTCCTGCGCGGGATGGCACGGGCCGCGCGCCAATTCAAAATGGTCCTACTGGGCGGCGACCTCGCCAGCCTGCCAACGGTCGCAATTAGCCTCGCGGTTATGGGGGATATTGCCCCGGGGCGTGCTGTGACGCGCAGCGGCGCGCGGCCCGGTGATGCAATCTTCGTCAGTGGAACGCTTGGCAGCGCCGCTCTCGGCCTGGAAATGTTTTTGCACCGTGGCCGCCGCGCAGTGCAAGGCTCAGTCAGAGTTTCCGGCGCCGCTGCCGACGCGTTGCGCGCCCACCTCTATCCCCAGCCACGCCTCGGCCTTGGCCAGTGGCTTGTGCAGAACCGCTTGGCGTCTTCGATGATTGACGTTTCTGACGGCTTCTCCACCGATCTCGCGCACCTCTGCACAGCGAGCGGTGTGGGCGCGAAGATCAAAAGTGCGAGTGTGCCGGTCACGCGAATGACGGCATTGACAAAAAAGCTGGCCCTCGACCCGTTCACCCTGGCGATGCACGGCGGGGAAGATTACGAGTTGCTCTTCACCGTCCCCGCGCGGATGGTTGCAAGAATGCCAACTCGCTTCGGCAACCTGGCGCTCACCCGCATCGGCGAAATCACCCGCAGTCGCAAATTGTTATTGCTCAGCAGTTCCGGCACGGCCCGCCCGCTAGCCATTCATGGATGGAATCATTTCCGCAGAAATTACCGCTGAGCGATAGAAGTAAGAGGATACCCAAAAGAATTATAGTTGCGGTTGCGACGAAGCGCCTGGCCGATCTACAGGCGCGGTCTTGGCTGGAGGAGCGACAGCCGTTGGCGGCTCTGGTGCGCCTGGTGGCGCCACCGTCTTTTTCGGCGGCACACCGCCCGGAAAATCATCTTCCGTGGGCGCGGAGTCCGGCGTATCCACACTTACTTGGCGTGTCACCGCAAGCTTCGCCAGCGGCTCTACATTGGCAAACTCCTCCACCGGCTTATCCGCCAGATAAGTTTTCATAAATTCAAGCCAGATAGGCAGAGCCGCGCGTGCTCCGGATTCTTTTTTCCCCAGCGTGATGCGCTTGTCGTCATAGCCGATCCACACCCCGGCGGTAAGCGACGGCGTAAAGCCGATGAACCAAGCGTCGCTAAAATCGTTGGTCGTGCCGGTCTTGCCCGCCACCGGCCGCTTCAGTTCCTTGGCGCGTTGCGCGGTGCCGAACTGCACGACTTCTTCGAGCATCGCCGTCATCGTCCGCGCCACCTCCGGCTTGATCACGTCATAGACGTGCGGCCGCGCCTCCTCCAGCACCGAGCCGTCGTAGGTGATAACCCGCCGGATCAGGTGCGGCTCGATGCGGATGCCGTCGTTGGGAAACACCGTGAACGCGGAGGTATGCTCCATCAAAGTGATTTCCGCCGCGCCCAGCACCAGCGGCAAATAGGGCGGCAGAGGACTGGTGATCCCAAAGCGGCGCGTCATGTCCACCACGTTGGTGATGCCCACCTCCTCGCCCAGTTTTACCGCCGGAATATTTCGCGAGCCGGCCAGCGCGCGCCGCAGCGTGATGCGACCCTCGAATTTACCGTCGTAATTGTGCGGGGAGTAAGCCTGCCCGCCGCTCTGCGTGGTGAACGGCGCGTCGACAATTGTTTCAAACGGGTCGTGCCCCTGCTCGATGGCCGTGGAATACAGGTAAGGCTTGAACGAGCTGCCCACCTGCCGCATGGCCTGCGTCGCGCGGTTAAATTTCGAATCATCAAAACTGTAGCCGCCAATCATGGCCTTGACCTCGCCCGACGCGTTGTCAATCGCCAGAAAGGAAGCCTGCGCGGCGGGCTCCTGGTCCAAGTCCACTTTCGCGATCGTGCCGCCAATATCTTTGACGTGCACCACCACCAGATCGCCCACGTGCAGCAGACGGGCCGGCGAAGCCTGCGCGGTCCAGGTCATTTCCGCGCGCGTAAGCACCGCGTGCAGCGTGCCGATTTTTACCACCGCCGTCTTGTCATCCACTTCGGTCACCAGCGCGGTCACGTAATCGCCTTTGTTGATCGCCCGGCGCCAGTCGTCGTGCTCGTAAGTTTGCAGCGTGCCCATGGCTTCGCTGAGGATGTTGGTCAGCTCGCCGTGCCAGCCGTGGCGGCGGCCGTAGGAGTGGAGGCCCTCGCGCAGCGCGGCATTGGCGGCGCGCTGCATTCCCGAGCTCAGCGTGGTGTAGACGCGCAGGCCGCGTTCGTGGACGGCTTCCGTGCCGTAATTGTGTTCCAGATATTTGCGAATCTCTTCGATAAAATAGGGCGCGAAATCGTTGCGCGGCGATAAAACGTGAACTCCCAGCGGCTGCCTGGCCGCCTGTTCGGCATCTTCACGCGTAATCTTGCCGTCGGCGGCCATGCGCGCCAGCACCAGGCCGCGGCGGATTTTCGCGCGCTCGGGATGCAGCACGGGAGAAAATTTCGGGCCGGGAATGATTCCCGCAAGCAGCGCGGCCTCGGTAAGTTTCAGATCGCGCAGGGATTTTCCGAAGTAGAATTGCGAGGCGGCTTCGAAGCCGTAATTGCCATGACCCAGGTAGATCTGGTTGCAGTAGAGCGTGAAGATCTGCCTCTTGGTGTAGTAACGCTCGATCTGTATGGCCAGCAGCGCTTCCTGAATTTTTCGCCGGAAGCTGCGGTCGGTGCGGTCGAGAAAAAGTCCTCCGGCCAGCTGCATGGTCAGCGTGCTGGCGCCTTCGGCTTTACGGAAGTGCGCCACGTTGTGCCAGGCCGCCTGCAGCACGCGCGGCAGGTCGATGCCCCAGTGATCGTAAAAATGTTGGTCTTCAGCGGAAAGAACGGCGTCGCTGAGAACGGTGGGAATCTGGTCGAAGGTCACCAGGATGCGGCGCTGCAGCGAAAAGCTTCCGATCAGCTGGCCTTCGTCGGAGTAAAGTTCCGTCACCGTGTCGGGGCGGTAGTCTTCGAGCGCCTTTACCTCCGGCAACTCGCTCTGGTAGACAAACACCAGCCCCGCGGCAGCGCCAAAAGCCGCGGCGGCGACCAGAAGAAATGCAAACACCACCCGGCTGAACCACTTCACATTGCGGATGTGAACAGAGATTGGCGTCGAACCCAGCATTCGTCCCTGATTCTACCTCAAGTTGACAATCTCACCGCTTCGCCGCAGGATGCCGCCCGGAGGAACGTATATGGCTGCTGAAAACGAACCCAAGAAACCCGTGGAGCCAAAAGCCAGCCGGCCATGGATGCCTTACTACCCTCCGATGCAGGACGCCGACCAGGGGAAAGGACTTCTGCCTTGGCAGTGGGCCCGCGAGCGCCTGGAAAAATCGCATAACTATATGATCTCCACGACGCGGCCGGACGGCTCGCCGCACCTGGTGCCGGTGTGGGGCATCTGGTTCGAAGAAAAGTTTTACTTCAGCACAAGCCGCAGTTCCCGCAAGGGGCGAAACCTGGCGGCAAATCCAAATTGCGTGGTGTGCAACGAAGATCTACACGAAGTCGTAATCGTCGAGGGCCTCGCCGAAGAACTGCCGGACAACGCCATCCCCGCTCCCCTCTACGACGCGTATCCGGTGAAATATCCGCCCTGGAAGCTGGACCCCAGCCTCGGACCGATATTCGTCGTACATCCCCGAGTGGTTTTCGGATTCCCTGAAAGCGATTTTACCGAAGCCTCCACTCGCTGGCATTTTTCCTAGGGCAGGCGGAAAAAATTACCTCAGAAAATGTCAGCGGGCCGCCGGGGCAGCTAGCGGGGCCTGGCCCGAGGTGAGCGGTTGATTTGAGTAGATCGCTTTGCCGCCGATTTCAGCGAGCAGGTAGCTTGATCCCGGCGGCAATCGCAGCAAAGCCTCTTTGCGCTGATCCCTGGGAGCGAAGAGGAATGCGCGGCGCGGAGCGGTCCAAATCTTTGGAAATTGCCCGTCATCGATGAAAACTTTAGGCGCGTCTGGATAATATGACCCTGCCTCGAGCCCCTGGTACCGCCCGTTATAAAGCAGAAACTGACGGTGGGTATAAAACCCCAGCGCGCACGCTCCGTAATATTCGCCGTACACGATCACCTGATCTTCCGGCCGGAGGACTTTCAGCAGCACATTCGCCAGCGGCCGCGACGACATGTGCGGCTCAAAAATCTTGAACGCCATGTTGGCGATAAAAAAGAAACAGGCCATGGTCAATGCCAGGGTCAGGTTCGCTGCCAGGTGCCGCCCGCGGCGCCGGTAAAGCCAGGCCAGCGGAAAGCCGGCGAGAAAGCACAGCGCCGCGAGCGTCGAAGGGACGCGCAACGCCGCGAACGCTTGCGGAGTCAGATCGAAAAATGTGGCCATCGACAGACGGTAGGAGTCGATATTCTGGATTTCCAGCAGCTTGGAAATGTCTCCACCGGCCATGATGCCGCGCGATTCCCAAAGCAGCGAAGCCAGAATCGCCGCCGCCGCAGCGCCCACCACAGCCACTCCAGCCTGTACGCGCAGCAGCCAGCGGCTGTTCTCGCGTTCGGCGCGCTCCAGGCCCACTCCGGTCAGCAGAGCCAGCGCCGGCCACGCGCAGAAGCTGTAATACTCCATACGGCTTTTGGTAATGGAAAAAAACAGCATTACGAACGCCGCCCAGATGGCGATCAGCAGTTTGGCGCTGCCGGCATCATCAAGTTTCTGCCAGGTTGAGTATCTTGGCAGTCCGCGCACGGCGTAGCCGAGGAATAGACTCCAGGGAAACAGCCAGATCAAATGTGCCGCCCACCACAGCCACAGCGGCACCACCGTGTAGTCATCCGGGTATCGCCAGCCCAGCGCGCGCAGCATCTGTTCGTTGACGAAGTAATACCACAGGAAACTTGGCGCAAAAGGCGGCGCCCCGGGAGCGCGTAACGCGGCCACAATATGCCAGGGCAGCGCCACTGCCAGAAAAACCAGCGTGCTCGATACCAGCGGCAATTCCCGCCAGCGCCGCCACCCGCCCGTAGCCAGAAGAAACAGACCCAGGATGGCCGCCGGGAAAGCTAGTCCCAGCAGCCCGCGCGTTATTACCGCCGTGGCGATGAGCGCGGCGCAGCCCCAGTAACCCGCACGCTCGTTGATTTTTTTCTGCCAGGCCAGTAGAAACAGATAAAATGCCGCCGTAAATTGCAGCGAGTAGATCGCCTCCGGGATCATAATGCGCGTGAACATGTATACGCCGATGCTCGTGCACAGGATAAGCCCCGAATAAAATGCAGCCCGCTCGCCAAAATAGCGCCGACCAAACAGGTAGACCAGCACCACCAGCCCGGCGACGCTAAGCGCCAGCGGCAGCCGCGTGGTGAAGGCGCTTTCCCCAAATAATGCGTAGCTTGTAGCCACCAGCCAGTAGTGCAGTGGCGGCTTCTCCATCCAACGCACGCCGTTGATGTGCAGGATGGCCCAATCGCCGGTCACCAGCATTTCCCGCGCAGCCTCGGCGTGTCCGGCGTCGGCGTCATCAAGCAGCGCCGGCTGCGCGGCATTGCCTACGTAAATCCACAGAGCGAGGGCCAGCAAAAGTAGCAGTGCGGCTTTGCGTGTGAAAGGCAACGTGTGGGAATCAACTTTCATTGCGCGGCGGGCAATTATCCCCGAAACGCGCGCGAAAAGCGAAAAACTGCTGCGAGCATCGCACGCGCAGTACGGCACGAGCAGTTCGCGAAGCAAAAAATTTACCGCCAACCCGGCGCGATGCGTTGCGGGTAAAGCCTGGCCTTGCCGCCAGTCTTACTGCACGACGCTGGTATGATCGTGGATGATGCGCCAGCCCTCCGGAAACTTTCTCAGCACCACGCTGAATACGCCGCCCACCGGCCCACTTGCGCGCTCGAGCTGCCAGTGCCCGAGCACCAGCGCGGCATCTGCGGCCAGCTCAGTAATCTCAACATTTGAAAACACCAGCGTCCCCATGGTGGCGCGATCGGGATATTTGAGATGATAACGATCGCGTATTGACTGCCAGCCGCGCGACACTCCACTTGCGCCGCTAAAAGTCGTCTTTTCCGATTCCCAATAGCCGGCCATGTAGCCATCGATGTCGCCTAGATTCCACGCCGCGCCTTGTGCATCGAGCAGGGCCCGAATCTCCGCAGCCGGCCCGGTCTTCTCGACTTGGGCAGCTACAGGCGTTGTGCTCCAGGCACTTGATACCAGCAGCGCGATCACCAACCACCACCCAAAACGCATGCCGCTTTGATGTTTAATCATGTATGCCTCCTGAAACTCTCCGCCCGTTTCGCGCCCGGGTATAGTCCAAGTAGCTAAAAAAGAAGTGGTTAGCGCTGTACTAGACGACTAGTACGTGGGCTCTATTGTACGCGTTGACCGCTGGGGGCAAACTGTCTTTGCCAAGATATTCGGCAAGAAGCAATAAGAGACAGAGAACACTAAGGACTCGAAGACTCAAGTGATCGCGGCTCTCATCTGCGTAGTTTCACTCTCAGCCCTGGGGCAGTTCGCCTTCATTTATCTACGGGCTCTGATGGTGTCAGTCGCGTCCCAGACCCTGTCCTCCCAGTTACAGGACGCCGCCGGCGTCAATGGCCGCGCTCTACGCGGCGATGACTTCGCTAAAGTTTTTAATCTCCACGAAATCTGCCCCCGCTTCGTGGCTGGTAGCAGTGGCTTGGGGCGAGTCAGCGCCTACTACCGCTTGGTCGCCATGTTCTCAAGCCTGGGTGAGATGAAGCTTACCGGATGGGCGCAGCAGGAACTGGCCACCTGCACACGCTATGCAGCCGTAACCCTCGACCAGAGAATCGCGGCTAATTGTGCTGCAGCCGCTCAGCTTCGTTCCTACTAGTTCGGACCTTCCATCAACAACTCTCATCGGTCTGCAAAACGGAATCCGTACGTACTTGCGATTCGCCCACTCTCGTTCACACTCATTGACGATCAGTACGCCCAACGGAGAAGTATTCCGCCAGAAGTGTAGCCGGCCCCCACCGAAACCAGCATCACCAGGTCTCCCTTGTGCAAGCGTCCCTGTTCGACCGCGTCCACTAATCCCAGCGGAATTGTTCCTCCGGTGGTGTTGCCATAGCGGTCGATATTGACCATCACCTTGGAGTCTTCCACGCCCAGCCGCTCCTGCATCGCGCGAATGATGCGCAGGTTCGCCTGATGAGGCACCACCAGCGCTAGATCGTTATTCGAAAATCCATTGCGCTCCAGCATTCCGCAAGCCAGTTGCGCCATCCGCCGCACAGCGTATTTGAAGACCTGCGAGCCCTCCTGATGGACGTAATGCATGCGTTTATCCACGGTCTCGTGCGATGACGGATGCAGCGAGCCGCCACCGGGCATGTACAGATATTTTCCGCCCGAGCCGTCGATGTCGTGATGAAAGTCGATAATGCCTTCCGCGGGCGACGTGGCCGGCTCGACCAGCGCCGCGCCCGCGCCATCGCCGAACAGCACGCATGTGGCGCGGTCCTCATAATCAAGGATGGAGGTCATTACATCGGCGCCGATGGCCAGCGCTTTACGATGCGAGCCGGCGCCGACAAATTGCGCCGCGACCGTCAACGCGTAGACAAATCCGCAGCACGCCGCGGAAACGTCAAAGCCCCACGCATGCGTTGCGCCGATGCGGTCCTGCACCAGGCAGGCAGTGGCTGGAAACATCATGTCCGGCGTCACTGTAGCCACAACGATTAAGTCAATTTCTTCCGCAGAGGTGTTGGTCTGTGCCAGAACGCGTTTTGCGGCTTCGGTGGCCAGGTGGGATGTAGCCACTCCCTTGTCTACTATGCGGCGTTCGCGGATGCCCGTGCGCGTGCGGATCCACTCGTCGTTGGTGTCGACGATTTTTTCGAGGTCCGCGTTAGTCATCACACGCGGAGGCAAGTAGCTGGCTACGCCGGTAATCTTCGCCGCGATCGGCCTGCCCATGATATCTCCGCGCCCGGCTTGCAACGGTACAGCGTTCCGCGCTCCGAGCGAGTCGGCATTCTACGCAAGGCCGCGTAGGGTGACAAGCACGGCTAGCGCGAACGGCCGGCGCGCATTACAAAAAAATGCAGGCTGCTAGCGCGCTGCTCCGGAACGGCCATACAAGGGACCTGCACCGGCCGGAAGAAATAAGACCAGCGTATAAACTCCCAGCATAATTCCCAGCGGAAGGTTGGGCAGCGCCAGAAAACCGGCCACCAGCGCCAGCGTGCGCGCAGCCCCCCAGCCTGCCAGCAGCGCCAACCCGGCCAAAAGTCCGAAGAGACCGCAAGCCGCAGACCAGATAATCATCAAGGCGTATATAAAATGGAAAGCACTCATCAGCGTCACTGGGTCGGGAACACGGATGAGCAACGCGCCAAACATCACCGTGGCCGTGGGCATCATGTAGAACAACCAGAACGCCGCCACCAGGCGGATCACGCCATAAACCAGCCAGAGCACACCCAGCATCGAGCGCCGGCTGCCTGAATCACGCGCCATGGATTCGTCCGCGGACATCATCCCTCCTGTACCGCCCCCACACGGCACGCATGTTAGGCCGCACCTCGCCGTCAGTCAACGCGACGCGCTCTCGACTCGTTTCCCCTTATGAGAAATTATTCTTGCGCCCGCGGGAAGAACATGCGTACATTGCGAATTGCCGGCGCACCCGGGAGAGCGGGCGCTGCCGGTTCTCTTATCTGCGATTGCCTCGCGCGGAGGGCGCAACACTTGAGCAATGCCACGAACGCAGCTCCACCCATTATTCTGATCATCGCCGGGTTTGATCCTTCTTGCGGCGCCGGCGTCGCTGCGGACCTCAAGACCGTTGCCGCGCACAACTGCTACGGCGTCGCCGCGGTTACCGCGCTCACCGTGCAATCCACGCTGGGCGTTAAAACCGTCTACCTCCCTCCCTCCGCAAATCTCCGCGCGCAGATCGAAGCGCTGGCCGAGGATGTTCAAATCGCCGCGGTAAAAATCGGCATGCTGGGCAATCGCGCCAACGCCCACGCCGTCGCGGAAATGCTCGACCAGTTCAAATGGCCCAATGTCGTGCTCGACCCGGTTATACACTCCACTTCCGGCACCGAATTGACCGACCCATCGGGCGCAAAATATATTCGCGACGAGCTGATGAAGCGCACGCATTTGATCACCCCCAACGTCGCCGAGGCTGGCCATCTCCTGGGTATGGAAATTCCCGACCTCGCCGCCATGGAAGTCGCCGCGCGCGCCCTCGTCGAGCGAGGAGCGAACGCAGCCCTGGTCAAGGGCGGTCATATGGAGAAGGCGGTGGACGTACTCTTCGATGGTACCGAGTTGCTCGCGTTAGGCGGCGAGAAAGTTCGTTCCGAGAGCACTCACGGTTCGGGATGCACACTCTCTTCGGCCATCGCCTCTCAGCTCGCGCTGGGCAAGCCGCTCCGCGAAGCCGTGCTTCTCGCCAAGGTCTACGTCACCAAGGCGATCGAGCATGGCTACCCCATAGGCAAAGGCTCCGGCCCGCTCAACCATTTTTTCCGCACGCAGGCGGAGCCGGCCCACCGCGGCGTCCATGCCGACGAACTGCACACGACGCACGCTCCCGCCGAATCCTCGAACCGCTGATTTTTTCAGATGAGCCGACCGTAGCGGCAATCAAGCCAGGAAGAAGCTTCTCTAACGCTTACGACCGTCGCCACACGATTCGCCCGCCGACGATCGTAGCCATCGGCGCGCCACGGAACGTCCGGCCATCAAACGGTGTATTGCGCGAGCGGCTCGCCGACTCCTCCGCGCGAAACGTCCAGCGATGCTCCGTCGAGAAGATAGTAATGTCCGCCGGCTCTTTTTCCGCCAGCGACGAGCGTATGCCCAGAACTCGTGCCGGCCCGCTGGTAAACAGTTCCACAACACGCCCGAGCGGCGCCCGGCCGGTATGCACCAGCGCTTCAAGAGCCAGCGCCAGCGCCGTTTCGAATCCGGTAACCCCAAACGCCGCGCGATCGAACTCCACCTCTTTTGTCGCCCGGGTATGCGGCGCATGGTCGGTGGCGATGGCATCTACCGCGCCGTCGGCCAATCCCACCAGCATCGCTTCGCGATCTTCACGCGAACCCAGCGGCGGATTCATCTTGAAGCGCGTGTCGTAATGCACGTCTTCGTCGGTCAACGTAAAGTGATGCGGCGTCACTTCGCAAGTCACCGGCAGGCCGGCGTGCTTCGCTTCGCGGACTAACTCCAGCGATTTTGTGGTGGACAGGTGTGCGATGTGCAGGCGGCATCCCGTCAACGCGCAGATCTGAATGTCGCGGCTCACGCAAATCGATTCCGTCGCCGCCGGCATGCCGCTAAGCCCCAGCCGCACGGAGGTCGCACCCTCACGCATCACTGCGCCCGCAAAAAGCGAAGGGTCTTCGCAGTGCTCGATCACCGGCAAGCCCAGCGCGCGACAGTATTCCATCACGTGGCGCAGAATCTTCGCCGTGGCAATCGGCCGGCCGTCATCGGTGACGGCGACGATGCCGGCGTCCTTCATCGCCGAAATTTCCGCCAGCGACTCGCCCTTGCTTCCCAGCGACGCGGCGCCGATGGGCCACACGCGCACGCTTGCCGCCGACGCCGCGCGCTCCACAATCGAGCGCGTCACCGACGCATTGTCGTTCACCGGCTTGGTGTTGGGCATGGGGCACACCGCTGTAAACCCGCCGCGCGCTGCTGCTCGCGTCCCTGTTTCGATTGTTTCCGCAGGCTCGTCGCCCGGCTCGCGCAGGTGGCAGTGCAGATCAATGAAGCCCGGCGCGACGATCAGCCCCGCAGCGTCGAACACTTCCGCGTCTTTGGCGTCGATTCCCGGCGACACGCGAGCAATGCGCCCGTCGTGCAACAGGATATCGCTGGTGCTATCGCCGCCTGTAGACGGGTCAATCACGCGCCCGTTTTTGATCAAAAGCATTCGTGTTCCCTCGGATTTAACGCGCCTCTCAGGCCTGAGTCTAATCTGTCCCGGGTCCGCCGGAGCCGGGCGTGCCGCCAGCCATCAGGTATAGCAATGCCATACGCACCGCGACGCCGTTGGTGACCTGCTCCAGGATGCAGGACTGCGGGCCATCGGCCACCGCCGGATCAATCTCCAGTCCCCGAATCATCGGCCCCGGATGCAGCAGCAAAGCCCCCGGCTGCGCCTGGGCCAGGCGTCCCGGCGTCATCTGGTAGAGCCGAATATATTCATCCAGTGGCAGGCCCGGCTCGAGCAGCCTTTCGGTCTGCACGCGCAGCACGATCAGCACCTGCGCGTCCCGCAGCGCCTCTTCGATTCGCGGCACCAGGCGAATCCCCGGCGCCATCTGCTCGCATTCCCTGGGCAGCCACATCGCCGGACCGCACAGCGTGATGCGGCAACCGAAGCGCGCCAGCGCGTAAATATCCGATCGCGCCACGCGGCTGTGCTGGATGTCGCCGATGATGGTCACGTTCAGCCCGTCCAGGTGTCCGATGCGGTCGCGAATGGTCAGCGCGTCCAGCAGCCCCTGCGTGGGATGTTCGTGCACGCCATCACCGGCATTGATCACCGGGATTTTCAGCCGCTCGGCTACGAACTGCGGCGCGCCCGACGCGCTGTGCCGCATCACGATCACGTCCGGCTTCATGGCGTCGAGCGTGCGCACCGTGTCCAGCAGCGATTCGCCTTTTTTTACGCTGGAAGCTTCGGCCTGCAGGTTCATGGTGTCCGCGCCCAGGCGCGCCGCCGCCGTGCTGAAGCTGATGCGCGTGCGCGTCGAGCTCTCGAAAAACAGCAGCGCCACCGTCTTTCCACGCAGGGTAGCCAGTTTTTTCAGGGGATTGCGCTGAATTTCCTGGAACGGCTTGGACTGGTCGAGGAGAAAAGCAATATCTTCACGGAGCAGGGGTTCGAGCGCCAGCAGGTGGCGGAAACGCAGCGTCACAAGGCTCCTCGTTCTTTTTTAGGGCACTCGCTCGATGAGCATCACGCGCTCCTCGTGGTCGATTTCGCTCAATCGTACTTCGATGATTTCCAGGTCGGTGGTCTGCACCTTCCGCCCGGCATAGGTCGCCTCGATGGGAAGCTCGCGGTGCCCGCGATCGATCAGCACGCACAGTTGGATGGCGCGTGGCCGCCCGTGATCGAACAGGCCGTTGAGCGCGGCGCGTACTGTGCGGCCGGTGTAGAGCACATCATCCACGAGGATAAGAATCTTGTCGTCCACCGGGAAATTGATATCGGTGGACTGCACGATGGGATGATCGGCCACCAGCGACAGATCGTCGCGATAAAGGGTGATATCCAGTATGCCGATCGGCAATTTGACGCCACTACTCGCTTCGATCATCCGTGCGATGCGTCGCGCCAGGGGCACGCCCCGGCGGCGGATGCCGATCAACGCCACCTTGCCCGCCCCGTTCGTCTTTTCCACTATTTCATGCGCCAGGCGCTGTAGCGTCCGTTCAATCTCCTCATACGTCATCAATTGGTTCTTTTCGCGCGTCTGCATCGGCATGGAACGTCCCTCGAAGCTGGTTCGTTCACGAAGCCAGTCGATACTAGGGCTGCCCTCCGAGTGTGTCAAGGCGCCAGGCGCCGTAGCAAAGCATCGTATCCAAGCGTCGTAGCAAAGCAAGCGCGCCACGCGCCCTTGCCGCCGGCCATCTGTGCGGCCGCAGCCCCGTGCTCGTGATTGGCGGCTGCGCGGCGCCTCTGATACACTGCGCTGCGCGGAGGATTTGCACGCATGAATTTTCGGAGCACGCGCGCATGCTGGGCCGCTCCCCGCTGCATCGCTTCTCAGAGTTGCCGCACTGCAATTCTTAATCTGTTGTTTTTTGTGGCTCTCGTCGCGCCCGTCGCCTCAAGCCAGACTGCTCCGCCGAAATCGGGGGGATCGTCGCGACTTCCCGGGAAAACAGCACGCATTGTCCCGCCAGGTGCAGCTCCGCGGCTTGTAGTCGTCCTGGTAATAGACCAGTTCCGCGCCGATTATCTGGATAGGTTCCGCGGCTCGTTCGAGCCTCAAGGGTTTCGGCGGCTCCTCCGCGAGGGCGCCGTTTTCCGCGCCTGCTTTTATCCCTACGCCATCACCGAAACCGGGCCCGGCCACGCCACCCTGGCCACGGGCACCACGCCCGACCGCCACGGCATTGCCAGCAACAATTGGTACGACGCGGAAAAAAAACGCAGCATCTACGCTCTGGAAGACGAATCGTCGCCGGTCGTCGGCGGCACACCGGGACGTACTCCGGTTTCTCCACGGAATTTGATTGGCGATACCCTCTCCGACGAGTTGCGCCTGGCCAACCACGGCCGCGCACGCGTCTTTGGTGTCGCGCTGAAGGATCGCGCCGCAATTCTTTCCACCGGGCACGGCGCCTCCGGAGCTTACTGGTTTGACGCTAAAGTTCCCGGCTTCGTCACCAGCAAATATTACCGCGAGGCGCTCCCCGACTGGGTTGTGGACTTCAACCAGAAACACCCCCTACCAGTCCCCGCCGATCAGTTTCCCAAGACGATTGAGTCCAGCAATCTGACCGTGGGATTCGCCGAAGCGCTCATGGAAAAAGAAAACCTCGGGCATGGCGGCTCCACCGACTTTCTTTTCATCGGGCTTTCCGCGAACGACTATGCGGGACATGCCTGGGGGCCATACAGCGACGAGGTTGAGAAACTAACCATTGAGACCGATCACCTGCTCGCCACGTTGCTGAATTATCTCGACAAGAGCGTGGGACGCGGAAGCTACTGGCTGGCGCTTTCGGCCGATCATGGGGTGGCGCCCACCCTCGCGCAATCACGCGATCCGGGAATGGCGCGTCTCGTTGCCAAGAGCATCGACTCTAAAACCCTCGAATCCGCTGTATCTGCCGCTCTCGCAGCCCGCTGGGGTGCAGGCGAATGGCTTGCCAAAGACGAAGAACTGTTCTTAAACCGTGAACTGCTGGCCGCCAAAAATGTGCGGTTGAAAGATGCCGTCCACCTGGCCGGTGAGGCCGCGCTCACCGTCCCCGGGGTTGCCGGTTATGTGAGCAAATGGGAATCCCACGCCTCGCGGCAAATCACGCAGGCCTATCGAGCAGGATACTTTCCAGGACGCAGTCCGGATCTTTACATCGTGCCCGAACCCTTCGCCCTTTTTGACGGTGAAAAGGGCGGCACCAGTCACGGCACGCCGTACACCTATGACACGCAAGTCCCCCTGATTCTGTTCGGCGCGCCTTTCGCTCCCGGAGACTACTACGAGCCCGCCTCCCCTTTGGATTTGGCGCCTACGCTGGCTGCAGCCCTGAGGATCCATCCCCCGGCGCTGTCGACTGGTAGAGTTCTAGCGGAAGCGCTTCGCCAGGGCTTTACGCGGGTCGCGGCAATGGCGCCTCCCGGGAACGAAAATTAGCACATGGCCGTCGACCTTAGCGTCGAAGTGGGCAGCCTCAAGCTGGCCAATCCCATCCTCGCTGCCAGCGGCACCTTTGGCTACGGCCTCGAGTTTGCCCACCTCATTGACCTCAATCGCCTCGGTGGCTTCGTCGTCAAAGGGCTCTCCCTCGAGCCGATCGAAGGCGCTCCAGCGCCGAGGCTTTGCGAGACCCCGTCGGGGATGCTCAACGCTGTGGGACTTCAGAACGTCGGCGTACGCGCCTTCGTCGCGGAAAAACTCCCCAGCCTGAGGCAGTTCCGCACGGCAGTAATCGCCAACATCTTCGGAACCTCAGTTGACGAGTACGTCGAAGTCATTCGCGTCCTTGAGGATGCCGAAGGCCTGGCGGCTTACGAGTTGAACATCTCGTGCCCTAACGTCAAAAAGGGAGGCATGCAGTATGGAACCGACCCGGTCCTGACCGCCGAGGTGGTTTCAGCTTCCAGAAAAGTCAGCCGTCGGCCGTTATGGGTCAAGCTCTCCCCATTGGTTACCGACATCACCGCCATTGCGGTGGCCGCCGTCGACTCCGGGGCCGACGCTTTGACCGTCGCCAACACCTATCCGGCGATGGCCGTCGACGCCGTAACCCGCAAGTCTAGGCTGGGGAGCATAACTGGCGGCCTTTCGGGCCCTGCGATCAAGCCGCTCACCCTCAGACTCGTGCATTTGGTCTCCAGAGCGGTAAAAGTACCGGTAATTGGTCTCGGTGGGATCGAATGCGCCACAGACGTCTGCGAATATCTGCTTGTGGGCGCCTCCGCGGTTCAAGTGGGAACATCTTCGTTTGTGGACCCACGGGCGATTTTACATCTGGTTGACTCGCTGGAGAAGCGATGCGCCGATGTTAATATCAGCAAAATGAGTGAGTTACGAGGTGCTTTGGGCACATAATTATATTGCGTCCGAGTTGTCCAAAGAGTTACAATGGTCCCGGTATGAGACGGACCTACAGCCAGCCCCGGGCCCGTTCCTTCTATGCGTGGGCCGCAGTCCGATGGCTCCTACTGATGTTTGTCATCGCTCCGGTCCTGCACGCGCCGCCTGTAGCCGTCGCCCGGCCAGTTCTGCCTCCCAAGCCCCTCAAAGTATGGCAGGGAATCGCCAGTTGGTATGGCCCCCGCTTTCATGGCCGCCCGACAGCCTACGGGGAGACCTACGACATGAACGGCATGACCGCCGCCCACCGGGCCCTTCCCAACGGGTCCCTGGTCCGAGTAACCAGCCTCCGCACGGGCCGCAGCCGCGTTCTCCGGATTAACGACCGTGGGCCGTATATCGAGGGGCGTGAACTCGACCTTTCCTACGGGGCTGCGACCAGCTTGGGGGTCACGGAGACTGGCATTGCCCGGGTGCGTATCGAACTCCTTGAGGTGCCGAAGGGACATTGGCCACTGAAGCGCGTAGCCGACTGATCGTCGCGCTGGACTTTGCCAGCCTCGCCCCCGCTGACGCTATGGCGCGAAAGCTGGCCGGTAAAGTTGGCCTATTCAAGGTCGGCAAGCAGCTATTCACCGCCGAAGGCCCCCCCGCTCTCGCGCAGATCTCGTCCCACGGCGTGGGCATTTTCCTCGATCTGAAATACCACGACATTCCCAACACCGTCGCCGGCGCTGTCGCTGCGGCCCTGGGTCTGCCCGGTGTCGGCATGCTTAATGTGCACTCCCTCGGCGGCAGCGCCATGATGAGGGCGGCAGCGCGCGCTTCGGCCGAGGCGCAGGCCGGCAGATCGAATCGCGCCATCCTGCTTGCCGTCACCCTGCTTACCAGCCACGATGCCGGTGTGCTGCGCGAGTTGGGTTTAACCGGGACGCCGCAGACGCGCGCCGTAAAGCTGGCCCGGCTGGCGCGCCGCGCCGGGCTCGATGGTGTGGTAGCGTCGCCGCGGGAGATCCGCGCCATCCGCGCGGCCTGCGGGAAAAAATTTCGGATTGCCGTACCCGGCGTGCGTCCCGCAGGCGCTGCGATGAACGACCAAGAGCGCGTCGCCACTCCCGAAGAGGCCATGCGTGCGGGAGCCGATTACCTGATCGTAGGCCGGCCGATCATCGAGGCGCGCGATCCCGTCGCCGCTGCCGAGGCCATTATCGAAGAAATGCGCCGCGGCTTGGCGCGGCGAGTTTGAGTTCTTCTCGTTTTCCGCTACCATTTGCACGCAGTCGTTTGCACCCGTTAAATTGCACTCACTAACTGCACTCATTAACTGACCCGGAAGTTTTTGCAGCTTTCTTGATGAGCCCTTCTTCCCATCAGACTCCGAAGCCAAGATTTACTCCCGCAGGTAATCGCCCCGACAAACATCTGATCGTTGGCACTGCCGGCCACATCGACCATGGCAAATCCTCGCTGGTCGAAGCGCTCACCGGAACGCACCCCGACCGCCTGGAAGAAGAAAAACGCCGCGGCATCACCATCGACCTGGGCTTTGCCTTTCTCGATCTCGAAGGCGTGCGCCTCGGATTTGTGGATGTTCCCGGCCACGAACGGTTCGTGCGCAACATGCTGGCCGGAGCCGGCGGCATTGACCTGGTGGTATTGGTGGTGGCCGCGGATGAATCCATCAAGCCGCAGACGCGCGAGCACTTCGATATCTGTCGGCTGCTGGGCCTGCAGCGCGGCATTGTCGCTCTCACGAAGGCCGACTTGGTTGACCCGGACACGCTGGGGCTGGTTCAACTCGAGGTCGAGGAATTCGTTAAGGGTTCATTCCTGGAGGGCGCGCCCATCGTGCCGGTCAGCGCGCGCACGGGGGCGGGCCTCGACCGCCTCAAGCAGGAACTGCGCCGCGTGGCCCTCGATGCGCCTGCCAAAGATGCCACCCGCCATTTCCGACTGCCCATCGACCGTAGCTTCGCCGTGAAAGGATTCGGCACCGTGGTCACCGGCACGCTGATCTCCGGCACCATCCGCGTCGAAGACGAGGCCGAGCTTCTGCCCGGCGGGCAGCGCGTGCGCGTTCGCGGAATTCAGTCCGGCGGACATTCGGCGCAACTAGCTGTCGCGGGCCAGCGCACCGCGCTGAATCTTGCGGGAATCGAGCATGGCGATGTGCGCAGGGGAATGGTGCTCGCGCCTCCCGGCCTGCTCGAGCCCACGCGCCGCTTCGAAGCTCGCGTTACCCTGCTGCCGTCGGCTCGTGGCCTGGGGCGCCGTTCCCGCGTGCATCTCCATCAAGGCACCGCGGAGACCGTCGCGGAAATGATTTTGCTCGATGCCGAAGAAATTGCCCCGGGCACATCCGCGCTGGCGCAATTGCGTTTCACCGAGCTGGTCGTCGTGCTGCCTGGCGACCGCTTCATCCTCCGCCAGTTTTCCCCGGTAGTTACTATCGGCGGCGGCGTGGTGCTGCTCAATGCCGCCCCGCGCCATCGCAGGATGGAAAATCCTGCGGCTGTACGCTTCTTGAACGCCCTAGAGCATGCCGACCGTAACGAATTTCTGGCCGCGCTGCTGCAAGCCGATCCTCGCGGCGTGGGCCTCCCCTGGATTCTCGCGCGCACCGGCTGGCTCAAGGAGGAAGCGCTCGAGGCCGCGCGCAAGCTCGCCGCCGCCGGTCGTGCATTTCTCGTTCCCGGTGCGACGGAGGACGATCTGCTCGTTGTGGCGCCGGAACACCGCAGGGCGCTGCTCGACCGCATCCGCCGCGAAGTGGATGCATTCCACCAGGCGAATTCTCTCGCCGATGGTATTTCTAAAGAAGAGTTGCGCACGCGCCTGAAGCGCCGCGCGGGCCCCGCGTTGTTCCGCGCCGCGCTCGATGAACTCGCCGCTGCAGGCGAGCTCTTCGTCGCCGGCGACACCATCAAGCGCGCCGGCCGCAAGTTGGCTCTGGCCCCCGAAGAGGCTCGCGCCCGCGAGCAGATCGAGCAGGCATTTTCTCGCGCAGGCTTAACAGTCCCCTCGTTGAAAGACGTGCTGGCTGCCGCAGGCATCGAGCCCAAGCGCGCTCAAAAACTCCTGCAAATCCTTCTGCGTGAGAAGCTACTGGTGAAAGTTACCGAAGACCTGGTTTTTCATCACACCGCGCTCGCCCGGCTGCACGAGCTTCTGGCTGGCTACAAGAAAAAGAATGGCGACAAGCTTCCCGTCGCCGCCTTCAAGGAACTCACTGGCATTAGCCGCAAATACGCCATCCCCCTTCTGGAGTATCTCGACCGTCAGCGCATCACCCGCCGCGTAGGGGACGAACGGCTGATTCTTATTTAGGCCCCAGGCGCAGCGGTGCTGGCGTTGCTGTCCCCTGTCCCAAGTTTCGCTCAAGCGAAGCCCATGGGGCCCACTCCTGGCGCCCGGACCCAGCTAGAGTCTCTCTCCCACATAGTGCTATACTGGCGTTTGGCTAGGGGGCTTGGCTCCCTGGAGCCAGATTCGAACCATCGGTTTCAGGTTGTAGCGGGAGGCGTGCCATGGGTGAATTCAGCGTTGTTCACTGGTTGATCGTACTGGCCATCGTTATGATTTTCTTCGGCGGCCGCAGAATTCCTGAGGTAATGAAAGGGCTCGGCGAAGGCATCCGCAGCTTCAAGGAAGGAATGTCGGGTAATCCGCCCGCGCCTACCGTGCCGCCGCAGCAAACCCCGCCTCCGGTCGTGCCGCTGCCCACTGAAAAGAAATAGTCCGCAAGAAGACTGAATATACCGTTTCACTTGAATCTTGCCAGCGGCCCGTCATTAGCGGGCCGTTTTTGTTGATACGCCGTACCCGCATCGTTTACTTGCGTGTCGCTGAACTGGCCTGCGCCGCCGCCGCCGGCCATCCCGCCTCCCCCAGCATCCGGTACAGGCGCGCCAGTGGCAGCCCCACCACATTGAAATAGCAGCCTTCAATTCGTGTAACGAACCGCCCGGCGCGTCCCTGTATTCCGTAGGCTCCGGCTTTGTCGAGTGGCTCGCCGGAAAGCACATACTCCGCAATTTCGCGCTCGCTGAGCGGAGCGAGCGAGACGCGCGTGGTCTCAATCTCCGTGCAAAGCGCACGACCCGGCAGACGAAGCAGCGCAATTCCCGTGACTACCCTATGCGTCCGCCCGGAAAGCTTTTCGAGCATGTGACGTGCGTCGCTAGCGTCCGCTGGCTTGCCCAGCACCCCTCCATCGCAAATCACCGCCGTGTCTGCTCCAATCACCAACGCGTCTCCAGCCACGCCGATCGCTCCGGCGGAGGCTTTGTCTTCGGCCAGGCGCTGGACCATCGCTTCAGCCGCTTCGCCCGGGCGCTGGGACTCCTCAACTTCCGCCAGCCGCGCCTCGAATTCGATTCCAGCATCGCGCAGGATCTGCGCGCGCCGCGGCGAGGCCGACGCCAGAATTATGCGCATCTGGGATTGCCCCCTAACTTTTCCTGTAACTTTAGCCGTGACTTCACCAAGTCCTCATCGTTTCCCCACCGCGCGTTTCAAAATAAATGACCACCGCCGCTAGCGCATCGCTGCGACGGCCTCTGCCTTCGTCCATCCAAAAAGCCTCGCTAGAGCTAACGGCGCCGTTCCCGGCTGCCCGGCCAGATATTTCTTGGCCAGTGTTGCGCGCGCAGCTTCGCATGAGATGCGCCGCGCTGCCGCCGCTTCTTTCGGAAATGCTCGCACGGTCAGGTCGAAGCGCGAAGACGCCCACGCGCCGGTTTCCTGCTCCGCGCCCGAGTGGACGACGATTAAATCGCGCGACAATTCCAGCATGGCTCGCTTATACCGCTTGTTGCTGGCAACCGTCTCCATTTTGCACACATGGCGCAATTCGAGTGTAGCCAGCGCGCCATGATTTTCAAGCGCTTCCCAAATTGTGCGCGCATCATCGGTAATACGACCCGCCGCGTAAAGCCGTGCAGCGCCTTGCGGCTCCAGCGCCGCGCCTTCCATGGCAAGAAAATACGGTAGCGTCTCCAGCGAAATAAACGTTCCGCGCTTTTTAAAATATTTCGAATAAAATGCCCGCCGCCGCCGCGGAAGGTCGTCTTTCCATTTCCAGAGCTTATCGACAGCGACGTCCCACTGGATAGGAACGCGTCCGGTCACCGCGAAATATAGCGAGGGCAGCGCAACGTTTTTGATCGGGAAAAGCAAGCAGAACCCGGCGGCGTCGATAAAGTTAACGGCGTCAGCGGCGGTTTTTACCCGGCGGCGGGGCTCCTGCTCGCGTTTCAAGAAGACAGATTCCTCACTGCACCCGGAATGACGGCGCCAGATATCCACACAATAAGCCGCATCCCAGGATTTCTTGAAATAATACGCCGCACTGCTAGACCACCACCGATTCTTCGTACTCTCCAAACACGCGTCGCATCGCGTCGGCGATTTCGCCCACCGTGGCCAGCGCCTCGACTGCGGAAAGAATCGCGGGCATCAGATTCTCGCGCGTGCCGGCGCGGCGCTGTACTTCGGCCAGAGCGGCGGCAACGCGCGGGGCATCGCGCCGGGCCCGCAACGCCTCCAGACGCGCCACCTGGGTCCGCTCGATTTCCGGGTCCACACGCAGCAGCGGGATGGGACGCTCATCCTCGCTCTGAAAGCGGTTCACTCCCACCACGATCCGTTCCCCGCGCTCCACCGCTTTCTGATATTCGTAGGCGGCTTTCTGAATTTCTCCCTGCACGTAGCCCATTTCAATCGCTCGCAGCATCCCGCCCAGCGCGTCAATTTTTTCGATGTATTCCTGCGCGTGCCGCTCGATCTCCCCGGTCAGCGCTTCAATCGCGTACGATCCTCCTACTGGGTCCGTGGTATTTGCGGCGCCGCTCTCGTGCGCGATCACTTGCTGCGTGCGCAGCGCCACCAACGCGGCATTTTCAGTAGGCAGCGCCAAAGCCTCGTCCATTCCGTTGCAGTGTAAAGACTGGCACCCGCCCAGCACCGCCGCCAGCGCTTGCACCGCCACGCGCACAATGTTGTTCTCCGGCTGCTGCGCGGTGAGTGAAGACCCCGCGGTCTGCGCATGAAAACGCAGCATCCACGAGCGGGGATCGCGCGCGCCGAAGCGCTCGCGCATGATGCGCGCCCACAGCCGTCGCGCCGCGCGATATTTCGAAATCTCTTCCAGCAGATCGTTATGCGCGTTGAAGAAAAACGATACCTGCGGCGCAAAATCGTCCACGGCAAGTCCCGCATCGAGCGCCGCCTGGATGTAGCTGATACCGTTCGAGAGCGTGAAGGCCACTTCCTGATCCGCCGTCGACCCTGCTTCGCGGATGTGGTAGCCCGAAATCGAAATGGTGTTCCAGTTGGGCAGTTCGGTGCCACACCACGCGAAGATGTCGGTAACGATGCGCATCGCCGGAGCCACCGGGTAGATGTACGTCCCGCGCGCAATATATTCTTTCAGAATATCGTTCTGCACCGTCCCGGACAGCGTGGCCAGGCTCACGCCCTGTTTTTTTGCCACGGCCACATACAGCGCCAGCAGGATGGCCGCGGTGGCGTTGATGGTCATCGAAGTGGAAACTTTGTCGAGCGGGATGCCGTCAAAAAGCGTTTCCATATCCTCGAGCGAGTCGATGTGCACGCCGACTTTGCCCACTTCTCCGCGGGCCAGCGCGTGGTCGCTCTCCAACCCGATTTGCGTGGGTAGATCGAACGCTACGGAAATTCCCGTCTGCCCCTGCGCCAGCAAGTAGCGATAGCGGCGATTCGATTCGGCGGCCGATCCAAAACCGGCGTACTGCCGCATGGTCCATAGCCGGCCGCGATAGAGCGTGGGATAGACACCGCGCGTGAAAGGATACTCGCCGGGATACCCGATGTCGGCATCGGCATCTACACCGCGGAGATTTTCCCCGGTATAGACGCGCTCCAGCGGAATGCCGGAAAGCGTGGTGAACTGCGCCTGGCGCTCCGTGGTTGGCGTTTGCGATTTTTCTACAGAGCTGGAGTCAGCCATCTCAATGTCCTAGCGCACTCGTCCGGCGTCGCGGAAAGATGTGACGGAAAAGGCCGCCATCATCGCGGTAAACAGCAGGCACAGCATGACCACCCACGCCGCCGAAGCGTGCCGCCATTCACGCCACGAGGCTACGCCCCCGCCCACCGTGAACAGGAAAAAAATCGCCCCGGCAGTCTCATGGAAAATCTGTCGCACCACGCGCCAAATGGTGACCAGAAAAACGCGCGCCGCACGATAAAGGGCGACAACGGTACGGAACCCCACAATCTCTCTTCCTCTTCTTCGATCTCTTTATTCAATCTCTACTGTTGGTGCCGTTTCTTGCTCTTCGCTGTGACTTCTGCCGCCGCTGTGTTTCACTCTTCCCATTCTAATATAGATCGCCGGCAGCCTGACGCCCCCAGTCCGATCCGGCAATCTCAGCCACCCAAAAACACCCGCCCCCCATATTGTCGAGTTGGCGCTAGGGATGCTTGCCCTGCCCCGCGAAAGTGTATAATCGCCGAAGGTGTGCGGGAGGATATTCCGTGCAACTAGATGACAATCTCAAAGGCTTACTGAGAGAGCTCGGCCGTGCCATCAACGAGGCGGTCTCCGATTCCGACCGCATCGCCCGAGCCATCGCCGAGGTGCGCACCGCAGGCTACGACATTGTGCTGAAGCTCGATGCCACCATCGGTCTGGCCCCGCGCGAATCCAAGCCCGTGCGCATGACCTCCCAAGATCTGCGCTTTTTGGATTCTCTGCGCGTGCGCGTCGACGACGAAATTATCGAGGACGACGGCGAAGACGAAAAAAGCCGCATGACCGCCCAAGACATCAAATTTCTGAAATCTTTGAAAATCAGCCTCGATGACGAATAGACGACGAATAGATGACGAATAACGTCGAATAAACGGCGAAGAATAAATGATGACAAAGAATAACTGCACGCTCGTTCTGGCTGCCGCGCTGATCGCCGCCGCTGTGCCGGCTCCGGCCCACGCACAAGTGCAAACCACCGCGCCCATCATCGTGAAGCAGCCCAAGCACAAGTTCGAAAAATTCAAGGGCTCGGTGCTCTCCGCTACCGGCGTCGCGATTATGCTGCAGAGCGTTGACAACGATAAACTCGTGCGCACCTTCCAGTACTCTCCCAAGATGCAAGACAAAATGCGCCAGATCATCGACCAGGGCGGCTATCAGTATGGGGACAAAGTAACTATCGTCACCGAGCCGGGATCGGACGTTGCCGTGAACATCAAGGGCAAGCCCTCCAAGTCTCAATAGGGCCTTTCCAGCGAAGAATTTTCAGCGAGGAATTCCTGAGCTAGGAATCCAAATGATTCGCCAGCCCGCCGTCGCCGGCCGCTTTTATCCTGCCCAACCGCAACAACTCCTCGAACAGTTGGAAACTTTTATTGAAGTTTCACCTGCAGTCGATCGAGTCCGTGCGCGCGGCTGCCTGGTGCCCCATGCGGGATATAAATATTCCGGCGCTGTTGCCGGCGCGGTGTTCGCGCGCATCGCGCTTCCCGCAAAATTCATCCTGCTCTGCCCGCAACATTATCGCGTAGGCGAGCCACTGGCCATCGTCTCTGAAGGCGCGTGGCGCACGCCCCTGGGCGACGTGCAAATTGACAGCCAGCTAGCCGTGGCGTTGAAAGGCGCGTGCCCCGAATTGCGCGAAGATTCCACGGAACACCGCGTCGAACACGCCCTCGAAGTGCAGTTGCCATTTCTTCAGCGGCTGGCCGGTAACTTCACGTTCGTGCCCATCGCCCTGGGAACCGACCGCCTCGCGCAGTTCGAGACGCTGGGAGAAGGCATTGCCGAAGCCGTCGCCGCGCAGCCCGATCCCGTGCTGATCGTGGCCAGCTCGGATATGAATCACTACGAGGCCGACGACGTGACGCGCAAAAAAGACCAGCGAGCTATCGACAAAATCCTGGCGCTGGACGCGGTGGGTCTGTACGAGGTTGTGCGCCGGGAGGGAATCACCATGTGCGGTTACGGTCCCGCAGTGACCATGTTGACCGCTGCGAAACGGCTGGGCGCGACAAAAGCTGAGGTGGTTCGCTACGCCACTTCCGGCGACGTGTCTGGAGATAAAAGCGAAGTGGTCGGCTACTCAGGAATCATAGTTGCATAGCGATACGCTACGTAGGGGCACGCCATTCAGGAATCCTGGTTGGTAGGGGCACGGCATGCCGTGCCCGTCCGGGCATGTTTGCCGATTCAAAAAAGACCGGCAGCTATTACGGGTGCGGAGTCGAGCGCTGCGTGGGCGCGGGGCGCGATGCTGGCGATGGACTTGACGCCCGCGGCGAAGGCATGCTCGGGCTGTAGGACGGCGAGGAGGAATTGCCCCCGCGCGATGATCCGTTCTGATGCGCCGTTGCCGCTGCTGGGGGCATGATGAAGACATGCGCAGGAGTGCTCGTATTCGCGCGCGCGGCCATCGGCCGGGGAGCCGCAATCGTTTGCGGCACAGCGGCTTCGGCTCGCGCCGCAGGGTTCCGGTCGACTGTATTTGTAACCGCAACCGCCGAGGAAGCCACTGATGGCGATGAGGCGCTCGCTCCGCCGCGCGCACCAACGGTGGTTATGCGACTCATCTGCGCCGCCTTGACCTGTTGCACGGTGCGCAACATCGCTTCGTCCGTGCGCGGGTCGGCCACCAGTTGCGCGGCGGCTCCGCTGCTCAACGCTCCGCGGCGGTTCGGCAGACCGCTTGCAAGTCCAGCGGCCGTGTTGCTGATCACACCATGAGCAAGATTTTGGGGCGGCGCTCCGCTACGATCGTTCGGCGAGTTCGGCACCCAACCCACCACACCCGGCCCGCGATACCAGTGCACGCCGCCCGGATTCCAGCTTCCGAACTGTCCCGGAACCCACAGCCAGCCTTGCGTGCCTGAGAAAGCCCAGCTCCCGTAGTGATAGGGCATCCACCCCCAAGGCTCTGTGCTCACCCAGGTGAGACCAAATCCGGGCATAAAGGACCAGCCGCCGTTGTAGAACGGCGACCATCCCATGGAAACGCCATACGGACGCCAGCAATTTCCGAGGCTGCCGTAGTTGTACCAGGACCCATAGTAAGAAAGGTCGGAAAGTCCGTCGGAAACCCGCGGCGAGACGTACTGCATGGAGTCGGCGCGTCCCACATTCAGCGCCTCTTCGCGACCCGAAACCCAGCGGTCCCAAGTATCGCCGGGAGGATTATGCTCGCGTGCGAGTTGGTCGGGTGCGTCGTTGCGCAGCGCCAGCGTCTGGTTTTTGTTGAGGCGCTCGGTGCGGCCGGCCGCGGTCACTTCCACATTGCCCTTCAGAACGCTCACGGATGAGCCGTCCTGAAAAACATCGATGCGGAAGCGCGAATTATCGCGCGTTGCGATCTGCAGCTTGCCGCCTTGTACCTCGAGTGTGTCGTGATGGCCGCGACTCGCATACAGCGTGGCCGTGCCCTGCGTCAGGGTCAGCCGCGTGACCTTCGAGCCGTCAGCCAGTGCCAGCTCCACGAAATTCAGCACGCTGTTGTCGGCGATGCGCGCCGTGGTGCCATTTTCAAATTCGACTTCGGCGCGGCCCTGCCCGGTAGCCAGGGTCATTCCTTCGCGCACAGGCAGGTTCACCACGGCCTTCTGCCAGCCTGGCTGGTCCGCAGCCGAAACCTGCACCTCGCCTTCTATGAGGCTCAGACGCACTACGCGCGCGTGACTATACTCACCGGCCCGCGTGGCGGGCGCCAAGAGCGTTGCTGCCAATAAAAAAGCGACTGCAGAAAAAAAGACAAGAAATTTAGGGCGGGTCATAGCTAGCTCCTGCGGAACACCTATGCTGAAACTACCTGGTATAGATGGTACGCCCACCACGAGGGTTGCGTGCAATGGTTGCGTGCAATCTCACTGGGTAAGGTGCAAACTCATCGTCTCTCTGCGGGGGGCCGTGGTCAAGGGTTATTCGGACCGCCCCAAGCGGTCTCGCACTAACCGAAAGTCGTCTCGTGACATCCTAAAAGGAGGGGAGATAGGTATAAAAATGGCTAAATCGAAACTGCGGGTTCGAAGACGCACGAAACAGCGCACCGGTTACCACGCCGCGACGGCGATTCTCTTCGGACTATTACTGGTGATCGTGCTCGTCCCGGCAAAGGGAGCGCTCCGGCCCACGGCCGCTTTATTCCAAGACCCGCCACCTCCGCCGCAAGATGCACCTCCGCCAGCCCAGGAGCCTGCACCAGCACCGCAAGAGCCGCCACCGCCGGCGCAAGAACCGGCACCACCTGCGCAAGAGCCGGCCGCTCCGCCCCAGCAGCCGGCGACTCAGCCTCATGAACCGCCGCCTACACCACCGGGGTCGACCATTAAACTCGACGAGTCGTTGCGCAAGAACGTGCCGGACTTCGGCGAGATCTCCGAGCGCCTCTACCGTGGCGGTCAGCCTTCCAAGGAAGGCTTCCGTCTGCTGGCGGCTCAGGGCGTCCAGATCATCGTCGACCAGCGCGGCTCGCGGGACAACGAGCGCAAAATAGTCACCGAACTGGGTATGGAATACGTACCCATGCCCTGGTTCTGCTTGAAGCCGCGTGACGAGGTGTTTGCGGAGTTTTTGCAGCTACTGCGGATGAATCCCGGTAAAAAAGTTTTCGTCCACTGTCGTGTCGGCGACGATCGCACCGGCGCTATGATTGCCGTCTACCGCATGGCCGAAGAGGGCTGGCCGGTGGAGAAAGCGCAAGAGGAGATGAAGAGATTTCACTACAACTTCGTCCACCGCCACCTGATCTGTCCGCCGCTGGAAGATTACGTGGAGAATTTTCCCGAAAGATTCAAAACCAGCCCGGCGTTCAGCGACCTGCGCAAGCAATAGCCGGCTGGCTGCCAGTCAACCAAGCGATGATTTAGCGGCTACTTCGGGTGGCGGATGGCTTCAACGAGGGCGCGCGCGCGCTGGCGCGCGATGTCCACGAAGCGCGTGTCGTTGGCAATGCGTTCCAGCATCGGCAGCAGCGCTTCCGGCTCGGGCAGCAAGCGGCGCTTGAAATCGGTGTCCAGTTGCGTGAGAGCGTCGTTCACGCCCAGCCGGTCGTACTTCATGCGTCGCGTCAGCGTGTTCATCAGGTCTTGCTGCCGCGCCAGCCCCTCGAAAATGCGCAGAAGCTGATTCGCCGCTGTGTTCACCGTGTAGTTGAACTGCACTTCGTGGGCTTCACTTCCGTGCTCGTAACGAAAAGTTTTTTCCCCAAGGTTGGCGATGCGCCGTTTGATGTCCAGGTCCGCGCCACGGAAATTATGCAGCTCGGCGGCCAGCGCAAACATTTTTTCGCGCAGCGTGGTGCTCACTTCGAGCGGCTGCGGATCGGCCTCGTCGGCCAGCGAGCGCAGGTCGTAGGTGCACGAGCCGCTCTGGCGAATGCGGATCTCCGTGAATTCCGGCGTGCTGGATTTAAAAACTTTCCGGAAACTGAGGACCGCGCCGCTTTCCTCGGCGGCTCCTCGTTCTGCACCCGCGCGCGTCGCGCCCCAACCCTGGACCGCAAAAAAAATCGCCAGCGCAGCGAAGCACAGAATCGAGAATCTACGATGTAACTGGATCATTGCTTGTGGATACCGTGTTTTGGAATTCCAGGTTTCGCGATCGCGCGCTGAGTCAATCTGGAAACCGGGATGCGCACACCGCCCGCACTGGCTCCCAGCCTGCTAAAGGTAGTTGCCTGCACCACGGCTGCTGGCGCCGACGAAATCCCTGCACGCCCGCCCGGGCGGCCGGGCCGGAACTTCCCTGAAGAAACTCCTTGCTGAAGATCTTGCGTCGAGTTACGCACCGCCCCAGTCACGCGCGCTTGCGCCCGCAATGCATGAATGTGGCACAGCGCGATAGCGATAGCATCGGCGGCATCGGACGGCTCCGGTCGCCCCGGCAGGCTCAGGTGCGACCGCACCATATCCTGCATTTGCGCCTTGCTCGCCTGGCCGTACCCGGTAAGGCTGGCCTTCACTTCACGCGGCGAATAACTTTCCACCGGGATGTCGCCCTCCGCGGCAGCCAGCAGCACCACGCCGCGCACTTCGGAAAGCTGCAACGCCGTACGCATGTTCAGCGCGGTAAACACCGACTCCACCGCCACCGCTCCCGGCGCAAACTCCGCCACCAGTCCCGCTACCAACTCGTGAACATCGCGCAGTCGCCGCGCGATCGAAGCGCCACGGGCAGGCCGCCACGCCCCGTAACGTAAAGCGCGGCACTCGCGCCCATCGGTTTCAATCACCGCAAAACCGGTAGCCCCAGCGGAGGCTGGGTCGATTCCCAATACTCGCAGCATTGCAGTTTTGGCGGCTAGCTTCGGTTTAGCAGGAAGAAGGCTCATGGAAGGAGTGTACGCCCGTGCGAGTGGAGAAATAAGTGACCCTTGGGACACATGCCGGACCACAAAACCGCGCCACCAGCCCGCCGCACCGGCCCGCGCTAGCTGGCGCTGACCGCGGCCTGAATCTCTTTCTCGTCGATGTCAAAGTTGGCATAGACGTGCTGCACGTCGTCATGCTCTTCCAGCGCTTCCACCAGCCGCACCATCTGTGACGCCTCGGACCCCGTGAGCTTCACATAATTTTGCGGCACCATGGAAATTTCCGCCGAACTGGGCGTCACGCCACCCTTCATCAACGCATCGCGCACCGGTTCAAACGCTTCGGGCGGCGTCACCACTTCCCACGCCGAGCCGTCGTCGCGCAGATCCTCAGCTCCGGCATCGAGCACGATGGCCATCATTTTTTCTTCGTCCGCCGCTTCTTTTCCCACCACGATGTCGCCCTTGCGATGGAACTGCCAGGCCACGCTTCCCGCCTCGGCCAGGCTCCCGCCATTCTTGTGCATCAGATGGCGCATCTCGCTCACCACGCGATTGCGGTTCGAGGTCACCACTTGCACCAGCATGCCCACACCGCCCGGCCCATATCCCTCGAAGGTTACTTCCTCATACTGCTCGCCTTCCAGCTGACCGGTGCCGCGCAGGATCGCGCGGTCAATATTATCCCCCGGCATGTTCAGATTTTTCGCCGCAAGAATGGCCGTTCGCAGGCGCGGATTGGTGATGGGATCGGCCCCACCTACGCGCGCGGAGATGGAAATTTCACGGATCAGCTTGGTGAAGGCGCGCCCACGCTTGGCGTCGGTGGCCGCCTTCTTATGCTTGATTGTGGCCCACTTTGAATGCCCGGACATAGGATGGCCTCGTTCAGGAATCTAGCAGGAGCAAAGGGGTTGCTCTTGCCTGGTAAGACTAGCACAGATACAGGCCACCGGTGAAGCCTGGGAGTCCCTCCACCAGCGGAAAACAAAGCTTTGATCCACGTACGAAGAGATTAATCTGGATGCCCCACACGTCGTGTTTACGTGTGTGGTTTTTTCCGCGGGGCGGGTGAATCAGCTTGTGGAAAGAGGCTCAAGTTTGGGAAGCGCATCCTTTGCGGTGTTGGCAAGGGGTGCGCTTCTTCGGCTCTGTCGGAGTGCGGCTTACACCGCCGACGTGCAGTGCGCGCACTTCGTCGCTTGCAGCGGAATCGTCGACAGGCAGAAGGGACACGGCTTAGTGGCCGCAGTCGCCGGAGCTTGACGTTTCATCCGGTTGGCCGAGCGGATTACCAGAAAGATCGCAAAAGCCACAATCAGAAAGTTGAAAACGTTGTTGAAAAATATGCCGTAGTTCACAGTAGGCGCGCCTGCCGCCTTTGCCGCGGCCAGCGTGTCGTAATGCACGCCCCTCAAGCTGACAAATAAATTGGAGAAATCCACCTTACCCAGCAGCATTCCGATTGGCGGCATTAGGATGTCCTCGACGAACGAAGCAATAATCTTGCCAAACGCGGCGCCGATGACGATCCCGACAGCCAGGTCCAGGACATTGCCGCGCATAACGAATTCTTTAAATTCTTTGAGCATGGGTGCGCCTCCTGAGGAAAATAGAGTGACTGGGATTCGCCAAGCGTGCGATCCAGTCTCATCTCGTCGAGCGTCTTGGCCGGGGAGTCGAATTCCCCGGTGCGCTTCCCCGACGCGCCTTGGGCTACGATCGAGCGAGGGCCCTGCCTTTACAACAGCGCGGATGCTCTCCCGGTTGTCCGGACATGTCAAGGTGTTCAGAGACGCATCTAACAGAATAGCTGCCGGCAGGCGCCACCTTCCGTGGAAGGCGTATAATTATTGTGCTTATGCGGTAGCAGCAAAGTTTCACGGGAGTAGCCGTTTTGTACAGCAAGCCATACTTGCGCGCCGGCCTCTTGATCGGAATCGTCGCGCTCTGTATTTCTCCGGCAGCGACGCCGCAGAATGGCGCTACGAGCTTTGACGCTCCACGCACCTCCATAGCGGGGCAAAAAAATCAGAAGAACACGGCAACGGCCAAGCGCCCTTCAGGCCGAAAATCCGCCCAGCTCGAACTATCGGGGAACCAACACTGGCTCGATACCGGGATCGATCTCGCCCCTGGAGATTTAGTGCTGATCAGCGGTTCCGGAACGATGCAACTTCCGGATGCAACCGAAGGCAACGGTCCCGAGGGTCACGCGCGGGGCTGGCGGGATCTGTTGCGGCAACTTCCGCTCAACGAAGCAGGCCGCGCGGCGCTCGTCGCGCGCATTGGTTCGAACGACGGGGCGCAGCTATTTCTGGTAGGCGCGAAGCGCGAGTTGCGAGCCACCCAAAGCGGCCGTCTGTTTGTGGGCCTCAACCTGCAGCCCATCGAAGACGCCGAGGGGAAATACAGCGTCAAGATAGAAGTTCTCTCGCGGGAGGGAAGCGCCGCATCCGGTGCCGTTGCCATGGCACCCGGCCGCTCCATCACCGCGCAGCAGATACCGGGCCTTACCGCTGACCTGTTCCAGAAAATCCCGCGGCGCGTCACCGACAAAGACGGAAACCTCGGCGACATGGTTAACTTCATAATCCTCGGGTCAGAAGAAAAAGTACGGCAGGCATTTGATTCGGGGGGCTGGGTAACAGTGGACCGCACGCAGAAGGACGCCGTTCTGCACGCCATCCTGGCGACGATTTCGAAGCAAGCCTACGTACAACTCCCCATGAGCGAGCTATACCTGTTTGGCCGCCCGCAGGATTTCGGCTACGCGCACGCCGAGCCGTTTCAGGTGGTTTCTTCACGGCATCATTTACGGCTCTGGAAGGCGCCTTTCGCCGTGGAAGGGCAGGCCGTTTGGGTGGGCGCAGCCACGCATGATATTGGATTTGATCGAGACAAACGTGATGATGGCGTGACCCACAAGATCGATCCCGCCGTGGATCTGGAGCGCGATTATATCCGCGATAGTTTGCGGCAGACGGGGACAGTCTCGACCCTTACCTACATCAAGCCTGCGCAAGCAGTGAAAGAAGCAGAAACCGCTTCAGGGGCATCCTTCCACTCCGATGGCCAGGTGCTGATACTCAAGCTCGCGGGATCTAGCATGGATCGCAGCGCCGGTTTTGCGGACCTGTTCTGCACCGTGCTGCAGCAGGAACATCCCGACCCAGGGCAGTGGGGCCCGTGCTCGCAATATCTTACGGATGCCAGCGGGCAAGCCGCTACGCTGGGCGCCATTCCCAACACCTACCGCCTTTTGATCGTGCCAGGCGTGCTGAGTTCTTGCGCGTCAGCCACGCCGGCCTATCACGAGGGAATTGCTTACCTGCGCGAAAAGTTTGGTCTCTCGGCGGAGGTGCTGCCGGTGCCCAATGAGTCCAGCGAATCAAACGGCGAGCTCATTGCCCGGTATTTAAAAGAGCAGAGCAGGAATGACCCTCGGAAATTTATCCTGTTGGGTTACAGCAAAGGCGCGCCCGACATTCAAGTAGGGCTTGTTAACGACCCGCAAGCAGCTACCAAAGTGGCGGCATTCATCACCGTCGCAGGCGCGGTGGGCGGATCGCCTATTGCCGACGAACTTCCCGGCTCGGCGGAGCGCTGGATTCGCTTGTTCCACTTCGGACAATGCGAGGGCGATCTCACCTCCGCATTCCGCAGTTTGCGGCGCGACGAACGCCGGGCCTTTCTCGCCGCGCATCCCGATCCTGTGGTTCCCAGCTATTCGCTCGCGGCGGTTGCGGATCAGGGCGCCACTTCGAAAATGCTCCTGGAAAACTGGCAGCTGCTTAATATTTATGATGTGCAGCACGACAGCCAGGTGATCAAGGACGACGCCATCGTACCGGGGGGGCGCTATTTGGGAACGGTTCGCGCAGACCATTTTGCCGTGGCACTGCCCTTTGAATTCGTAAAGGACGCGGAAATTCTGAAGCTGGTGGACAAAAATCACTTCCCGCGCACGGCCCTGCTTGAGGCGCTGTTGCGATTTGTGATTCAGGACCTGCAAGGCGCTCCCTCACCGCCGCGTTAACGCCTTGAGCAGTGGTTGCAGTGCGGGCGTGACGCGGCGTGCCTAACCGTGGTATCTAATCTCGCCACAGAGGCTTGAGTCGCCGCTTTGCCATGGAACTGAGCTGCCAGATTGCCGGCTGCAAAACCGGGGTGCCCGAACCCTTGGAAACTGAGGCAGTTTGTGTTCTGCATTTCCTGGTCCGGCTGGAGCAGACCTGCGACGCCATGCGCCGCGAGACGGTCACGGGCGAGGAAACCCCCGAGCGATATCAGGAAATCATCCGCTACATCTGCGACCGCGGCGAACGGCTTTCGCGTATTTCCACCAGCGGCCTGCGCCTGCAGGATGAACTGAAGGCTCGGATCCTGACCGGTTTCCTGAGCCTGATGAACCTCCGCGAAAACCTCGACCGTGCGCTCAGCCGCTCCGCTACACGTCGAGCCGGCATCTAAGAAATAGCGGCCGCCGACAATGGGAGCAAGGCGGCCCGGGCGCCGCGTGTATCGTTACTGTGGGAGTGGGAAGTTGGGAAGCTGAATATGAGACCGCCGGACATGACGCGAACGCCCGACACGACCCGAGCGCTCCACCCGACGCGAATGCCGGACACGATTCGATTGCTTTCCTCAGGCACCAGTTCGCCCAGTGGTCGTGGCGCGGCCATAGATTTTACGCGAGCCGCCCTACTCGTATTTATTCTTTGCCGCGCCGTCGTTGCTTCCGCAGGCGACCCTGTCCCGCTGCCCAAAGCCGATGAGGTCGTGCGCAGAATTATCGAGCGGGCAAAAAACCCAGAAGCGCACCGCACATCAAGCGCGTGCCAATATACGCAACAACGCGTGATCGACAAATACGACGACAGAGGGGTCGTGCGCGAACATGAGGTGCGCCGTTACACGGTAGGGCCGCTGGAAGGCGCATCGTACACGGCGTGGGTGGAAAAAAACGGACGGCCGCTGGCGGGGGCCGATCTGGCTGAAGAAAAAGAGAAACGCCGCAGATTTGTCGATCAGCAGGTTTCGAACAGGCCGGACAACACCGAGCAGTATCGCGTGCCACTCGATGCCGAGCTGTTCGAGCGCTATCGTGGCGAAGTAACCGGGCGCGATGTGATTGGCGGGCGGCCGATGGTGGTCATGCAGTTTTCTCCGAAGAGCCGCGACCTCCCCATTCGCCGCCGTCCGGATTACCTGCTCAACAGGCTGGCCGGCAAAATCTGGGTGGACGAAAACGACTACGATATTGTGAAGGTGGAAGCGCGGCTCACCGAGCGCACGCGAGTGTTCTGGGGCCTGCTCGCGAATATCGACCATGCCGATCTTTATTTTGAGCAGACACGCCTTCGCGAAGGTGTCTATCTGCCTATGCGGATGAGCTTCTTTGTAGCCGGCAGAAAACTATTTACTTCGATCCGCGAAAAAATCAATGCGGAATGGGCCGGGTATAGTTGCCCCACCTCCCCTACCGCGCAAGGATCACACCCTAAAACGTCCACTAAACAATAACCGCGAGTCCATTTGAGGGCCTAAGGCACGCGCACGCCGTGAGCGTTGGAGTGCGCCTGCCGCTCAAAATAGCTGTAAACACGCCGCGAGATTTCGCTGATGGTTCTCTCGGCGTCGTCGCCATCGGCCGCGTAAGCCGTCATCACGCTGATGGCATAGGGGCGGCCGTCCAGCAGCACAATTCCGGAATTCGCGCGCACGCCGTCCAGCACGCCGTGTTTATCCGCGATCAGTACGCCTGATGGCAGACCTTTGCCCAGTGGAGTGGCGGGGTCTTTCGGAGTCTTCAGGATTTCCAGAGCGATGGCGGTATGTTTTCCGTCGAGCGCCTTTCCGTGAAAAAGCAAATCATAAAGCGCGATCATCTCGCGAGGCGTGGAAAGATTCTCCTTACCTAGGCGTTCCGCGTCGAGATCGATCATGCGGCGCTCCAGGCGCGTCTGCGGAAGATGCAGGCTGGCCATATTCTCGTTGACCCTGGCCCGCCCGACGCGGTCGATGAGGATATTGGTGGCGGAATTGTCCGACAGCACGATCATCAGGACGGCCAGATCGTGCAGCGAGAGCGAAGACTCGCCATCGCCGAAGCTCTGCAAGACTCCGCTGCCCCCGACAAACTGCGTCTTGCGAACCTCCACCCGCTCACTGAGCTTGAGAATTGCCGCCTGATCCTGGCGTAGCAGCTCGATCAGCACGGCAACTTTGATGGAGCTGGCCTGCGGGAAAATCATATCCGCGTTGATGGCCAACACGTCGCCGCTGGTGAAGTCCTTCACCGCCAACCCGATCGCGCCATCGAACGAGGCTGCGATCCGGTTCAATTCGCGGCCAAGCTTGCCGCGCAATTCGGCGATATGTGCGCCGGGTTCCGCGCTCTGCGCGGCGGCGGCGCAGGATAAAAACAGCGAGGTACAAATGACTGCGGCCTGCAGAAAGGAACGCATCGGGTAGCCTCCACGGAGAGATGGTTCACGCGCCCAAATAATTCACGCGGCAGTATGATTCATGCGATCAAAAAAAATCAGGCCCCGATATACCGGGCGTAGAGTGAGCGCGCCAGCGCGGGGTCGCGTGTTCCTTTGATCACCGCGCGGCCGTCGGCGAACACCGTCATTTCGTAAGGCGGCACGGCAAACCGCAGCAGGAAAGCGTTGGCATGAACTTCGGCCACGGCGGGCGCGAGCCTGCGCCCCAGTTCGCCAAGGTCCAGCGCTCTGCGCCGTTCGTGAATCTGCACGGAATTGCGCCCGCACATGGTCACCTGCGGTTGCTGCTCGCCCTCGAGCCACGCAAATTCCCGGTGTGCACACACTCCACAATCAGGATTACGCGCTACGCGAATTGATTGAAAGCGGCCGCTCCAGACGTCGCATGAAATCAGTCGTCGATGCAGAGCTCCCTCGCGGCCGGAAAGGATCTTGATGGCCTCGGCTGCCTGGATCGACCCGATAACGCCGACGATTGCATTCAGCACGCCAACGGTGTCGCAGGTTTCTTCCATGCCCGGCGTGACGGTGTTGTTATTCGTGATCGAAGCATTCTGCGTGCCGGAGCCCTCCAGCAAGCAGGCCAGGCACGCAGACTGCCCTGGGAGCACCGTCATCGTCAACCCGTAGCTGGCCACGGCGGCAGCGTAAATCCACGGCACTCCGAATTTCACTGCTGCATCGTTTAGCAAGAAGCGCGTCTCAAAATTATCCGTGCCGTCGAGCATCAACGGGAAGCCCGCCAGCATCTTATCGGCGTTGGCGGGAGTGAGGTCGGCGACCACGCCCTCCACGGTCACGCTGGAATTTGCCGCGCGCAGACGGCGCTCCGCGGCCACAGCCTTGGGCAGCGCTTCTCGCGCGTCGGATTCCTCAAACAGAGTCTGGCGCTGGAGGTTGGATGGCTCCACAAAATCACGGTCAATAATCCTCAGCCGCCCTATTCCCGCGCGCACCAGCAGGCTGGCCACGGTCGTGCCCATCGCTCCGCAGCCCACCAGCACGGCGCTCGATGCCATCAGCCGTTCCTGGCCTTCCAGGCCTAGTGGGGCGAATAGAACCTGGCGGGAATATTTTTCGTAAAGGTGCGGTTCCATTCGGGGATAATAATAGCCCCTTTCCGGACAGAGCTGCCAATGCGGCTGTGTTAACCTTCATTCGTTTTTAGCGACTATGTATTCTCTACGACAGGCCGGCTCATGGTGGCTGGCCATTCTTTTTTTTCTCGGCGTTGCGGTACCGCATGCGCTGGGGCAGGCGCCGCAGGCAGGCGAGCGCATCGTGGCAGTTCGTCTGGTGAGTGAGTCCGCCAGCGTGATCGAAGAAAATCTTGCCACTCTTCCTGTTAAGCCCGGCCAGCCGTTCGATTCCGACCTCGTTCGTGAAAGCTTGCGGCAGCTCTATCAAACCGGGGAGTTTTCCGATATTCGCGTGGAAGCCACGGAAGTCGAGGGCGGCGTGCGCCTTGATTTTATCGTACGTGGGAACCTGTTCATCAACATAGTCCGCGTGGACGGACTCAACGAACCGCCCACGTCGCAGCAAGCAGCGAGTGCATTGCGGTTGGGCCTGGGCGAGCCGTTTCAGCAGAGTCAGTTGGAAGCCGGGCTGGTGCGCCTCGGCGAAGTGCTGCGCAACGACGGCTTTTATGTGCCGGCGCTGCATCCCGTGCTAACTCCCTATCCCGCCACGCGGCAGCTTGACGTCGCCGTGCACGTCATTCCTGGACCCCGCGCCAAGATTGGCAACGTCGAGGTGCACAACCCCACGCTCTATCCCGCGCTGGAGTTGCTGCGACGTTCCAAGCTCAAGACCGGGCAATCCGTGACCTTTGCGCGTCTGGACAACGCCACAGAGCGGCTCCGCAAGCTGTTATTCAAGCGCGGCCTGCTGGGCGCGCGCGTGATCGTGCATCGCGGCGATTACGACGCGGCCGCCAACCGGCTACCCATCGTGCTGGATATCGTTTCCGGCCCGCCTGTGCGCGTGGTGGTTACCGGCGCCAAAATTTCCAAAAAAGATCTGCAGAGAATCATTCCTATTTACGAGGAAGGCGCCATCGACGAAGATCTTTTGCAGGAGGGACGCCGCAACTTGCGCGATTACTTCGAGCGCAAGGGATATTTTGATTCCGATGTACAGTTCGAATCACGCGAAGACCCTAAAGGCGGCCGCGTAATTACCTACACCGTGCAGCGCGGCGAGCACCGCCGTCTGGAAGGAATCGCTTTCACCGGCAATCACTATTTTCGCGATGAGGTCTTGCGCAGCCGCGTGACCCTTCTCCCTGAATCTTTTCTGATCCCGGGACGATTCAGCGCGCGCCTGCTGCGCTCCGACGAGGAAACCATCCAGGCACTTTATATTTCCAACGGCTTTCAGGCCGTGAAGGTTCATGCCGAGGTGCTGGAAAATTATGCCGGGCGCCCCGGCGACCTGTTCGTGCGCTTTACCATCGAGGAAGGGCAACAGACCGTCGTCGAATCGTTGAGCATCGAAGGCAATAAGGCATTCGATGCAAAGACCCTGATGTCCTCAATCGAATCCACCGAAGGCCAGCCTTATTCGGACGCCAACGTCTCCACCGACCGCGACAACATTCTCGCCCTCTACTACAACGAAGGGTTTCCGCAGGTGCGCTTCGAGTCCACAGTACAGCCGGGAAAAACGCCCAGGGAAGTTCATCTCGCTTACCACATCGTGGAAGGCCCGCGGGTCAATGTGAGCCAGATCCTGCTGGCCGGCTACGAGCACACGCGTGAGGGGACCATCAACCGTGAGATCGAGGTTCAACCGGGCGGCCCGCTGCGCCAGGGCGAGGTCGTGGATACCCAGCGGCGTCTCTACAACCTGGGCATTTTCACGCGCGTCGATATCGCACCGCAGAATCCCGACGGCACGGAAACGGAGAAGACTCTGGTGGTCGCGGTCGAAGAGGCCAAGCGTTTCACCATCGGCTACGGAGGTGGATTCGAAACACAGCGTCTCGCGAGCAGCACTGACCCTAACGCCACCACCATCTCTTTCAGCCCTCGCGGAATTTTTGAACTGGGCTGGGCAAATTTCGGTGGCCGCGCGCACACCCTGGCCTTCAAAGTGCGTGCCAGCACGCTCCAGGGACGCGCGCTGCTAAGTTACACGGCGCCGAACCTGATGGGCCGCCGTACTCTGAGTTTCCAGCTTACCGGCTTGGCCGCGAAAACGAGAGATATTCGCACGTTCACTTCCACGCGCTACGAGGCGGTGGCGCAGATCGAGCAGAAGCATTCCCCTATAACCAGCTTTCTCTATCGCTATTTCTATCGCAAAGTCCAGGTGGATGCCAAATCGCTGCACATCGATCCCTCGCAGGTTCCACTATTCAGCCAGCCCACGGGAATTGCCGGATTGGGTGTCACCTGGGTTCGTGATCGTCGGGACAATCCCGTCGATCCTTTGAAGGGACGTTTCTGGACCGCCGACGTGGCTCTGGCGGCGCGTGCGCTCGGCTCCCGCGCCACATTCGCGCGTTTCTTTTTTCAAAACTCCAGCTTTACGCCCATCAAGAAAAACCTGACTTTTGCGCGCACTTCTCGAATCGGAATTGAGGAGCCGTTCGGAGGTTCATCCGCCAGCGATATTCCGTTGCCGGAGAGATATTTCGCCGGCGGCGGCAGCAGCCTGCGCGGCTTCGCGCTCAATCAGGCCGGACCGCGCGACACAGTCACCGGGTTTCCGGTGGGCGGCCTGGTGCTGCTGGCGATGAATCAGGAGCTGCGCTTTCCTCTGCGTCTGCCCTATACCAATGGTCATGCGGGCGGAGCGTTTTTCTACGACGTTGGAAACGTGTACAGCGATGTCCGCAAGATAACGCTGCGCAGCACACCGCCGCCCAATGATTTGAATTATCTTTCGCACACCATTGGCGTGGGCATTCGTTACGCAACCCCGATCGGGCCGGTGCGCGTCGACTTCGCCTACCAGCTCAATCCCGCGCGATTTTCGCTGCCTACGGCGCCGGGCGGGCTGGCGCGCATTCCATCATTCCAGTTTTTCTTTTCTTTCGGGTCGGGCTTCTGATGCGCAGCGTGGGATTATTCGCGATGATTTTGCTGGTCGCCACGGTGGCGCGTCCTGCCCCGGTCCCAAAGCCCGCCGCGCCGGCGGGTGAAGTGGTGGATCGCATCGTGGCGCGAATTGAAGGCGACATCATAACGCTGGGGGAGGTCCGCGAGCTGGGCTCTTTCCAGACGCTCACCGGTCGCGCCACCGCTACCGAGGAGACGCTGCTGCGCCAGCTCATCGACCAATGGATTGTCGCCAACGATGCGGCGGCCGCGCGTTTTCCGCAGCCTGACGCTGACGACGTGGACGCCGAAGTCGCCAGGCTGGAGCACACCGCCGGAACCTCCGAGGCCTTCGCCCCGCGCCTGGCCGCTTTGGGGTTAACTGCAAAAGCGTTGCGGCGCATGGTCACCCGTGAACTCTATCTGGAACGCTACCTCGATTATAAATTCCGTCCCACGGTGAAGACCGATCCTCAGGCCATCGAGGTCTATTATCGCGATACGCTGTTGCCGGAACTGAAAGCCCGCAATGAATCTTCGCCCCCAATCGAGAGCGTGAGCGAACAGATCCGCGAGGTGCTGGTGCAGAAGGACATCAGCCGGCTTTCAGAAGAGTGGCTGGTGCAGACCCGCGCGCAGATACATGTCGAACGGATGGATGGGGGACGCGCCCGGCTGTCGGTCGCGCCGCCCACGCCAAAGCCGGCCCCGCCGCCGGTGACTATGCCTGGAGTTTCGCCTGGAACTACACCTGCTGCTGCGCCCGCGCCTCCGAAACCCGCGGTGATCCCGTCCGGGCCAACGAGTAAGGATCTGCCATGACGCCGCGCGCCAAATCCTGGCTGAAGTACTCGGCGCTGGTTCTGTTCATCGCTGCGCTCGTCGTTGCGTTTCTCATCTCCACTGGCCAGACAGCGCGATGGATGCGCAGCGCGGTAATCTCGCGCATCGAGCAGATCACCGGCGGCAAGGTCGAGCTCGACAGCTTCACTTTCAATCCGTGGAAGATGCATGCTGAGCTGCGAAACATTACCGTCCACGGGTACGAACCCGCCGGCGCTCCGCCATTTTTTCACGCCGACGACCTGCTTCTGGACATCCGCATAATCTCTTTGTGGCGCCGCCAGATCGCCCTCGAGGAACTGCGCGCTGACCACCCGGCGATACACGTGCGCTTCGACCAGGATGGAAGCAGCAACGTGCCGCAGCCCAAGGGACAGGTGTCGCCCAGCCGGCCCGCGCGCGAGCAACTCTTCGATTTAGCCATCCGCCGGCTGCGTTGGAATGAGGGCGTGCTCATCTGGAACGACGTGCGCGTGCCGTTAGCGGCGGAGGGCGGCGCGTTCCGCTTGATCATGGATTTGGAAACGCCCGCTGTGGGCGCTGCGTCTTACCACGGGCAGGTTTCCTGGCAGCGGATGAAGTTGGCATTGCGCCGCTACCTGCCCTTCACTTCTGACGTTGCCGCAAAATTCACCTTGCAGCGTGACCGCTTCGCGCTGGAAGAATTAACTTGGAAGCTGCCCGCGTCGGAGCTAAACGCTTCTGCCGAGCTGCCCAGCTTTGCACGCGACGACTGGACGTTCCGGTACCACCTGAAGCTGGCCATGGCGGACGTTCGCACGATCGCGCGCCAGCCCGCGGCGCCGGGAGGCCAGGCCGATTTCTCCGGTTCCGGAGAATATCGTGACCACAAGCTCAGCTCACGCGGCCAACTGGCGGCCAGGCAGTTCTCGCTTCCCTATGAGTGGTTCCACAGCTCGGCGATTAGCGCCGGCGGCAGCTACGAATTGAGAGACGACCGGCTGGTGGTGCCGAATCTCGACGCACATCTTCTCGAAGGAGATTTGAAAGCGCGCGTGGAGATGGATGTGCCGCGGCTTCGTTTTCGCATGACTTCGCACTCGGCCGGGATGAGCCTAAGTACAATTCTTGCGGCGCTGCAGCACAACGGTTTTCCCGTCGAGTCATTACACTGGGACGCTGCGGTGGCGGCAGACGCGGTCAGCACCTGGACCGGCGCGTTTGATCACCTGGATTCGCGCGGCTTTACAGAATGGTCCGAGCCCGCGCATCTCGCGCCCGGAAAAATACCGGTCTCTGCCCACACGGCATTTCATTTCTCCCGCGACTCGCAGGCCGCGGACCTGACCGGCGGTTTAATTGCTACGCCGAGCACGCGAATCGAAATGGACGGCAGGCTGGGCATGCGGGATTCCGCGCTCCATGTGAAGCTCGATGCCGGCGATGTATTGCCGTGGGATGACTTCATCAACGCGCTTCGTGGGCCGGGAACGGCACCGCAGCGCATCGCCGGCCGCGCCCAGTGGGTGGGGAAGATCGCCGGCCCGCTGGCGCTGGCCAGTTTCGACGGCCACGTGCATGCCTGGGATGCGGCGTACGAAGATTTTCTGTGGGATGAAATTGAAGGAGATCTCAGTTACTCGCACGATCATTTGCGGCTTTCGCAGACGCGTGCGCGCCGCGCGCCGGCTACAGCCCTACTCAACCTTTCGATGACACTGGATCAGTGGGCCTTCCTGCCCGAGAATACCTGGAACCTCGACGTCCGCCTGGCGCACGAGGATACCGACGGGCTGCAGGGCCTGTTTCACACTTCTTTCGCGGCTAAGGGAATGTTGAGCGGCACGTTTCGCGGCCATGGCACGCGGGCCGACCCCGTTCTCTCTGCTACATTCACCATCGACGACCTGGTGACCCGCAGCATGCATTTCGATCGCGCCGGCGGTAATCTGGAATGGAAGGGAGATGAAGTTCGCGTCACCAATGGCGAACTGCACAAGGGCCCGGCGGTGGCCCACGGCACCCTGACTTACCTGCAACAGAGCCAGCACATCGAGTTTGAACTGGCCGCGGCGGATGTCGGATTGGAACAGTTGGAGCCGCTACGAAACTCCCGTCTGCCCCTGGGAGGGCGATTGCAGTTTGACGTGCGTGGCAACGGCCCGCTCCGCGCCCCCTCCGCGGAAGGCACCATCCGGCTCACCCAACTCAAGGTGGGTGATGAAATTCTGGGAGACTTCGACGCTAAGATTCACTCCGACGGCCGCGAGCTCCGCGTGGAGACTACCTCAACGATGGGCACAGGCAAGCTCGACGGCCACCTGGCGGTAACTCTTTCAGGCAACTATCCGCTGAGCGGCGAAATAAATGTCGAAAATGTGGACTTGGACCCGTTCCTGCAGACCGGGCTGCGATTGAAAAAACTCACGGGTCACAGCCGCGTGGTGGGGCGTTTCAAGTTCGCCGGGCCGCTGGCCGATCCCGGGCAGATCAGCCTGGATGCCGACGTGAGTGAGATGTCGTTAGATTATGAGTACGTCAAACTGCAAAATGTGGGACCACTACGCTTCACTTACAGCCGCGACGAAATACGCATCACTTCGGCGCACCTTGCCGGACCCGATACCGATTTAACGTTCACCGGCTTCGCACGCTTCGCCGGCGATCGCCATATCGCCATGATGGTGGATGGCCGCGCCAACCTGCGACTGCTCACGGGGATCTGGCCGCAACTCGAGGCCCGCGGCGCAGCGGTCATGCATGCGTCCCTCGAAGGCTCCATGCCCCGCCCGCGCATCACGGGACGTTTGCACCTCGAAAATGCCGCCGCCAATTATGGTGATTTTCCTTCCGGGCTCAGCAACGTCACCGGAGATTGCGTGTTCGACGTCAACCGGCTGTTTTTTGAAAACGTGGCCGCCGAAGTGGGTGGCGGGAAACTGGTGCTCACCGGCAGCGTGAGTTACGGAGACGGCCCGTTGCGTTTTGACCTGAACACGCAGGCGCAGAGAGTGCGCGTGCGCTATCCGGTGGGGTTGAGCTGGCTGACCAGCGGCCACCTGCGCCTGCAGGGTACGCCGGACGGCGCGCTGCTCTCCGGGCGCGTAGTTGTGGAACGGCTCCTCATGATGGAGGGACTGGATCTTTCCTCGGTGATGGCCTCACGCGACAACGTGCGCGGCAGCACCACCGGCTCGGCTTTCCTGCGCAACCTGCAATTTGATGTTGAAGCCATCTCCAGCGCTGACGCACGGCTGGAGTGGAACGCCGCCCGTTTCGAGAGTGAAGCCGCCCTGCGCGTCCGCGGCACAGCGGAGCATCCCGTCCTTCTGGGGCACGTCCACCTCCTCGCTGGGGAGATGGACTTCCGCGGAAACCGTTACCGCCTGACGCGCGGCGACATGAATTTTGCAAATCCGTTCCGGCTCGATCCGGTCATTGACGTCGAGGCCACCACCACTATTCAGCAGTACGAAGTGAGTATCCAGCTGTCCGGGCCGGCCAGCCACCTCACTCTCAATTACCATGCCGACCCTCCGCTGCCGCCCGGCGACATCATTACCTTGCTGGCGCTGGGCCACACCGGCGCGGAAAGCCAGTTGCGCAGCACCGGCGGCGGGGGAACGGCGGATGTGGGCGCGCGAGCGGTCCTCTCGGAGGCCATCTCCAGCCAGCTTGGCGGGCGCATCGAACGGCTTTTTGGCGTCAGCCGTTTCCGCGTGGACCCGGCGTTTTCAGGCGTGGGCGCCGACCAGAACGCTACCGCGCGCATCACCATTGAACAGCGCGTGACCCGCGACCTCACCATCACCTACGTCACCAATGTGACTTCCACGCAGCGCCAGGTATTTCAAATCGAGTACAACGTCAGCCGCGATCTTTCGATTCTCGCCCTGCGCGATGAGAACGGCACCTTCGGTCTGGATATCAAGCGCACCAAGCGCTTGAAGTAGGCGCACGGAGTACCGGTCGTCAGCTCACGGCTTCGGTGCGGTAGGCTGCTGGCCTTCTCTCAACTCCGGGTAATCCGCCTGCATCTCCGTGAGCACGCGTTGCAGGATTCGTTGCGCATGCCCGATAGCCATCGGGATCAGCTCATCTGCCATCTTCGGTTGTACTTCCGTGAATTTGCGTCCCGCGGGAGACTCGTAGAATTGAATCATGGCGCGGATTTCTTCCGCGGTGAAGTATTTGTCGTACAGCGGAACCGCCAGCTCGGAGATGGGCTCGACCTTCATGTAGGCCAGCATTTTCTGAATCATGGTGTCACTCATCTTCTGTACGCGCTCGCGCTTTTCCGGCGGAACTTTCTCCAGGTCGGGCTTGAGATTCTGCATCAACGGCCCCGCGATCTGCTCACCTATCGCGTCCGCCCGGGTCAAGTGCATCAGCCGCCGGATGTCCGCCATTTTTATGATGTCTATAGTTGGTTTTTGGTCCTGGCTCGGTTTCGGGTCCTGGTTTGGCTTCTTGGCCTGCGCCGGAGCAAGCGAGGTGCACGAGAGACAAATAAGAGCGAGTGAAATCCAGCGAATGCGCATTAATTCCTCCGGCGACGGCAAAAGCTTAGCGTCACGAATTCATGGTAAGGCAAGATCGATGCTTGGGAAAGCGGGGGCAATCGTCTTCCAAGTTCCGGTTGTCGCAGTTCGCGCGGCGTGTGGTAGTGTTGGAATGTTGTGGTGCCGGAATGTGGGCGCCGGAATGCGACGCCCGAAATGGGGCGCCCGAATGGGGCGATGGGAACGGCGCCCGAGGGAATTGGCCATGGACAATCTGCTGCGTTGGCGCGAAGAATTCCCCATCCTGCACACCTCTACTTATCTCATCAGCAATTCGCTTGGTGCCATGCCGCGCGCGGTGGCAGACCGCATGCGCGCCTACGCGGAAATATGGGCGACTCGCGGAGTGCGCGCCTGGGAAGACACCTGGTGGAACCTGCCCGCGGAAGTGGGCGACCAGATCGGCCGGCTGATTGGCGCCGGGCCGGGCGAAGTTTCCGTGCACCAGAATGTTACGCTCACCCAGGCGGCCATCGCTTCGTGCTTCGACTTTCGCGGCCCGCGCAACAAAGTGGTGATGGTCGATCTCGAATTTCCGTCCATCCAGTATTTTTATTTCGAACAGCGGCGCTTCGGCGCGCAAGTGGAATTGCTAAAAAGCGACGACGGCATCCATGCGCCGCTCGAGCGCGTGCTGGCCGCAATCGATGAGCGCACGTTGCTGGTGCCTATCTCGCTGGTCTTGTTCCGCAGCGCTTCCATCGTGGACATCCGCGCCATCGTTGAAAAGGCGCACCGCGTGGGCGCTCGCGTGATTCTCGATATTTTCCAGGCTGCAGGCACACTGCCCGTAGATGTGGGCGCGCTGGGCGTGGATTTTGCAGTTGGTGGCGTGCTCAAGTGGCTGTGCGGAGGCCCCGGCGTAGGCTATCTTTACGTGCGCCCCGACCTGCAGAAAAAACTCACCCCGGCAATCACCGGCTGGTTCGCTCACGAGCGGCCGTTTGGATTTGAGGCCGGCCCTATTTCGCAGACTGCGGGCAGATTTAAATTTCTCACCGGCACAACGCAGATTCCGGCGCTTTACGCCTGCCAGCCGGGACTTGAAATCATCGCCGCAGCCGGGATCGCTCACATCCGTGAAAAATCGGTGCGGCAGACTGCGCGTCTGCTCCAGGGTGCGCTCGATCGCGGCTGGCGCGTCAATACACCGCGGGATCCCGCGGCGCGAGGGGGCACCGTTTCGATCGATTGCCCCAACGCGGAAGAAGTAACTCGCGAACTGCTCGAGCGCAACATCATGGTGGATTACCGGCCCCTCGCCGGCGTGCGGCTCTCCCCGCATTTTTATACGCGTGATGAGGAGATCGATTTGGCCCTCGAACAGATCGGCGAAATTCTGGCCACGCGGCCCTGGGAGCAGCGCGCCACTGTAGTGTAGCGCGATGCCCGCATGTTGCTGCGCTTCGCAAAGCAATTCCGTGAATTGGACCAGCCGTGACTCCCTCGAACCGCATACGAACTGATCCCTCCGGCGGCGATTCCTCTAGCAGCCAACAGGCCCGCGTGGAGCGCCCGCTCAATCCGCAGATGGACGACCGTCGCCGCGAAATGGTCGAGCGGCAAATTCGCGCCCGCGGGATTCGCGACCGGCGCGTGCTCGAAGCGATGTTGGATATCCCCCGCCACGTGTTCGCCCCTGTGGACCTTGTCGCGGAAGCCTACAGCGATCAGCCGCTGACCCTGGGCAGAGAACAAACCATCTCTCAGCCATTCATGGTCGCGGCGATGTCCGAAGCACTGGAGTTGACCGGCGGCGAGCGCATCCTGGAGATTGGCACGGGTTCCGGTTATCAGGCCGCGGTGCTCGCGCGGCTGGCAAAGGAAGTGTTTTCGGTGGAAGTGGATGCTGCACTGGCGGAGTCGGCCCGCTACCAGCTGGAGCATCTCGGATTTTTGAACGTAGTGGTAATCGCCGGCGATGGCTCGGCAGGTCTTCCCGGGTACGCGCCGTACGACGGGATCATCGTCACCGCGGCCGCTCCGGCGATTCCTCCGCCGCTCATCGAGCAGCTTGCCGATGGCGGGCGCCTGGTGATTCCGGTGGCAGCGCCCGGGGAACCCGGGACTCAGGAATTGATCCGGCTTCGCCGCAACGCGGGACGGAACGGGGGATCCCACACCCAAGAAGTTTTGCAGTATTGCCGCTTTGTTCCCCTGCTGGGCCGCTATGGCTGGCGCGAGATGGACCGCTGATGGCGGTGCCTCGGCTTAAAATTTCCATCGTTATTCCGTCGTTCAACGAGGAACGCCGGCTTCCGAATACACTCGAACGTATCCGCGCCTATCTAGCCGCGCGGCCCTTCGATGCGGAAGTAATCGTCGTGGACGACGGCTCCACGGATGGAACCGCGCGCGTGGTGGAAGAGTTTCGCGCCACGATGCCGACGCTCCGCCTGCTCTCCAACGGGTCGAACCGCGGCAAGGGCTATTCCGTGCGTCAGGGCATGCTGCAGGCTCGCGGGGATATGGCGCTCTTCACCGACGCCGATCTCTCCGCGCCCATCGAAGAGGCCGATAAGCTCATTGGCGCGCTGCAATATGTGGACGTGACCATGGGATCGCGCGCTCTCGATCGTTCGCTGATCTCCGAGCGCCAGTCGCGCTTCCGCGAGTTTGCCGGAATTGTCTTCAACAAGCTGGTGAAGCTGACCCTGGGCCTGCCCTTTGTGGACACGCAGTGCGGCTTCAAAGCTTTTGGTGTGGGGCGCACGAGGATCATTTTTGAGCAGCAGCGCGTCGAGCGCTTCGGCTTCGACCCGGAATTGCTTTTCCTGGCGAAGCTCCACGGCTTGCGCGCCCTGGAAATTCCCGTGCGCTGGTCGCACAATCCTGAAACGAAAGTGCGCGTGGGCGTCGATAGCGCGCGCATGTTCGGCGAGCTGCTGGTGATCCGGTGGAACTGGCTCTTGGGCCGCTACCCGCGGCGGCCGGCGAACGCAGCGCGCTGAGTCGCCGCGCATTCAGCAAAAAGCGATTGGAAAATAGCAGTTAACTCTGCATAACAAAGTACTTGACAAAAAACGCCGTCAAGCTAGAATCCACTCATGGCACCTTCCCAATCCCCCCGCGCTGCCGGGCCTCAGCCCATCTCCCTCGATGACCGCGCGCGCGATAACCTGCGATTTATTCGCGAAACTATGGAGCGCGCCGGATCGTTTACCGCCGTGCCCGGCTGGGGTGGAGTAGTTATGGGCCTCACCGCGTTGGGTGCGGCGGCCATTGCCGCACAGCAGACCAGACCGGAGGCCTGGCTGGTGACTTGGCTGGCAGAGGCAGTCGCTGCCTGCTGCATAGCCTTGTGGACAGCGGCCGGCAAATCGCGCGCTGCGCAGATGCCGCTCTTCGCCGGTCCGGGCCGTAAATTTGCGCTGGCCTTCGTGCCGCCCTTGGCAGCAGGCGCGCTGCTGACCGCGGTGCTTTTTCGTGCAGGCTTGCGTGGCGATCTGCCCGGGGCGTGGCTACTGCTCTACGGCACGGCGGTGGTAACGGCCGGGGCGTTCTCCATCCAGATCGTTCCGCTGATGGGATTGTGTTTTATGGTACTCGGAGCCGTGGCCCTGTTCTCGCCCGTGGCTTGGGGCGATGCTTTCATGGCCGCAGGCTTCGGGGGGCTGCAAATCCTCTTCGGCGCGATCATTGCGCGGAGGCACGGTGGCTAAAACGACCGCAGTCCGGCAGGTCCGTGGCGAAAAGCTGGTGGAAAAAAAAATCACCGGCGAGGTGCGCGGGCACGCCCACTCTCTCGATTTCGACCGCCTGATCCACGAGCGTACACGCCTGGCCATCGTCAGCGCGCTGGCGGTGAATGATTCTCTATCCTTCAGCGAGCTAAAGAAACTGCTGGAGGCGACGGACGGAAATCTGAGCGTGCACGCGCGCAAGCTGGAAGAAGCCCGCTACGTAGCCTGTACCAAGTCTTTTCACCAGCGAATGCCGCGAACGGTGTACCGGCTCACCCCTGCGGGCCGGCAGGCGCTGGAGCGGTATTTGAATCATATGGAGGCGCTCATTCGCGCCGCGCGGGAACGATAGTCCCGCTCTTTTTTTGGGTATTTACTTTATGACACAGAGTAATTCACGAAACGATGTGAGCCGGCGAAAGCCTCAGGGATATTCCCAGAAAGCGAAATTTCACGTCGCCATCGTGCCCGATGGCAACGGCCGCTGGGCCCGTGCTCGTGGCTTGCCGCGCGAGAGCGGGCACGGCGCCGGGGTGGAAGCAGTCCGCCGCGTGGTGGCGCGAGCGCCCGCACTGGGGATCGACATGCTCACGTTCTTTGCATTTTCCTCAGCGAACTGGGAACGGCCACACGCCGAGGTGCGCGGAATTCTCCGCGTCCTGGAACAGTATCTGCAGCAGGACGTTCGCGGCTGGACGGAATCTGGCGTGCGGCTGCGCGTCCTGGGTCGCCGCGACCGGCTGCCCGGCGATTTGCGCGCCGCGGTGGAGTCGGCGGAGCAGGCCACGTCGCGATGCGAGCGATTGGAGTTGCGCCTGGCCCTCGACTATTCCGCGCGCGAAGCAATTTTGAGGTCGGCGTGCCGGCTCTATACCGCGCTGGAAATTTCTCCTGATGCCTTCGCGCGTCTGCTGGACGGCACGGACACGCCGCCTGCTCCTAACGTCGACCTGCTGATTCGCACGGGAGGGGAGCAGCGCCTGAGCGACTTCCTGCTGTGGGAGTGCGCTTATGCCGAACTTTTCTTTACCGAGCGGGCGTGGCCGGACTTCACCGCGGCAGATCTGGATGCAGCGGTAGCGGAATTCCATCGGCGAGAACGGCGGTTCGGGCGCGTGCCTGATGCGGCGGCGGGGTAGATAACCAGGGTGGTAAGCAGAAACGGGAGTGACTCTCATGGATGAGCGAATGAAGCGCGCGGCGGGCTACGCTCCAATCGCCATGTCGCTGGTTGCTTTGGCCATTGTGCTCTACGGGATCGCTAAATATGGCGCACATCCACCCCAAGACGAAGGCTGGGAGGCGCACGTCTTCCAGATACTGATGGTTGCGCAGATCCCGATCATCGTACTGTACATCGCGGCGGCGGGAAGCCAGTCGTTCGTGCGGATCTTGCCGGTGCTGGGGCTCCAGGCGCTCGCGTGGCTAGCCGCTTGTGGGGCGCTCTACATAGCAGGCTTTTGAGTTGCTAAAGGGCTCGGGGCATCGTGTGGTCAGTTGCGAATTTCAGTAATATCCAGCACTTTGCTGCGGCGTTTTCTCACTGCGCTCAGGATCATCAGAAACAAGATCACGATCTGGAGGACACGTCGGGGGCTCCGCGCAGCCTGTCCATCGCGAAGGCTTTTTTTAGAATTCGGGTCGCGGTGGGAGTCAGCGTGAATGGTTCCAGCTCGTCTTCGCCGGCCCAGGCAATGTCCGTGACGTCGCTGGCGGCTTGCGGGCGCTGGGTCGAAACGGCATTTTCGCAAAGATAGTCCACGATCACGAAGTGATACTGCGCGCGGTCTTCGGCATCTCGCATGATGCGCTCGAATACTTCGATCAGCTCTATCACGCGGACTTGCAGGCCGGTCTCTTCGGCCATCTCCCGAATTACCCCCTGTTCGAGAGTTTCGCCGGTTTCCAGTGTGCCGCCGGGAATGGACCACTGCCCCTTGAGCGGCTCAGACCCGCGGCGGATGAGCAGCGCGCGTCCGTTTTCAATCACCACGCCTCCGACACCCACGATGGGACGTCCTGGGTATTCGCGCGAGTTGTGCTTCGGTTTTTCCAGCATGCTTTTGAGCTCGGCGCCCGCTTCGTTGGGGTAGTTCCTGCTGTTTTTCAATCCGCCCCATAGGCTTCAAGCGGTATAGACAAAGGCTTGACCCCATAGGTATATAATACGCCCACCAGAGTGGAACGAATCTCGAGAGGAGGTCTCGACGTGGTCAGATGTCCCGAATGCGGCGGCGTGATCGATCTGGAAGAGGATGAAGTGGAAGAAGGCGAAGTTCTGGCTTGCCCGGAGTGTGAGGTAGAGCTGGAAGTCACGAAAACCAAGCCGGTCCAGGTAAACGTTATTTCCGACGAGGAAGAGGAAGCCGGCACCAAAGAAGAAAAGGAAGACGACGAAGAGGACGAGGAGGAAGAGGTCGAAGAAGAGACCTAGGCTCGTCGATCAGCCATGGTCAACCGGCCTACTCCTGCATCTCTTTTACCTTCCATGCCATCCTACCGACTCGTATGAGAGTTTACCGCGCAATGCTGGTGTTGGCCTTGGCGTTCGCGGCCCATGCCGCGAGTCTTGGCCTTGCAGCGGACAAAAAGAGTACGCCGCCCTTCATTGTTTTCGCCACTGTTTTCACTCCTCAGGGACGCTTGCTGCCCGGAGCGGAAGCCCGCCTGCGGCGCGCCGGCGAGAAAAAAGAGCGCTGGCAAGCGCGTTCCGACCGGCGTGGCGAGTTCGCCATGCGTGTCCCGCAAGGCGAAGAATACGAGCTGACCGTATCCGCCAAAGGCTTCCGCACGCTGACGCAGAAGGTCGACGCGCGGGTGACCAACCGGGTAGACCTGACGCTTCACCTCGAAACTGCATCTAATAAACAGGGAGAGATAGCGGCTCCCGCTAAATCACTGTAAAACAAGCAGTTGATAGCTAATCGCTCGGCTGCCGTTAAACGGCCATGGACGGAGAAACACAAGAGGAACAATGAAAATGAAACGCCAATTTTACGCGCTGCTTATCGTGGTGATTGCGCTCGTGGCTTTTTCTGCCAGCGCACAAAAAGAGTCGCCACTCCGCACGGTCCGCGGCCAGGTGGTCGATCGAGACGAGAAGCCTTTGCCCACGGCCATTGTGTATCTGGAGAACATGAAGACCCAGAAGGTGAGCACCCATATTGCCGATGACGGCGGATCGTATCGCTTCAGCGGTCTAGACCCTAACGTCGATTACGAAATTCACGCCGAGCATCAGGGCATGTCGTCCGCCAAGCGCAGTATTTCGACGCTTGAGTCCCGCAACGAAATCATTATTCAGCTCAAGGTGGATAAGAAGTAGGTCAGAGATAGAAAGCAGCCGATAAGCTCGAGCCGCACTTTGGCTCGGACCTCAGTTTGGCTGGCACTTCGATCCTTCCTCTCAGTTCCGCCTGACCCGCACAGCTCAGTTTGAAACTACAATTGCGCTTTCTGTGCATGGGGCGCGACGATGCGCACGGATAGCGGACACACTTCAACTTCCACTGGCGCCTCGGCAAGAATCTCGCCATCCCCATGAAACGCGGCGGCGCGGCCGGCCGCCAGACTTATGCGCCGGGCTCGCATCCTCCGAATTTCCGGCCAGCGGATGTCGCCGGAGACCTGGGCAAGAATCAGGCCGTCGATAATCTGTCTCCAGCCGAGTGGGGCCACCAGCAGCATCAGGTCCATCCAGCCGTCATCGATTTCAGCCGAAGGCGCCACAATAACGCCCGAGCCGTAGCTGGGTGAATTGGCCACGGCAATGAGCAGCACCTCCGCTCTTGCAGGTACGCCATCGACGATGAGATCGAGCGCGAAGGGACGAAACTTGCGGAAAGCTTCCAGTGCAGCTGCGATGTAGCGCAACATCCCGGGGAAGCGGCGATAACGGCCATTGGCCAGTCGCGCGGCGTCTGCGTCCAGACCCAGACCTCCCGCGCCAACGTAAAAAATGTTGGGGCCGTTCGCGGAATGTACGCGCAGCACGTCCACTGTTCGTATGGGCGAATGCAGCAGAGTATGTGCGGCAGCGACGGCGTCGCGGGGCAGGTCCAGAGCGCGCGCGAGGTCATTGCCGCCGCCCGCGGGAAGCAGCCCCAGGACAATTTCGTCTCCAAAGGCGCCATTGAGGATCTGGTGAAAAGTGCCGTCGCCGCCCAGCGCTACCACGTGGGTGTAACCTGTGGCGGCGGCGGCTCCGGCACGGCGCCGCGCGTCCGCCGCGTCCCTCGTGGTGATGAAGTCCACGTTGACGCCTTGACTCCGCAAGTACGCTTCTACGGGCGCGCGGGCCTGTGCTGCACGGCCGCGTCCGGCCGCCGGGTTAACCACAACCAGAAACTTTCGCGATTTGTCCATGCTCCGCGGCCAGGCAATGCAATTCTAGACCGCGAGCGCGCTCGTCTTCTTTCGTACTGCCTTCGCACTGCCTTCGCACCGCGGTGGTCTATAAGACCACACAACGCGACGGTCGCGCCGCCAACGCATCGAGAAATGCGCGGAACGGAGTTCGGCCCCGCGTGCGCACGCCGGGACACGGGCGCACGCAGTTGTAATGCTTCAAGAATGCATCCAGATCGCACTGCAGAGTCTCAAGATGAAGATTAAAACTCTTACGGAGCGCGGGAAGAAAAAATTCCTCCTCCAGGACGCGTTGGAACTGCGCGCACAAGGGATTATCCGCGGCGGCAGGGAGCGAGTCGCAGCGCAGGTGCTCAATGCTATTCTGGATCAGGAGCGCCTCATAGAGATAGCGCGCGTCAAACTTGCGACCGTAGGCTCTCCCGTTGTCGGTGAGCAGGCGTTCGATCTTCAAGCCCTGCTGGGCGTAGAAAGGCAGGACGCGGTCCTGCAGGATGTCCACCGCGGAGCCGGCGGAGCCGAAATGATACAGCTTGGCGAAGGCCAGCGAGCAGTGGGCGTCGACGACGGTGTGCAGGAACAGGTTGCCGAGTCCCTTGATGTCGCCGACGCCTTCTATGTTGGCGACGAAGTGGTTGTCCTGACAAAGCAGGAATCCTGGATACGGAGCGGAGACGCACTGCTGCGGGTCGTGCTGGCTGTGGTTAGAGCCGTGGACCAAGGCTAGTTTGAGTTCGCCCAACGGGCCTTCCAGGCTTTCCGTTTCGAAGGTCAATCCTGTCAAACGCCCATTTCTCGGGCGAAGGCCGTCGCGAAGGTGCGCGTGCATACGCCGGTGGCGCGCTGGAATACTGCCCGGGTGCGTTTCCAAGTCTTCAACCAACGTTCCCATTGTGTCCGGCACGGCGGCCTCCTGAATTGTTACATTTCGAACAAGCTCAACTCTTGGCGAGCACCAGAACCTCTGATTCCAATTTAATCATCGGCTCGAGCCTCACCGGGCAGGCCACGGAACGAGCCACCAAGCAGTACTTTCCTGCCTTTTGGAGAACACGCATGGCGCGCTCACGATCTTCTTCGCTCGTGATCAGCAGGTGCGGGCTGAGAACCACTTCGGTGAACCGCCAGCCTCCCTCGTCTTTAGCCAGAATGCCCTCCGCTTCCAGTTCGAAGGAGACGAACGGCAACTTGGATGCTTCGGCGCTACCCGAAAATGTACTCACGTAGCAGGACGCCACCGCCGAGACAAAAAGATGCTCGGGCGTCCACTGCCCTGCTTGGCCGTTGAACTCCGGCGGGGCGCTGAATGAGATCTCCGGATTAATACCATCGGCCGTAAGGACGCCGCTGCGAACCGCCGTAGCGATAGCCTTCACGCGATACTCGTGGTGGCCTCCCATCTGTTCACCTCCCAGACTGCTTGACTGTTTCATGTTGCTATTAAAATCGTAGCAGCTAAGCGATTTCGGGAATGTGACGGCAGTCACGATTCCATGTGACCAGCATCACCGCGCGCCCGTCACTCAGGGAGTAGCTTGAATCATAAGTGAGGTGGCCCATGAAGACGCTCGATTGCCAAACGCGAATCGCTCTCAAAAACATCTTGTTCATGACCGACTTCTCTCCCGCGGCCGATGCAGCTTTGCCCTTCGCGATCCAAATCGCGCGGCGTTATGGAGCCACCCTGCACGGATTGCACGTGAGACCCTTCGATGTTTTTCCGGGTGCGCCAACCGCGAGCTGGACGGTCCTCGCTGAAGAGCAGGAAACGGCGGCTAGAGAAAACGCTCGCCGCCTAGAGGAACGACTGATGGGTGTGCGCCACCGTGTCGTCGTGAGTCAGGGCGACATCTGGCCAGTCCTGGAAGAAGTCACTCAGGGAAGCGATATCGACCTCCTTGTAATCGGCACACGGGGCCGCACGGGAATTGAAAAGATGCTGCTGGGTTCCACGGCCGAAGAGATCATCCGGCGCGCCTCATGTCCGGTGTTGACGGTGGGTCCGCACATTTCCGCTGACCCGGAACTTGCGCTGAAGTTGGACGAGATTCTCTATCCGACGGCTCTCACCCCGGAGCCCCAGGCGGCCAGGCACTATGCAGTGTCCTTGGCGGAGGAGAATGAAGCGCGGTTGACGCTTTTGCACGTGTGGGCAGATGCGAAGGCCACTGGAGTTATCGACCCGGCGGAGTATACCGAGCCCACACTCCGTGCGATGCGCAGCCTGGTGCCGGAAGAGGCCGGACTGTGGTGCCGGCCGGAATTCGTGATCGAAAAAGGGAATGTGGCCGAGAAGATCCTCGAAGTGGCCGGTAGGCGGCACGCGGATCTGATCGTGCTGGGAGTGCGTGGCGAAGAAGGATTTCCCGGAGCCGCCACTCATCTGGGAGGCGCCGTGGCTCACCAGATCATAGCGCGGGCGAAGTGCCCGGTTCTAACTGTGCGCGGATGAACACTTCGCGGGTCGCACGCCCGCGTCATACCTCCCGGCGGACTGGGCGGAGAAACGTTTAGCGATGAGCGCCCTCTCCAAGACGGCGAGGTTGCATGGCCCGGCGCGGCAGGAATCCCCTTCCTCCGCCGCGCCGGGAACTCCGGCGTCCAAGTGGCTCAACCAGACTGCGATTGCCTCAGTGACCGCAGCGGGAATCCTCCTGCATCTGTTGCTTCGCTATGCCACCCACGTGTCGAGGAGCACGTGGCTTTCGCCGCTGATCGTCACGCTCGTTTTCGGCGGGGCCCCATTAGTCTTCGCCCTGGCCAGGAGATTGTTTCGCCGCGAATTCGGTTCCGACCTGCTGGCCGGAATCAGCATTGTCACGTCCGTGCTGCTGGGGGAATACCTGGTAGGAGCGATTGTCGTGCTGATGCTTTCCGGGGGCACGGCACTGGAGGGAATGGCAACTCGCCGCGCCTCATCGGTGCTCGATGCACTGGCGAAGCGCATGCCCCAGACCGCTCATCGCAAGGTCGGCGAAAGCTTGACCGACGTGACGCTCGACCAGATCGCCGTCGGCGATGCGGTGGTTGTGTTCCCGCACGAAATCTGTCCGGTGGATGGTGTGGTGGTTGAGGGCCAGGGAAGAATGGACGAATCCTACCTGACCGGCGAGCCGTTCGAGATCGCCAAAACGCCCGGTTCCGAAGTGCTTTCGGGCGCGATCAATGGCGAGACGGCGCTGACTCTGCGCGCCGAAAAACTCCCCATCGATTCGCGTTACGCGAGAATCATGCGCGTGATGAAGGAGACCGAGCAGCGCCGGCCACGCCTGCGACGCCTGGGAGACATGCTGGGCGCATGGTACACGCCCGCTGCGCTCGCGCTGGCCGCGGCGGGATGGGCCTGGAGCGGTGACTCGCGGCGTTTCCTGGCAACTTTGGTTGTGGCTACACCCTGTCCCCTGCTGCTGGCCATTCCGGTGGCGATCATCGGCGCGATCTCGCTGGCGGCGCGCCGCGGCATCATCATCAAAGATCCAGCCGTGCTCGAGCAGATCGCCGCGTGCCGCACGTTGATCTTCGATAAGACCGGAACGCTCACCTACGGCAAGCCTTCTTTGACGGAAATTCTCTGCGCGCCGGAATTCCAGCAGCACGAAGTGCTGCGGCTTGCCGCGGGCCTGGAGCGATATTCGAAGCATCCGCTGGCAGGCGCTGTGCTCAATGCCGCGCGCCTCGCGAATTTGGCCGTGGAACCAGCCACGCAGATCCATGAACGCCCCGGAGAGGGATTAGGCGGAATGGTGGCGGGCCGCGAGGTGCTGATTACGGGCCGCAAGAAAGTGTCAACGCCTGATTTAATTCTGCCGCCCCTTGCGCCGGGCCTCGAGTGCCTGGTCTTTGTCGATGGAGCCTACGCTGCGGCCCTCCGCTTCCACGATGCGCCGCGAAGCGACAGCCGGCTGTTTGTCGACCATCTCAGGCCTCGCCACGCGGTAAAAAAAGTCATGCTGGTCTCCGGTGACCGTGACGCCGAGGTTCAGTATCTGGCCGGCATCGTCGGAATCACCGAGGTGTACTCGGGGCAAACTCCGGAAGATAAAGTAGCCATCGTGCGCGCCGAAGCGAGGCGCGAAAATACTTTGTTTATCGGCGACGGCATCAACGACGCGCCGGCCATGCAGGCGGCCACCGTGGGGGTGGCTTTCGGGACCAGCAGCGACATCACCGCGGAAGCCGCCGACGCCGTGATCCTGGAGACTTCGCTGGGGAAGATTGACGAGCTGCTGCACATTGGCCGCCGTATGCGGATCATCGCTCTCGAAAGCGCGGTAGGTGGCATGGCGCTCAGCATTGTGGGGATGCTGCTGGCTGCGGCGGGCTACCTGCCGCCCGTCGGAGGAGCTATTGCGCAAGAGATTATTGATTTGGCGGCGGTCCTCAATGCCGCGCGGGTGGCTCTGGCACCCGCGTCGCTCACTGATTTCTAAGGTGCAAGTCGTCCCCACCTCCCCTAAAATCACCGCTGGCTAATCTGCTATCTGCCGGTGGGGCTCGCATCACTCGCTGGGGAGCAAAAGTCCATCATGACCACGGGCTACGCGCTCGAGAAGTTTTTTTCGCCGGAGTCTGTGGCGGTGATCGGGGCCACGGATCGCGAGCGAAGCGTGGGACGCACGGTTCTGATGAATCTGCGGAATGGTTCGTTTAGCGGAAAAGTGTACGCGGTAAATCCGAATCGTCCGGAAGTTTTGGGCTTACCTAGCTACCCCGCAATCGCCGCCGTTCCGGGCCCGGTGGACCTCGCATTGGTGGTGACCCCTGCGGCGACAGTTCCTGGGGTAATTGGGGAATGCGTGGACGCAGGCGTGAAGGCCGCGATAGTGATTACAGCGGGCTTCAAGGAGCATGGAGAAGCAGGCGCGGAGCTGGAGCGACAGATCTACGCGCATCTCCAGCGCGGCACCATGCGGCTGGTGGGGCCGAACTGTCTGGGGATGATGAATCCGGCGCTGGGTCTAAATGCGACGTTTGCGCATGAGATTGCCCGTCCGGGAAGCGTGGCGTTCCTCAGCCAGAGCGGTGCGCTGCTGACGGCGATCCTGGATTGGAGCTTGCGGGAGCAGGTAGGCTTCAGCGCTATCGTTTCCACCGGGTCGATGCTCGACGTGGGCTGGGGCGACTTGATCAATTTTTTCGGTGAGGACCCACAGACGCGCAGCATCCTGCTGTACATGGAATCCATCGGGGAGGCGCGCTCATTCCTCTCCGCGGCGCGCGAAGTGGCGCTGCGCAAGCCCATCATCGTGATCAAGGCGGGGCGCTCGGAAGCGGCTTCGCGGGCGGCGGCGTCGCATACCGGAGCGCTGACCGGCAGCGACGAAGTATTCGACGCGGCGATGCGCCGCTGCGGCGTGCTGCGCGTGCAAAATATCTCCGACCTCTTCCACATGGCCGAGGTGCTCGATAAGCAGCCTCGGCCATCCGGTCCGCGGCTGACCGTTGTGACCAACGCCGGCGGGCCGGGAGTGCTGGCCACGGATTCCCTGATTGCCAATGGCGGCGAGCTGGCCACGCTCTCGCCCGAATCGCTGGCGGAACTCGATCAGTTTCTTCCGCCGCATTGGAGCCACGGAAATCCCATCGACATCCTCGGCGATGCGGCTCCCGAACATTACGCACGCGCAGTGGAAATTGCGCGCAAAGATCCGGGCAGCGACGGCTTGCTGGTGATTCTCGCTCCGCAGGGGATGACGGACCCGGGGAAAGTTGCCGAGGGCCTGGCGCCCTACGCCAAAGGCTCGGGCAAACCGCTGCTGGCGAGCTGGATGGGAGGCGCGCTTGTGGCGCCCGGTCAGGAAATGCTGAATCGCAGCGGCATTCCCACTTTTGCCTACCCGGATACGGCGGCGCGGGCCTTCGTGCACATGTGGCGCTATTCCAAAAATCTTCGTGCGCTCTATGAAACTCCCGTGTTGGGTGAGGATCCCGTCGTCGAGGCGGAGCCGCATACGCAACCGCGCAAGGAGCCACGCACGGAGATCGAAAAGTTATTGGAGCAGGTGCGTGGCGCCGGCCGCACCATCCTGACCGAGGTTGAATCCAAGCGAGTGCTTGCGCTAGCGGGAATTCCCACGGTGGAAACGCACATCGCCGGAAGCGCCGACGAAGCTGTCGCGCGGGCGACGCAGCTTGGGTATCCCGTAGTTCTCAAAATCTATTCCGAGACCATCACGCACAAGACGGACGTGGGAGGAGTGAAACTGAATTTGCATAGCGCCGACGCCGTCCGAAATGCGTACCGGGCGATCGAGTCTTTGGTTCTGGAAAAGGTGGGGCCGCGCGGATTTCTGGGAGTCACCGTGCAGCCCATGGTGAAGCTCGATGGCTACGAGCTGATTCTGGGCTCGAGCATCGACCCGCAGTTTGGCCCGGTGCTTTTGTTTGGTTCCGGAGGGCAGCTCGTGGAGGTCTATCGTGACCGCGCGCTGGCGCTGCCGCCGTTGAACACTACGCTCGCGCAGCGGTTGATGGAACAGACACGGATATTTGCCGCTCTTCAGGGAACACGGGGACGCCCGGCAATCGATCAGCAAGAGCTGGCCGTGTCGCTGACGCGCTTCAGCAAGCTGATTGCTGAGCACCCCTGGATTCAGGAAGTGGACATCAATCCACTACTCGCATCACCCGAGCGGCTTCTAGCCCTCGATGCGCGAATCATTCTGCACCCCCTAGCAACCTTGCCGCAGGATCTGCCGCGGCCGGCGATACGGCCTTATCCCGTGCAGTATGTCGCGCCGTGGACGATGAAAGACGGCACGCCGGTGGTGATTCGCCCGATTCGGCCGGAAGACGAACCGCAGATGGCGCAGTTTCACGCCACGCTTTCCGAGCGCACGGTCTACTTGCGCTACTTTCACATGACCAAGTTAAGCACGCGCATAGATCACGAGCGGTTGATCCAGAGATGTTTTAGCGACTACGACAGGGAGATGGCGCTGGTCGTGGACCGCGCCGATCCCGCTACGGGACGGCAGGAAATCATCGGTATCGGACGGATCAGCAAATCGCGCACGGGCAAGGAAGCCGAGGTAGGCGTGCTGGTTGCCGATCGTTATCAGCACACCGGCATCGGAACCGAGCTGCTCCGGCGCCTCATCCGCATCGCACGGGACGAAAACCTGGAACGCATCGACGCGCACATTCTTGCGGAAAATAGTGACATGCGGGCGTTGGCGTCGCGATTCGGGTTCAAGAACCGCCCGGGTGCTGACCTCGACTCTATGACCGCCGTCCTCGAACTACTCTGATAGTTCTCATCAAGCCGGGCGGCCCGGCGTCACAAGCAGTCGTGGCATTCATGCCCGCGATTTTTCCCCGAGTGACAATGGTGGCGCGTTGCGTCACCTGCGAGATCTGACTTTGCTTCCGGCTGGCACACGCACCGCGGGCGAGCTTCCGCGCGCTCCAGTTCCAGCTTCTGAATGGATTGCCGCAGCCAACTGCCATAAACCGCTTCTAACTCCGGCTGGGTTCCCGTGCGGTAGAACGATTCGATCGTCTCGCCGGCTTGGTTAAGCAAAATGTGCCGGCACGGAATTTTTTCTCCGTGGCTTGCGCTGGGCACAAACTGCAAGAGCAGGCACTCGGAGCAGGGGGCGGGATTTGCCATGCTGTCGTAATTCATGCAGGTAGGAGAATCCTGGAAGATAAACTGCGGTCTCCAGGGACTCCGGGGTGAGCGGCCGTACCCGCCTTTTTCCAGGAATTCGAGCTCAAATCGCAGAACTTCGAGAACGTCGCGCTCATCTTTCGACATTTTTGCCTCCTGACTGCTCCCCACTATCGCGCAGGCGAGGCAGCGACGCTGTGACGCCCGTCACGGTGCAGCGTGATGCCAGTCACTGGCAAGAAGCCATGTGCGGCTGATACTGGATGAAGCGAAAGGCTGACGAGGCCACGACAGCAGACATGTCCACCGACTTTCAAATCGTTCCCAATTGGAAAGCGAAGTATACTGGGGCGGGTTCTGCTATGCGCGCTCCTTACGGCCTGGAAATCATCGAGAGCTGCCTCACCTGTCCGCACCGTGAGGACCGCCTGTTTTGCGATCTCCCTCCCGAGGCTCTCGGCCGTCTATCCTCCATCACCGCCACAGCGTTGTATCCCAAAGGGGCCATGCTGTTCGTGGAAGGCCAGACCCCACGTGGCGTTTTTGTGCTTTGTAACGGCCGGGTGAAACTATCCACGTCATCCGCCGACGGCAAGACGTTGATCCTCAGAGTTGCTGAAACGGGCGACGTCCTGGGGCTCGCCGGCTCCGTATCAGGAAAGCCTTACGAATTGACTGCCGAGGTGCTCGAGCCAACTCAGGCCAATTTCATTAGCCGGGCTGATTTCCTTGCGTTCCTGCGCGAGCACGGCGAGGCTGCCCTGCGCGTGGCACAACTGCTGAGCGAAACCTACCACGCAGCCATCGTCGAGATGCGCACCATTGGGCTCTCCCACTCCGCCTCGGAGAAATTGGCAAGATTTCTCCTCGAGTGGTCGGCTGACACGCCGGCAGAAAAAGGCGAAATTCGCCTGAAGCTCACGCTGACGCATGAAGAGATCGCCCAGATGGTGGGAGCGTCACGCGAGACGGTCACGCGCCTGTTTGCGGACTTCAAGAAGCGGAAGTTCATCGAAGTGAAGGGCTCGACTTTGATTATCCGCGATCTGCCGGGGCTTCAGCGCGTGCGCGAAGGCTAACCCGCCACGGGTTTGTGAATCGCTCCAGGATTATCCAGTTTGCGAAATGCAGAGGAGCAATCGATGAAAACCGCTGATCTCGAATTGGCGACTACGCGCGCCGCCGGTGTAAATGGCAGTACGAGAATGAAAGCGCTGGTCTACCACGGTCCAGGAAAACGCGCATGGGAGGAGCGGCCGCGCCCCACCATCCAGGATACGGGCGATGCAGTTGTGCGCATCACCACATCCACCATTTGCGGAACTGACCTGCACATTCTCAAGGGAGATCTCCCGTCCGTGACCGAGGGCCGCATCCTCGGCCATGAAGGAATCGGCATAATCGAGCAAGTCGGAACCGGCGTTTCGAAGTTTCATGTGGGGGATAAGGTCATCATCTCGTGCATCACCGCCTGCCTGAAGTGCGACTTCTGCAGAAAAAGCATGTATTCCCATTGCCGAAACGGAGGCTGGATATTGGGCAACACGCTCGACGGGACGCAAGCCGAATACGTGCGCATCCCGCACGCCGACGGAAGTCTGCACAGCTTCCCGAAGGGCGGAGACGAAGAAGCCCTGGTGATGCTCAGCGATATTTTCCCCACGGGCTTTGAGTGCGGCGTCCTGAACGGGCAAGTAAAACCAGGCGACACGGTGGCCATCGTGGGGGCAGGGCCTATCGGACTCGCCGTTCTGCTAACGGCGCAATTTTATTCACCCGCAGCGATCTTCATGATTGACCTGGACGACAAGCGCTTAGCAGTCGCAAAGCAGTTTGGCGCAACCACTCTGATCAACAGTTCGGACGGGCGTGCCGCCAATCGCGTGATGGAGCTGACCGAAGGTGCCGGCGTTGACGTGGCCATAGAAGCAGTTGGAATTCCTGCGACTTTTGATATCTGTCAGGGCATTGTCGCGCCGGGCGGGCGAATCGCGAATGTGGGCGTACACGGCAAGCCGGTGGAGCTGCATATGGAGAAGCTCTGGGACCGCAACATTTCATTGACCACGCGCCTGGTGGACACGATTACAACGCCTATGCTGCTGAAGATTGTGGCGTCGGGCAAACTGCAGCCGAGCAAGCTGGTGACGCATCGCTTCGCCATTAACGACATCATGAAGGCGTACGACACGTTTGGAAATGCAGCCGCAGAAAGCGCGCTAAAAGTGATCCTGAAGAACGATGGAAATTAGGCGGCAAACGCCTCGTCCCGCCGGTTAATGAACGGCTAAACGAAGTATTCGCACTCACAGACAAAGGTCTTCGATGATCCGTCATCGTATATCAAGCGATCCTTACACCACCCACCATCACAGGTGCCGATACAATTAGCTTCTAGCCCTAACGGTGCCATCCTTTGCCGCAGCAAATTATTCGCATAGCGTCCCTTGGTTTGCTTCATGAAGTGCGCCGCGGCTTTGTCATACATCCCGTTGGGCACCCACACCGGCGAGTAACCCGTCACACTGGCTAATAGCGTCCAGGTCATGGAGGTCTTGCATCCGCTGGACTCCGCGCCGGCCAAACCCTTGCGCTTCCCGGAACCGACTTTCGCTTTGCGGGACCGATTTGGCGCTTTCTGGTCTTTCATGGACACTCCAGGGACCCTAAGGTAAGTACCAGCCTGCCAACAAGACGCCAAAAAAGAAAAACTGGTGCCGGCGGAGGGAATCGAACCCACGGCCTAGGGATTATGAGACCCTCGCTCTTCCACTGAGCTACGCCGGCAGCGCGGTTTACCATGGTAGGAACTTGGCGGCAGAACTGTCAAGGGCGGAAGCGGTTGTGTCGCAACAAAGTAAGAATCTCCGGTTCTTCAAAGTAGAATGTCCGCTTTTCAGCGGACTTTGGGCGCATGGAACCCGGGTTAGTTTACCTTGCGGTGGTACCACAGTACCGTTGACCCTACAGACGAGCGAATGCAAGATGAATGTGTTCAAGGAGGATTGCCAGAGCCTGGCACCCCCCAGAGGGATAGGTGTTTATCGTTTAGGCACAGCTACGGGAAATAGTCCCGAATTGGCACCCGCCTGTCTATGATGGCCCCGGGTAACTCTTTACTTGGGGAGCATCTATGAACAGGTGGATCAAGACCATCGTGTTAGTGCTGTTGGTGTTGGTTTCCGCGATGGCAGTTCGGAACTTAACGGTAAGCGCTAGTCCTGCGGTAGCAAACACAAGCGGTCCGGTACCGCCGTCACCTTGGGTGATTGCGAATACCAGCGGACCGGTGCCGCCATCACCTTGGGTGATCGCGAACACCAGTGGTCCGGTACCTCCGTCGCCTTGGGGCAACACCAGCGGCCCGGTACCACCGTCGCCTTGGGCTCGATAGCAGCAGCCGAGTAGTCGCTATCTTTCTCAAGCCGGTCAGGCTCTAGACTATTTGTAATGCTCGGGCCGGCAGATTACACGATGTGGTTGTTAGGCTTCGTCCTCGAAGTCAGCGTGATTGTGTGTTCGTTATTCCGCCGCGGCCTCCTGCGATATTTCACCCTCAACCTTTACATGCTGGCGGCAGCTTCCATCACCGTGGGCCAGTTCGTGGTCATTCATCGCTTTGGCTTCAGTTCTACGGAATATTTTTATTTTTACTATTACTCGGACACCTTGCTCACGATTCTGCTCTATTTCTGCGTCATACAGCTTTATCAGCAAGTCTTCGAAGAGATGGGAGTGAGCAATCAGATTCGCGGCGCTTCCTTGCTGCTGCTGTCCGGAACTGCGTGGGTGAGTTTCATGATGGTTCGGCAGAACCAGACGCATCTGACCGGCCGGTTCGTGGTCGAGCTCTCGCAGAATCTCTACTTCGTCGGATTGATTCTGACTTACGTATTGTGGGGCGCGGTAATGAAGATGCGCGAAACGCGCTCGCGGCTGATCCAGTTCGTGCTGGCGCTCGGTGTGTACTTCAGCGCCTATTCGGCCACTTACGCGTTACGCAATCTGTTCCCGCATTTGGAGCTTACCAAGATTCTTCCCCCGCTGGTGGGCACTTGGCTGCCATTGGCGTGGACCTATACTTTCTGGAAAGTCCCTGAGGAGGCGCGCCTGGCGGCGGCGAGCCTGGTCACGCCCTCAACGCTCACTAGATGATTGCCGCAGCTATCTTCGTGTTCGCTTCGCTGGCCCTGCTGCAGTTCTTTTTCTGGTACTGCCGCGCCTTAATTGCGGCCACCAGCCGCGTCGAGCTGTCGGATGCCACCCGGGAAGTCACCGGGATCGAGAATCGACATGTTTCGGGTGACGACTTCGAGAAGCTAAGTCAGCTCGTCCACCTGTGCCCGGAGGCGGGTGGTGACGCGATGGGTCTGAGGTTCATTCGCATGTACCACTCCTTCCTTGGGCTATTGCGGATTGGCTTCCACGCCTTTGCGCCGAATGCAGAGGGATGGGCGGAGCGCGAACGCGCCAGCTGCTCTTATTTCACCGCCGTAACACTAGACGCGCGCATCGCTCGAACCCGGCTCCTTCTCGAGGAGCAGGGTTCCAACCAGCGGTAGATCCTCCGCCCGTGGCGCTGCGATCGCGCCTTTCCCACATCTCCGCACCTCAGTTTGACCCTTGCCTGCCTTAATTTGCCCAGATAATTGCTAAGATGATAGGCCGCTGGAGGCTGTTGCCGGGTGCCTCCGTTTTCCCACGCGATAACAATGAAGAATTACTGATGAAAACAGCGCTGCAGCGGCAGGTACTTGAGGCGATCGAACGCCGGGGCATGATTTCGCCCGGTGATCGGGTGGGCATTGCCGTATCGGGTGGCGCCGACTCGGTTGCGCTTCTGCGCCTGCTGGAATTGCTGCGCGTGCCGCTGGGTATCTCGGTAGTGGTTCTGCACTTCCACCATGGATTGCGGGGTGTTGAGGCCGATGCGGATCAGAAGTTTGTGGAGGATCTAGCGCGGGAATTGGGACTGGAGTTTCTTGCCGGTGGCGAAGACGTTCAAGCGTGGGCCACTGCGCACCACCGCAACCTGGAGGATGCCGGCCGCCATCTTCGTTACGCATTTTTCCAGCGTTGCGTAGACCAGGGTCGCGCCACGCGCGTAGCCGTGGCGCATACCGCGGACGATCAAGCGGAAACCGTGCTGGCTCATCTTCTGCGTGGCACGGGTCTTAGCGGATTGGCTGGAATTTATCCGGTTAGGGACCAGATCATCCGGCCGCTTCTGGGTGCGCGGCGCGAGGATTTGCGATCGTGGCTGGTCTCGCTCGGTCAGTCCTGGCGCGAAGATTCTACGAATACGGATACACGACGGCTTCGCGCCCGCTTGCGTATTGAGCTATTGCCTCTGTTAACGCGCGATTTTCAACCGCAGGTGGTGGCGCGTTTGAGCGCCTTGGCGGACCTCTCGCGGGACGAGGAGACTTTTTGGTCCGCGCTGGTGGAGGAGCGATTTCGCGCCTTGACCGCCGCCAGCTCGCCCTGGTTGGATTCAGGCGCCGCTAACGGCAACGAAGTTCGCATCGCCGACCGCATCGAGGTTCGCATAGAGGTTCTCATAGACGACTTGCTGCAGCCGTTTGCCGGGTTGTTGCCGGGGTTTCCCGTATCCGCTGGCCCCGCCCTTTCCCGGCGATTGCTCAGGCGCATTGTTGCGGCAGTGGCAGGCGACTATCGCGGAATCACGTCCACACACGTGGAACAGGTGCTGCGCCTGGCCCGGGAATCAGCCAGTGGGCATCGGGTGATGCTGCCCCACGGCGTGCGCGTGGAACGGTCATTCGACCGCTTAAGATTTTCGCGGAGCCGCGCGACCGGAAAACCCGACAATAAGCACGGCGAGCTTGGTTCTCCTCAGGAAACTTTAGCCCTGGCGGCAGCGTCTTATGAATACCCCGTGGAGATTCCGGCTCACGGCACCACCAGGGTGACCATTGCGGCAATTCATCGGCGAGTCTGCCTGAAAGTCGTTGACTGGCCCTCGGTGCAGAGCGACACTAGTACTCTGGCCGAGGCTCTCGACGCGGACCTCCTTCACCCGCCCTTCCTTCTGCGTAATTGGCAGCCGGGTGATTTTTACCGCCCGCGCGGAAGGCAGAGGGCGCGTAAAGTAAAATTTCTGTTTCGAGAACGCCACATTGCAGCGAGCGAAAGGCGTGCCTGGCCGGTTTTCACCAGCGGGGGGCGGTTGGCCTGGGTTGCGGGCCTGCCGGTGGCCGAAGAATTTGCGGCATGCCGCAAAACAAAAGTCGGCCTGCTGATTTCCGAGGAAATCATTTGAGCGCAAAAGTGAAGGTGGCCCACAGCGCCAGGCAGTTGAGCACGCGCATTGCGCAGATGGGGCGTGCCATTTCGCGGGACTATGCCAAGTCCGAGCTCGACGTGGTGGTCATGCTCGATAGCGCGTTTATTTTCGCTGCCGACTTGGTGCGTCAGATCACCGTTCCCACGGTTTGCCATTTTGCCCGCTCGGAGCAGCGCCAGGTTTCCTTAGGCGGCCACGAGCGCTGGGAGATTTTCTTCAGTTACAACCCCGACTTGGCTGGCCGCGACGTACTGGTGGTTGATGCCGTCTTGCATTCCGGCGTCACGCTGGATTTTCTGATCAAGCGGCTGCTGGATAGCCGTCCCAAGTCCTTGCGTGTGGCCGTGCTTTTCGATAAAGCCATGGATCGCAAGGTGGCGCTGAAACCTGATTACTTTGGCTTCGCCGCGGCATCTAACTATCTGGTGGGTTTTGGACTGCCTGGAAGCGATGGCATCCATCGACATTTACCTTTCGTCGGCTCGATTCCCGCACGCCGGGGAACAAACCCGAAGAAAACAACCCGCGCCGGGCGCGGAAGCGCCGTGAAGGCGCGACGGGTGAGGTAAGCAAGTGAATTCGACCATACGCACAATTCTTTTCTGGCTGGTGATGATTTTGCTGGCCGTCCTGCTCTGGAAAATGACCCAGACCGGCGGCCAGGCTTCGCGCGAGCAGACGCCTACTTACACCGAATTCCTGACTAATATAGAGCGCGGGAACGTGAAAGACGTCACGCTGTACCTGGGGCAGTTCAGCGCGGAAGCGCAAGGCGAACTGCGCGACCCCAACGGCAAATTCCACCTGATCATTCCCAAGGAAGCGATTCCCGACGTCACCAAATCGTTGCGCGATAAAGGCACGCAGATCACCATCAAGGAAGTCTCGCGCGGCGAATGGATCAACATCGCCATCAACCTGCTTCCGATCGTCTTCATCCTGGGGCTGTGGATTTTCATGTTCCGGCAGATGCAAGCCGGGGGAAATAAGGCGCTCAGTTTCGGAAAATCGCGCGCGCGCCTGTTAACCGCCAATCAGAAAAAGGCCACCTTCAAGGACGTGGCCGGAACCGATGAGGCCAAAGAAGAGCTGCAGGAAATCATCGACTTTCTGAAAGATCCCCAAAAATTCCAGAAGCTGGGCGGAAGAATTCCTAAAGGGGTATTGCTGGTGGGGCCTCCGGGCACCGGCAAGACGCTGCTGGCGCGAGCGATCGCCGGCGAAGCCAATGTGCCCTTTTTCTCCATCTCCGGCTCGGATTTCGTGGAGATGTTTGTTGGCGTGGGCGCCAGCCGCGTGCGCGATCTATTCGAGCAGGGCAAGAAAAACGCGCCGTGCATTATTTTTATAGATGAAATCGATGCGGTCGGCCGCCATCGCGGCGCCGGGCTGGGCGGCGGGCACGATGAACGCGAGCAGACCCTCAATGCCTTGCTGGTAGAAATGGACGGCTTCGAATCCAACGAAGGCGTCATCCTGATTGCTGCCACCAACCGCCCCGACGTGCTGGATCCCGCATTGCAGCGCCCCGGACGGTTTGACCGCCGCGTGGTGGTCGCCCGCCCCGACGTTCGCGGCCGCGAAGAAATTCTGCGCGTTCACACCCGCAAAGTTCCGCTTTCCGAAGATGTCGAGCTCTCCGTGCTGGCACGCGGCACTCCGGGCTTCTCGGGAGCAGATCTGGCCAACCTGGTGAATGAAGCGGCGTTGTGGGCTGCGCGCCAGGGCCGCAAGCTGGTGATGATGGCCGACTTCGAAACCTCGAAAGACAAAGTCCTGATGGGCGTGGAACGCAAGTCCATGATCCTCAGCGAAGATGAAAAGCGCAACACCGCCTATCACGAAGCGGGCCACGCGCTGGTGGCGGCCATGACTCCCTGCGCCGATCCGCTGCACAAGGTGACCATCATTCCGCGCGGGATGGCTCTCGGCGTCACCATGCAGCTGCCCATCGACGACAAACACACCTACACAAAGGTTTTCCTCGAAGCTCAGCTTTCCGTCCTCATGGGTGGGCGCGCGGCTGAAGAGATTTTCCTGGGCCATATCACTACCGGCGCCGGCAACGACATCGAACGCGCCAGCGACATCGCCCGGCACATGGTCTGCGAATGGGGCATGAGCGAGCTCGGACCGCTGGCCTTCGGCAAAAAAGAGGAAGCGATTTTCCTGGGCCGCGAGATTGCGCAACACCGCGACTACTCCGAAGACACGGCCATCCGCATCGATGGCGAGGTCAAGAAAATCATTACCGCCGCGTATTCGAGCGCCCGCACCATCCTGGAAACAAATCGTGAGACGCTCGAGCGCATCGCCTTGGCGCTGCGCGAGCGCGAAGTGCTCGACGCCATCGAGATTAAAATGCTGCTGGACAACAAAACGCTCCCCGAGAAGATCAAGCCCACGCCACCGCCATCCGCCTCCCAGGCGGTGCCCAGCAGCGATCCAAAAATCGCCCGGCCGGAGCCGCGCACCGCTCCGGGCTTCGCCAAGGGTGAAAAGCCGGCAACGGCATAGGTTTTACCAAGCGTCCCTTTCCCTCTATTTTTATCGCGCTGCCGCTGCTTCCTTTGCCTGTGGAAGTGGGCGTAAGATGTGGCGATGAGTAAGAAATCCGAGCCGCCCATTGAGGTCGTCTGCCCCTGCTGTCAGGCGACGCTTAAGGTTGATGCGCAGCTCGCCGTCGTGCTGTCTCACCATGCGGCCCCGGTGGCCGGCCCGGATGTGGACCTCACCGATGCCGGGCGCCTGCTGCGCGAGCAGGCTGAGCGCCGCGAGGAAAAATTCCAGAAATCTTGGGACGCGGAACAGAAAAAAGATGACGTTCTGAGCCGCAAGTTCGAAGAGGCGCTGAAGAAAGCAAAAAACGAACCAATCGAAAAACCCCTTCGCGATTTTGATCTCGATTGACGCTGCCGCAGTGAGTGCTTGTCGCCATCGTTGTTTTACGATTCGCTGCGCTGTATCCCTCGTCGTTCTTGCTATTTTTTTCTGCTCTCCCCCTTCCTGGACCACCCCGCAGAAACCCAAGAAGTTGCCGCGGTCTCAGCGGCTGGACGACGCGCTCGTTTTACGCCGTGATGCGGCGGGCGAGCTGCGTGCCACGGCGCGCGCCGCGCATCCCGAGTCCCCGGCGGCCTCGTCGGGCGTCGTAATGCGGCTGCGCGCGCAGACCAACCTGGTAGAGGTGAACTGCAATGTTTTGCGTGCCGATGGCTCGCAAGTGCGCGAGCTCGGTCAGGAGGCATTTCGCGTTTTTGAGGATGGAGCGCAGCAGCGCATCGCGCATTTCGACGCCGCGCGCGAGCCTGCCAGCCTGGTGGTGCTGATCGATTCGAGCCCCAGCGTCTTGCCCGATCTGGTGCAGATGAAGCGCGCGGCCCGCGCGCTGGCGGCGCAGCTCTCCCCGGTGGACGAAGTGGCGGTTGCTGCTTTTGGCGGGGAGACTCGCTTGCTGCTCCCGTTCACGCGCGACCGCGCGGAGCTCGAGCAGGTGATCGACTCCGTCAAACTCGATCTGGGCCCGGGCTCAAATATCTATCGGGCAATTTTTCTGGTCTCGCGCGAGCTCTTTCCCGGGCGCGCCGGGCGCAAGGCGCTGCTGCTCGTTACCGACGGGCAGGACAGTGGTCTGGGTCTTTCCTGGTCGCCCGCGAGCGCGCTTCCGCAAAGCGGTGCGAACCGCGACCGGCTGTCGTTCGAAGATGTGGCGCGCGCGCTGGGCGAGCAGGGCATCGAGCTGCACGTCATTTCCACGCAGCCCCGCCCCCGGGCGATGACTGAAGCGTGGCTCGCGTCGCACGCGATCGTGTCGCTAATTGATGACCAGGCGCCCGCATCGGGTATGCCGCATTACACGCTTTATTTAGCGGAGCTTGTGCGGCGCGCTGGCGGGCGCCTCTATTTTCTTCGCGAGATTGGCTCACTGGCAGATATTTACCAGCGCATCGCCGCCCAACTCACTGCCCAGTACACGTTGGGCTATTACCCGGCCGCGGGCAGTTCGAAGCCGGGCTGGCATTCTCTTTCCATCGCGGTGGTTACCGCAGGGCAGGCGGGAGCGCCGGTCGCCACCGTTCGCCACCGGCCCGCGTATTACCTGCCGCCTATTCCATAGCGGAATCGACATACTCCAAAAGCCCGGTGTGCATGGTCATTTTCCACTCGCCGTTTGTCTTGCAATAGACTTTGCAGGCGCGCCCCTTCCAGTGGAAGTCTTTCCCCTCGCGCGAACGCCACAGGGTATCCACGTCCACTACGGCGAACGCGCCATCGCCTTCTTTGGAAATTTCAACCCGGCGAATGGGACGGACGTTGTGCACCAGCGTGTGCGAGTCGAAGAGTTCCTGCCATCCGCGAGACCAGCGCTCGCGGTCGAACCTTCCCCAGACCATCGCCCACTCCATGGGATCGTGCGCATGAGCATGTGGCGGCCAGGGCCACACCATATCGGGATGGAATACGGTGATCAGAAGATTCACGTCCTGCGTGTCCCATGCGCGTGTCTCACGATTCACAATTTCTTCGACTTCCTGCCGCGAGCTCATGGCTGAATTCTCCCAGAAAAATTCGGTCCTCTCCCGGAAGTCCAAAAGGATATCGCAAGGTCTGATCCCAGGCCAGAGCATCGGGCCAGTTCCCCGGTGGCAACCTGCCGATGCCGGCCTTTCCGCGCGCGCAGGTGTGTTTTAATGGGGCAATGCCGCCGTGCCGGAGATTTCGACTGCGACTTCCCTCGCGTACGCTCGTTTTGGGCGAGCGCACGCTAGTGATGGGCGTGATCAACGTCACGCCGGATAGCTTCTCCGATGGCGGCCAGTACTTCGACGCCGATTCCGCCACGGATCGCGCTTTGGCCATGGAGCGCGAAGGCGCGGACCTTATCGACATTGGCGGGGAATCCACGCGGCCCGGATCACGAGGCGTCTCGATGCAAGAGGAGATTCGCCGCGTGCTGCCGCTGATTGTGCGCCTGCGCAGGAAACTGAAGGTTCCAATTTCTATCGACACGCAGAAGTCAGCGGTGGCCGAGGCGGCAGTAGGCGCCGGAGCGGAAATAATCAATGACGTTTCAGCGCTGCGCACCGATCCGGAACTGGCCGGTGTGGCGCGCAGGCACGGTGTGCCGCTGGTCCTGATGCACATGCGTGGGCGGCCGCGCACCATGCAGAAGCTGCCGTTTGCGCGAAATGTACTGGCGGACGTGACCAGGGGTTTACGTGACGCTCTAGCGCGCGCGCGCAAAGCCGGTCTCCCGAAGTCGCAGCTCATCCTCGATCCCGGCATCGGCTTCGGGAAAAGTTACCAGCAGAATTGCGAACTGCTGGCCCGGCTCCGCGAGCTGGCGCAATTGGGTTGCCCGTTGCTGGTAGGCGCCTCGCGCAAGTCGTTCATCGGCAAACTGCTCGGCGACGCACCGGCAGACCGGCGTAAGTGGGGAACCGCGGCTGCGGTGACCGCTTCAATTTTAGGTGGGGCGCACATTGTCCGCGTGCATGACGTCGCGGAGATGGTTCAGGTGGCGCGAATCGCGGATTGCATCCTTCAAGAACTGTAAAGGTAGGCGGGCTGCTGTAAAGGAAAGCGGGCTCGATCAGGAATGCCACGGACCGGAGTCGCGGCGGGTGGAGTCCACGGCTTCGTCGCGGCGGCTGCGCACTTCGCGCACCGAATAGATGGGCTTGTTCTGCGATTCGTAATAAGTGCGCGAGAGCATTTCGCCGATCAGGCCCAGCGACATGAACTGGATGCCGCTGACGATCAGTAGAATCCCGATCAGCAGCAATGGCCCGTGCTCGATCATGATGTGCTGGCGCAGCCAGAATTTATCGTAAGCCAGGAAGCAACCGATGGCGCCTCCCCCGGCAAGCGAGGTGAATGCCAGCTTGCCGAAGAAATGGAACGGGCGCGTCAGGTAATTAAGCAGAAACTTCACGCTGATGAGATCGAGCGCCACCCGAATTGTCCGGCTGAGGCCGTAATTCGATTTACCCGTCTGCCGCGGAATATTGCGGATGGGCACCTCGGCGATGGTGGCGCCGGTCAGGCTGGCGAGCGCCGGAATGAAGCGATGCAGGTCGCCATAAAGCGCCACCTGCTGGATCACTTCACGGCGATAAGCTTTGAATGTGGTACCGAAGTCGTGCAGATCCACGCCGGAAAGCCGCGCCATGATCCAGTTGGCGATGCGGCTGGGCAGTTGGCGGGTCAGCCAGTTATCGGTGCGGTGCGCGCGCCAGCCGCTGGCGATGTCGTAACCTTCGCGGATCTTGGCGATGAACTGCGGGATCTCCTCGGGGTCGTGCTGCAAATCTCCGTCCATGGAGATGATCACTTCACCACGCGCAAAATCGAAGCCGGCTTTGAGCGCAGCAGTCTGTCCAAAATTTCTGCGCAGCCGCAGGACGTTCACGCGGCGGTCGTTCTCGAAGATCTCGCTGAGGATGCGGAAGGTGCGGTCGCGGCTGCCGTCATCGATGAAGATCATCTCGAAAGATTCGCCGATCCCGTCCATGACTTCAGAAATCTTCATATACAGCGGCAGGACGTTTTCCTGTTCGTTGTAGAACGGCACCACAATGGAGTAATGGATGTGTTCTTCGTGCATGGGCATTTCCTTAATTCTGCGGCTTAAACTGTTTCTTGCCAAGCTCCCGGTAGTTGACCAATTGGATGCCCAGCTCCCGCGCCAGGTTGCGGATCTCCGGCCGGGTCAGAGCCTCGAGTTCCGCCTCGCGCTGAGCCACCAGCCGTGTCGCGGAGGCTCGCAGGGCCTCGTCGGTGTAGCCGGGATGGCACATCAACTCGCTCACGCCTTCGGGCAGGTCGCGCAGAATCGCCTCGAGGGTGGCGGCATCCAGAAACCCGGTCGCGGAAACACCGTAAAAATAGTCCGGCGCGGCGACGCCGGCACGCCGCAGGGTTTTTCGCGCGCCCACAGCCAAAAGGCCCAAGGCCACTCCTACCCCGTACTGCTTAAGTATTTTACTACCAGCGGAGCCCTTCCGGCGAAGCAATCCTTGCACCGGCGCGCGACGCTCACGGGAGCAACGCATCCCCGGAATGCGGTATTCGTCGGCAAGCCGCGCGGCCAGCGCGAAAATGGACGGCCACATATGAACGTGCTGGTGGCCGTCGAGGTGAGAGGGCTCTATCCCCGCATCACGAACTTTTTCAATCTGCGCGCGGAATTCAATTTCGATTTGCGGCAGCAAGACGCGAGATCTCAGGAGCCGCGAAGCTAACCGTGAGGCGCCAGGGAAGAAAAAACCTTGTGGGGTAAGAAGCGCGCAGACGTGCGCGGGATCGGCGCAGGGCCGCCCTTCCGTAAGATTCAGGTGCACTCCAACCCCGAGGCCCGGAGCTTCGCGTGCCATCGCTACCGCAGAGGCAAAAGCCGCGCCACCTGCCAGCAGGCTGGCGCTGGTGACGATACCGCGATCATGAGCCTCGAGGATGGCGCGGTTAACTCCCTCGGCCATGCCGAAGTCATCCGCGTTGACGATAAGTTGCTTAATGATGAGCTGCTTCATGAAATTACTGGGCGCAACAGGCGAATAACGATACCGCAAAACGCCAGCCCGCCAGGAGTTGTATAATAGAAAGGCATGATTCCCTCTCCCTCCGTGGCAAAGCGGCCGGGGGGCCGCGTCTTGGCAATCGATTACGGGCGACGACGGCTGGGCCTGGCTGTATCGGACGAGCTCGGCATGCTCGCGCGGCCGTTGCCCACGCTGGAGCGCACCAACCGCCGCAGCGATCTGCAAAGGCTCTCTCGCATCAAAGAAAGTAACGGAATCACCCGAATCGTAATTGGCCTGGCCCTGCGTATGGACGGCACTCCGGGCTCGATGGCGGAAGAGGCGCGGGCGTTCGGGGCCAGGGTGGCCAAGTTCCTCGGCCTGCCAATTGAAATGGTTGACGAGCGCCTAACCAGCTGGGAAGCGGCGGAGAGCGATCCGCACGGCGGGTCTGGCGAGCATAAAAACAAAGGCCTCATTGACCAGCGCGCTGCAGTTCTAATTCTCGAGGAGCATCTTCGAAGTGGACATACCAGTAGGAAATAAAAAATTTGAGCTCTCGCGTGGGCAGGCTACTGCGATTCTGGCAGTGCTATTCGTGGGGCTGGTTGGCCTTTACGGATTGCGGCGCGACTGGGGGGCAGCTTACGGCAAAATCCCCAAAGAAGGGATTGTTGTCCAGATCCCGCGGGGCAGCTCGCACCGCGAAATCGCTGAACTGCTGGCGGCTAAAGGGCTGGTGCGCAGCTCACTGTCCTTCCGGATATTAGCCGCGCGAAATTTTCGACGGACTCTTCATGCCGGCGAGTACATGTTCGAGGGGCGCCTCTCGCCGAAACAAATAATGCGCATGCTGATTATGGGCCGCGTCTATCTACATTCCGTGACCGTTCCGGAGGGCTATACGATTTTTGAAATAGCCGACCTGCTCGAGAAAGAGGGGCTGGCGACGAGCAAAGATTTTCTGGAAATGGCCTCCGACCCGACCCTGGTTCGCTATCTGGCGCCGGGAGCCCCCAACCTGGAAGGGTTTTTATTCCCGGATACGTATAAATTCCCGAAAGGCATTCCCCCGCGTAGGATCGCCGAAACCATGGTCAAGCGGTTTCGTGTCGCCTGGAGCAAACTTTCCCAGGACCACAGCGACGCTCATCTTGGTCCATTGGGAATCGTGACCATGGCCTCATTGATCGAGCGGGAAACCGCTGTAGCGGAGGAGCGGCCGCGAGTCGCCAGTGTTTTTTACAACCGGCTGCAGGATCAGGTAGCTCTGGGATGCGATCCTACGGTCATTTATGCGTTGCGCCTGGCCCACCAGTATCGCGGCTCGCTTTCTTCCGCCGATATGCACTTCGCATCGCCGTATAATACCTACCTTCACCGCGGCCTGCCGCCTGGCCCTATTGCCAATCCTGGCGCGGCATCGCTGCGCGCTGCGCTGGAACCTGAGAAAACGAACTTTCTTTATTTTGTCGCGGACGCGCAAGGGCGGCACGCATTCAGCCGCACGCTCCTTGAACACAATCGCAACGTCATGCGGTACCGGCAGAGGCGCGCGGAAATGAACCGGGAGCAAGCCGACGCGGAACCTCCACTGGTCCCGGACCACCAACAGCCATGAGCCCCGTGAGCGCTCGTTCCTCAGGCGGGGCCAGGGAAGAAGAATTCCGCCACCTGCTGCACTTTTCAAATCTGCAAGAAACCGAGGCCTGCCTTCGGCGGTTGGACGATCTCTGGCGGGGCTTTCGCGCCGAGGAACAACGGGCGCATGCGGAACGCATACTCGAAGTGGCGCGGCTGGGCTTGCAGCGCGCGAAGATGATCGCGGGAAATAAGCGTGTCTCTGCCGCGCGGCGCGCGGAAAAAGAGGAGATTCGCCAATGGTTTCGCGTGTGGCTGGAGAACCCCGAAGTATTTTTTGACTGGCTCGAGGTGCGCAAGCAGACGCCCGATTTTTTGGAGAAGTTCGCAATGCCTGCCGTGCCGGAAAATCACGCCGGCAACGACGAAGGATAGAGAGGGGACGTGGCGTTTTTACTGGAAATTGGACTGCTCGACTTGGGCGCGAATGTAGACGCGGTGGGACTGGAGCTGATGGATGCCCAGGCGGAGCCGGTGCGCGGCGACGAGGCCGCCGCCGTGTGGTCGCGAGTGCTCCCGGCCATAGCCGGCGACAAGACTTGGGCGCTCGATTTTTTCAGCCATATTGAGCGTGTGCGTGATTACTGCGACCGGCACGGGCTCGCTTACCGCGCAGTTTCGCCCCGTTCGCTGGTGATCTCTGCGCCCGAGGCCGAAGAGCTCGAGGCCCTTTTCCTGCGGTTCGAGCCCGAGACCTTCGGCGTCCGCGCCGGAGGCCCGCTCATAACCGGCGACGCTGCCGTGGAGGGCGACCTGGCGCGGCGCGGCGTGGATGCCTACCAGCCGGTATTCGCAAATTATTATTTTTGCGCGGTGTGTGATTTTTCGAATGGCTCGCTGGTGCTGCTCTCGAACACGCTCAAGAGCGGCGCCGTTTCGCGCCAATTGCAAGGAGCACTTGATGGCCTCGAGGTGGAAGTGGTGTTGCCTTCCTGAACGGCCCCGCGCAGGGGTGCTGTCTTGCGGAGCGGGCCCGGGGCGCGGTTGACACTGTTTTGCACCGCTGCTAGCGTGATGAATTGGCTTTAGCACGGAGAAAGCACTGAGGGTCCAACTCAAAATCTGCCTGTGCGTTCTATTGCCGGGACTCATGATAAGCACGGGATGCACGGGCGTAAAGAAGACCCACACCGTCCCGGCCGCTTTGGTGCGCCCGCTGTTGGCGGCAACTGCCGAAGAATTGGTGACTCGCTACAACCAGCAGGCGCGCGCGGTACACAGCCTCAACGCCCGCATTGAAATCAGGACCGAGACAGGCTCGGCCTACAGCGGAGTGATCGATACTTACCGCCAGGTAAACGGATTTGTGTTGGCGCAGAAACCGGCCAGTATCCGCATGATCGGGCAGGCGCCAGTGGTGGCCTCCAACATCTTCGACATGGTCAGCGACGGCGAAACGTTCCGCATCTTTATTCCTCCGAAGAGTAAATTCATCGTCGGCCCCACGCGCCTCGAACGCCCTGCGGGAAAGCCGCTGGAAAACCTGCGGCCGCAACATCTGGTGGACGCGCTTTTCTGGCCGGAGCTTCCTACCACCGTCGTGGCAGATGGCTCCACTGCGTCCACAGTGCTATTCGAAGAATTCAACGCCATGCCGGAACGTTATTACATCCTGACGCTGGTTTCGTCAGGCCCGCCTGCACAGATCGCCCGAAAAATCTGGTTCGACCGCGCGGATTTGAGCGTCGCCAGGATCGAAACCTTCGCCACTGCTGGCCGGCTGGAATGCGACATACGGTACGCCGACTGGCAGCCTGCGGGTGAATTGCGATATCCGCGCGAAATCGTGCTTTCACGGCCGCATGACGACTACACGTTAAATCTGCATATCACCCGGCTCACATTGAACGAGGAAATCTCCGCGGACCGGTTTTATCTGGAGCAGCCGCCCGGAGTGGAGTTGATTAAAGTCGGAGATGAACCCACCGTAGAAGCACCACCTGCACAAAAACCCGCGGGACAAAAACCCTCGAACGAAAAGCTCACGGTGAAGCCGTCATGATGCGCGAACTGGTGATGAAAAACGTCTGGCACCGGCCGGTCCGAACGTTGCTGAGTGCCATGGCCGTGGCCGTAGAAGTGACCCTGGTCGTGCTGGTCGTCGGGCTCACTACTGGGCTGATCACGGAGACGGCCAAGCGCATCGAGGGTGTAGGCGCGGACATTATGCTGCAGCCGCCGTCTTCCTCCGCGTGGCTGGCCTTCAGCAGCGCGCCCATGCCCATCCGCATCGGCGATAAGCTCAGGGAAATGAAGCACGTCGCCGCGGTCGCGCCGGTGCTGCTGCAATTCAATTCCAGCGGCGGGCTGGAGATTGTTTACGGCATCGATCCGCCAAGTTTCCGCGCGGTATCCGGCGGCTTCGTGATGCACCAGGGACATGATCTCGCCGCGCCCGACGAGATCCTGGTGGACGACGTTTACGTTCAGACGCATGGCACGCGCGTCGGGCAGGAGCTTCGACTGTTTGAGCACGACTTTCACGTGGCCGGGATTGTCGAGCATGGCAAGGGCGCGCGGCTGTTTGTGCAGCTGGCCACTTTGCAGGAACTCTCTGCCGCGCGTGACAAAGCGTCGCTCTTTTTCATCAAGTGTACGCGCCCGGAACATACGCCCGCGGTTATGGAAGATATTCGCGGAGTGCTGAAGGGCTACGAAGTACGCCCGCTGAAGGACTATCTTTCGTTGATGTCCGCCACCAACCTGCCCGGCCTGGAGACTTTCATCAATTCGATGATTGCGCTGGCCATGTCCATCGGTTTTCTGGTGATTTTCCTGGCCATGTACACCACCATCATGGAGCGCACGCGCGAAATCGGGGTGTTGAAATCGCTGGGCGCATCGAATTTTTACATTACGCGAGCCGTCTTAGGAGAGAGCGTGCTGATCTGCCTGTTCGGCGCCGCGCTGGGGATCGCGCTCAGCTTCGCGCTGCGCGCCTTGTTTTTGGGGATTTTTCCGAACCTGACCATTCTGATCACGTTGGGCTGGGTGCTTCGTGCGGCGTTGATCGCAGTTGTGGGCGGCTTGCTTGGCGCGGCTTATCCCGCTTGGCTGGCTACCCGCAAGGACCCCGTGGAAGCGCTGGCCTTCGAGTAACACGACGCTTTCTAGGCATGAGCGGCCTGGAAAGGCTACAATCTATTCCCCACAGAGTGTTTTTACGAACAGGGCGAGTGCTGCGTGGACGCAATTCTTAAAACCGAAGAACTTTGGAAAATCTACCGGCAGGGCAGGGTAGACGTGCCGGCGCTCTGCGGCGTGAATTTCGCGGTTCCAGCCGGCGAATTCGTTGCGGTGATGGGACCTTCGGGTTGTGGAAAGTCTACTTTGCTCCACGTGATCGGTGGTTTGGCGCGGGCCACGCGGGGTCACGTGCTCGTGGATGGCAACGACCTGGCGGAAATGGGCGACGCCGAAAGAACCAAACTGCGCCGCCACAAAGTGGGTTTCGTCTTCCAGCGATTCAATCTGCTTCCTGCGCTGGACACGCGCGGCAACATCGCCCTGGCACAACACATCCACGGAAACGGGTTCGATCCGCACCGCTTCAGCGTAGTGGCGAACATGCTGGGTCTCTCGGAGCGTCTGCGGCATCGTCCTGCGGAGCTTTCCGGCGGCGAGCAGCAGCGCGTAGCTATCGCTCGCGCGATCATTAACGAGCCCAAAATTCTGCTGGCGGACGAACCCACCGGCAGCCTGGATTCCAAAAATTCCGAACTGGTCCTGGCCATGCTGAAGCAGCTCAATAAAGAACTGGGCCAGACAATCGTCATGATTACGCACAACCCGGAAGCGGCCGCCTATGCCGACCGGGTGGTCCACATGCGCGATGGCGTGATTGTGGACGGCGCGCAGGCGGCCTGAGGTGCGCAGCGTCTGGCAATTCCTGGGCCGCATCCTGTTCTGGCGCTACGACCGGGGCACGGTGCCCTACGATCTGCTGGTGATCGTAATTGTCGCATTCGTATTTCTTTCTCCCCGCCGTTGGTTCCACGATCAGCCCGACATCGTCACGCCGTCGCAGCAGACGCCAGTGGTCTGCCTGGCAGACGGCACATCGCCGGCAAAGCTGCGCTGCCACGTGGATGCCGGCCTGTTGCCTCGCTCGGAGCGCTCCCCGGAGCTGCAACAACGAGTTCACGAGCTTCTGCGCACGCGCGCCGCTGAGCTGAAGGGCCGGACATTTGCCATCGAACACATCCAGCCCGTGCCCGGAGAAAACGGCGCAGTCTTGTACTACGACGTTTCCGTTAAGCCCTAGTTGATGTTCTCCCTCAGAGCAATTCCCGCATCTAATCTGTGCGCCTGGTTTGTGCAGTCATTGGTGCATCGGTTTGTGCATCTAAATTAATGAACAGCAGCCGGTCCCCGGGACGTTTTGCCCGGCAGGCCTGTGATAGGATTCTGCAACATGATTTTTCAATTTAAGACCGTGGCAACTCGCTTTGGGCGCCTGGCCAGCCTGGCGGTACTGCTCTGCGCGATGTGGCCCGCGCAGTTTGCGCAGGCTCAGGATTCGCAAACGGTAGAAAGCGTGATCGACGAGCTCGATCATGCGGCCAAGGGATTTCATAGCGTCAGCGGAGATGTCGAACGCACCAAGGTCACCGTGGTGGTAAACGATCATTCGACGGAATCAGGACAGATTTTCGTGCGACGCGACGATAAGATGCGCATAGAGCTTACCAAGCCGGACGTTCGCACCATCTTGCGAAACGGCGACACCCTCTGGGTGTACGTGCCCAAAACGAAACGCCTGGAGGAATACAACCTCGGCAAGCAGAAGGGGTTGGTGGATCAACTGTTACTCCTCGGCCTGGACTCTTCGGGCGGCGATCTGAAGAAGCACTATCTGCTCACCGTTCTATCCGAACCCACGCTCGACGGCAAAAAAACGGTGCTGCTGGAATTGACTCCGAAAGACGAAAAAATCCGCAACCAGATTGCGCGGATCCACTTGTGGATCGACACTTCGAACTGGCTCGCGCTGCAACAGAAATTCTTCGAAACCGGGTCGGAAGATTACTTCATCATCCACTACTCTAATCTGGTGCGAAACCTCAAGCTGCCCGACTCAAAATTCAAGCAGGACTGGCCCAAGGACGTTCACCGCATCAAGCCGCAGGGCTAGCCTGCCGGGAATTCTGTTTGCGCCGCACGGCAGTCCTTCCCCGGGAAGATTTCTTGCCTACGTGTTTCCCCGCATTAGCCTTCTCGAGCTTCAGCAACGCCTGCTTGCGTTCGATTCCCCAGCGATACCCGGTCAATTTTCCGTCACTGCCCACTACGCGGTGGCAGGGAATTACCACGGAGATGTGATTGCTCGCGCATGCGCGAGCTACCGCGCGTACGGCGGAGGGTCTCCCGATAGCGCGGGCCACCTGGGCGTAGCTGCGCGCCTCGCCATAAGGAATGCGCAACAACTCTTCCCACACGCGCCGCTGAAATGCGGTGGCACGCACATCCAGGGGCAGATCCAGATGGGGCTGCTGCCCGCGCAGGTGGCGCAGCAGTGCGCGGACGTAGCCGGAGAATCCGTTACGGTTGCGATTAATTTCGGCGTTGGGATAGTCGCGTTTTAATTCCGATTCAAGGCGCGAATCATTCTCCCCCAGCATGAGCGCACTCAGGCCGCGCGTAGTGGCGGCCACCAACAGCCGCCCGAGCGGGGAGTCCACGATGGTGTAACTGATGCTCATGCCGCGCCCGCCCTGGCGGTACGTGGCGGGAGTCATCCCTAAGTGAGCGGGCGCGCGCTCGTACACCCGGCTGCTCGAGCCGTAGCCAGCCGCGTAGAGCGCCGTGGTCACGTCCTCGCCCCCCTGCAGACGATGCTTTAGCTGGCCCAGGCGCCTGGCGTCGGCATACTGGCGCGGCGTAATGCCCAGGGCACGCTTGAAGCTGCGGTGCAGGCGATAGGGATCGATTCCGGCGGCGCGAGCCAGCACGTCGAGGGTTAGCGGACCTTCAAGATTGCCGTCGATGTGGCGGCAGATGCGCCGAATCATTTCCAACTGGTCTAACTGGCCTGGGGACGCCCCTATCCGCGACGGCACGCCATTCGATGGAATTCCCATGTCCTGCACCGCACCCGCTTGCACATTCATATAATCCCTCCTGCTAACCCCACCATAGCGAAAACGCCTCCTGCGCCGCTATCCGAATCTTGCAGTCGGGGAGTTGGCATGGCATGGGGCGATAATGGACTACTCACCGTGCCAGCGAAAATTTCCGCGAAAGTGCTCCATAACGGTACGGTGGGACTGTTGCATGTTACAACACCACTAACTTCCCGCGGGTTGACCCAAAACGGGTCCGCGCAGATAGTTTGGTAGTTACTCCTTGGGGCGAATTACTTGGGTGGGGTTATCGATGCGTGTTGCACATACGTTCGTGGTATCTCCAAAAGACACTCGCGCGGAAGCGCAACCATCTCACGTGCCGGCTCCTCCCGATTCGGGAAGGGGGATTCGCGTACTTTTTAGCCGCGTCCCGACGCACGCAGTAGGTGTGGCCGCCGAACGGCGCCACAGTGCGCGTGCGTTCCTGCGTTTGCCCGTTCGCCTGACGCAGGTTGAAGGCACCTGCGAGGGTCATCCCGTCAGCTTGGTCACCCGCGATATCAGCTCGAGCGGCATCTATTTCCTGGCGCCCCGTCGCATCGAGCCCGGCACGGCAATCGAAATCGAAGTAGCGCTGGTGGAGCGGCCTTTGGGCCAGGGCACCGTAAAAATGTCCACGGCGGCGCATATCATCCGCACCGACGCCACGGAGATTCCTGGCTGGCACGGCTTGGCGGCCCAGTTCGACAATTTTGAATTTCAACGCGACGAGGCAGTGCCCCCGCATTTTGGCCGGTAGTCTTCCCGTTACCGGCTTTCCCACGTGATTATCGTTCCGGATGAAAACACCGTTGTGTTTGACTGGGCCGTAGCCCTTCTGCGCTGGTTGGAACTCAGTTCAGCGGTGTTGGCGTGCTCGGCGGTGCCTCGTTGCCGGTTGGCTTTGTCGGCGCCGGTACGGGACCAGTTGCTCCAGCTTTGAAACCGGTCATATGAATGGTCAGGCGCAGTCGCGTCTGACCTTCCTTCACAGCAACCACGTCCTCGGATCGTGCGTAGTCCGGAAACCAGTATTTTCCATCCACCGGCTCCCGCTGCACGTCAAACAGACTAAACGGCAATGCCCCGTCGGGGTTATCCACTTCGGTGACCCAGCGGCCGTAAATTTTTACAATTGCCATGTCGTGGTCGTCTACGTAAATCAGTCCTTCCAGCTGGCGGGTGCGCCGCTCCAGATGCTTGGGCTGCACGCGCAAGACGTAGGTTTGCAGCTCGTCGAGTGGTTGCGACCCCACATAGGTGATGTTGTAGCGCGCCGCCTCTTCGGAAGTCAGCGGGAAAAAAGCTATGCGCGCCAGCTCTTTGAGGTCTTGAAAAGTGAGTTGGCTGTTCTTTAATTCTGTGCCCGCCTCTTTGGTGACCTTTTCGTATCGCCTGCCGTTGGCGCCCAGATAAATCTCCTCGTCCAGATTGAGCTCGCCACCTTGGCTTCCATCGGCAGGAAATTCCTGCAGGCGCACCGTGCGGTGAAAGCCGTATCTGAGGTGCTCGCGGCTAAATTCGTCTTCGCGAGCGGTGAATTGCCGGATGATATCGGACACCGGAATAGGCGGAGCCGGCGGAGTAGACGCCGCAGGTATGCGTCGAACCTCTTTGTCCGGCGGAGCGGAAATAGGTCCGGATTGTTGCGCATGGCCAGTCGGAGTTCCGGCCGCCAGCACCAGCGCAATCGTGAACAGTAGAAAACCAGAACTCATGTGGGTCACAGTTTCTTGGATGCTTGAGCCGCGTTTAGGGCTGCGCTGGCACTCCGTCACATTACTACTCAGCGGGCACCAGCGTGAATTCCACGTGCGGGCGCGCGGAAGCGCCACCCGGCCGCAGCTTAGAAAATTCCAGGCGCAGCAGCGCGGAATAGATCTTCATTTCGACTGTCATTACGGCATTTTTCCATTCCATCACCACAGTCGGTTTTCCCGGCGTGCGAACTTCCAGGCGCGATGCCGATGGCGGCAGCGAAAAGAGGGCCCGGCCAGGCGCAAACGTTTCACAATGCGCGGGCGTCCCGGCACCCGCGGCGCCGGCCACCTCCGGCGGTGGGGCCGTCACAGGCCAGCAAAATAGCGTGCTCTGCGCGCCACCAAAATGCGTGGCAACGGAGTTCACCGCCACGAAAGCCTGTTCGACCCCAGCCGGAAGCGGCGCAGCGAAAGGATTCACTGCGCCCCGTGGAGAAGTTGCTTCTTCGGTTTCAAGCACTACGTCGTAGTCCACGGCGAACCGATTCCCCTCGAGGAGGCGAATGGTTTTTTCTATGCGCGCGCCGGCCGGGGCGACATCGGGAGCGCGGTACGAGAGACGCAGGGCCCGTCCCGCCTGCTCTTCAAGCCACTCAGCGCGATAGTTGCGGTTGAACAGGCCGTACCGTCCGTGGGCCCGGACCGGATTGATAGCCGGTGGATTCGGCGTAAACGCGAAATGGTCGGCGAAAAAACCAACCGTGCTGGCCAGGTTTGCGCCGCTGGCCTTGTCCACCAGCGCTACCGCCCGGCCACCCTCTTCCGGCGAAACGATCAGGCGCAGCCCGGAATTCTCCAGAACCCATTCGGGATTCGCGTCACGGTCAAAATCGAAACGGTAGCCGGTGGCTCCCTTCTCCGGCACGACTACAAAATAGACAGGTGTCTGGGTGCTTTGGCCGGCAGCGCTCACTGTCAAATGTCCCTGAAGCAGGGGGTCCGTTCCTGAAGAGGTACTCCCCGACGTGGCACCGCGCAGGCCGGCAGATAAACTCTCCAACTTCTCCGGATGCAATTTCATATGGAGACTGCGCCATTCGTGGCCGGGAATTCCTATAGTAGCAGCGCCGTTGAGCGGGCCATCGATGCGCAACTCCATGTCGTGGCTGGATTCGTCCAGATTTTCGCCTGCGAACACGATGTCCCCGGCGTGCCCGGCGGGAATGGAGAATAGCGGCGGATCGGCCAGCAAGGAAGTGTCTTCTCCGAGCGGCAAGCGAACCGCACCCACGGCCGAGTAGTTGAGCAGACGTCCAGCGGGAGGATGGGCGTGCTTTATTTCGGGGCGTTCGGGCACGGCCGGAATGTAAGGGAGGTGAACTTGGAGAACGCGCTTGAAATCGGGTGCCACGCCGCGCGGAATTTCGATTTCCAGCTCACGCGTATCCGGGTTCCAATTGGCTTGCAGGTGTCCTTCATCGAGCGAGAGGTGCGAGGGCCGCTCGCGCAGCCGCAGGCGTGCGCTGGCGCGCGAAGGCGCGTAAAAAGCAAGCTCCAGAGTCTTGGAAGAGCGCTCGGCGCGCAGGAGCTCCGCGCTGGCGATAGTCAATTCGTCGTCGCAGCTTTTTTCAGCAGTCCTGGCCGTACACAGCGAAAAATGGATCGGCAGAAGCAGCGATTCGTGGGGCGGAAGCGTCAGCCGCAGCGGTAGAGTGTCGCCAGGCCGAATTGCCGCGCCGGCGCGCGGCGAAAGCACATCCAGCAAAGCTTCCACGGATTCCCCGGGATTTAAGTTGGTGACGCTGAGAAGTCCGCTGCCGCCGCTGCGCTCGCCGAGCAGGCCAGTGCCTTCGTTGCTGGCAAGTTCGGTGATCACCAGCGCGGAAGAAGCCGGCGACGGGTTGAGGCGATCGACGGCGGGGTGAATTTTTGCGTATTCGAATATTCCGCGGAGAGCGCTGATCGCCCAGTCGGCTTCAAATCGGGCGCGGCCGGTGGCGAAATCCTCCTCCGGCGCCACCCAGGTGTAGAAATCCTTGGAGATGGCCAGCACCTGGCCGGCGCCGAAGGGCCATGCCCTGGCGCCGCTCGGCAACTCGCGCGGTTGGGCCGGACGCGCTTTCCACATTTCGCCGAGAATGGCTCCCTGCGGCGGCGCGGGAAAGGTCACCAGCATCCCCCCGCGACGCACATATTCCACCAGTGCGCGCTGCGCGCGATCTGACATGCTGAGGTTTTTCCCCTCGGCGTCGAATACCGGGAGAAGCAAGATGGGATCGCGCAGAAGTTGTTCAACGGGTTGATACTCCGGATCGAGCAGCTCGCTCGCCAACCCGGCCAGGTGGGCCAGCCGCTCGAGACGCAGGATAGTTTGTGAGATCTGCGCGATGTCTTCTTTTCCCAGGGCCTCATGAACCGTTGCCGCACCGGGATCCCGCGCGTTCGGAGAAAACGCTCCGAGCGGATAGATCACGCCGAAGTCGGCCCGTTTATGACTGGCCGCGAGGAGGCTTCCCCACAGCTCAAGAAAATCACTGGTGCGTTCCACCGCTCGCGCGCGGGCTTGGCGAAAGCCATTCAGTGAGAGCGCCGCATCCCAGCGATAGTGGTGGTTGGTCCACGGGGTTTCATAACCCGCCGGGAAGAGCGTGTCTTGCAGCGGAAAGTAATTAATCCCGTGCAGGCCGTGCGCCAGCAGCAGCCGCGTGCTTAGCAGCGTGTTGGAAGCAGGGTTCGGCGGCGGACGGCTGTCATCGCCGGGCGCGTACCAGCCCGCTTGATATTCGATGATCAGCGGCGGAAACGCCGGCTGCGTCTTAAGCTCTTCGACGAAAAATTCAAGCGATGACGCATCTTCCGCGTTAAGGATGCGTTCCGTGGCGGAAGCGGGCGATGGCCGGAGATACCATTGCCCCATCGCGGCGATCGGCTGCGCGAGGCCGAAGCCTGCAGCTGTAACGCGCATGTCCTCGGGGTTGATGAACGCAAGAGTGTCCAGGCCGCCGGCCTCGAGAAATCCGCGCAGCGTCTCCAGATAACGCCAGAACGCAGGCCCCACGATGTTGAGGCGGCCGAGCGCCATGTCGTCCTCAAGCTGAACGAAGAGCAGTGGCCCGGCAGCCGATTGCGGCGCGTTTTCTTGCGGCTGTTTTTTTTGTGTTCGATCATTCTCTGCGCCGCGCAGCGTAGCAAATTGGCTGGCGCGGTAGGGCGCAAGTTCCCGCGCAACCGCGGTGAGCCATTTGGACGCATAAGACATGTGCACGGGATTATCCAGCCAGCCGCGCGCAGCCGCTTCCGCGTTGCGAGAATTTAAGTTGGCTAGTGGCGGATAGCGGCCCTCGATGCGATCGAGCGCGGGCATGGCATATTCTGGTCGCTCCAGAAGCCATTCGGGATAGCCGCCGTGCCGCCACTCGTTCAGGATCGTGGGGCCAGGGCGGGCGATGCAGCGGAAGCCTTTGCGCGTAAGCAGTTGAAGAAGGCTGCGGAGATCGCGCCGCGGATTGCTGTGGCCGTCAAAGTCGAACTCCCCTTCTTGGGGTTCATGCCAGTTCCAGGGGATATAGAGATCCACGGTGTTGATGCCAAATTCGCGGTAACGGTCGAGCGTAGATTCCCAGAGACTGCGAGGGATGCGGGCATAAAAAAACGCTGCTGCATGAATGAAAAATGGCCGCCCGTCGACGTGCAGCTCGGGATAGCCGCCGTGCTGCACGATGGACACGCCGGGCCTTCCGGGCGCATTTTCATCCACACCGGAAAAGGCGGGCTCGCGATTATCTATTTCCAGGTGCGGAGGCAAGCATCCCGGATGCAGTGGCGGCCGCGCGTCCGCGGGAAAGCCGGTTGCAGTGAATAACATTATGAGGCCCACTGACAGAAGTCTTCGCTGGCAAAATTTCAGACGCAGCATGGAGTCCGATTCTGCCACGAGTTGCGCAGCGGCTGCCAGCGGCTCGAGAATAACAGCCGTAACGAACGCCTTACCCGTCGCACGATTGACGCCAGCGGGCGGGGCGGTTACGATGGACGCCAGCATCAGGCCAACAGTCGCGCTAGCGGAATCTGGCGAATTCGAACCACGGCTAATTCATTTATTTGCTCCTTTCGACCGATAGTCAGAATTTGAGGTTCCCCATGGCGGCCACCATTCGCATTCTCGTAGTGGATGACAACGACGCCGTGAGGCGCGGCATTTGCGGTCTGCTACGCGCAGAGCCTGATTTTGAAGTGGTCAGTGAAGCGACCAACGGAGAGCAGGCAATCACAGAAGCGGAAAAATTTCAGCCGGACGTGATCGTCCTGGATATCAATATGAAAGGATTGGACGGAATCACCGCGGCCAGCCAGATAAAAAAGACCGCTCCCTCGGCGGAAATTCTCTTTTTGAGCCAGCATGAATCGTCAGAAATCGTTCGATTTGCCCTTCGTCGCGCGGGGCGGGGTTACGTCCTGAAAATTGATGTCGATACAGAGCTCGTTCCGGCCATCCGCGCAGTCAGTGAAGGGAAGCAATATGTAAGCAGGCGAGCCACAGGCATCTGACGTTTGTTCCTGCTCAATATTCCCCGAGCCCGATGGACGATAGCCCGCCGATTTAGTCGCTGACGCTTAAAACTGTTCGCAATTTCGCTTTAGCTTGCCTAAGCGCCAAGCCGGGCTGATAATGGCAAATCGCCTTGGACACCCGGCCAAGGCTGGGTTCCCGGCCTCACGGAAATGATCTGTCCCCGTTGCAATTCGACCAGCCCCGACGACGCACCCCGTTGTCCGCAATGTGGTGTAAGTTTTCACGGGCTGGATTCAAACGAAACGATCGGCCCGTCCAGCAGCGGTTCTTCGCCTGCTTCTTCACTCTCTGCCCGCAAACCTCTCACTTCTGCCGGAGTGCTTACGCCGCCGCCCTCCGCCATGATGCCCGGTTCGGGAAGCGGCTCGGGCGTTGGCAGCGCCTCGGGATGGAACCGGCTCCAGGATTTGGCGCCCGGCTCGGAATTCGGGGCACGCTACCGGATCGAGTGCATGTTGGGCGAAGGCGGCATGGGCGTTGTTTTCAAGGCCCACGACCTCGAGCTCGATCGTCCGGTGGCGCTGAAATTATTGCGGCCCGAATTGACGCCCGACCCTTCGGCGCTGCAACGGTTCAAGCAGGAGTTGCTGCTGGCGACGAAGGTCTCGCACAAGAATATTTTACGCATCCACGATCTGGGCGAAGCTGCGGGCGTGAAGTTCATCTCCATGGCTTATGTCGATGGAGAGGACCTTTCGCGCCTGCTGAAGCGTGACGGGAAATTGCCGCTGGAGCGGCTAACCCAAATCGGCCGGCAGCTCTGCGCGGCGCTGGAGGCCGCCCACGGCGAAGGCATCATCCACCGCGACCTCAAGCCGCAGAACGTTCTGGTGAATCAGAACGGCGACATTTGCGTTTCCGACTTTGGACTGGCCAAGTCGCTGGAAGCGGGAGCGGCGGGAATGACGCGCGCGGGCGAATACCTGGGCACGCCGCGTTATATGTCTCCCGAACAGGTGGAAGGCAAGCCGCTCGACAACCGTTCCGACCTCTATTCCCTGGGCCTGATTCTCTACGAGATGGCTACCGGCGACGTGCCGTTCAAAGGCGAGAGCACGTTGCAGGTGATGTTCCAGCGGGTGAAAGAGAAGCCCAAGAGCCCCCGGCAGTTGAATCCCGATACCCCGGCCTATCTGGAAAAAATCATCATGCGCAGTCTGGAGAGGAATCCGGAGCAGCGCTACCAGCACGCGCGGGAAATTGCGGCAGACCTCGAGAATACGCAGGCGCCTTCGGGAAGCCGCAAGCTGAGAATTACGCTGCCGGTGGGAGAATACAGCGGAAAACTTTATATAGCCGGTGCCGTAGTCGCGCTTCTCCTGTTGCTGCTGGCGATCCCAGCGGTGCGCCATATCATCTTTCGCACGCCTGCCGCGGGATCATCGACGTCGGTTGTCTCCGGAATTCCCCCGCTCTCCCAGGGCAAATATCTCGCGATCCTGCCGTTCCGCGTGCTGGGCGATCAGGCGACCCTGGGCTATGTGGCGGAAGGGTTGGGCGAAGCGGTATCCGCAAAGCTATTCCATTTGAACGATGTGCACATCGCCTCATCGTCCGCGGTAGACAAGGTCGATCCCAAACAGCCTCTCGATAAGACTGCGCGCGACCTTGGCGTTAACCTGATTTTGCAAGGGAAGGTGCAGGGCTCAAAAGATCGGCTGGCAGTAGTTGTTAATCTCGAAGACGTAGCTAGCGGGAAACGCTTATGGAGCCAGGAATTTTCCGGCGTGGCGCAGGATCTGCTGACGCTCGAAGACCAGATGTACAACCAGATCGTCACTGCGCTAGAGCTTAAACCCTCCGGCGAAGAGCTGGCGCGCGGCTCCGCCAGGCCCACGGAAAACATCGAGGCCTATGATTTGTACCTGAAGGGGCGAAATGCCATGCGCGGCTCGCACGACGTTCGCAATATCGAAACGGCGATCAAGTTTTATGAGGCTGCCCTCAAGAAAGACTCCGGTTTTGCGCTGGCCTACGCCGGGGTAGCCGATTCCAGCCTGACGATGTACGGGGAGAAGAAGGAACAGTTGTGGGTGGAGCGGGCGTTGGGCGCCGCGCAGCAGGCGGAACGCCTCAACGACAAGCTTCCCGAGGTGCATTTCTCCCTAGGGAGCGTCTACAGCGCCACGGGGAAATCTTCAGAGGCCATCGCCGAGCTCAAGCGCGCTCTAGAGCTCGCGCCGAACTCGGACGAAGGACACCGCCGCCTTGGCGCCGCCCATCTGGCGGCGGGCCGTCGAGAGGATGCGATCAGGTCTTATGAAAAAGCCATTGAAGTGAATCCCTACTACTGGATGAACCACAATGCCCTCGGCGCGGCATTGTTTGGACTGGGCAACTATGAGAAGGCCAAGGCAGCGTTCCAGCGAGTCACCGAACTGGAGCCAGACAATCCTAACGGGTATCTAAATGTGGGAGCTGTTGATTATGCGGAGGGGCGCTACACCGACGCCATACCGCTGTTCGAAAAAGCCCTTCAGTTGAATCCCGACGCGAAGACCTACTCCAACCTCGGCACCATTTATTTTTACCTCAAGCGCTATCCTGATTCCGTGAAGATGTTCGAGAAGGCCGTGGAATTAAACCCCAACGAGCAGGTGGTGACCGGGAATTTGGCCGATGCCTACCGGTGGTCGGGCCAGACGGAAAAGGCGCGGGTGACTTATCAGAAGGCCATCTCGTTGGCGTACAAGGATCTTCAGGTGAATCCGCAAGACTCGGGGGCGATGGGATACCTGGCCGCCTACTACGCAAAGCTGGGCGACGCGGCCAAAGCGCTCGAATTCATCCGGCGAGGACGTGGCCTTAATCGCGGAGAAATTTACCTGATCTATCAGGAGGCAGTGGTGCACGCTTTAGCCAACCGGCCGGACGAGGCCCTGCGAGCGCTGCGGGAGGCGTTTACGAAAGGATATTCAATCGAGGAAGCCAAGGCCGACCCGGAACTGGACACATTGCGCAAGCTGCCACAGTTCCAGGGGCTGATCAAGGAATTCACCGCCAAACCGAATTGACGGCTTAGGCGATCTTCTGGCGAGCCCGGCGCCGCATGAAGAGAGCGCCCAGGCCGGAAGCAAGCAGAGTGAGAGTAGCCGGCTCGGGAACTTGGCTGACACTGAATGTCTGGCTGGGATTGAAGCCTACAAATTCAATGCGAATATCGCCGTTGTTGACCAGAGGGGTCGTGAATAAAAACGAGGCGAATGTACCGTTGGCATTCGAGGTCCAGGTACCCAGCCCGGGCAGATTGAACAATTTCAGTTGCTGGGGGTTGTTGCCGAAGTTAAAATTGAACCCTGTCAGCGGGGCGTTGGTATGATTAATGACACCGCAGACCATCGATGGAACAGGACCGGCGCCCAAAATGCTGCTGGTGCTCTGCGTGCAAAGTGGGTCGGTGTTAAACGTAAGGCTGACGGACGTATGGCCCGGGGTGAAAAAAATAGCGGAGTTTCTGCCTCCGATGAGGATACCCGGGTCGTGAAGGGTATTTGCTTGCGCCAAGCCTGCGCAAGCGAAGAGGATTAAAGCACACCCTGATACGATTCGACACAGTTTCATAGAAGTCCTCCAGATACCGATGCAAACTACTCAGGCAAATGTGATACCAAATACTCACTCCCAAAATACTTAAAATAGTTTTTATTTTCAAGCACTTACAACGCAGAATTTGGTTTGTTCCCAGCGCTTATTGTAAAAATATGCAAACTTGTGCACATAATTGCCATAACCTGAGATTATCATCTCAGACGCGCTCTGCTACAATGTCCCCCTAAGGATAGTAACCTCAACGCGCCGAGGGCTTAAAGTGGCGACAGAGCTCAACGCGAAACGTTTCCTGGTCTCCGGCGCGGTGCAGGGCGTGGGGTTTCGCTTTTTCGCCGTACGCGCGGCGCAAAGGCTGGGACTGGCTGGCTACACGCGTAACCTCCGCGACGGGCGCGTGGAAGTTTATGCTGTGGGAGATGAGCAGCAGCTCTCTTCGCTGCACAACGATCTCGAGAAGGGCCCGCGCGGAGCCGTAGTGTCCGCCGTCGCCGAGGAACCGGCCGAGATCGTCGCGCGTTATACGGATGGATTTTCCATCGAGTACGAGCCTTGAAATTTCGCTCCGTTCTGGCGCGCTCAGGCGAGCGTGCGCGTCCGGCCAGGCGGAAATTGCCGTATTGATTTTCATTGATGGAGGCCGGTGAATGATGGATCTCAAGAAGTTGATCCGGGAAGTGCCGGACTGGCCCAAGCCCGGAATCCTGTTTTACGATCTGACCACCCTCCTGCAGAACGCGGAAGGTTTGCGTACGGTGATCGACGGAATTGCCGCACACTATAAAGGAAAGAATATTGACGTAGTGGCCGGCGTTGAGGCGCGCGGATTCATTTTCGCGCCGGCGGTAGCCTACCAGCTCGGCACAGGATTCGTGCCGGTGCGCAAACCGAAGAAACTGCCGTGGAAAACCGCCAGCGTCAGCTACGCCCTGGAATATGGCACCGACACGCTGGAAATCCATCAGGACGCGGTGCAGCCGGGACAGCGCGTGCTGTTGTGCGACGATCTGCTCGCCACCGGGGGCACGGCCGCGGCCACCTCAAAACTGATTCGCCAACTGGGCGGGGAAGTTGCCGGCGCTGCCTTCGCCGTGGAATTGACTTTTCTTGACGGACGCGAAAAACTTACCAATTCCGACGTTTTTTCCCTCGTTCATTACGACAAATAGTAAATTGGCAGCTTCTGTCGCGGGGAGCAACCGCGCAGACCCACAGGAGACCAAATTGTCCGAGATCATTCACACCGCGCGAATACGCCTGGAGCAGAAGAAGCGCCCGCTTCGCGAAGCGCATATCGAGGGATTTGACCAGCCGCTGCGATTCGGAATGCACGGCGGCTATGCGGCGTTTTATAATGCCGAGCCTGCTGAGCCGCTGCCCACGACCATCGACCACCTGGTGGCCGCCCTCGCCGGTTGAATGGCGGGCACGCTTGCCGGCGCGCTGGAAGCGCGCAAGATCCCCACTGAGAATAATCTCGTGGCCCATGTGGAAGCAAAGATTCGCTCCGAAGGAAAGATGTTTCTCATCGATAGCGTTCATGTGGGCTACCAGGTGACCATTCCCGCCGGCCGCCGGGCGGAAACGGATCGTGCCCTGGCCAGCCACGAGAACTACTGCCCTGTACACCAAAGCATTAAGCGTGGCTTTCCCATCACCTGGTCGGCAGAAATTAAAGAAGAAGGCTAGCGTTTCCGCCGCTGCCGGACAGCTTCGAAGATCACGATGCCGGCGGCTACGGAAACGTTGAGCGAGCGCACCGGGCCGGTGGTGGGAATCGAGACCAGAAAATCGCAGCGCTTGCGCACCAGCTCGTGCAGTCCCTTGCCTTCGCCGCCTAGAACGATGGCGATCTGCCCGGCCAGATCTACTTCGGTATAATTTTTTGTCGCCTGCTCGTCAAGACCCACCAGCCACCATCCCGCATCTTTCAATTCCTGCATGGTGCGCGCCAGGTTGGTGACGCGCGCGACCGGAAGATGTTCGAGCGCCCCAGCGGCGGCGCGCCCGGCGGTCTCGGTGAGTCCCGCAGCGCGGCGTTCGGCGATTACCACGCCGATCGCGCCGGCGGCGAGCGCCGTGCGGATGATGGCGCCCAGGTTCCGCGGGTCTTCAACGCCGTCGAGCAGGATCAGCAACCCGCCTTTCTTGCCGCTGGCTAACAGGTCTTGCAGATGCGTGGCCTGCTTCGCCGCGGCCAGCGCCACCACGCCTTGGTGTTCCCCCGGGCCCGCCAGGCGCGCTACCTGCTCGCGGTCTTCGAAGCGTACGGGAACGCCGTGCTCCTTCGCCAGCCGAACGATCTCCTCGATGCGGTCCCCTTTGCGGCCGCGTGCGATGACAATGCGATCGAGTGCGCGCCCCGCGGAGAGGGCTTCGCGTACCGCGTGAATTCCAGTTAGTCGGTCCATTCTGCGGCCGCGCTCCTAGGTAGCCACCCCGCCATGACTCAATCCATCGCCGCGCAAAATTCCAGGATGCGCTGGCGATTGCTTTTTACTTGCGATCGAAACGGCAGCGTCGCCGCGCCATCCAGCAGCAGAATCACGCGGTCGAGCGCGCCTCCGCCGATGCGCCCTGCCAGTGCCAGCCGCACGGGATAAAAAAGTTTCTGTCCCTGGCTTCCAGTGCCGGTGCGCAGCGCGGCAACAATTTCCTTGTAGCGCCCGGAATCCAATGCCGGGCCCGCAAGAACCATCGTACCCAGTGCGCGAAGCACTTCGCGAGCGCTCTCCCGCACGATTACCGCGTGACTGGCCGGCCACGCTAGCAGCCCCTGCGCGTCATAGTGAAAAATCAGCGTGAGCAAGTCCTCGAGCGCAGCCAGGTCCTCTGCCTGTGGCCCGAGCAGTGCCGCAGCTTCAACTAACCAGTCTTCGATCTCCGGCGTCGTCCCGTCGCCTAACCAGCCGCGTTCGCGCAGCAACGCAGCAATCTGTGCGCCGGAAACGGCGATGCCCCGCGGCTCCGGCACATCCGCAGGCGCCTCTACAGATGGGTCCAGCGGTCGATCAATCGGCCGATCATTCGTCTGATGGGGCGTGCCGCCCTCCGCTAACACTCGATCCACACTCTGGGCTCTTGGATGAATCGCTGGATCAGAATCCAATGGCGCGGCATTCATCGCGATTTGCCGCGCGTGGAACGCCGCGCCGAACGCTGCACGGAAGCCGTCGATTCCAGTGTGACCACTGCGTAGGCGGCAATGGCCTCGCCACGCCCCACCGCGTCTACACCTTCATTGGTCTTGGCTTTCAAGTTGATCTGTTCGGGATGAATGCCCAACGCCCGCGCCAGAAGGTCGCGCATGGCAGGGAAGTGCGGACCCAGTTTGGGGCGCTCGCAAATCACTACCGCGTCGATATTTGCAATACGCTCGCGTTTCTTTCGCAGCATGGCGGGAAGGACTTCGAGAAACCGCAGGCTAGAGGCGCCTTTCCACTTGGGATCGGTGTCGGGAAAATGCGTACCGATATCGCCCAGGCCGGCGGCGCCCAGCACGGCATCGCAGATAGCATGTGCCAGCACGTCGCCGTCGGAATGTCCCACCGGCCCTTTGTCGAAGGGGACGGCCACCCCTCCGATCATCAGTTTCCGGCCGTCGGCCAGGCGGTGCAGATCGTAACCGATGCCCGTGCGGATCATTTTCCCGCAAGTTCCTGCTGGAGATAAAATCGCGCCAGCTCCATATCCGCGGGCCGCGTAATCTTGATGTTGCGTTCGGAGCCGTGCACCACGTGAACGTCCTGGCCCAGGCGCTCCACCAGCATGGACTCATCGGAAGCGGTGGCGCCATCCGCCGCGGCGCGCGCGAACGCTTCCTTGAGCAGCGAGCCACGAAATACTTGCGGCGTCTGCGCCAGCACGATGCGCTCCCGGCGGATGGTGGCGGTGATGAGCGCAACGTCTTCCGTTTGGCTGGCGCGCGACTGCGCCACGCGCTTCACTTCCTTGATCGTATCCGTGGCGGGAATTCCCAGGATGGCCGCGCCGCAGGCCTGCGCTTCGGCCATCACCCGCTCAATCTGCTCCCGCGTGACGAATGGCCGTACCGCATCGTGCACCAGCACGAATTCCGTGTCCGCACTCACTTCGTCCAGCGCGCGGGCCACCGACTCCTGGCGCGTGGCGCCGCCGCGCAGCACACGCACCGGCCGCCCAAACTTTTCCTGGCCCACACGCTTTTCCAGGGGAGCTACCTCTTCCGGCAGCGTAGCTACGAAGAAATGCGTAATCGCCGGGCAGGCGGCCAGCCGCCGCAGCGTGAAAATTACCAGCGGAATACCGCCCAGCTCCAGGAACTGCTTGGGCGTTTCCGCGCCCATGCGTGTTCCTAAACCGGCGGCGGGCAATATGGCAGCGATGCGCATGGTCAAGGGGGTAGCAGTCTACCGCAACCGGCAGCCCAGCGAAACAAGAAGCACCGCAGCCAGGCTTCGAGGAGCAGAAGTACCGAGGTTCATCAATTGAGTCGGATCTAAACAGATCGCGCCGCGGCAACTTCAGGAGCGGGACGGCTCCGGCACTACCGGTCGCGGCGGCTGGCTCGCGGAACGCGACTCAGAGGCGCGCACCTCTGCGTGCCCATCGCCGCCCACAGTTGCAGCGCGCGCAGAACTGTTTTCCACGGATGAAGTGACGTCACCCGAGAGCGCCGGCGATGCCTGTGATGTAGAGGGCGCGGTGGTCGACGACGATGACGCCTGCACATGCGCTGGCGAATTGGACTGCGAGCCACGCTCATCCACACGTCCAAAAATCATTTTCCCCGCCGTGGTCTGGTGCACGCTGGTAACGGTAACGTCGATGGTTTTATTGATCAGGCGCCGCGCCCCATCCACCACCACCATGGTGCCGTCGTCGAGATAGGCCACGCCCTGGTTATACTCCTTGCCCTCGCGCAGGATGAAGACGCGCATGATTTCGCCGGGCAGCACCACCGGCTTCAGTGCGTTAGCCAGTTGGTTGATGTTCAAAATCTCCAGGCCCTGCAGTGTAGCCACTTTATTGAGGTTGTAATCGTTGGTGATGATCTTAGCGTCGTAGAGCTTGGCCATCTCGATCAGCTTCATGTCCACGTCGGGAACATTGGCGAAGTCGTCCTCGGCGATCTGCACGTCGATGCCAGACATTTTCTGGATGCGCTGCAGCACTTCCAGGCCGCGGCGTCCGCGCTGGCGTTTGAGCGAGTCGGAAGAGTCGGCCACCATCTGCAGCTCGCGCAGGACGAACTGCGGAATCAGCAGTGTGCCGTCGAGAAAGCGCGCTTCGCAGATGTCGGCCACGCGGCCATCAATAATTACGCTGGTATCCAGCACTTTGAAAATGCGCTCCGTGCTGCGTTCACCGCCAAATACGCTGAGCGCCTGAAGATTGAGCAGGCCGCCTTTGCTCGCGCCCACTACCATTCCCACATAGGCCAGGACAATCAGCAGCGAAACGTCCAGGAACGAGCGAGCGTTTCCGACGATCGAGGTCTGGGAAAGAACCAGCGTCGAGAGGTAGGCGCCAAAAATCCCCAGGATCGCTCCCAGCGAGGCGCCGATCAATCGCTGGAGCGTAGCGCGCTCCAGCCGGATTTCGAAAAGTACAACGGCCAGGGCCAAGGCCAGGCCTAGCAGCGCCGCCAACGGAGCGTCGAGGCCGAACGGCTGGAAGTAAGCGCACGTGGCGACGAACATGGCCAGCAGCGCGCCCCGCACGGCAAAAAGGTCCCATCCGCCCTGCACCGAAGTCCGATGCAGATTCACCAGGTCGATGGATTTTGATGCATGCGATCGCCGCGGGCGCTCCGGCGAGGCAGCGCCGATGTCCCCCTCTCGGGCTTGAGGACGAGACATAAAACTCCCCTGTAAAAACTGCTTCGGCCGACCGCCGCAACAGTTTCCACGAATGCATAAATTTTGAAATCGTCCGGCCAAAAAAACAGAAAAAGGCCCGACCCGTCTTTTGTTGGCCAGAGTATAGCATCCAGGTCAAGACCGGCCGGAGTCCGTCATGGCTTGGCGCTGTGGATTGCAATAAGCGGGGCGCGTGGCCGGTTCCGCACAATGGAATCCCATTTGCGAACAGCAGCGAACCAGCAATCGCTTACTACGCTTATAGTTACAGGTGGCCTTCTAGCTGCAACTCCCATATCGTGGGGTGCCCATGGCTTCGCATATGACTTCGCATATCTACTCGCCCGTGTCTTCGCTCTTGCAAGACCTGCGCTATACGCTGCGATGGCTGCGCAAGAGTCCCGGCTTTGCCGCCGTAGCGATATTAACCATCGTCATAGGCATCGGCGCGAGCACGAATATCTTCAGTTGGGTGCGTTCCGTGTTGCTGAACCCCATTCCGGGTGCCGGCGAAGCCCAGCGCATCGTCGAACTGGAATCGCTGACCCCCGACGGCGCGTGGGTGCCCACTTCTTACCTGGATTTTCGCGACCTGCGCGACAACTGCAAGCTGCTGGAATCGATGTCGGTGAGCAAGCCGATCGCCCTGGCCGTAGGTAACGATAAAAGCGTGGAGCGGGTGTGGGGCGAAGTCGTATCCGGGAATTTTTTCGATGTACTGCGCATTAAACCCGAGGCGGGCAGATTTTTTTCCACTGCGGAAGTCGACCAACAGCAGAATGCACACCCGCTGGTGGTAATCAGCCATTCCTATTGGGCCAGCCACTTCCACTCGGATCCCGGGGCAATCGGCGCCACCGTGCGCATCAATCATTATTCCTACACCATCATTGGCGTTGCGCCGGCGGCTTTTCGCGGCTCCATGCCCGGGCTGGCACTCTCCATGTGGACTCCCGCGACGATGTACGGCCAGTTGACTTCCACTGGCGACTGGATGCTGCGCGACCGGAAGACACGCATGTTCCGCGTGCTCGCCCGCCTTGCTCCCGGAGTAACCATCGAGCAGGCGCGCGCCCAAGTGCAATCCATCGCCACATATATGGCCAAGGCTGACGCCGACACCAACGCAGGCATGAGCGCAACCTTGCTGCCCATGTCCAAAGCTCACTACGGAATTCAGGATTCGCTGCGTGCGCCTCTGAGCATCTTGATGGGCGCCTGCGGCGTTGTGCTGCTCATCGTCTGCGCGAATGTAGCCAATCTGCTCCTGGCGCGCGCGATTACCCGGCAGAAGGAATTCAGCATCCGCCGGGCATTGGGAGCGCCGCGTTGGCGATTGATTCAGCAGTTTCTCGTCGAGTCCCTGCTCATCGCGATTGCGGGTTCGCTGGGCGGCTTGGCGATTACTTCGTGGCTGGGCGATTCGCTGCGCTGGCTGGTTCCGCAAGACACGATTCCCACTCTCGCCGCCGCTCCCGTCGACGCCGGTGTGTTTCTCTTCGCCATGGCTCTGGCGGTTGTTGTCGCCGTGCTCGCCGGCCTGGCTCCAGCGCTGCACGTTGCCGGGGAAAACGTCAACGAAACACTGAAGGAAAGCGGCCGAGGCGGAACATCGGGAGCGCATTCCAAGAAGCTCCGCGGTCTCCTGGTGACCTCGGAAATGGCCCTGGCCGTCGTAACGCTGATCGGCGCCGGGCTTTTTATCAAAAGTTTTCATGTGGCTGGCGGCATCCCTCCCGGCTTCGATGCCGGCCACGTAGCGCTGGCGGACATGAGTCTCTCGGCGGCAAGTTATGACGCGCAGCAGGCCGATTCATTTTGCCGCCGCGTTCGCGAGCAGCTCGAGCGCCAGCCCGGTGTCACCGCGGTCAGTTATGCCGATTACGTTCCCCTCAGCGTCTCGGCAGGCTCGTGGGAAGATCTTGAGATTCAAGGGTACGTGCCCTCGCCCGGCGAAAATATGAAGCTGTATCGCACGCTGGCCGCTCCGGGATATTTCGATCTGCTGAAGATCCCGCTTCTCCAGGGCCGCGACTTCGACATGCGCGACGATCGCGCCTCGACTCCGGTGATGATCGTGAATCAGGAATTCACGCGCCGCTTTCTGCCTCACCAAATCGCGGTGGGCAGCAAGGTACGCGGCTGGGGGAAGTGGTTCACCATCGTCGGCGTGGTGCAGGACAGCAAAATCTACCGGCTTAACGAGACGGCGACGCCGTATTTCTACGTGCCCATACGGCAAATCTACCGCCCGGAGATGGGCTTGACCTTTTACGTGCGCACCAACGGCTCGATCGATAGCGCCATCACGGCGTTGCGAACTCAGGTGCAGGCCGTGGACGGGGCGGTACCAGTATTTAACACCACTTCGCTCGAGGAGAGCGTTTCCGGTTCGCTGTTTATACAACGTGTTGCCGCCAGCCTGCTCAGCGTGTTGGGTGGTGTTGCTCTGCTATTGGCGGCGATTGGCCTGTACAGCGTGATGGGTTATTCCGTGGCGCAACGCACCAGCGAAATCGGAATCCGCATGACCCTGGGCGCACAGTCAGCCGACGTGCTGCGCATGATCATTTGGCAAGGCCTGATTTTCGCACTGGCGGGGCTGGCAATTGGTTCGGTGGCCGCCGTAGCGCTTGGCCGACTGGTAGCCAGCGCGCTGGTATCGGTAAGCCCGGCGGACCCGCTCATCTATGGCGCTGCGGGTGTATTCACCTTATTGATTGCCGTTATCTCCACTGCGGCTCCCGCGTGGCGGGCGGTGCGAGTGGACCCTCTAGTAGCCCTGCGTCACGAGTGACGGCAGAAGTGAAAGCAAACCGGCAACCTGCCCTTTGCAACGCGGCTTAAATTTAGAGAATCTTTACTGCGCAAGTTGCGCCGTCGCGCTGCCTCACCGGACATAGTGTCGTGGAACGCGCTTCCCGATCCCGCAGAGCAGGTCGGAAG
>JAAFGT010000004.1 GCA_010365215.1 Acidipila sp. | reverse complement strand
TTCAGCTTGGTCAAAAATTTAAGGGGTCGCCCGAGGTCCCCGGGCGCGGCGCGATCCGCCAGCTGCTGCTGGTGGCCCACCCCGCCGTAGCCGTGGAGATCTCCAGCGTAGCCGTCGACAATCGAAAGCAGCTCGAAAATATGGCTCCGGGATTGGCGGAAGCCGTAATGCGCGCGCTGGAGGCTTTTCGCCAGCCGCAGGAACCCGCCAAGCCTGGGACCAGGTAGGCCGGCACCTATCGATGCCTCGCAACGTCAAAATCACGCTGGCAATTTTTCTGGTGGCCGTACTGGGAAGCGCCATCTACTTCCGCGGGCTGCACCGCCAGATTTTGCGCCTCGCCCACGTGGAGCGCAGCGAAGACCGCGCGCGGCGCGAAGTGATCCACCCTGTCCTGGCCAGTCCAGGCGACAAGGGTGACAACCAGCTCAAGACCACCGTGTACTGGGCGTCGCGCGAAGATCCGCGCAAACTCGCCGCCGTGGTGGTTTACCTTCCCGAAATTACCGACGGCACGGAACGCGCTCGTCTGGCGCTCGAAACCCTGATTGCCAGCCCGCCCGATCCATCCCAGCGCACGCTGCCGGCCGATACGGTTCTGCTGGCCTTGTATTTATTGCGGGACGGCACGGCAGTGGCCGATTTTTCCGACGCGCTCTCCAATGAGACTCCGGCGGGAATTTCGAGCGAACAGCTGGCCATCGATTCCATCGCGCGCACGCTTCATGCCAGCCTGCCCGCAGCACAGCGTCTGCGTATTCTAATTCAAGGGCAAGAGGTGGAGACCCTCGCCGGTCACGTCGACCTCACCGGAGCATTCAATCTCGTGGAGGAGGCGCCTCCCGCCCCCGAGCCGGTCCTCGCACCAGTCAAGCCCGCGCGGAAAACTAAGGCGGCGCGCGCGTTGACACCGCCTGCTGCTCCCGGCAAACTGAAACCTTAAATGCTCGAGCAAACTGAAATCTTCGAAGCGCTCCTCCCCCGTGATTCGCGCGCCGGCTTCGCGCGTTGGGGCGAAAATCGGGGCGAGAGTCTAGCTCAGGAAACGCTTCGCTGCCCTGACCTCACGCGGAGGGAGGGCTGATGCGCAGCGACGGGCGCGCCAGCAATCAAATGCGGCCGGTGCGATTCACGCCGGACTTTATTCCCGGCGCGGAAGGCAGTGTGCTGATCGAAATTGGCCGCACCCGCGTGATTTGCACCGCCAGCGTGGAGGACGGAGTGCCCGCGTTTATGCGCGGCTCTGGAAAGGGTTGGGTCACTGCCGAGTACGGAATGCTGCCCAGGGCCACCGAACAACGCACCCCGCGCGAGGCCGCGCGCGGCAAGCTGACTGGGCGCACCTTGGAGATTCAACGGCTGATCGGGCGCTCGCTCCGCGCGGTTACCGACCTCGAAGCGCTCGGCCCGTGCACCGTGTGGGTGGACTGCGACGTAATCCAAGCCGACGGCGGCACGCGCACCGCGGCTATTACCGGCGCGTTCGTCGCCCTGGCCCTGGCCTGCGAGCGCCTGGTCGCCGCAGGCATGCTGAAAAAAAATCCTCTCCGCGACTCCGTCGCCGCCACCAGCGTGGGCATCGTCGCCAAGGATCTGCTGCTCGATCTCGCCTACGAGGAGGACTCGCGCGCCGACGTGGATATGAACGTGGTGCTCACCGGAGCTGGGCAGTACGTCGAAGTGCAAGCCGCTGCCGAGGGGCGTCCCTTCGGCGGCCCGGAGTTTGATCGCCTCCTGGAGCTGGCTGCTCTGGGCATCCAGAAGCTTACCGAGGCCCAGCACGACCTGCTGCAGATGAACTTCAGTGCGCGAACCCGTTAACCTATTGCTGGCATCCTCGAACCGCGGCAAGCTCGAAGAATACGTCGAGCTCGCGCAGGGCGCGCGCATCCACCTCCAAGCGATGCCAGAGTTTGACCTGCTGCCGCCGTTCGAGGAGTCCGCAGCTACCTTTGCCGAGAATGCCGCCGGCAAAGCGCTGCATTACAGCCACTTCTCCACGGTCGAGGTTATTGCCGAGGATTCCGGCCTGGTCGTCCCTGCGCTTGGCGGAGCTCCAGGCCCTAAGTCGCAACGCTACGCCGGACCGGGTGCCACCGACGCAATGCGCATAGCCAGACTGCTCGGTGAGATGGCTGGTAAACGGGGCGACGACCGCCGCGCTCGCTTCGTCTGCGTTTTGGCATTGGCCAGGGCTGGCCGCATTCGCGCCATCTTCTCTGATGCCTCGGAGGGCGTGCTTCTGGACACCCCGCGCGGTCAAACCGGCTTCGGCTACGACGCGGTGTTCCTCACCGAGACGCTGGGAAAAACCTTTGCTGAGCTGACCCGCCGCCAAAAAAATGAGATCAGCCACCGGGGAAAGGCATTCCATAAACTTCTCTCGTTCCTGGATTCTTCGGAACAATAAAGTCAGGCAGATGTGCCAGCCATTCGATGCGGCTCTCCAGCCTTTTGCGGTATAAACTCCGCGCTACACGTGTAAAACTTTGAGCGCCAAAAGCAAAAACCTGCGCGAAGAATTCCGGCCCATGCTCACCCTGGCCGGCCCCATCGTGCTTGCCGAAATTGGCTGGATGAGCATGGGCATCGCCGACACCATCATGGTCGGCCGCCTGCCCAATAGCGCCGTGGCCATCGGCGCCGTCAGTCTGGGCAGCATTCTTTTTTATACCGTGGGCATGTTCGGCAGCGGATTGCTGCTCGGCCTCGACACGCTGGTGTCGCAGTCCTTCGGCGCCGGGGACGTCGACGACTGCCATCATTCGCTGCTCAACAGCATCTACCTCAGCTTCGTGCTGGCGCCGCTGCTCACTGCTCTGGTGTGGAGTCTGGCGCCTTCTCTGCGCCGCGTCGGTATAGATCCTGACGTTTTGCACGATGCCATTCCCTATCTCCGGGCGCTGAGCTGGGGCATTTTCCCTTTGTTACTTTATTTTGCCAGCCGGCGGTACCTGCAGGGAATGAACGTGGTCAAGCCGGTGATGTTCGCGTTGGTGAGCGCGAACCTGATCAACCTGCTGTTTAACTGGATGTTTATCTACGGCCACTGGGGAGTGCGCGCCATGGGCACGGTAGGCTCAGCCTGGGCCACTTGCCTTTCGCGCACGTACATGGCGGTGGTGCTGCTGGTAACTATCCTCCTCCATGATCGCCGTTATAAGACCGGGCTTCACGTCACCACGCTGCGCTTTGATGTCTCGCGTATCCGCAGGCTGCTGGGTCTGGGCTTGCCCGCGGCCACACAGATGGCCCTCGAGCTGGGTGCCTTTGCTGTCGCCGCTGCATTAATCGGCAAGCTTGGGCCCGTGCCGCTGGCCGCGCACCAGGTGGCCATCAACACGGCTGCGCTCACCTACATGGTGCCGCTGGGAATCAGCTCGGCAGCCGCCGTGCGCGTCGGACAGGCGCTTGGGCGCCGCGATATTCCGCGAGCGCACCACGCCGGCGCGACGGCCCTGCTCATCGGCGCCGCCTTCATGAGCGTCATGGCTTTGCTGTTTCTGCTTTTTCCGCGCTTCATCGTGCGCGTCTATACGCCGGATGCCGATGTGCTGCTCGCCGGGACTGCCCTGCTGCGCGTCGCCGCATTCTTCCAAATCTTCGACGGTCTCCAGGCCGTGGCCACCGGAGCTCTGCGCGGCGCTGGAGACACACGCACAGCCATGTTTTCCCACCTGGTAGGCTACTGGTTTATCGGACTGCCGCTGGGCTACTGGCTGTGTTTCTCCTGGGGCCGCGGCGTGACCGGCATGTGGATCGGCCTGTGCGTTGCCCTGATCCTCATCGGCATCGTGCTTCTGGCCGTTTGGTACCGCCGCGTCCCGGCATTATCGGAACAAGAGATCACCGCTTCGTAGACCGCCTCGCTGCTCTTCACACGCTACCGGGTTGCTTCATAAGGGCTGTGTGCTATATTCGCCGTCCACCGCGATGAAAATCACCGCAGCAAAAAGTAAAAAATCGCCTGGGAAGCGTTCGCCGTCAAAACCCGGCAAGGCGCGCTCCTCCAGGCCGCCCGAGCAGACCGGAACGCATCCCCTCCGCGTAAAAGCCATTCTGCAAAAGCTTACCGAGGCCTATCCCCAGGCCGAATGCGCGCTGCTCCACGAAAACCCCTTCCAGCTTCTGATCGCCACGATTCTTTCCGCGCAGTGCACCGACGTGCGCGTCAACCTGGTTACTCCCGGCCTTTACGCAAAATATCCCGACCCGCCCGCCTTCGCCTACGCCCATCCCACCGCCATCGAGCAGGAGATTCGCTCCACCGGATTCTTCCGCAACAAAGCGAAATCCATCATCGGCGCCAGCCGCAAAATCGTCGAGGAATTTGGCGGCAACGTCCCCAGGACGATGGAGGAATTACTGACGCTTCCCGGAGTGGCTCGCAAAACCGCTAATGTGGTGCTGGGAAGCGCATTCGGAATTGCCCAGGGCGTGGTTGTGGACACCCACGTGCACCGCGTCTCACGACGCCTGGACCTGACACGCCAGGACGACCCCAAAAAAATCGAGCAGGACCTGATACGCGTCATTCCCGAAGATCGCTGGATCCTGTTCAGCCATCAACTGATCTGGCATGGCCGGCGCGTCTGCCAGGCGCGTAACCCCCGGTGCATCGATTGCAACCTTGAGCGCATCTGCTACTCAAAAGATAAAACTGTCCCAAACCGGAAGCTTCCAAAGTCGCGTCAAAAGTTAACTCGCGCAACAACTTGACCGCCGCCAGGCGCTATTCCGCGCCCTATTTACACCGTATCGATTTGTACCTATCACCAATCCCCACTGCTGGACGCCCTGAATCGCGCAGCGTATAGTGGCCTCACCTTTTGACGGAGGAACCCACGGAATGCGACCCCTGAGCGGCAAAGAAACCGCCGCACGCCTGACCGGAATCATCAGCACTAAGCACCAGGTCCACGCTTATTCGGTGGACCTGACCGTCGGGAAAATTTACTCCGTTGACCCCACCGGCCAGGTGGACTTCGGCGGCAACGAATACTCGCCCGCCAACCGCTCGGCGATCGTCTCCTACCGCCGCCGCGCGGAAGACAACTACGAATGGTGGGACTTGGGACGCGGCACCTATGCGGTCATCTTCAACGAGGCCATGAAGCTGGGTGAGAATGAGATCGCCATAGTCGAACCCGAGGATCGCCTGCTCCGCGCTGGAGCCTCGCACCCTACCTCGTGGCTGCGCGGCCAAATCGCACCTCTGGAAACTCTGCTCTTCGTGGGCGCGCTAAGCATGCTGGTAAAACAGAACGCCCGCATAGGCCGCCTGCGCGTATTTCGGTTCGACAGTGGCGCCGCGTCTGAATCGTCTGCGACATCTTCCGCAGGCCAAACTACAGCGAAAAAGGACGCCGCTAAGAAACGCGGCAACCGCTAAAGCCATCCGTACCGGAATTCGGCTTCGCTGCTTGTTCCATATGCCTCGCGGAAGTTACAATCCTTGCGTCGGGGCGTAGCGCAGCCTGGTAGCGCGCCTGCCTTGGGCGCAGGAGGTCTCGAGTTCAAATCTCGACGCCCCGACCATCCGTGCGACGGCTTCTCCCCTTTCGCCAAATCCCGCCGATGTGCAATCGATCCTAAATCACGGTAGAATTACTCTGTGAAGGTTAGGGAAATAGCCGCGGCGTTTACAGCCGCAGCGGTGCTGATTTTGTCGGTCACTTCGGCCTCCGCCGCTTGCGAGCTTTCTTGCGCCCTTGGGCAGCTTGCCGGCCACTGCGACTCTCGAACCAGGGCTACGCCCTCACCCGAGCCGATGCCGACGATGCTGGCCGATCAATCGCATTGCCAGCATTCCTCGAAATCAGCCCAGTCGAAACTAACCATTCCTCCTGCCTCCGCCCGCGTGAGTTCTCACCCGCGTCAAGCTTGCGACACGCCTGCGGCGCTTACTTCCCTCCAGCTAGTTCTCAAGGCGGCTCCGCAATCTATCGCGGCTTTGGCCGTGTCCGGCTACATCCAGCCGGACAATATTTCGACGATCGCCAGAAGTAATCTGGGTGACCGTCTTACACCCGATCTCTTCGCGTCAGGCCCTCCCCTGGTAAGCCTCCGAATTTAATACTGCCTCCGTAAATTCTGACCAGCCACGCTTTCGTCGACGCGTATCTGCGCCTTCGTTAGCCCACAGCGGTCCAACAAGCATTCAATTCTAGGGAGGAATGTCCGGATGAATGGATTTTATGCGGCACTTTTATTCTGCTTTCTATTACCCGCCGTGGCGGCAGCCCAGGGGGGCAATGGCACTGATCCCATGCCATCCATGCAGCACGATCCACCGTCTCAGCATCAGCACTCGCAGGAAACACCACGACCCGCCGAGAAAAAGAAACCCGACGACATGCAGGACATGCCCGGGATGAATCACCAGCAGATGCCCGGCATGCAGATGGACGAAAACGGCTTGATGACCATGCACCCCGGCAATTTCCTGCAGGAAATAGTCCATCACGGCACCTCAGGCACAAGCGCCGAGCCCAATTCCACGCCCGTGCCGATGCTCATGACCATGAAGGGCCCGTGGATGCTCATGTTTCACGCCAATGTTTTCCTTACAGACTTGCAGCAAACCGGCCCGCGTGGTGGCGACAAATTCTTTTCCACGAACTGGCTCATGGGAATGGCTCAGAGGGAGCTGGGCCCCGGGGTTTTCACCGCGCGGGTTATGCTCAGCCTTGAACCCGCCACCGTCACGCGCCGCCGCTATCCGCTACTCTTCCAGCAGGGCGAAACCGCTTTTGGAGTTCCCATCGCGGATGGACAGCATCCCCACGACTTCATCATGGAGCTGGCCGCGCTATACGACGTAAAGCTGGGAAAGAAAACTCTGCTCTCTTTCTATTTCGCTCCCATGGGCGACCCGGCCATGGGCCCCACCGCCTACCCGCACCGTGCCTCCGCCGCTGAAAATCCCGTCGGAACCCTTGGCCACCACCAGCAGGACTCCACGCACATCGCCGACGACGTGGTCACCGTGGGATTCACCCATGGCATCGTGCGCGTGGAAGCTTCAGGCTTTCATGGCCGCGAACCCGACGAATTTCGCTGGGATATCGATCACGGCAAGCTCGATTCCTGGTCGGCCCGTTTGACCCTGCAACCGGGAAAAAATTGGAGCGGCCAATACTCCTACGCGCGCATCAAAAGTCCCGAGGAGGTATTTCCTGGCGAGGACCAGGCGCGCATGACCGCCTCGGTGATGTACAACCGCCCGCTGAAAGAGGGCAACTGGGCCAACACCCTGCTGTGGGGACGCACGCGTTCCCTCCAGGATAGCTCAGTGTTCAACAGCTACCTGCTGGAATCCGCGGTGCGCTTCCGCGTCCGCAATTACGCCTGGACGCGAATGGAAAACGCCGAGCGCTCGAGCGAACTTTTGCTTGGCGAGAAACCGCTTCCGCCCAACTTTAAGGAGTCGCCGATCGGACGCGTGCAAGCCTTCACTTTCGGCTACGACCACGACTTCGACGTCATTCCGCACCTGGCCTCGGCTATCGGCCTGCAATTTACTGCTTACGGGGTGGCGGATAGTCTGAAACCCATTTATGGCTCGCATCCTTCCGGAGTCGCTTTTTTCGTGAGGCTTCGTCCGTTTTCTGGAGAGGAACGGTGAAACCGCTGGGAAATTGCCCTGCTCTTCGATATTGGCGTAGTCCGCTCGATGATTGTTGACAGGGAAATGGAAATAAAGCATCGCAAAATAAGGAGAAACGGGAATGAAACGAATAATTCTATCGATCGCGGTGGTACTATTCGCCGCTATGCTCGCCGCCTCGGCCGCGTTTGCTCACGGCCAGGAGCAGCATGTGATGGGCAAGGTAGCCGCAATGACGGAGAGTTCCATCACGGTGCAGACCAAAGCCAAGGACACCGTCACCGTCTACACCATGCCCGAAACAAAGTATAAGAAGAGCACGGCCGCGGCGTCGATGAAAGATCTTAAAGTCGGCGACCGCGTGGTCATCCACGCGAAAAAAATGGGCGATAAGCTCATGGCCACTGACGTTCGCTTCGCCACCGCGGCGAAAACCCGCAGCAAGCGGGTAGCCAGGCCCTGAGATTTTAGCTGCCAGCCGGGCGCAAAGCGCAGGATGCCCTACAGCTCGTTCTAGTCTTCCGCTTCGTACGTCCACACCTGCGCCGGCTCATTCCCCTTGGCGGGCACACCAACGTAGAACCGGTCGCGTTTCGCAAAAAAGTATCCCGTGCGAATGCCCACGGAGGACGGAACATTCGCTACCAGCTCGTAGTGATTGGGGTCTTTCTGCTCGAAGACGCTGATAATTCCTTCGCCGCCGATTACGTAAATTCGGTTCCGCGAGGCATCGAAGAAAACATCGTCGCATTCACCGGCCGCTCGCAGCCGCGCCACTTCCTTCCCGGTCTGGGTATCCAGCACCACCATCATGGGCGTCTTTCGCGTAATCGTAAAAAGCCGGTGATCCTTTTCGTTCAAGGCCATGGCATAGTTTGCGCGCAGCTTCTTCAAAGCCCACTTGGTCACCGCTCCGGTCTTTTTATCAATGGACTCCACCACGTTGTCGGCGTCGGGCACGTTCACAAAGATATGTCCACCGGAAGCCTCAACCTGAAAGGACTCCGGATGGCCTTCGGTTTTGTATACTTGTCCGGTTCGCTCGTCGGTCTTTGGATCGATCATGGCGATTCCGCCGTCATCCCCGCCGAATCCCACGAAGATGGTCTTGGAACTTTCGTCGTAGCGCATGTTGTCGGGATCTTTGCCGAAGTCGAGAGTCTTGCGAAGCGTATAGGTCTCGCCGTCATACACTCTCACCTTGCCATCTTCCGCATTGGCCACGTAGAGCTTATCCACGGCGGGAACGTAGAGAGGTCCTTGGGGCTGGGCCAGGCCTTTTATGCTGTGAATCACCCGCCCGGCGAACACGTCGATCACTTCCACGGTATTGTTCCCCAGCGCGGATACGAACAACCTTCGGCGCTTCGCGTCTGCCGAAAAATGATCCAGCCGTCCGGCCACGCTGGGCACCGGAATCTGCTCTTCCAGTTGCAAGGGAAGAATTTCCCGCCCAGGCGTCTGGGCTGAAACCATTTTTGAATCAGGGCTTGCCAGATATCCCATTGCCGCGAGCGCCAGTCCTCCAACTACGAATACCTTCTTCATCGTTTCTCCTAGTTTTTTTCTATTTCTTGCTTCCAGGCCGGTTAAATTTAACGGGCGTAACTCGCACTTCAATTCTGCGGCTCGAACACCAGGATCGCGGCTTCGTCGTTATCGTGCGCGGGCGCCGCGACGTAAAAGCGGTTCAGCTCAGGCGACCAAAATGACGTGCCCGCTCCGGATTTCGTGGCTATTTTCCCGATGGCTTCGTAATGGTCTGCGTCCTTTTGTTGATACACGAAAATGTACCCGACGTCGTTATCGCGGCCGCCCGAGATGTAGATTCGTTTGCGTACCGCGTCGAAATAGACGCCATCCATTCCCTCGACGGTGGGCAGACTTGCGATCTCTGTGCCGGTCTCGGAATCCAGAACAATCATGCTGGGAGGCGTGCGCGTGCCGATCATCAACCTGTGCAAAGGTTCATCGAAGGCTCCGTCGCCATTCCGCTGGCTGCTCACCGCCCACGTGGACGTCACCTCGCGTTTCCTGGTATCGACAACTTGAACTTTGCTGGCCGCGGAGACAAAGACCCACAAGTTCTTGCCTGACTTGTCCAGCAGCAACTCCGCAGGATGCGCCGCCACTTTGACATCCCCAATATGCTTATCCTTCCTGGCGTCGATGATTCCCACTTCGCCGTAATCCTTCCCGGCATCCTTGCCACCGTATCCTACATATAGAAGTTTGCTCTGTGGATCGTAGGCCACGCGGTTAGGACCAAGCTCCAGCTTGATGGCATCCACCGGCTCGAAGGTGTCGCCGCGGAACACGCGGAGCATTCCATCGTCTCCACTGGCCACGAACATTTTATTGAGCGCCGCCACGTAGGCAATGCCTTGCGGCTTCTGGAAGCCGGGAATGCTCCTCATCCTCTTGCCGGATAAGAGGTCGATCACTTCCACCGTACCGTTTTCCAGCCCAGCCACAAAGAGCCTCTTGCCCTTCACGTCCACGTCCATGTGGTCCAGCCGCCCTTTGACATCGGGCATGGCAATCGTCTGGACAAGCCGCAAAGGCTCATGGCTTTGCGCAGCCAAACCGCCGGGCAGGACGAGAAAAAGCACCGCCGGCGCAAAACAAAAATGTAGAAGTTTTCTCATGGACTCCACCTGGCAGAGTATATTTTGAATCGCTGCGCTGCCGCGTTATGTAATACACACGCTGCAGCAGATTGGCAACGACAAACATTTATCTTCACTGGCAATTAGTCCGGCTTTCTGTGCTCCAGGCGCATGCGCGCCACCACCAGCCGGATCTCCCCGAACGTGATTTCCGGCGGTAACGCTTCCTTCACTGGCCCCAGCCGCTCGAGCCCCAGGCGAGCGCACACCTCTTCAATGCTGGCCTGCTTTCCCGGGCCGAGCCAGGCGGGATCGAACTCCAGCTCTCCGCGCTCCACCAGATCGGCCCCCATAGCGTAAATCGTTGGGAGCTGGCGGCCGCGAATGCTTGCGATTTCAGCGAAAGTGCGGCCCTCCGCCAACAGGCCAATCGTTTCTTCCGTCGGTTTTGCTTTCTTCACCGTACTGGGCGTGGCCCGTGCGCCTCCGGCGAATTGCGCCAGCGCATCCAGGATCTGGCGCCCGTACATCTCCGTCTTGCGTTCTCCGAATCCAAAAACGCCGCGCAACTCGGCGAGCGACTTTGGACGCGTCGCACAAAGCGCATCCAGCGAAGTGTCGTGCATCACCACGAACGCAGGAACGTTTTGCTCCTGGGCTCTGGCTCGCCGCCACTCGCGCAAATATTCCCGCAGCTCCTGATCCGGCGCGGATTGCTCGCTTCGCTGGTGTGTGGCCGCCTGCCAGCGCTCGCTGCCAGCGCGCGCTGCCGGCCGCAAACCCCTGGGCTGTCGAGCGGATGCCACCGCCCCGCGGCGCTTCGGCCGCTTCGCTTCCACCGTCTCCGATAGCCAATTTATTTCGCAACCGCATACATCGCAGGCTCCGCAGGATTTCCACTTCACTTTCTCGCCAAAATGCGAGCAGATCTGCTTATGCCGGCAGTTTCTTGATTCCGCGAAGCCGCGTATTTCGTCATAGCGGCCCCACGCCCGCGCCTGCTCGTTGGGATCGCTGATCTGACCGGTGAAATACGCCAACAGGCCGGCGTCGCGTTTTTGCCATAGCAGCAGGCAGTCCGCGGGCAGGCCATCACGGCCGGCGCGTCCCGCCTCCTGATAAAACTGTTCGATCGATTTCGGAAGCGAGAGGTGAATCACCGCGCGCACCGCCGCCTTGTTGATACCCAGACCAAACGCCAGCGTCCCCACCAGTACGGGAATCTCGTCCGACATCCATCGCTCTTGATTGCGCCGCCGTGTCTCTGGGTCCATCTTGCCGTGATACCCGACGGCGGAAATGCCGTGCTCCTCGAGGAAGTCCACCGTCTCCTCAACACGGCTGATTGTCGGCGAATAGATGATTACGTTGCTGCCCCGGTACTTCCGCATCGCCCTCAACAGCAGGCCGTTCTGATTGCGTCCCACGCATTCCTTGGCCACGTATCGAAGATTTGGACGGTGGAAGCTGGCGATGTATTTGTCGGGCTGCCGTAACTGCAGTTGATCCATGATGTCGTGGCGCACGCGCTGCGTCGCGCTGGCGGTAAACGCGGCGATCGGATGGCCGGGAAAATAGACCCTCAGCCGTTTCAGTTGCCGGTATTCCGGACGAAATTCATGTCCCCATTCTGAAATGCAGTGCGCTTCGTCAATGGCGAAAAACGAAATGGGAACTTCCTGCAGCCAGCCCACCGTCCCCGAGTCCGCCAGCCGTTCGGGAGAAAGATAGAGCAGCCGGAATTTCCCCTGCATGGCATCGCGGATCGTCGCCGCCTGCTCATCCCGCTTCTGCGCGCTGTTTAACTGCGCCGCGGCAATTCCCATTTGCGCCAACTGCGCCACCTGATCCTGCATCAGCGCGATCAACGGGGAGACCACGATGGCCGTTTTTCCCCCCAGCATCGCCGCCGGCAGCTGATAGCACAGCGATTTCCCGCCTCCCGTGGGCATCACTACGCAAGCATCGCGGCCACCCAGCAGGCTTCGCACAATCCGTTCCTGCAACGGGCGAAACGAGTCGTATCCCCAGTAGCGCCGCAGCGGCGCCTGAAGGTCGCGCTCCAAATTCATCCTGGCAGTATAGATTTGAGGCTGCTTGCCGTCCATGCGGCCGATCAGCGTGCGCTTTGCGGCCTCGCGAAAGTAACGTTTGCCAGCACTTCGGCGTCATAATGAGATATGCAATCGCGCACTTCTGAAAACGGCCTGGCCATTCGCGCCGAAAACCTTCGCCGCCATTACAAAATGGGAGAGACGCTGATCTCCGCGGTAGACGGCGTGTCGCTCGAGGTGCGTGCGGGAGAGTTTATCGCCCTGCTGGGCAGCTCCGGCTCGGGTAAGTCCACGTTACTCAATTTGATCGCCGGTCTCGACCGTCCCACCAGCGGAAATATTTTTGTCAACGGGCGCGATCTCGGCGCCATGACTTCCGAGGAGCTGGCGCGCCACCGCCGCGAAACCGTGGGCATGGTTTTTCAAGCTTTCAACCTGATGCCGCGTATGACTCTCGAGGAAAATGTCGAGCTGCCCTTGCGTCTCGCGGAAGTTTCCCGCACCGAACGCGCCGCGCGCGTGCTCGAAGCCTTGGAGCGCGTCGGCCTCACCCCGCGCCGCCGTCACCGCCCCAGCGAACTTTCCGGCGGCGAGCAACAGCGCTCCGCTTTGGCGCGCGCCCTGGTCAATCGCCCGCAGATTCTGCTGGCCGACGAGCCCACCGGCAATCTCGACAGCCGCAATGGAAATGAAATTATGCGGCGCATCAGCGAGCTCAATTCCCATCTGGGCATGACCGTCGTCCTGGTGACCCACGAGCGGGCACTCGCCGAGCGCTTTGCTCAGCGCACCGTCTTCCTTGCCGATGGCAAGATCCTCGGTGCCGATGCGAATTTGCTCGCCGCCGGAGAGGACGCCGAACCCGCGAGCCGCGTACCGTGAAAAGTTATCCGGCCTCCACGGCATCTACCCCCCAAAAGGACCTTTCGTGAAACGAGAAGACCTCTTCGAGCTCGCCGGGCGCAATCTCCGTGAAGCCGCGTTGCGAAATTCGCTGACCACGCTTGGAATCGGCGTGGGTGTGGCTTCGCTGGTAGCCTTACTCTCTCTCGGCGCGGGTCTGCAGGATTTGGTGGGCCAGCGTTTCAATCGCTCGGGACTGTTCAATACCCTGGGCGTTTTCTCGCCTCGCGATATGCGCAGTTCGGAAACCAGGAGCCGTGACGAGAGCGCTAATCCTGCGGTGCTTCGTCCGCTCGACGACAGCGTGCGCCGCGACATCGCCGCGCTTCCTCACGTGATTGAAGTCTACCCGGAAATCCGCATGCAAACGGACATCGGGTTCGCCGGGCACACTCTGTTCTCCAGCGTCAGTGCGCTCCCGCCATCGGCGCGTCAAAGCGACGCCTTCGAGAACATGCATGGAAAATTCTTCAGTGGCGATCAAGCTCCGGAAGTCGTCGTGCAAACAGACTTCGCGCGCGAGCTGCTCGAAGCTCAGGAAATTCCGGCAGCCGAGGATACCGGCTCCCCGGCGCGGCCATCCGCCCCGCCCGCGGCCACGCCTGCCGCTTCTCCATCCTTTCCCGGCAAGGCCCCTGGCGCCGGCGCTACGATCGCGCGCACCGGCCCATTAACCGCGCCCGAAGCCGCGCAGCTTCTCGGAAAAGAAATTTTGCTTCGGTACGCGGAGCGCCAGCAGCCTGCCGCGGCGATCGCACCGGGTATCACGCCCGGCATCACGCCGGATATCGCCTCGCATGCCGCCCCGCCTACCGCCTCCGCGCGCGCGGGCGCTCCCGCAAAACGCCCGAGGCCTGGCGATGGGGTCAGCCTGGAAGCTCCTGGTTTCTCCGTAGTTCGCCGCGAGCTGCCATTGCGCATCGTCGGAATTATCGAGACCGCGCCCTATGCCGGACTCACCGGCTCCAGCAATTCACGCGTTTTCATTCCTGTAGCTCTGGCGGAAAAGCTTCGCCCCGTGCTTCCCTCCAGCCTTCGCGACCTGATGCAAGGAACGCAGCCCTCCGAAACCACCTACCAGGCTTTGGTAGTACGCCTCTCCACGCCCACTTACGTTCCCGCCACCCAGGAGGCCATCCGTAAAATCGGCTTCCGCACTTTTTCCCTGCTCGATGCCACGCGCCAGCTGCGCCGCGTCTTCGCCGTACTGGATATTTTCCTGGCCATCTTCGGCAGCGTCGCGCTTATTGTCGCCTCGCTGGGCATTGTAAATACCTTGGTGATGTCTGTGCTTGAGCGCCGGCGCGAAATTGGAATTCTCAAGGCGCTCGGGGCCAGCGATGGCGACGTGAAGAGGCTCTTTTTCGCCGAGGCCGGAGCCATGGGCATCGCCGGCGGCCTGCTGGGCGTGGCTTTAGGCTGGTTGATCGGCCGCGGAATTAATTTCGCTACGGGAATCTATCTGGCCCGCCAGGATCTGCCTCGCGAGTCGATTCTGCTGCTGCCCTGGTGGCTCGGCGCGGGCGCGATTGTGTTTTCCATCGTAGTGAGCCTTCTCTCCGGGCTTTACCCGGCCGCGCGCGCCGCCAAGCTCGATCCGGTACAAGCGCTGCGCTACGAATAATAATCACCTTGCGCGCAGTTTTAGGGGCGGGGCTAGCCCTCACGCGCGCCCGCTCCTTGCCGCTTTGCGCCACGCCGTAGTAACCTGCCCACGATGTCTTCCGCCGAAACGGCAGCGCTCACCGCGCCGCACTCTTCCAGCAAGGAAATGCTTACCGGGTTCTGGTATCCCGCGCTTCGCAGCCACCAGGTGCGTGGTCGCCAGCTGCGCGCCGCCCTGCTACTTGAAATTCCTGTTGTGCTGGGGCGGGACACGCGCGGCCTGCCCTTCGCCCTGCGCGACAGTTGTCCGCACCGCGGCATGCCGCTCTCTTGCGGCCTCTTCGACGGCGAAACCCTCGAATGTAGCTATCACGGCTGGCGCTTCGACGCCTCCAGCGGCCAGTGCCGCGAAATCCCTTCCCTGCTCCCGGATTCCAAGCTGAAGGTAGACCGCATTTTCGCCACGCATTTTCCATGCGAAGAGCACGACGGTTATTTCTGGGTCTATCTTCCCTCCGGCACCTCGCGGGAGGAGTCCCCTCCCCTCGCTCCGCGCCTGCCCGTTTTCAGCACGAAATACCGGCTGGTGCATCTCGACTGCGAGCTCCCCTGCGACGTGGATAACGGCATCATCGGGCTGCTCGATCCCGCGCATGGGCCTTACGTTCACCAGTCCTGGTGGTGGCGCACCAAGCGCAGCATCCGCGTAAAAGAAAAAACCTACGAGCCCATCCCCAACGGTTTTCGTATGCGCGGTCATGCGCCCTCGTCCAACAGCGCCCCCTACAAACTCCTGCGCGTTTACAACCAGCCCATCACCACCACCATCGATTTCGTCTTGCCCAACATGCGCCTCGAGCAGGTCCGCTGCGGCCCGCACTGGTTTTCCAATCGCGTGACCATTACTCCCCTCACTCCCGACCGCTGCCGCCTGGATTTCTGCGCGGCCTGGAATCTTTTTCCCTGGATGCCGCTGGTCACTCCCCTATTCCGTTTCTTTGCCCGGCGGTTTCTTCGCCAGGACCAGCACGTCTCGGTCCAGCAGGCGGAGGGCTTGAAACACAACCCGCGCATGATGCTCATCGACGATGCCGACCGCCCCGCTCGCTGGTATCTCCAGCTAAAGGAAGCTTGCCTCGATTCCAGGAAAACCGGTCTGCCTATGCGTCATCCGCTTCAGGAACCCGTCACCTTGCGTTGGCGCACCTGACCCAAAAATTACCCCAGCGGTATGGAAACCGTGTTGCCAGACCCGCGCATCGAATCTATTGGCAAAATGGGACCGCACGATATTTTGGCGAACCGTTTTGCCGTATAAATTTTTGTGGCCGAATACTTTTGTCGTCATCCCAAGCGCACAACCAGGCATGTCGCTAAAAATGCTCACTCCAGTTTTGCTGCTCTTAGCCGGCCTAGTCCCCTCCGCCGCGCCGGCCGCGGGACGCGCGGAATGCAGCTCGGTGTCGAGCGCCATCCTGGGCCGCTCGGTTAACTTCTGCGCCTTGCTGCCACCAAGCTACAACCAGAACAACACGCGCCGCTTTCCGGTGCTGTATTTTCTGCATGGTCTCGGACAAGATGAACGCGCCTTGATCGATTCCGGCGGCTGGGCCTTGGTGGAGGATTTGCAAAGGCGCGGCGCGATAGGCGAATTTTTGATCGTCACGCCCGCTGCCGGAACCAGCTTCTACATCAATTCGCGCGACGGCCGCCAGCGATACGAGGATTTCTTCCTGCGCGAGCTCATTCCCGCTATCGACCGCCGCTACCGCACCGCAGCCTCGCCCGGCTTTCGCGGCATTTCCGGCGTATCCATGGGAGGGTATGGGGCCCTGCGCTTCGCCTTCAAGTATCCACACATGTTCAACGCCGTCAGCGCACACAGTGCCGCACTGGTGGAGCAGCCTCCCAGCGCTCTGCGCCAGGCGCCGCGCCTGGGTTTTCTGGAAGAGGCTTTTGGCTCGCCCCCGGACTCCGCCTACTGGCTGAAAATGAATCCCTTCACTCTGGTTCGCGAATCCAAATCCCTAGGAAGCCTGAAAATCTATTTTGATTGCGGCACGGAAGACGATTTCGGCTTCGACCGGGGAAATCGCGCGCTCGATAAGCTTCTGGCATCACGCGGCGCACATCACGAATTCCACATGTATCCCGGCGGGCATGGCTGGAGATATATCGCGCAGCATCTCCCGGCATCACTCGATTTTCATTCGCGCGCCTTCGCGCTGAAAGAAAAACGCTCGAGCGCGGCGGAGTAAGAGCGCAGGATGATTGGGCTTTTCGCGGGTGGGAATCGCAGCGGTGTCTGAAAATAATCTAAAAATAAAACGGCCGGGAAGCTTCGCTGAGGGGCCAAGGCATCCCGGCCTTCCGGCCTGCAAAAAACCGCAGGCTAGGAACTTTTTTCGCTGTCCTCGTCCGCGCGCAGAAATTCGTATCGTTCGATCGTAGCCACCACGCCAAGTTTTCCGCCGTCGTGCTGCTGGGTGCGGTGTACTTTTCCGAGGCATCTCACGCGCACCGGCCCAGCCATGGTGATTTCGTTGGGCAGGGTCATCACGATCTCGATGGGCGCGCCCTCCTCCACCGTCGAAGGCAGAAAAAAGTACACTCCGCGCGAGCTGATATCTTTCGACTCGGTATTCACCGCATTGGCATCTTCGCCGCTCCACCGCACAATCAGGGGCAGCTTGAGCTGAAATCGTTGCACATTCCGGCGATCCGCATCTGACAAGTGAACCTCCACCTACAGGGTAAGCATAGAAGCAGTCTGGGAATCGAACAATAGAGCATAGGTTACAAATGTTCGGCTAGCGAGAGTACATCGGTACTAGGACGTTTCTTAACCATGGCCAGGTCCCGTTTTGAGATTTAAAACTCAACCGCAATTCAAACTATTCACAATGCAGGGTTTCGCCGCAAGAATCCGGGCGCGTGCTAATACGCGCTTGCTTATATCTGTTCGGCGATGCGGTGATGGATGGCGTAGAGCGCCAGCTCCAGCCGGTCAGAGACGCCCAGCTTGTCGAAAATATTGTGCAGGTGGTTCTTGACGGTCTGCTCGCTGATGAACAGCTTCTCCCCGATTTCACGATTGCGGAATCCCTGCGCCACCAGCTGTACGATCTCTTTCTCGCGATCGCTGAGCAGCGGCTTATCGCGCCGCGGACCGCCCTCCGCCGATTTGGCAAAAGCCTTCATCACTTCAGCGGTCATGCGCTTATCCAGCCAGATCTCCCCGCCATAAACTTTGTGGATGCTCTTGATCAGCAGGTCGGTGGCCGATTGCTTCAGCACCACTCCGCGCGCGCCCAGCCGCATGGCGCGCACCACGTCGCGGTCGTCCTCCGTGGCCGTCAATACGATCACGCGCGTGGGCAGCGAATCGAAATTCATCTCTTCCAGCAGGGTTAGCCCGTCTTTCTCCGGCATGCGCAGGTCCAGCAGCAGGATGTCCGGCTTGAGCTTGCCGATCATCACCGTGCATTCGTTGCCGTTGGATACTTCGCCCACGATCTGCATGTCGTCCTCGGTATCGAGGAGCTTGCGCAACCCATCCCGGAAAATCGGGTGGTCGTCGGCGATAACAATTCTTATCGTGGGTTTTGGCTTGGCCATATCAGGTGATGGGAACTTCGACGGTGACGCGCGCGCCGTGTCCCGGCGTCGATTCGATGGTTAGAGCCCCGCCAATTCCTCGCACTCTTTCCTTGATGGAAATCGGCCCGATCCGCAAGCGGTCCAGTTCCTCGCTGGTGAAGCGGCCGACGAAGCTGAATCCTTCTCCGTTATCGTCCACGACGAGCGAAACCTTGGCCTCGTCCTGCGAGAGTTTTACCACAACGTGGCTGGAGTGCGCATGCTTTTTCACGTTGTTGAGTGCTTCCCGGTAAATCTGGAACAGCTCCCGGCACACACGGTCCGATAGCCGTAAATCCAGCGCGTCGATGATCAGGTCGATCTCTACTTTCGCCTCGTTGCGGAACCGCTCCGAATATCCGTGCATCAGGTCCATGAGGTCCGCGCGCCCCACGCGCAACGGCCGCAGATCCGTTACCAGGCGCCGCAGCTCGTCATTCTCGCGCCGCAGCGTCTTCTCCAGCCCGTCCAGCTCCTGCGCCGTGCGGTCCGCCGCCGGCAGACTGCGCCGCAGCACGTCGAGTTGGATCACCACGCTCAATAACGTCTGCAGGATTCCGTCGTGCAGGTCGTGCGAGATCCGGCTGCGTTCGGCATCGATGGCTCGCGCGCGAAGATGCCGCAGCAGAAATAGATTCTCCAACGCCGGGCCCATCGTCGCCACGATGCGCTCGAACCACCGCAAATCCTGGCGCGCGAATCCATCCGCGGAATTAATAAGCAGGATGCGCCCCACGATCTCGCCGGAAAACTCGAAGCTGGCCGTGGCCACCGACGCGATCTCCAGCTCCCGCCGCGATGGCCCCGGAATGCGCGGCACTGCGGCCAGCGGCCGGCCGTCACGCCGGTTCCAGCCAAAGCCTTCGCCCGCGCCTTCCAGGCTGTTCCAGCAAACTGTCGCGTCGGGCTGGTCCAGCAGGAAGGCGTCGCCCTTTTCGATGGGAAATGCTTCTGGAGTAATGCGCGCGGTCTCCCCGCGGCGCACCGTCCACAGGAACAGGCGCTCCATATCCGGATCGACGAGGGCCAGCATGGCGCGCTCGCAGGCGAACGTCTCCGCCAGTGCGTCTAGCAGCCGCCTCAGCGATTCCGCTACCCCGCGATCCACGTCCAGCAAACGCGTAACCGTGCCCAGGTATTCATTTTCCTGCGCATGGCGGCGCTGCCGGTCCGCCAGGAAGCCCAGCCCCACACCGGAGCCAAACGTCCCCAGCACCAGCGCCGGCCAGGTGATCAGCGCCGACCACTGAAAATGCCCGCGCAGCACTACCGGCAGCAGCACCGCCAGCGAGAATACGCCCGCCAGAATTACCGTGCGGCGCATGTCCCACAGAATCGCGCTGGAAAAGCAGACAAAGAGGTAAAGAAAAATCATGGCCATCACCGGCGGCGACAACACGTAGAAAGCCGCCAACGCGGCAAGGTCCACCACCAGCGGAAGCGGGTACATACGCAAGCGCTCGAACCGCTGGGTAATTACAAACACCAGCGCCAGGCCCAGGTAGGCGCTTACAAACAGAAGCTCGCCGTGCGCGCCGGGGATCGGCCCCGTCTCCAGCAGATCCACAATTGCCAGCACCAGAAAAAGCGGCCGCGCATACGTCACCTGATGCTTCAGGTGACGGCTTTCCGCCGCAGGTGCATTCATCGCCACGCGCCACGTAGTCTAACAAGCCGCGCAGCAAACGCGGCCAACCGGCCGATCCCTCTTGCCTCAGTGGTTACCCGCGCCTGTAACCCCCGCAATCCCCATGCTATGATTCAGCTTGGCGGTGGGCGTAGCTCAGTCGGTAGAGCATCGGATTGTGGATCCGAGGGTCGTGGGTTCAAATCCCATCGCCCACCCCAATTAACTTACTGAATCCACTTCTCCTTACTCTTCTCTGTGGGTCCAATTGGGTCCAATTGACTGCCCAGAAGTTGTGCAACGCTCTCTACCCTCTGGCGGTGAGAATCTCCGATCACGTGTGAGTATATTCCAAGCGTAATGCGCGGGTCGGAGTGTCCCAGTTGCGCCTGGGCAACAGTGGCGGGCGCACCGACTTCGAGCAAGAGGCTCGAGTGTGCCCGTTTCCTGTTCCGCAAGATCGTGTGCGATATCGCACGACGGAATCGCGCAGGAACGATCGCCGGGTCGTCGATCAATGAAAAGTGTCGGGTAGGCGGAAGGACTACGATAGAATCTGCGGTTGAACGGCGGGGATGCTCGGCGATGGTCGGTCAGGTTCTGGGCCGGTACAAGATTGTCGAGGAGATCGGGGCCGGCGGCATGGGCGTGGTGTTCCGCGCGCGCGACGAACGGTTGGGCCGTGATCTCGCGCTGAAACTCCTCTCCCAAGGCGCACTGCGCGATGAAGCCTCCCGCAAGCGCTTCCGCAACGAAGCACTCATGCTATCGCGTCTGAACCATCCTTCCATCCAGGTCATCCACGACTTCGACACGCAGGACGGGCTCGATTTCCTCGTCAGTGAACTGGTCCCGGGTGTCACACTCAATGAAAAGTTGCGCGCTGGCCCACTATCGGAAAAACACGTCGTCGATCTTGGCCTGCAACTGGCGCAAGGCCTGGTGGCGGCTCATGCGGCCGGGGTGCTACACCGCGACTTAAAGCCTGCGAACCTGCGCGTCACGCCGGACGGACGGCTAAAGATCCTGGACTTCGGATTGGCGACTCTGTCGCAGGATGCTCTTTCGGTGCTGAGCACGACGACCAGCGTCTCGGAAGCTCCCGGCGGAATTGGCGGCACCGTCCCCTACATGTCGCCCGAGCAGTTACTGGGAGAAAAACTCGACGACCGAAGTGATATCTATGCCGCTGGCGCCGTGCTCTACGAGATGTCCACTGGGCGCATGGCTTTCCCCGAAACTGTCCCCACTCGTCTGACCAATTCCATCCTTCACCAACCGCCAGCATCGCCGCGGTCCCTGAGCCGCAAGGTCTCCGCTGAGCTGGAGCGGATGATTCTCAAGTGTCTGGAAAAAGACCCCGAGCTGCGTTATCAGTCCGCCAAAGAACTGGCGTCGGACCTCAAGCGGCTCAGTCTAGGGGGGCAGACTACTGGGTCGGCGGTCATGCTGCCTGTGGGGCGGAAGTCGCACCGCCTTCTCAACGTACTCGCCGGGGCGATCGCAGTAATAATAGTCATCGGCTTGATATCAGTGACGATGCTTCGCCGCAAGAACACCGCGGCGAACAGTAGCGGACCTCTGCAGTTCGAGCAGATCACCAACTTTACCGACTCGGCGAGCGAGCCGGCGCTGTCGCCCGACGGCAAGATGGTTGGGTTCATTCGCGGTGCCGACGCCATGGGAAGCTCCGCCAACGAGGGGCAGGTATGGATCAAGCTGTTGCCCAACGGCGACCCCGTCCAGCTCACCCACAGCGCACTCCGCAAGAACAGTGTCACGTTTTCGCCGGATGGGTCCCGTGTTGCGTACACGCAACTGAACGCGCGGTTCCAGTGGGACACATGGGGCGTGCCAGTGCTCGGCGGGGAACCCAGCCAGTTGTTGCCGAACGCGTCGGGCCTGACGTGGATCGCGCCCGACCGCATGATGTTTTCCGAGGTCAGACCGGGCGAGGGTGTGCACATGGGCATTGTGACCTCAGGTCCAAGCCGGGCCGATGAGACCGTGGTCTACTGGCCAACGGCCGTAACGAACATGGCGCACTACTCGGCTCTTTCGCCGGATGGTAAATGGGCGCTGGTGGTCGAGATGGACGGAACCGGTTGGCTACCCTGCCGCGTGGTCCCCTTCGACGGCTCAGGCGCGATGCGTGTGGTAGGTCCTCTGCATGGCGCGTGCACGGCGGCAAAGTGGTCACCGGACGGCAAATGGATGTACTTCAGCAGCAACGCCGGAGGTGGTTTCCACCTATGGCGCCAGGAGTTTCCCGACGGAAATCCCGAGCAACTGACCAATGGTGTCACTGAAGAACAAGGGATCGCCGTCAGCGCCGATGGAAAGTCGTTGATTACCGCGGTGGGCATACGCGAGAGCACCGTGTGGATCCATAATCGAAGCGGGGACCGGCAGATCACCTCGGAGGGTTTCTCCTACCTGCCGACGCTTTCGCGTGACGCCAACACGGTTTATTACATGAAGCAGACGGGCAGCTCGCGGTCTTATGTCAGCGGCGAGCTCTGGGCTACCGATGTAGCCAGTGGACGGCAGGACCGCGTTCTGCCCGGGTACGTCATCGCGCACTACGACATTTCCCGCGACGGACGAATGTTGGTCTTCGCGGTAGCGGGAGAGGGCAATACCGGCATCTGGATTGCGCCGTTGGACCACAGGTCTGCGCCACGGCAGCTCACCTCCGGCGGTGAGTACCGCGCGTTCTTTACGCCTGAGGGCGACATTATTTACATGACCAATAAGGAGCCGCGGCACCTCTACCGGATGAAGAGCGATGGCAGCGAGAACGTCCCGGTAATGTCCGATCCGATCCTTCACCTGATGAGCGTTTCTCCCGACGGCGAGTGGGCAGCCATGATGGTTCCGTCCGGCCACGGCGAGGACGTGAGCGTGATCGCCTACTCGCTGCATGGACGCAAACCCGCGCTGATCTGCAACACCTGCATCGGCGGCTTCGGTCCAGCGCGCATGAATGCCCCGCTGGCCAGTTGGAGTCCGGATGGGCAGTACCTGTACATCTCACTGCAGTTCTTCGCCATTGAGTCGCAAAAAACCTTGGTGGTGCCGCTCAAGCCGGCTTCGGCGCCTCCCCTGCTGACCCCGCAGCCCGACGTGAAAGAACAGTATTTCGCCTCCCTCCCGGGAGCGCGGCTGATAAATGAGAAAGACGTCTTTCCAGGGCCGGACGTCAGTACGTACGCGTTCTACCGGCAATCGTCGCGCACTAATCTTTATCGTCTACGACTGCCTTGAAGAACCCAGAAGTTTTACTAGCTTCACCACTCGTTTTTTGCCTCTGTGGGGACAATTTGTAGGGCAGGTCGACGCGAGATCAATTCCTGAGTAACGGGGTACTCGGAACTAATCCGGCTGGCTTCCGAGTTGCCGACTATACGGACAAGTGAACGCGCGGCAGGAGGGCGCGCGTTGTGCTCAACTTGATTCCTTACTTTGCGCCAGTGTAGCGTAGACGATACTCAAACCTGAGGGGGCCTATGAATCCTATGGACAGCGCAAAACCAAGTGATGCCAACATTCAACTGATGCAGCTCACCAACGCTTTTTGGACATCGCGTTGCCTTCATGTTGTCGCCGAGATCGGTGTCGCCGATCACCTTAATGAAAAGTCAGAGTCCACCGATTCGCTGGCACGATCGACCGGGACACATCCCGAATCGCTCTACCGCGTGTTGCGTTTGCTGGCGTCGCAGGGAATCTTTGCCTGGAAAGATGGCGCATGGGTGCACACCGAGGCTTCGCGTCTGTTGCGGGCCGATCATCCAGCCTCGATGCGCGATTACATCCGCATGATCGGGATGCCGGTCTTTTGGCACGCATGGGAAGAGCTGGAATACTCAGTGCGGACGGGCAGAACGGCATTCCAAAAAATCCATCCCGCCGGAGTATTCACATACCTTTCCGAACATCCCGAGCAAAGCCGTATCTTCAACGCTTCGATGACCTCGAAAGCGCACCGTGACATCGCCGCTGTATTGCCGGCGTATGACTTCTCCCAGTTTAAGACCATTGCTGACATCGGAGGTGGACGCGGCCATCTGCTGCGCGCCATCTTGAAGCAATCGCCTAACACGAATGGCATACTCTTCGACCAACCGCATGTGATTGCCGAAGTCCAGCCGGAACCCGCAGAGAAGCTGAGCGTGGTCGGCGGCAATTTCTTCACCGACCGCTTGCCCGCAGCAGACACTTACCTACTGATGAACATCATCCACGACTGGGATGACGCGGACTCCATCAAGATTTTGTCGGGAATCCGTCGCGATATGCCGGCCCACGCTCGGGTGCTGGTCATCGAGACTGTAGTGCCAACCACGCATGGCCCACATCTCTCGAAGGAACTAGATATTGCCATGATGACACTGCCCGGTGGCAAAGAACGTACCCAGGAGGAATACTCGAAGCTGGTATCCCACTGCGGCTTGCGCCTGAATCGAGTGGTGGAGACGCAGAGTCCGTACTCGGTGCTGGAGATGCTGGCGGGATAGTTCTCGGTTCAGGTGGCTGTTACCGGTCAACGTACTCAAGGTTCAAACGAAATTGCTTGCTTGACCGCAAGCCACCTTGGCGATTCATTGGATCACGGGTCACCCGGAACTTAGCGCAGAAGGACCGTAACTTCCGGATTGCCGACCACTCGTCCAAAACCTCGTTTCTCCGACAACTGCTCTTAACGGACTCGCTTGATTGACTTGATTTCAGCTGCCACCTAAGATGTCCGCACCGTGGCGGAAACCCCAACCCTGATTGGCCAGACCGTCTCGCACTACCGCATCGTTGAGAAGCTCGGCGGCGGTGGAATGGGTGTGCTGTACAAGGCTGAGGACACTAAGCTCGGCCGTTTCGTCGCACTGGAATTTCCCCGCGGGAAATTGCCCGGGATACAAAGGCGATCGAGCGCTTTCGGCGCGAGGCTCGCGCCGCCAGGTGCGGGGCCGAATGAGTCTCTTATGACTAACGTCTACCTCGCCGGTAAACTGGTCTCCCGTCGAAGCCGCGGTGTTTTGTTGTCTCGTTCATTAGAGCGGCGGACACAGGAGCAACGAAAAGTCTTTGGAATCGGTCTGTCTCGAACGGGGACAACATCGTTGCATCAGGCGCTTGGCTTGCTTGGATTCCGATCGATTCATTATCCGCCTCTGCATCTCATGACAGACCTACTTCAGGATTACGACGCCGCCGTGGACACACCCGTGGCTTGTAGTTTCCGCGAGTTGGACACACGCTACCCCAGTTCGCAGTTCATATTGACGGTGCGAGATATCCGTTCCTGGCTCGCTTCAACTGAGGCGTTCTTCGCTGGTCTGCCACCAACCGAAGAATGGAAACGCGAGGTGCGCCTTAGGACCTACGGAGTTTTGGTATGGGAGCGCCGCGCTTTTCTGAACGCATATCATCGTCACCTGGAAGCGGTTCTGGATTACTTTGGCAATCGGCCGGCACAGCTTCTAATCCTTGATATCTGCGCCGGTGAAGGCTGGGAAATGCTCTGTGCTTTTCTCGGAATACCGGTTCCAAACGTCCCATTTCCGCATGCAAACTCACGTTCGGAAATAATGCGGCATCTGGTGCGGAACATGGATTAGTAAGAGAAAGAGTGCGCCGGCACCGCGTTTTAGATGGTGCATCATGCATCCTCTCTGCGCGTTCTGCGATAGAGTACGCATCGCTGGCTCATGACTTCTCTGCAGGGGTGTGTCATGTCCAAAACCGATTCGTATCACCGCTTCATTGTCTTGGTCTCTAAGCCGTTTGAATGCCCATAGACTGCGTTGGAGGCAACGTCAGAATCTAAATCCCGGAAGGCTCTGTGGTAGGATGCGCGCGTGCAACTTCGGCCATGTGCGCCGGGCATCGTGCTGACCGGGCCCTTCCTAGTTTATTCGAGCGTCGCGCGAATCAATCGGGCGCTGGCCGTGGCTCTGCTGTCAAGCCCGGATTTCAGCGTCGGCCTTAAACCACACGGATTCTCTGCGGAGTCCCCACAACGATTTCCGCACGGAGAGGCCATCCGGACTGCGTTCTACCGCAGGCCGCGCCGACTCGATCTCACCATCCGACATCATTGGCCGCACGATTTCAGCCGTCCACGAGGCGGGAAGCTTGCGGTCATAGTACCTTGGGAGTTTGGTGCCTTGCCGCGTCGCTGGGTCGTGCGCATCAAGCAAAACGTGGACGAGCTGTGGGTGCCCTCAGGCTTTGTTCGCGACATCTTCCGGAGATGCGGTGTCAACCGGGAACGCATCGCCGTCATCCCGAACGGCGTGGACACCGGGGTGTTCAGCCCGCAAGGCGAATCGTGGCGCCCCGCGCGGGCGCGCGGGTTCGTCTTCCTATTCGTGGGTGGGGTAATTACGCGCAAGGGAGCCGACTTGTTGCTGAAAGCCTACCTTCGGACGTTCTGCCACCGCGACGACGTGACTCTGGTGTTCAAGGACATCGGCTCGAACAGTTATTACCGATACTGTACGCTTCTTCCCGAGATGCGGCGTGAGACGAAAAAAAAAGGCGCCGCGCGTGTGCTGATCCTTACCGAAAAAATGGACGACCGCAAGCTTGCGGCGCTGTACCGCGGGTGCGACGCGCTCGTGGCCCCCTATCGTGGTGAGGGCTTTTGCCTGCCGCTGGCCGAAGCCATGGCCTGCGGCAAACCGGTGATTGCTACCGCTCAAGGCCCCTCACAGGAGTTTTGTACGTCCAAGTGCGCCTATTTGATTCCGGCGCGGACGACGGCTCTTCCCGGCGGGATGGATGGGTACGGGAAGCTGGCCGGCAAACTCACCTGGCTCGAGCCGGACCTTGAGGAATTGGCCCATACGCTGCGCCATGTTTATGAGCACCGCGAAGAGGCGGCGCTTCGCGGTGCGCGCGGCGTCGATCGCATTCGTCCAAACCTCGATTGGACCACCGTCACCGCGAAGTACCTCGAGCGCGTCGCGGCCCTGACCCGCGCCGAGTGATACCCGCGAAGCCGGCAAGTGCACACTCCGGCCAAAAGAGCAGCCGACTATAAGACCATTTCCCTTGTTGCTCTCGACCGCGTGCGTTCCATCGTTGACAGTCCACGGGCCCACTGCTACAATCCCGTCCGATTTGGGTTGAGAATATGCCGCTCTTGCAGCGAAGTGGTTGATGTAACTTCAGCGGCGTTCGCAAGTTAACAATCCGAGCAAGGTAGAGGAGTTTTATGAAGAAGTCAGCCGCCCCGGGTCGCAAGAAGAAGTCGAACAAGAAATTAACGAAGTCGAAAAAGCTTTCCTCTGTCAAGGCACTCCGCGCTAGGCCGGTGGTCAGCCTTCACTGGTAGCTAATCACACAATGGGGCCCAGGTAGCCAGGTGACTCCCTTTCGGGTGACCCTCCAGAGTTCTGTCAATCCACACTCAGCGTTCCTCAGTCGCATGCGCGACCTCCTCAAAAAATGACGCTGTGCGTGGCATAGTGACGGGGAGACTGTGTTTCTCCTGTATCCCCGTTCTTGCCGCCCGGCCAAGCTTCCGATAGGCCGCCGGGTCCTTGAGCACTTGCAGCGCCCGACGGGCCAGCCCATCGATGTCAAAGAAATCGCTCAGCAGGCCGTTTTGGTTATCCCGAATGATTTCTCTCGTCGGCTCTGTATCCGAGCCCAACACGGTGCATTCGGAGGCCAAGGCTTCCAGCAGGGACCAGCTGACTGGGCAGGGAATAGTCAAATAGATATGCAGGTCACTAAGACTGAAGATCCTGGCTAACGTCTTGCGGCTTACTTGACCGAGGAATCGGAAGCGACGAAGATCGTATTTTTCTTGGTTCCACGCGTGTCGGAAGAAGCTTTTCTCCCGAATGTATTGGAGATCGTGCCCGTAATATACTCCCTCGTCGCCGGCAACTAGAAACACAACGTTGGGCTCCGCCTCATAAATCCTCTTCGCAACCTTCAAGAAAATATCGAAGCCCCTTGCAGACTCAAAACCTCTGGTAGCATAGGTCACAATCCGAGTGTCCTGCTCGAATCGCAGTCGTCCGAGCCGGCGGCCTGGCACGATTTGGCGACGCCAAAAGTCGGTATCGACCCCATCAGGAATCACGCGGATCTTGGGACCATAAGCTTGCGGGAACTGAGTTCTCTGAAATTCCGTCGGGGTATACCCAGCGGTGCAGTTTTCCAGGTCGAGCAGGATCATTGCGTTTCTTGCCCGGGCACGCAGTAGATTCCGCTCGAATGGCACCCACTCAGGCCGGAAATCGAGGACAGAATGGTGAGGGTGAAGGAAAAACTCAAAATAATTGATTATCGGAGTGCCGGGAAAGAGCTCAGGCAAGAATAGCGTTGAGCCGTAACCAGAGTACCCAATAATTAGATCGGGGCGGAGCCCGTTGCGCAGCGGCTTCGTCGCTTTATAAACTCCGGCCGCGTGGCGCACCGCTTCCTCAAAGGGCTTCGCGTAATAATGTGACTTTCTCGAAGTTGTGCCATAGACGCGGTAGCGCAAGCTCGTCACCCCGCCCCCGGTTCCCGGTCTCGCCTCGCATACAAACGTGCACCGATGCCCTCCTTCTCTCACCAAGTACTTGGCAATGTGCTCGAATTGGCCAGGAGCGACATGAACAAACAGAAAGTGCATGAGGGTGCTCGCTCCTCCTCAAATCAGCAGAAAATCACAAAGAGTCTGCCGAAGGCTCGTCTGATGGTCAAGCTGAATACTGGGCGGCCCATTCCTTAATCGTTCTAAACCTCCGATCAGCAGGTAAGCAATCCACAACATCATAAATGCGCCGTCTCGCCGACACGGCAACTGGTCGATTACGGCAGGCATTGTGATATGTTTGCACGTCCTCTCCACGATCGGTGCGCCTGGCAGGTTCAGGCTCTGCCGCATGAAGTGACTGCGCGATGGATCGCTGTTGATATGAATCCGCAGCGGCGGAAAGATAGCCACACTATGAGGAAGGCGCTGGCGCTGATAGCCTACACAAGGCTCGAATATCTGCAATCCGTCTGGGCGTCGATCCAGAGCCAGACGATCGCTGGCCATGCGCTGTCCCAAACTTACGACATCTACGTCTGTCAGGATGGCCTATGGGCCGGCGAGGCTGCCGCCGGTCGTACGGGGCATTACAATGTTCGGAAATGGCTTGACCAACTACCGTCTAGGGTAGTGGTGCTGAAGCAAACCGAAAATCTCGGCATTGCCGTCCACTACGATTTCATCGAAAAACTGCTCTTTGTCGAGAACTCATACGATTTCGTCGTTCTCTGCGAAGATGATTTAGTTCTGGCACCGGGCTATATGTCGGTCATCGACAGGATGGCCGACAAATTTCACGATGATCGCCGTGTGGGTATGGTGTCCGCGCATCCAGGCGACCCGACCGTACCAATCGAGCTGCAGCATGCTCACAAGGATCGGTGGGCCCCCATGGGACATAATTGGGCTTACGGCATTTCGCGCTCGTTCTGGAAGCGGCGGCAACCGCTGATTGAGTGCTACCTGGACCTGATTCGCAAGGTTCCGTATCGCTACAGAAACGAGCAATTGATTTTCAAATGGCTGGAAAGGATTGGCTTCCGCCCTTTTGCCAGCAGCCAGGACTATGTAAGAACCTGTGCGACCTACGCGCTTGGCGCTGTCAAGCTTTCGACCTACCCGAATTTCGGCCGCCCGATTGGGCGATCTGGCGTCCATTGCACCCCCGCCCTGTTTAAGAGGATGGGATTCGATCGAACCGTGGTTTTTGACGATCAACTCGACGCTATCGGGGATCTGAGTGACGACACCCATCGCGATTTGTGGCAACAGATGATTCATCAGGTTGAAGCTCGGAATGTCCAGGTGATCGCTGACCCGGAGGGGCACGATGTGGACGCATGGGAAACCAGGCTGGCGACTGGCGACTTTCACCCCAGCCGCGTCATTCCAGACGTCCTTGCGGCCACTTGCGCTTCGGACCGGGCGGCATTACCCAGACAGCATCATGGTCCCGCCTACGCGACAAGCTCCGGTGCCGCCAACGTCAGTCGCACAGTGCGCTGTCCTTGCGGCAGCGGAAAACGGTATAAACGTTGCCATGGCCGTTTAACGTGAGCGCCGCGCTCGGGGGGTACGTCGCCAGAATTGCAGCCGAACGAGAGCGAATTGGATACGTGCACACAACGGGGCATTCAGTGCTGTCTCCGCATTCTGCCGGCGAGCTGGGGCGTCGTTTTAGCAGATCGGCCCCTGGCGAACTTCTGCATTATTGTCGGTAGCAGAGGCGCGCTCGCCCATCTCGGCCTCGCCCCCGCCAACGCAATGCAAGTTGATACAAAGCCCGCGCCGCATATCAGGATTGCCTCCCGCTCTGGAAAGACGCCGACCCCAGCGGGGGAAGCCAAAGCCGAGTACGCCAGGGTGAAGTAGACGGATTACTCCCCTCGTGGAAGATCGATTCACTCCGATTGCGGGCGAGTGACGGGCCACTCTTCCGCAATCCGATTACGAAGAGTTGCCGACCACCTTCTCGTAATCGATGCGGGCGAGTTGTGCTACCCTCCGGAGAACACATGCCGGTCCGAGGTGTCACGCAGAAAAGGAGGAGACCATCATGATGCCGAAAACATCATCGATCACGGACGTCGCGGAAGCCTTCTTCGACGCATGCGAGACGGGCAAGGGATGGGAAGTCTGTCGCGCGTATTGCACGCCGAATGCGACATTCTCGGCACAGGCCGAACCATTGCTGGAGTTAAAAACGCTCGCGCAGTACACAGACTGGATGAAAGGCATGTTCACCGTCCTGCCGGACGCCCGGTACGAAGTGAAATCATTCGCGACGGACAGCTCTCGGAACAATGTCGCCGCCTACGGAATTTTCTATGGAACGCATACCGGGCAAGGTGGGCCGGTTCCTCCCACGGGTCGAAAGTTCAGCACGGATTACGTCTACATCATGCAGTTCGACGGCGACAGGATCGCCCATATGACCAAAGTATGGAACGCCGGTCTGACGCTCAAGGACCTCGGCTGGACATAGTTCTGAGGCCCCTGAGGTGACGTGGTAGTCGCCGAGGGTTTGGTCATCGTTCAGCCCTGAGCGGATCACGGGCAATCCAGAAATAATGCGAGCGCTAGACTGTTGCCGCGATCGCTTCCGGTTTGCCGACCACTCATCCAAAACCTCGTTTCTCAGACAACTTCTCTTAACGGACTCGCTCGATTGACTTGATTTCGGCTGCCACCTAAGATGGTCGGACCGTGGCGGAAACCCCTACCCTGATCGGCCAGAACTACCAGTTCTTAGTGCGCGCAAAATATGACCTCGCCTGAAAACGGATTTGCAATTTTGAGAGACTGGAAAGGCAAATCTTTAGGAATGGTTGTGGTGCGTCCAGACAGTCCCAAGGATATTGAGAATCCCTGGGACGCTGCGCGTATCACGGATGTTTCTTCCCAAAAAGTCACAATTTTCTGCCGCGGCGAGGGAGGAGAAGAAACAGTAGGATTCGATGTGCGGGGGGCGGAATTTCATTCTGTCGCCGCCTGCGGTGTGCGCCTCTTGGAGATTCTCCTCGCGAACGAAACTCGATTGCTACTTGTCAAAGTCATTTTGTAGCGCCCCTACCTCTACGGCTGGTAGCCGGTTGGCGTTGTGCGAGGACGGTCTGCCCTCCAAGGTCTACAAACTCTGCCCGCGTTGCCACGCGTTCAGGCTTCACGGTTGATCCCGGGGCCTGTTGCTTGCGGATGTTGCTCGCCATGCAGCGAAATGCGTGTATCGGAAGTCACATTGAAGTGTGACAGCGGGCACAGTAACCCCGAGCAGGTAAGGGTGATAGTGGCTTGGGGGACGGAATGAACTCTTGATCCTACGACTCTAAAGTGGAGGCGCAGGTGAATCAGCGGCATCGCCCTCCCTAGCAACTAAAGGAAGGCTAATATGTTTGCGCGTCACATGATGTTGCAACTGAAGCCGAATTTTATGAATGAGTTTCCGGTAACGTTTGAAAAGGAAATCCTTCCCCTGCTACGCAGGCAGAAGGGATTCCTGGATGAACTGTTGCTCGTCACAACGGAAAAAAACGAAGCAGTGGCAATCAGCCTGTGGGAAACCAAGGAGTATGCGGAGACCTACAGCCGGGAAGTGTATCCACAGATCCAGAAGATCGTGGCCAGGTTCATTGAGGGCATCCCGACGGTTAAGAAATTCGAAGCAGAATACTCCACGATTCACAAAGTTGCCTTCGCAGCAACAGTCTGATTGCGGAGTCCTGTGAGGGGAGGGGGCGAAATTAGCCCCCTCTTTTTTTTGGTCGGAGAATGGCAGCCCAACCTGGGACCCTCCCGCTCCGACTTGGAGAATCTGAACAGCTCCTGATGCGATACACTTCGTTGGTGTAAGCATCAAACCCTGGTCCTTGTCGACGCGAGTGGAATACGTGCGGCAGCTCCGGATGATTGAATATTTTCTTGTCCTGCCCATTAAGGACCACGGAGGAACTTGATGGAAATACTTCGGCCTGCTCTTTTCGCTCGACTTTGCTTGGTGACCGGCATGTTTTATTGCCTGTACCTGGCGGGCCGGCAGGGGATCGGTGCGTGGTATTTCCGGCAGGACACACCCGAGGCGATTCAGACCGCAATCAAATGGGACCCGGACAACGCGCTCTACTACGACTCGCTGGGGACGCTGACGCACCTTTACGCGGACAGCGGAAACTCCGACGGCATTATTCGCTTATACGAATCGGCCACGCATCTGAGCCCGCAAAATGCAGCATACTGGGCAGACTTGGGCTCCGCATACGAATGGGCGGGGCGAACCGATGACGCACTGCGTGCTCTTAACCGTGCTCAAGAGCTCTTCCCGAACTCCCCGGACATAAACTGGAGACTGGCCAATTTCTATGTGCGTGCGCGCAAGACTCCGGAGGGACTGCGCGCCTTACGCACTGTTCTGCTGGGGGACAGCGCGTCGCGACGAGACGTCTTTTTGCTTGCGACCAACGCGACGCGCGACAACGCCGCAATTCTTGACGAGATGCTTCCTCCCAGTGCCGCTATTTTCATTGACTTCCTAAACTTTCGGATTGCAGCGGGCGAGACGGGTGCCGCCGAACAGGTCTGGCATCGTTTGTTGGAACTGAGTTTGTCTTTCGATTTGCGTCAGAGCTTTCCTTATCTCGATGGTCTCATCCGCCAGCGGGAGATGGAGCCTTTGGCCGAGGCATGGTCTTTCCTGGGCGCGCGCTTCCCTACCGAAATCGGCCCGCGCATCTCCCGGGAGAATGCAATTGCCAACGGGAGTTTTGAATTTGAAGCGCTCAACGGGGGTCTGGATTGGCGCGTTGCTCCCGTTGAAGGAGCGAGGGTCAGTACAGATTCACAGGAATTTTCCGACGGGATCCGATCGCTGCGAATCGATTTCGACGGTACGCGCAATCTGGATTATGGCCAAGTGTTTCAATATGTGCTGGTCAAGCCGGATACCCGATACCAATTTTCCGGCGATATGCGCGTCGAGGGGATTACCACCGACAGCGGGCCGAGATTCCAAGTCTTTGACAGCTACGACATGGGGAAACTTTCTTACTCGACGGAGAATCTTCTCGGCACGTCCGGCTGGTTGAGGCAGCGAATCCAGCTCAAAACGAACCGCGATACGCGATTGCTGATCATACGAGTAGCCCGCTCGACGAGCCACAAGTTCGACAGCCGGATCGCCGGCTCCGTCTGGATCGATCGGGTCAGTCTACAACCGGAAGAGTCGGCACCGTTTCGGGAGGGCGCGAGCGTCCACGCGCGTTGAGCTTGAAGCGCACATGTCGTGGGCATATAATTCCTTACAGAATGAGCCCCCTGCGGGAGTCTTCCCGCAACCAGTGATTTCTATGTGGAATGAGCCAAAACAACCTGTAGCTTCCGAGCGCCGATTGCAATCGAGGCTGCCGGTCAGTTCGCTTACCTGTGTTGAGCTGGGGGAGGCGAACGGCGGGATAGTGATCGATATCAGCGAAGGGGGGCTGGCCCTAACAACAGCCATGGGAGTGCCGACCGAAAGCCTCACCCGAATGCGGATTCAGGTGCCGAAATCCAGGGAATGGATCGACGTAAACGGACAGATCCGCTGGAAAAGCGAATCACGGAGAAAGGCCGGTTTCCGGTTCGTGGATCTATCTGAAAGGGACCGAAAGCGCATTGAAAAATGGATTTTTCAGGAATCATCTCCACAGGGAAATGCGGAGCAAACTGCCGCGGTTATCGGGGAGGCCAGGCAGTCGTCAAGAGAGGTGCCTCCACCCTCCTCGGATAGCTTGATGCCCGGCCTCGCCACGCCCAGCGTGGCCGGCGAGAGACAAACGAAAGACTCGAACCCCTCCGCTGATTCACTGGCCGGATGGCCCAGCATCGAGAAATTCATCCCGAAGCTCCCTCCGCCGCAGAGGGAAACCGTTCCAGACGGACAGGAGCACGCTGAGGAACAGATTTCGATTTCCGATCAGCGTCTCTACGAGAGGCATGGCGTCAAGGGCCTGGCATTTATGGAGCTGGGTGAATGCAATGGAGGCGTGATCCTGGACATCAGCGAGGGTGGAGTTTCTGTGTGCGCGGCCGTCACACTCACTGACGATTATCTACCTCACATGCGTTTCCAATTGCCGCCAAACAAGCAGTGGATCGAAGCCAGCGGACGCGTCGTGCGTTTGGATGAAGCAAAAACCCTCGCCGGCATAGAGTTCATAGACCTTTCCCCAGAAGCGTCCATGAGAATCAGCGAGTGGGTGGCATCCGAAGCGTCCGCGGATGAATCTCCGAGTGGGAGAACAGAAGCTTACAACAAGACTGCGCGACTTCTGGAAATCCTGACCGTTCTCGCGCCGGAAAAGACGATTCCAGGATCAGTCCCGGCAGCAATGTCAGGGACTGCGTCGCCCGAGAAGATCATTCCCAGTGCAGAGGAGGTTCCAGTCCCTGCTCCGCAGATGGCCCCGGTCCTTCTAGAGGCCAGGGCCCCGGTAATCGTGCCCCCGGCTGCTCTTCCCATCCGGAAGCCAATGCCGAAAACCAATTTCGAATCCAGCGCGAGTCCGGTTCGCGCTCAGACGAGTCCTGCCGTTGGCCGTCCAAGCTGGCGGACACTCGCGATTTCCGTTTCTCTAGCCACACTCCTGTCCTTCGCTGGAGCGTGGATTGTGGCGCAACGAGCCGCCCGAGAACAAGTGCTCCGGATGATGGGGAATGCACCAGCAGGAAAGGCTGAGCCGGAATACGCTAAGCAGCCGCCGCCCCCCTTGACGAGTTCTAGCGCTCCTGCGCTTCCGGCGGAGATTCCTCGCCCACCGGCAAAGAGCGCCACATCTGCTTCCGGGAGCGCTGTCACTGGCGTTTCCAACACGTCGCTCGCTACAGCGTCTGCCCAGAGAGAAGCAGCAGTTCTTTCCGCCCGGAGTAGGGTTATGAGTGCTCCTGGTACGGAGAGCAAGAATCCGCTGCCGCAAGGCAACGGAGTCAAGTCTCCGGCTTCGACCATTGCTACAACTGCTCCTGCGCGGCCACCAGAGCCCCCGCTTGCGCAGGACCTGGGAAGTAAGTCTCCATTGGCTAAGGAGATGCGTTCTGCATCTTCAAACTCGATTGCGAGTCAACCGGCGGATTCCCCGAAGGCCGGCGCTGACGCAAAGCAGGCTTCCTTGCCGGCGGCCCAGTTGCCCGTGGATGCGGAGATCTCCAAGGGGGCAGTTTCGGTGAGCTACAGTCCGTACCCTTCCATTCGGATACCGCCGGAGCTGAAGTCTCAGACGTCTCGGCTGGGGACCAGCCTGCGGATAGGCCAATTGCTTTCACGCGTTGATCCCGTCTACCCGGAAGATGCGGAACGCCAGAAAATTGAGGGCACGGTCAAGCTGCACGTCATTATCGACCGGGAGGGGGCGGTGCAGAGCGTTCAGGTGATCAACGGCCCGTCGTCGCTGGCCCCGGCCGCGGCGAGCGCGCTTCGCCAGTGGCGTTACAAACAAACTCTTTTTGGCGGTCAGCCGATCGAGACCGAGGAAGATGTCACTGTGGTGTTCCGAATGACGAAACTACCCTCTTAGAATTGTGACAGAAATTTCCTACCAGGAGTGTCCTTACAACTGCTAACGGTTTTCCCTAACTAAGGGCTTACTGGCTGGCTACCCTTTTTGCCACCCAGCGCGGCGGCAGCGCCAGCTACTCCGCCGCCCACCAGGCCCAGAATGATCCAACCTGTATGACTGTTTTTTGCTGGCGCCCCGGCAATCGGAGGCGTGGAGGGTTTCTCGGCGGCGGTAGCAGGCGCTGCGGGCTGCTTCGCGGCGGACAATTCGCCCTGAGGTGAAATGTTCACCGATTGACCCACCTGGAGAAACTGACCGTTCGCCCCCTCCAGGGGAAGCACGCCCACGCTGCCTTCCAGACAATTGACCACGAACGAGCCGTTTGGCGCACTCTCGACACGAGCTGTCGCCTGTTCTCCCTGTGTCACCGCGGCCACGACGAAATTTCCAGCTCGCAGGTTGACGCCCGCAGCCCCGCTGAGGGAACTCATCACCACGATTCCAGACTTCAGCTCAGCGAGATATTGCGGGGTGCTCGCAAACACAAGCTGGCTGCCGGGAGAAATCTTGAGGGAGCCCTTTCCGCTGGGCGTGAAGGCGGCCATGCCGTTCGCGCCGGTGCGCAATACATCGCCCGAAAAGATCGTCCCTTCGGCGGGCGCGGGGGAATCATTTACGTAAATCTCGCCGACGGCGCTCAGGGAGCCGAGCGGCTGCCGTGGCTCCTGCGATTTGGAACCGCCGAGAGCCGGCGAAGGAAGAAACAGAAGTTGCAGCGCCAGGATCTGCACGAGTGCGAGGGCGCGGGTCAAGCTGTTCGGACGGGTGTTCGGATGATGCTTATTTTTCGGCGAGGAATCAGCTCGACTCATGAAGAGACCCTTCCGCTAGATTTCACGAGTAGGTACCACGGGGTATTTACCACCTCCGTTCGCGAATGTCCAGAGACAAGCGGCTCCTCCGCATTTCAATCGGCTCGGGTGGCGAATCGGGCCTAGAATGTATGCCCCTATGAAGGTTTTGCACATCGTGAAGACGTCGGTCGGCGCCACCTGGGTGGTCCACCTGGTGCGCGTGCTTCGAACGCTGGGCATCGACGTCGTGGTTGCGTTGCCCTCGGCCACTGAGGGACTGGCGCCACGGTACCGCGAGTGCGGCGCGGAAGTCGTCGCCGCCGACCTGGATTTTCCGGCGCAGCGGCCATGGCAACTTCCCGCGGTGCTGGCGCGCTGCCGCGCGGTTGTGGCACGCGTTAAACCTGACATCATCCATACACACCATGTTGGCACCACGTTTGTCGCACGGCTCGCACTGGGGAAGGAGTCGTCCACTCCGCGCGTTTTTCAAGTGGCTGGACCCCTGCATCTCGAGCATGCGGTGTTCGCGCGGCTGGAGCTTTCTCTCTCCGGCCCCGCAGACTGGTGGATCGCCACCTGCCGCTGGACGCAGGATCGCTACACGCAGTTGGGCGTGGCCCGTGAACGGGTATTTCAGACCTACGCGGGCACGGACGTCTCGCGATTTCATCCTGTGAGGAGCGGAAAGCTCCGGAAGGAAATAGGACTCGACGTTGTGACGCCGCTGGTTGGCATGGTGGCCTACATGTATGCGCCGAAGCTCTACCTGGGTCAGAGATGCGGGTTGAAAGGTCACGAAGATTTCATTGCCGCGCTTGGCTTGCTGCGGAGGCGCCGCGCCGAAATTCACGGAGTCGTGGTAGGGGGCCCGTGGGGCGATGCCGCTGGCTACGAACGCACGCTTCGCGCGCTTGGAAAAAAAACTTGCGGCGATGCGATCCACTTTCTCGGACACCGGAACGACGTCCCGGAAATTTATCCCGATCTCGACCTGGCCGTAGTCCCGTCACACTCGGAAAATCTTGGCGGCGCGGCCGAGCCGCTGCTCAGTCGGGTTCCGGTGGTGGCCACAAACGTGGGGGGCCTGCCGGATATTGTGCGCGACGGCGAGACCGGCTGGCTGGTGCCTCCACGGGATCCGGCAAAATTGGCCGAAGCTATTGAAGCTGCAATGACACAACCGGAAGAAGCTTGCCGTCGGGCCGCGCGCGGCGAAGCGCTGGTACGGAATATTTTGGATGCGGAGCGGACATCCCGGGAGATCGCATCCTTCTGTGAAGCCATTCTGCGTTCCAAGGTAGCGGTCGCATGAATCAGCCGGCCGGATCGATCGCTGATCTTTCGCTTTCATCGGTAGAGATTTTGGAGACGCCGTCTCTGCGACGGAATTTCGTCTGGACGATGGCGGGCAACGTGGTCTACGCGGCGTGCCAGTGGGGAATGCTGGTGGCGATCGCGAAACTGGGCACCGCGGTGATGGTCGGACAGTTCGTACTGGGTCTGGCCGTTTCCGCGCCGGTGTTCATGTTCACGAATCTTCAGCTCCGCGCCGTGGAGGCCACAGACGCAAAGCGGAAATACCGGTTCGGACACTATCTTGGACTGCGGCTGCTCGGTAGCGGGATCGCGCTCGCCGTCATCGCCGGAATGATCGCGTTCTCCGGGTATCGGCGGGAAACGGCGCTGGTGGTTCTGGCCGTGGCGCTCGCGAAAGCGGCCGAGAGCGTGAGCGACGTGCTCTACGGCCTGTGGCAAAATCGCGAGCGCCTCGACAAAATTTCTATTGCCATGAGTTGCCGCGGGATGGGGGCGCTCGCCGCGGTCGCGCTGACTCTTTTCTTCACGCGCGACATCATGATGGCCGTTCTGGCGATGGCGGCGGTGTGGCTGGGCTTTCTGCTGACCTACGAACGCGGCGTCGCGCGGCGCATGCTGGTAGCTTCCGAGCCACGGGAATTTCTCCGCGCGGAGTGGGATGTATCGCGGTTGCGGGCGCTGGCGTGGCTGGCGCTGCCGCTGGGCGTTGTGGCGTTGGTGGGGTCGCTCAACGCCAACGTGCCGCGCTACTTCGTCCAGCACTACCTGGGCGAGGCAAAACTTGGTTATTTTGCGGCGCTGGGCTACGTGGTGGTGGCGGGAAGCACGCTGATCAACGCGCTCGGACAGTCGGCGTCACCGCGGCTGGCGCGCTATTACCACAGCGACCGCCCCGCTTTCACGCGCCTGCTCCTGAAAATGACCGCGCTGGCGGTGGGTTTGGGAGCGCTCGGTGAATTGGTCGCGTTGCTTTTCAGCCGCCCCGTGCTCACTCTTCTCTACCGGCCCGAGTACGCCGAGTACGCGGATACTTTCGTGTGGCTGATGGCCGCCGGCGTGGTCAATTTTGTGGTATCCATGCTCGGCTACGGGATCACCGCCGCGCATTTTTTCCGGGTGCAGGTGCCTCTTTACACGGCGGCCTGCCTGGCGATTGCCGTTGCGTGCTGGTGGTTTGTGCCGCGCGAGCAACTGACGGGGGCTGCGTACGCCGTGCTGATCGGCGGCGTGGTGAGCTGCGTGGGCAGCGCGGGCATTCTGGTGCGAGTGGTCCGCACGCCCGCGATGGAGCACGCTGAGCGGCAACCTGATGAGAATCCTTAAAACGGGCAGAGAGGCTGAGGCGTGACGCGGCATCCAATCCGCGTCCTGCACGTGCTTGGTTCGCTCAACCCCGGCGGGGTGGAGACCTGGCTCATAAATATTCTCCGGCACATGGACCGCGAGCGCTTTGAAATGCAGTTCTGCACGTTTGGTCCCGAGCCGGGTGTATTCGCGCCTGAAGCGGAGCGCCTTGGCGGGCGCGTGATTCCCTGCCCGAAAGGGAAAAATGTCTGGTCGCTCGGACGGCGATTCAGGGGGATTCTCCGCGAAGGACGTTACGACGTGGTGCACAGTCATGTGCATTATTTCTCCGGCGCAGTTTTGCGCTGGGCGCAGCTTGAGGGCGTTCCGATGCGAATTGCCCACAGCCACACCACTCAAGATGACAAAGCGTCTGCTCCATTCCGCTCGTTGTACCGGGAAATGACGCGAGCGTGGATTCATCGCTACGCCACGCACGGCCTAGGAGCGTCGAGGGGAGCAGCGGCGGGCCTGTTCGGTGATGGCTGGGAGCGCGACATCCGCCTTCGCGTCCTTTATTATGGGATTGACTTGAAACCGTTTGAACAGCCGGTGGACCGGGCTGAAGTGCGCCGTGAGTTTGGGATTCCGCTGGATGCACCCGTCATCGGACATGTGGGCCGCTTCGTCGAAGCAAAAAACCACGCGTTTCTACTGGAAATCGCGCACACGGTGCTTGCGAAACATCCTACGTTCCATTTTCTGCTGGTGGGCGACGGCCCGCTCCGACCGGCCATCGAGGCGCGCGCTCGATCTTTTGACTTGTATGGGAATATACACTTCGCAGGCGCACGACATGACGTGCCGCGGCTGATGCTGGGCGGGATGAATCTCTTTTTGTTTCCATCAATTTGGGAGGGCTTGCCGATCGCCTTGCTTGAAGCTCAGGCTGCCGGGCTCCCCTGCGTGGTATCCGATAGCGTGAGTGGAGAAGTTCAAGCCAGTGAGCGGAGCATTCATTTTCTGCCCTTGACTAAACGCTCCTACAAATGGGCCGACGATATCATTCTGATCATGAATCGTGGCTTGGCTCGCGAATCGAGCGTGTCACGCTGTGATTCCATGGATCTATTTTCAATTGAGTTTTCAGCAAGGGAGTTGGCCGATTTCTATTCGCTGACGCCTTTCGCTGGCTGACCAGAGAGGCATGTGAAGCACGAAAGCTTGCACGGGTCAGGCGTTTATCTTGATCTTCCTAACCTATCTTCATGGTGACTTTACTTAATTTAGTAACGTGCGCGTGGCTTGGCTTCTGGGCCGTAAGATCTGGAAGGCGCATTGCCCTAGGGGGCCAATCGTCCCTCTATTTTCTATACACCGTCCTTTTCTTTTTCAATGGGCTTCCTCTCTTCCTGGAAGAGCTTTTCGGAACGCCGTTCTACACTTATCAACCGGGCCTTCGACTCGCTACGGGAGACCACTTCACAGTAGTTCTCTATTGCTTGTATATGTGGGCAGTTCCCGTCATCTGGTGGATCGTCGGAGAAACGCGCAGGCCTCAACGTCACCTTGACGATCCAACCCCGGACCTGGTTCTGTCTTACGAGTCCTTGGAGCGGTTGAGGCCGCTTCTAAAGATCCTCGTCGTCAGCCCCATCATCGTGGTGTTATTGGCTCCGAGTCCGTCGGTGTATCTGGATTATGGTTGGGTTACAAGTATTGACGCCGAACCATCGTCCCTTGAATTTCACGTGATCGTGGCCATCTTTTGCCAGCTGAGCATACTCTCGGCTGTGGGGCTCCTGGCTCTCGCACAAAGACAACTTCTTTCACGGTTTGTCCTTATTTCTCCTTGGCTTTTTGCGGCCGTTTACCTGAACGGGAAGCGTTACATTTTCGCGATTCTCGTCATTCTTCTCTGGATACTGGTGGCACAGCGAGGGTTCTTCAAGAGATTCAACACCCTCATTACCGGCCTTATCCTCTTTCTTGTCTTGGCTTTCTTCTCGTTTGGCTATCAAATCTTCGTGCGTGAACTGCGTGATTACAGTGAGATCTACCAAAATGCTCGAATCGACTACGGCAGGGATGCCGTTGTGAAGATGACAATCTATGCAGAGCTTCATCCCACAAGGATGGAGATTCTGGACTATCGGGGTGAGAGTCTTATTTTTTGGTCCACATTAATAGTGCCCCGGGAGTTGTGGCCGGACAAACCGTATCCTTACAGTCAGTACTTCACTTCTGCCATGCTTTTTATATCCCCGCGGATACTTGGCTGGGGAATGACAACCAGTTGGCTTGAAGAGGCGATTGCAAATTTTAGCTGGTTTGGATTTCTCCTTGGGCCTCTCCTTCCCGCTCTAATATGTAGAATTGGAGACGTGAGGAATGATCGATTTGTTCGTATGCTGTCGGTTTTAGTGGCCACTCTCTTTCTGACTGTACAACTTGCGGCCTTTGCATCGATTGCCGCAGTCTGGGTGCTGATGGTTTGTTGGGCTTGGCTACTGAAAAAGAGACAAACTGAAGTGCAAGAACCGGTCATTGCACAATAAATTCTTCGTTCGCCTTGTGATTGAGTGATTCTAGGACACTCAGTGGAGAACTAGCCAAGTGAAGTACTCGCGCGCTCACAAGCCAACGGAACTTGCTTCTTTATGAGGGTTCTGGTCGCGCTGGAGAATCACTTCGAGCGGGGACCAAACAATCACATCTATGCGGATGGGCCGCCCAACTACGCCTTCTGGTCGCGTTACCTGGACGTATTTGAAGAGGTGATTGTACTTGCGCGGGTGCGTGACACGGCCGTAGCGCGCGGCGAGCAAGAGCGGTCGGACGGGCCGGGCGTGTCTTTCGCCGCCCTGCCAGACTACCGCGGGCCCTGGCACTACCTGCGTTGCCTGCCGGCACTCCAACGGTGTGTGCGAGACACGGTGAGCGCCGCAGACGCGTACATCCTTCGGGTGCCAGGCCTGGTGGGCCGCCTAGTGTGGTTCGAGCTCCGCCGCCGGCGAAAACCATATGCACTCGATGTGATTGGCGATCCGTGGGAAGCGTTTGGAAAGGGCACATGGCGCAGCATTTTTCGCCCCGTGTTCCAACAAGTGGCGTCGCACAATCTGCGTGCGATGTGTCGCGACGCGACGGCAGCGCGGTACGTTACTCGCAGGGTTCTCCCGCAACGTTATCCGGCCGCGCCGGCTGCCTTCGTCACTTCTTTTTCCGACGTGGAATTGCAGAAAGGATTCGCCGCTCCCGATGCGCTCGCTGCGCGCAGCGAGCGCATCCGTGCGCGGGAAAACATGGGGGATCTTCGGCCACGGCACATCGGCTTCATCGGGAGCTTTGCGCAGCTTTACAAAGCGCCGGACGTGCTTCTGGAGGCGCTGGCTGAATGCGCGCGGCGGGGGCTTGCGTTCGAAGCCAGCTTCGTGGGGGACGGCCGCTTTCGCCGCGACATGGAAACACTCAGCCGGAGGCTGGGACTGGAGTGCCGGGTCCGTTTTCTCGGCGTACTGCCATATGGTAAAGCCGTGCAGGAGTTCTTGGATTCGGTGGATCTGTTCGTTATGCCGTCGCGGACCGAGGGCCTGCCTCGCGCGATGGTGGAGGCCATGGCGCGGGGCTGCCCGTGCATCGGTTCGGCGGTGGGAGGCATTCCGGAACTACTGAGGGAAGAGGATCTCGTTGCCCCAAATGACCCGCAGGCGTTGGCGGAGAAAATTGCTGCCATCCTGGGGGATCCCCAGCGGCTGCAGGAACTGTCCCGGCGGAATTTCGAAAAGGCGCAGGAGTTCCGTTCGGAAATTCTGGACGAGGGCCGGAGAGAATTTTACCGTGCGGTGCGAGACCGCGCGACACCTCGGGGCGTTCGCTAGCAAGTTGTGGAAAAACTCCTGAACGTGTCATTCCGAGGGCGGGGCTTGCCCCGGAGGTCTGCTTTTTCTTGGTTTTTTGCAAAAAGCAGATTCCTCGCTTCGCCCGGAATGACAATTGACACAATTTTTTAGGCACGCTATTAGGCAGCGGGAGACGATTTCCCGCTGCCCGCGAGCGCGACGAGCTTGCCCAAGGACGAGGGTGCGGCGCCGGCGGCGGCCGAAAATGCTCGGACGCCGGCAAGGTTGTTGAACTGCGCGGTGCCGAAGTCGCGGATATGGCCGGCGGTGATGGCTTCGTGGATTTCCTTCATGCCTTCGGCCAGCGTGGCGCGGCAGGTGAAGCCCAAGCGGGTGCGGATTTTCTCAAACGAGACGCGGTAGTTGCGCGCATCGTCATTATCTACCCGCAGGACTTGCACGCCGGGTATGAGCCGCGCGAGCGCTTCACCGATCTCCGAGAGCTGGTGGTTCAGCCGATCGTCGCCCAGATTAAAGAGCTCGCCGGAGACCACTTCGGGCTTGGCATCGAGGCATTGGACGAAGGCCCGCGCGGCGTCGCGCACGTGCAGGAACGGCCGCCACTGATGGCCGTTGAATATGGTTACTTTGCCCTCGGTGATGGCGCGGATGATGAGCAGGTGGACGACGAGGTCGAAGCGCATGCGCGGCGAAAGCCCGAAGAGCGTGCCCAGGCGAAAGCCGGTGGGATGGAACTCTGGGCCGGCGGCCTCGAGCAGGATGTTTTCGGAATCGAGCTTGGTCTGCGCGTAGGTGGAGAGGGGCGCGACGGCGCTGTGCTCGTCCATGAGCAGCTCGGAGGCGCCGTAGACGCTGCAGGTGGAGGCAAAAAGAAACCGCCGGGTGCCGTAGCCGCGCGCGATATCGAGCATCATGCGCGTGGCGGCGCGGTTGATTTCCGTAGCGAGGGGCTTATTCTCATCGCAGGCAGGATCACCGACGATGGCGGCCAGGTCGATGACCGCATCGCAGCCCTGCATGGCGCGGACGACGGCGGTGATGTCCCGCACGTCGCCGCGCACCAGCTCGCAGTGCGGGTGGTTTTTCACAGCGGCGAGCGGCTCTTCTCCAAACATGAAAAGATCGAGAACGCGGGCGCGGTAGCCGCGCTCTAGTAACTGAGGGACGAGGTGCGCGCCGAGATAGCCCGCGCCGCCCACAACGAGGACACGCTCAACTTTCTTGGGGCGATGCTTGGGCTCGATGCGGTACTGCATGACCACGAAGTCCCTAGCCATGCGCGTGCCGCCCACAGCCAGAAGCGTGAACACCCAGCCCAGCACGGCGACACCGCGGGGGATCAGCTCGCTGCGCAGGATGAAATAATCCGCGAAGATGAAGCTAACGATGAACAGGCTGCTGGCCCGGAAGATGATCCAGTTCTTATAGCGGCGCGTGTAGGCTCGCGCACGAGTGTAGAAACCGTGGATGTGAAACACCAGCAACGCGAGGCACGACCAGAAAATCCAGTAGCTCTTCACAAAATTGCGGAAGACGGCGGCGAGCTCGTAGGGCCGGGGAATTTCGAGAACGACGACATAGAAAAGCAGCCAGCTTACGAAGGCCAGAACCATCGCGGCATTTACAAGCAGGAAATCGGCGCCCATGCGCAAGAAAGCTTCTTTCCAGAGAAACGCGCGCGATTCCGCGCGAAGGCGATCCAGCAGCCCGTCTGTGGAGAGAGATTTCATGCGGACTGCTCCATGCGGATTGCGCCTCTTAAGACGTAGGCGTGCAAACGGGCGATGGCATCGGAGACTTTGTCCACGGTTGCGTCGCTGAGCGAGGAATAGATGGGCAAACTCAGAATCCGGCCGGAAACATGATCGGTGACCGGCAGTGGACTGCCATCCCAAAGTGTGCGGTAGAGTTTCTGGCGGTGAACGGGCGGCCAGAAATAGCGCCGGACCTGGATGTTTTCCAGCGTCAGCGCTTCATAGAGCCAGTCGCGCGGCGCGCCAAACTCGGCCTCATCCACGAGCACCGAAAAATCTTTGCACGTCGTGGAATATCCGGGGCGAATCTGCTGAAACTTGATTCCGGGCAGATCGCCGAGACGCGATTCGTAGCGCAGACGTATTTCGTTTCGCCGCGCGATACGATCGTCAATGCCGTCGAGGCCCAGCCGCGCGAGAGCCGCGTGGATTTCGCTCATCCGCGCGTTCAGGCCAGCCATTTCGGGGTCGTAGTTGCCGGCATCTCCGTAATTGCGGCCGGCGCGAAGCTTGCGCGCGAGCGCGCCATCGCGAGTGGTGACCAGGCCGCCTTCAGCGGCGACAAGGAGCTTGGTGGGCGAGAAGCTGAAGACCTCCGACGTGCCAAACCCGCCGACGCGCTGGCCGTTAAATTTGCTCCCGAAGGCGTGTGCCGCGTCAAAAATCAGCGGTATGCCGCGCTCGCCGGCGATTTTCTGGAGCGCTTCCACGTCCGCCGGATGACCGTACATGTGCACGGCGAGGATTGCTGCGGTGCGGGACGTCAGCTTGTTGGACACGTCCGCCGGACTGATGCAGAAGGTGTCCGGGTCGCAGTCCGCGAAGACCGGCTTTAGACCGTTCCACAATACGCTGTGCGCGGTGGCGTAGAAGGTGAAGCTGGGCAGAATGACTTCGCCGGAAAGCTCTAGCGCACGCAGAGCGAGAAGCAAACCCGAAGTGCAGCTCGACACTGCGACGCAGTGCGGCGTGCCAAGGTAAGCGGATGCAGCCTCCTCGAAGTCGCGTACACGCGCGCCGTTCGTCAGCATGCGCGAGGAAAGCACCTGGCGGACCGCTTCGACGAACGATTCGCCCGGAAGGCCTTCCGGACTCACGATCGGAAGGCGCTCGGCGAAAAACGGTTTTCCACCCACGATGGCCGGTCGTTCTGTGAGCACTTGAGTCATTTCATTTTTCGCAGTCAATCCGGCCGCTTGAGTTGCTTCTTGACCTCGCGCGCGGGAACCCCGACAACGATCACGCCTTCGGCGACGTCGCGGGTCACCACGGCTCCCGAACCGACGTAGGAATGTTTTCCAACCTTCAGATTTGGATTCACCACCGCACCAGATCCGATATGCGTAAACTCTCCGATGCTGACGCCGCCGGCCAGCGTCGCATTCGGGAAAACATGACTGCTTCGCCCCAAGACGTTGTCATGGTCGACCGAGGCGGCGGTATTCACACACACGTTGTCCGCCAGTTTGGTGCCGGGATTTATCACAGCCCCAGCTAGAATCACAATTCCCTCTCCGAGTTCGACGAAGCGCGAGACGGTCGCGCCTGGATGGATTACCGTAACCGGCTGCAGGCCCGCGACGCGGACTTCGCGGCTTTTCCGGTCGCGCAAGTAATTGTCGCCTAATGCCACAACGACGCCTTCGAATGTGAGCCGGCCGGCGAGTCCACGCAAATCCCTGCTCGTGCCCACTATGGGAATGCCGAGTAAACAGAGTCCCGCTTTAGCAGGATCATCGTCCAAAACTCCGACAACTTCATGTTCCTCAGCGGCCAACAACGCATCGAGAACCACTTTGCCGTGACCTCCGGCACCCAACAGGACCACGCGCTGTCGACGATTCGCCATCGGGTTCTTCAAACGGTGTGATGCATACGCACCTTCCTGCCCTCGCCATAGACGCCTTCCTTGCGGAGAAGCACTGGGATGGTCCGCAGAATAATTTTCAAATCGAGCAAGAGAGAAAACTGCTCCAGATATTCGATATCGAGCTTCACGCGCTCTGGCCAGGCCAAAATATTGCGCCCGTGAATCTGAGCCCAGCCGGTGAGACCGGGACGCATCTCGAGTCTGCGGGCCTCCTGGGGCGTGTACCGCTCGGTGACCTCGGTAAAAGTGGGTCGTGGCCCGACCAGGCTCATCTCGCCTACGAACACGTTCCAGAGCTGAGGTAGCTCATCAAGACTCCAGCGCCGCAGGATTCGCCCGACGCGGGTGATTCGCGGGTCATCTGCCGACGTTTCGAAGCGATGCCCCTTCTCGTTCGCGTGGTCGATCATGGTTCGAAACTTTCTTTCCCAGAATGCCTTTTTCTCTCGCCCCGTAGCGCGTACTCTGAAGAAAACTGGGCCCGGAGAATCCAGGCGGATGGCCAGGGCGATCAGCGCGAACAAGGGCAACAGCAGGATCAAGCAGGAAAAAGAAATTGCCAAGTCGAAGAGGCGCTTGATGGCGAGTTGAAAGGCGAGGATCATTGCGCGGCTCCAACCTGCGCCGCTCCGGCCTGCGCGGTCTGTGCGGGACACACGGACAGCGCTAGTGCAAGAATCACGCATAAGATCATCGAGTTTGCGGGGATGTAGAGGTTGAAGTCTGCCAGGCTGTGAAGAAGGATCGCTACGATGCTTCCCGAAGAGCCGAGCGCTATGGCACGGTCAAACGGTCGTTGAATCCCGTGCAGGCGGCGCACGGTCCTCAGGGGAACGTACAGGATTGCGCCGAACAGAACAGACGCGGCCGGGATGCCCAGATCGCTGGCCAGCTCGAGATAATCGTTGTGGGCGTGGTTGACGAACTTGCCCAAGAAGGCGGTTTGCACTGAGGTGTAGGCGATCGGAAAGGTCCCGAGCCCCGTGCCCAGCCAGGGATGGCGGCGGATCAGCGTAGTTGTGTCGCGCCAGATGGCGAGTCGGCTCTCGCCATTCATTGCGGCTTCCTGCCCCAGCGAGCCGAAGCGCTTGATGACCGGGCCGGGTCCCACCCATAGCACCAGCGCCCCCCCCACTAGACCGAACAGGAGGGCCAGGGCCGCGCTCATGCGGCGCGGCAGCCGAAGACTCGCGGCGATGCCGAAGATCCAAAGCAGCGAGCAGATGGCGGCAAGTATGCCCATTCGCGAGAACGAGAAAATCAAGGCCAGGAAAAGAATCGCTGAAGCTGCGAGCCAGAACAGAAATCTGGGCGATTCCGCGCGACCGAGCAGACGCCTTAAACCCAACCCAGCGGTTTTGCCCGGCCCGCCGAGCGATTCGAGCTGGCTCAAGCTGAGAGCGAGCGCGAAAGGTAGGATCATCTCCAGCAACCCGGCGAAGTGGTTCTCGTTGATGTAGGTTCCCGATGCTGCATTCTGACTGTAGATTTTCACGTAGCTGAAGATCTGCTGCCAGCCGGTGAGGTATTGAATCAGGCCGTAGAGAGCCTCAATACCACCGATGGCCAACAGCGCATAAGCGATTCTCTGCCGCGCGCGCGGCCGCCCGCCGAGCGAGAGGGTCAAAAGGAAAGCTGCCAAGGAGGTGAGCAAGACGAGGAGATGCGCGAGCGTATTCCCCGGAGCAATACTCAGCGAGACGTGCCCGGCGCCCGGCAAGGAAACAAACTGAAGCAGGACAATTCCCAGAAGTCCCAAAGGGACCGAGACAAACAACAATGATTCTGGCGGCAGGGAAACCGGACCCGAGGTAATAAGGCAGATCGCCGCGGCAAATAACACCACCTGCAGGGAGGCATAGCTGATCGGTTCCGTTCCTCCGAAGGCGAGCACCGCCAGCGCCATCATCCCCACCAGTGCGAGTTCGAGGGTCCTGGTCATAGAGAACGAACATTCCGGCGACGCCACTAAGCGGCAGCCGCAGAATCCTGGAAACTCAGCGGCCGCTCAGCTCCGCATCCTTACCTGGGCCTGTGGAATCTTGGCGCGGGCCGTAATTGCCAGCCCGATAGTATTTATATTCGGAATCGTCCTCGCGGATGTCGAGATTGTTGAGCACGACTCCGAAAACGTTTGCTCCTACACTGCTGGTGTAAACCCGTGCCCGCTGGACGAGATCGCGGGGCGTAGAACCCGCGCGCACCACCAGGATCACGCCCTCGACCATTGTGGAGAGGATGCGACTGTCCGCGACGTTTACCAGCGGCGGCGAATCCAGCAAGACGAAATTGTATTCATCGGCTGCCTCCAGAATCAGTGAGCGCATGCGCTCCAGGGAGAGCAACTCGGCCGGGTTGAAGGGGATCTGTCCGGTGACAATTGCACTGAGACCCGGAACGGTGGTTGGCTGCACGACGTCGCGCCAGCCCTGCTCCCCGGTCAGGTAATTCACCAGACCGGGAGACTCCGGCAAATTAAACACCTTTTGAAGCGCAGGACGGCGCATGTCCCCGTCGATGATGAGGACCTTGTGGCGCAGCTGGGAGAGGGAGATGGCCAAGTTGGTGGAGACCGTGGTCTTGCCTTCGGTGGGCTGCGCGCTGCTGACAATCAAAGTGCGTGGCGGGTGCGCCCCGGAAGACAGCAGCACAGAGGTGCGCAAACCGCGGAATGCCTCCGACAACACCGAGTGTTCCATTTCTGGCGAGTCGATCCTGTACCACTGCGTCGGAGACCGCCGGGGATTATGCTGCTGGCCGTTGCCGTTGGAGAGCAGCTTCATGCGCTCCTGGAAGCCGTACGCTCTCATGGAATGCCCGTTCAACGACTCCACCGAGGGAATCATCGCCAAAGTGGGCAATTGGATGAAGCGGCTCACGTCTTCCGAGGTCTTCAGAGTATTGTCCAGGTGTTCCTGGAGGAACGCCGCGCCCACGCCAAACGCCAGGCCGAAGAGCAAGGCCAGCGAGAGATTGAGGAGGATGCGCGGCTTGACGGGTTTTCGCGGCGGCTCCGCGGGGTCGACGATGCGGACGTTGCTGGCCTTGAGGCCGGCTGAAACGCCTGCTTCTTTCAATCGTTGCAGCAGGCCGTCGAATAGTTGCTTATTCGTATCCGCCTCGCGCTTGAGGATGTTGTACTGCACGGAGCGTTCGGCAATCTGGTTGGCCTGTTTCTCCTGCTGCTCGAACGCCGCGCGCACGAAACCTTCGCGCTTCTCCGCGGCAATGTACTCGTTCGTGATGCGTTCGGCGGTATGCTGCCACTCCTTGGTGAGGATTCCCTCCACCTCGTCAATCTGGCTTTGGAGCTGCTTCACCTTGGGATATTCGGGGTTGAAGGTGGTGGAGAGCAACGCGTGTTCGCGGCGAAGGTCGGCCAGGCGCACAGCGAGATCCTGGATGAGCTTGTTTTCAGCAATCCCCGGAAGAGAAACGTAGTCGCCAGTCTGGACGAGCCGGTAGAACGATTCCTTTTCGAATCGCGCGGCCTGGGCGCGAGTGAGCTCCTCCTGCAACTGACGCAGGCGCTCATCGAAGATGTTTTCTACTTTTCCTTTTTCGGATTCGAGGAAAAGGAGGCCGTTTTCGCGCGCGTACTTCTGCAGTTCGTCCTCGGACTTTTCCAGCCGCGACTTCAGTCCCAGGAGCTGTTGGGAGAGCCACTCGGTGGCCTTTTGCGTGGCTTTCCAGCGCGCTTCGAGGCTCTGCTCGATGTAGTTCGCTGCCAGCGTGTTGACGATTCGGGCGGCCCGTTCGGGGTCCGTGGATTCAAAGCTCACGCCGACAAGACGGCTGCGCTTCACCGGGTCAATGCTCAGCGCCTCCTGAAAATGCAGCAGCACCTGTTGGCGAGTGTCGGGGTCAGATTCGGGCGCGGCTCCCAGGCGGAATGCTTGCGTGGCGGCCTTGGGTTGCCCGCCGAACGACCACCAGGGTTTCGGCGGATCGAACTCCTCGAGCTTTTCCAGTTGCAACTGCTCGATCACTCGACGTGCAAGGCTTTCACTGGCCAGGATGCGAAACTGCGTTTCCAGATAAGTATCCGACACGCTCTCGAGCTCGAACAGTTCTTTCAGGCTGGCCACATCCGGGTTTTCTTTCTGGATTTCCAACAGGGCTTTGCCGCGGTATATCGGCTTCTGCTTCAGCGTGCCGATCAAAGCGACGGCAAAAACGATTACGAGGATGATGAGGATGGTCCCGCGGTGCTTGCGGATGGTTCGCCAGTAGGCGAGCAGATCGGGTGATTCCTCCGTGTCGCTGAGCTCAATCGGAGCGACCGCAGTCGCCGCCCGCCGGGTTAGCGTGCCGATTACTGGATCGCGGCGCGCGAGATTTGCTTCCTCGTTCACACTACCTCCGAAAGATGATCACGCCGCTCACGATGGAAAGCGCCGCATCGCCGACGCGATAAAGCGTGCTCCTGGCGCCGCTGTTGGGCACGAACAATATATCTTTAGGGTGGAGCAGCGGATCGGATGCCTTCCCAGAAAGCACCTGACCCAGGTCCACCGGAATTTCAGTCCGCTTCCCGGACTCTTTGGTGCGGATGATTCGCGCCTTGCCGGTGGCGGCAGTACGGGTCAACCCTTCGCCCAACGCGATGGCTTGCAGAACGGAAATATTCTCGTTGGTCCTAATCACGAATCCGCCCGGTTTCTTCACCTCACCGACCACGTAGACGATCCCGGCACGCGCCACCTTGACGATATCTCCCGGATAGACAACCGCGTTGTTGCGCGGGTCAGTGGACTCGAGCAGCTCCTTGAGATTGATCTCGCGGGTTGGCATTCGGGGAGGCGTTCCCGCGGAATTGCTGCCTTCACTCGGTCGAGGTTTTGTGATTTTGCCCGGCTCCGCGTTTTCCGCGACGAACAACTCCGGCCCCTCCAATTCCGCACCGTGCATGACATACACGGTGTCTCCCGCGTCCTCCGCCAGCCCCTCTGCCATGGACAGCATTTCCAGCACTGTTTTCGCTCCACGAATCTGGAATACGCCCGGCTTCTTGACGGCGCCAACCACCGACACCGGGTGGCTTTGCAGCTCTCGCACAAACACGCCCACGTGAGGGTCCTTCATGTAGATGTGGCGGAGCAGTTCCTGCAAGACAATCTCCAGCTCCCTTGGTGTCAGGTCGGCCGCCTTCACCACGCCAAGCAGCGGGATGGAAATCTCCCCGCCTCCGGTAACACGCAGGGTGCGGCTCATATCCGGTGCGTCAATGATAGATAGCTCAAGCAGATCTTCCGGACCGATGCGGTATTCACTCGTCGCCGCGCCCGGCCCCTGTGCAGGGAGCTGCCTCGTCAATTCACGCAGGCGACGGTTGTAGTCCTGGGTCGTCTCGCCGATTGAGGTGAAAGGAGGAGTTTGCGTCTCTGAAGGCGACTGGGCCTGGGGAGTGAGAGCGGCGAAAGGAACGAGCGATACAGCCAGGAAAACTGCACAGACCCCTGCACCGGGTTTCCGCCCAATAGAGTTTTTTCCTGTCCTCATGGGAACTCCGGGATGCTCAAGCAAGTCCGGTGTTGGTCCGAAAGGAGTCACACGGGATCCGGACTCGAGTCCGTTACCTGTGGCCCTGAGATTGGCCGGGAACTCGCGGAGTCTTGCACTGCGACCTAGAAAAGTCAAGATGCGGGACTCGCGCCCACTTGATCGCCCGAAGCGTCGCGCTTAGTGCGCAGACAGTTCTCCAGCCTTCCCTTGGATTGCGCATGGAAGCAATGGGTGTTTGCGACGACCACTACAGTCTCCGCATTCGCGAAAACAAGGCAACGTCAACGCAAATTCCAGACCTCCCGTCGGTCACCAGCCCGCCTTTGCCAGCTAACTCCCTGGCCTTACTCTCCTCTCAGAAATCGGCGCGTGCTAAAGTACAGGTTTTCGATGAGCTTTAGATCCCTACAAACGGCCTGCAGCATTGCAGGGGAAGTGAAACCCCCTCACGCGACTACGATGCGTTTGTGGATACTCTGCTGGTTCGTTCAGCTCACGCTATATTTGCCCTTCACCCAGGCCAGCCCGCCCCAGGAAAAACCTAAACAGACCACCGCGAGTCCCATGGGTGGAGCGTCGACTGGTGGGCCCTACGCACCTGTGATGGATGATAAGAAACGCCCCATAACCGCGGGCGGATTTGTCGATGGCGCGCCGGTGGTTTTCGTCGATGCAACGAAAAGTTCCGGACTTGAAAGCTTTCAACACGTTTCCGGAACGCCGGAGAAAAAATTCATCCTGGAGGCTCCGGGTTCAGGGGTCGCTATCCTCGACTTCGACAACGACGGTTGGCCTGATATTTATCTGGTGAATGGATCCACGTTCGAGGCGCTGCGTGGAAAACAGAAGCCTCCGCGGGCGGCGCTTTTTCGCAACAACCACAATGGCACGTTCACGGATGTTACGGCTGCGGCTGGGCTCGGTAACGAGAGGTGGGGCTTCGGCGTTGCCGTCGGCGACTACGATAATGATGGCTGGCCGGACATCTACGTTACGAATTACGGGAAGAATCGCCTCTACCACAACAACCACGATGGCACGTTCAATGACGTGGCCGAGAAAGCCGGGGTCGCACTGGGCGGGTGGTCGACCGGCGCAACGTTCGGTGATTTCGACGGCGATGGGCGCCTGGACCTCTACGTCACCGGCTACGTGAAATTCGATGTGGACAATCCCCCCGCACCCGGCACGGCAGGCGGGCGATTTGACAACTGCAGTTATCGTGGAAAGCCGACCATGTGCGGGCCGCGGGGATTGCCAGGCGAGCGGAATTATCTGTTCCATAACAACGGGGATGGCACGTTCACGGATGTGAGCGAGAAGGCCGGGGTAGCCAACCAGAAAGGCTACTATGGGTTCGGCACTGCGTTCGCTGACGTCAACGACGATGGGCTATTGGACTTAATCGTAGCCAATGATTCCACGCCTAACTACCTGTTTATAAACAAGGGAGCCGGAACGTTCGAGGACGATAGTTTAGCCTCCGGCTTCGCGCTGAACGGAGACGGCCGCGAACAAGCTTCGATGGGGCTCGCCGTCGGTGATTATCGAAACGATGGTCACCTGTCCCTCTATGTCACCAATTTCTCGGACGATTACTTCACACTCTACCGAAATGAAGGCGATGCCAACTTTGACGACGTCACATTCGAAGCCGGTATAGGCGCAATTACAATTCCATTTCTCGGTTGGGGCACTGGGTTCCTGGATTTCGATAATGATGGCTGGAAGGACCTCTTTGCTGCAAATGGCCACGTGTACCCCGGGGTAGATCAAAACGAGTGGGGCATAACCTACCGCCAGCGTCCCCTGTTATTTCGCAATCTTCAGGGAAAGCGGTTCGAGACGGTTCCGGCGGCGACCGGCAGCGGCCTCGCCGCGGTGATTTCCGCGAGGGGTGCGGCTTTCGGTGACCTGTTCAACGACGGAAAGATCGACGTCGTGCTGAATAACATTGATGGCCCGCTTACTCTTCTGCGAAACGTGGTCGACCGTGAAAATAACTGGATAGGATTAAAACTGGTGGGCGGGAGCAAGAGTCCGCGCGACGGCATCGGCGCTAAGGCCTATCTCACCGCCAACGGAATGACTCAGCGCGCCGACGTCATCAGCGGCGGGAGTTATTGCTCGAGCAACGACCTCCGTTTGCATTTCGGGTTGGGCAAGGCGGCGCGCGTGGAGAAACTGGTCATTCGTTGGCCGAGTGGTAAAGACGAGGTTGTTCTCGTGCCTGGACTGAACCGGATCTTTACCGTAGAAGAGGGTAAAGGCGTCGTCGAGGACAGGCATCGCTGAAGCTGCCGAGCGAGCTGTGATTTCCCGTCGCGAAAAGAACCCGAAAATTTAGTCCAAATCTCGTTACGGCGCCAAGCCGCTCACATGGAGGTAATCAAACTGCGCAGTGAACCCTGGCCCGCCCATGGAAACCAGACCAATGCGCGCGCTCGATCCCAGATTGTGCGTCCAGGTACCGCCGCGCACCCAGGTCAGTCCATCGTTGCTGCTATAAGCGGTGTAGGTCTCTCCAACGGCGGCCGTGCGCTTTACGATGCGCAGCCAAGTCCAATCCGCGGGCGGCCCTGCCAGCGTGCTTCCATAGCGCGGGTACCCGCTGGGCACCGGAGCAAGTTCTTTGGCGAATTCAGTTTGCCGGGTATCGAAAATCGATACATTGACGAGCTTGATGTAATTGTCGTCGTCTCCGTAGACCACTAAGCCCGCCTGCACAAAATTCTGGCAGCATCCAGTAGCCGGAACATTCAAGTTTACGCGAGTCTCGACGACGTAGTCGCCGCTTGGCGGGTCTTCGATAAGCACTGAGGCGTTATTGCTGTCCACAAAAAGATCAGCGTTCTGCGTATCAAAACGAAAACTCTGGCCGGTAAGGCCAAAAGTTCCCGCGGCTGGCGCGCGCACCCAGGTCCACTGCGGGCTGAGCGTGGAGCTGTCGAACTCATCGGAAAAAGAGCTCATCAACGGACCCGGCTGGTCCGGCGCTGCAAATGTGGGGGTGTACAGATTCTTATCCCCCGGTTGCGCCGCCGGGGCGGGTTGTGGCAGCTCGGAAGGTCCGAATCCGCCGCGTACCACCGGCCATCCATTCACCCAGTCGAGTGCGTCCAGCATTCCTGGGCGCTTGGTTAATCCCACCGCGCCTGCAAAAAAAGGCGCAGCACGATCGACGGCGTGGTACACAAACCAATCCTGCCCGGCCAGGTCCTGAAATGCTGCATTGTGGCCCGGCCCAACCCAGCGGTTGCCGTTCATGCGCAGCACGGGAGTGCCACCCACGCGGCTATCAAGCAATGAGATGTTCTGGCTATCGAGGAATGGTCCCAGGGGATTTGGCGACCGGCCTGCGAATACAGCGTACCCGGTGAGCGGCCCATTGCAGCAGTTCGACGCGGAAACGAAGAGATAGTAGAATCCGCCGTGGAGCACAATATTAGCGGCTTCGTAGCGATTATCGATGGTGATAGGCTTTTCGCTGGCAGGATCGGACGTCAGACCATCCGCGGAAAGCGTGCGAGCAGAAATTCCGCCGTTGAAACTGCCGAAATAAATGTAGTTCTTGCCGCTAGCCTGTATGACTTCCGGATCGATAGCCGCCCGCCGCGTGCCCGGACAACAGGAGTTATCCTCAGGCATTACCACGGGCGCCCCGCTATCAATCCATGGTCCGGTGGGGCTCATACTCGTAGCGACTCCGATGGCCGCGCCTCCGCCCGGGAGGCTGGTGTCGGAAGCCGCGTAGTACAGAAAGTATTTGTTGTTGAAAAACTTGATTGCCGGAGCCCACAGTCCGGCACTGGGTGCCACCCAGCCTGGGCGCAAGCTGAATACGTCGCCCACATAGGTCCAATGCACAAGGTCTGAGGATTTGTGCATCGTGATCAGATGAAAGTTGAAATTTCCCAGGGCATCTTTGTCGGAGTCGTTCAAGGGATCGGTGGTGCAGTAGATATACCAGTATGTGTCATTGGGTTGTTGTCCCCGGATGATGGAGGGGTCTGGGCAATCCTGCACCGTGCCGCCTATGGGAATCTGAATCATCAGAGGATTGGTGAAGGTGTTTGCAGATGGTGGAGGAGGCGGCGGAGGAGCCGGCACGTAACTGCCCGTGCCGCAGCTGCTCAAAACGAGTGTGGCGGTCGCGAAGAGAAGCCTGGCAAGTGACCGCCAATGAACCATTCTAAAACCTATGATCTTTTTCGTTTCCATAGAAGGGAATATCCTAAAAACGAAGGGCATGGAATATTGTAAGCGGTTACAGTCGAGCGAACAACTTATGAACGAGAAATGAACCGATACCCCGCTAAAATCGCCGTGCGTAGGTTGCGGCTCGTGTGGCCGTTAGTTTTCTGGACGTCTCTAGCATTGCCGCAAATTCTTGCTTTGCCAGCCTCTTTGCCCGGCGTGCGAGGCGGCTCCGCGGCAGCAGTCAAGTTTGTGGACGTCACGCAAGAGTTAGGAATTCACTTCAAGCATGAGTCCTCGGCAACTACCGAGAAATATCTGCTGGAGACAATGGGGGCAGGCGTGGCGCTATTCGATTGCGACAACGACGGACGCCTGGATATATTTTTCGTGAATGGCGCCCGCATCGAGGATCCCATGCCCAGGGGCGCCATCCCTCGCAAGGACGGCCCGCGTTATTCCAACCGTCTCTACCACCAGAAATCAGACGGCACGTTTGAAGACATTACAGAAAAGAGAGGACTCGCGGGTATCGAGTACGGGATGGGAGTGGCCGCGGGCGATTACGACAACGATGGCAACGAAGACCTGTACGTAACCGGCTACCCGCGCAATCGCCTGTATCACAACAATGGAAATTGCACCTTCACGGAGGTCAGCGACGCCGCCGGCGTAGCTGGCGCGGGCTGGTCCACTAGCGCTGCCTTCGTCGATCTCGATAATGATGGACTGCTGAACCTGGTGGTGGCGCGCTATTTGGACTGGGCATTTGACAAGAACATCTACTGCGGTGAGCACCGTCCGGGGTACCGGGCGTATTGCCACCCGGACGTATTCGGCCCTGTGTCACTGGTGGTGTTCAAGAACGAGGGCGGCGGACGGTTTACCGAAGTGTCCAAGACGGCAGGCATGGCTGCCGGGAGCGCCAAAGCTCTAGGTATAGCAATCGCTGACTTTGACCGGGATGGCCACATCGACGTTGCGGTGGCCAATGATTCAGTCCGCCAATCGCTTTACCACAACAAGGGAAATGGAGCTTTCGAAGATATCGCGCTGCTCGCAGGCACCGGGTTGGATGACAACGGACAAACTTACGCCGGCATGGGAGTGGATTTCGCCGATTACGATAACGACGGCTGGCCGGACATCGTCACGACAAATCTTTCCGGTCAGCAATATGCGATTTATCACAACTCAGGAGACGGCACGTTCACGTACGAGTCGCGAAATTCCGGCGTGGGTGCGATCTCCCGACCTTACTCCGGTTGGGGGGTTAAGTTCATGGATTATGACAACGACGGTTGGAAAGATCTATTCATCGTACAGGGCCACGTTCTCGATACAATTCAGCTTACTTTCCCCAACCTTCGTTACCTCCAGCCCCTCCTGCTATTGCGCAACACCGGTAAGCAGTTTGTAGATGTCTCCGCCCAGTCTGGCGCAGTATTCCAGCGGCCATGGGCTGCCCGGGGCCTGGCGATCGGGGATATCAACAACGATGGAAGCCTGGACGCGGTGGTTACTACCAACAACGGTCCGGCCTACGTGCTGAAAAATGAGGGCGGCACCGCGAACAACTGGCTGCTCATTCGCCTGGTCGGCCGGAAAAGCAACCGTGACGGCATCGGTGCCGCAATCAAGCTGGTATCCGCCTCGGGGAAGGAACAATACGCAACGGCGAGCACTGCAGGGAGTTATCTTTCCGCAAGCGACCGCCGGGTTCACTTCGGCCTGGCCAGCGAGAAATCGGCAAAATACTTGGAAATCAGGTGGCCGAGCGGCGTAGCGCAGCGCATCGAAAACGTCACTGCCAACCAGATTCTGACAATTACCGAGCCGAAAACCGCGGCCAGCGAGCCCTAAGACAGGCCGTCACAAGCGTCATTGTGTTTGCCGACCGGGCTGGGGAGCCGGGCCGGTCGACTCGCGAGCTACAAAATGGGTCTCGACGTTATACTCCTCGCCTTTTTTTGAATCGCCGTGAAGAATTCGGTACAGGGCATTGAACGCCTTGCCTCCCAGTTCCGTTCGCGAGAGCCGGATGGTCGCCAGAGGTGGGTGAGTGAACTGGCCAAAATCAATATCGTCGAAGCCGATTACGGAAATATCCTCGGGAATGCGCAGGCCCGCGAGACGGATCGCCCCGAGAGCTCCTATGGCACTGAGGTCGTTGGAAGCCAGAATTGCCGTGGGGCGTGGCTTCAATTGTAGAAGGCGGGACATGGCCGATTCGCCGCCGTCGATCTTGTGATTGCCCTCCACGATTAGCCCGTTGTCCTCCGCAAAGCCGTACGCCCTCCAGCACTTTAGAAATGCGGATTTCCGTGTGCACGCGGATTTCAGACTCATCGGACCGCTGATAAATCCGATGCGGCGATGACCGCCGGTGATTAGATGGTCCACCGCTTCGCGAATGCCCTGCGCATAATCGACGCGAATATTACTGATGCGGTTGCGGACGCTTCCTACATCGAGGAAGACGATCGGAATGCCGCGCTTGGCCAACTCGTCGGTCAACTCAGGATCCATTTCGGATGTCATGATGGCCACGCCTTCCGCTCTGCGTTCCAGCAGGCGGCGGACGCAAGTGGCCATTCGAGCGGGATCGTAGTTTGTATTGTTGAGTATGACTTCGTAATGGTTCTGCAGGGCCAGATTTTCGAACCCTTTTACTAACTCCGGAAAGAACGGGTTGGTGATGTCTGAAATAATAAGCCCGAGGATGCGGCTGCGCCCGGAGACAAGGCTGCGGGCCTGGCTATCCGGATGATAATTGAGCTGGCGGATCGTCCGCCAGACGCGCCGCGCCGTCTCTGGGCTCACTAGCGATGAATCATTGATGATTCGTGAGACCGTCGCCGTGGACACTCGGGCCTTCTTGGCCACTTGCTTAATATTCATTAGCTCGTCGGGGCCCTGGGCCGAAGGGGGGGCCGCAACGTGCCGCAAACTGGGCTGGGAGTCGCGCCATGATGAGGTTTTATCACAAATTTGCTTGACAATGCTAGATGGCCAAGAGTACGTTCTCCTGCAGTTGGAATGTAATCGATTACATTTGCGCCAGGATTATCAGGCGGCTGCCATCGCAGCTTGCCAATCAACTTTTGCCCGCCATTGCGACTGCCGGGGGCAAGGTCACACGAGGTGAGGGATGACCACGCGCCAACTTTTCAGAATGGGGTGCCTGCTGCTGATGGCGATCTGCGCCAGCGCGCTGCTGGTGAGTGCGCAGAGCGATCGCGGCACGATCACCGGCACGGTGACCGATCCTTCCGGCGCTTCGGTGGCCAATGCGAAAGTAACCGCTGTCAATACCAATACGGAAGCGTCGCATGAAGCCACGACTACCAACGAAGGCAGCTACACCTTGCCGGAGTTGCCTGCCGCGCCTTACAAAGTTTCCGTGGAAGCTGCTGGATTTAAAGTCACCTCGCAGACCATCCAGCTTCCTGTGCAGGTCACCAGGCGTGTGGATTTCGCGCTGACTTTGGGCGCTGCCAGCGAGCAGGTGACGGTGACTGCCGACGCGCCGATTCTTCAGACAGAAAGCGCGGTCCAGCAGACCAACGTCACTGAAAAACAGGTTCGGGAACTGCCCCTGCAAGTTAGCGCCGAATTTGGCGGGCGCACACCCCTCTCATTCATCTTTCTGGATAGCAGCGTGACTTCGGGGACGGCTGCCGACGGCAGCCGCGGCACTGATGCTTCGAATTTTCGCGTGAATGGCGGACAAGCTCTAGGCACGAGCATCCTTATTGACGGCGCTGGAACGCAGCGCGCGCAGAACGGCACGTTCTTCTCTGAGGTAGCGCCGGGGCCCGACGCGTTTCAGGAATTCACTGTGAGCACCAGCAGTTATTCGGCGGAATATGGCAATTCTTCCGGTGGCGTGGTCAACTTTACGATTAAGTCGGGCGGTAATGGCTATCACGGCGAAGCGTATGATCTATTGCGCAATACCGCGCTGAACGCCAACAGCTACATCAATAATGCCAACAATTTGCCGCGAAACTTGGACAGAGAGAACGATTTTGGTTTCAACGTCGGCGGCCCGGTGACTATTCCCAAGGTATACAACGGCGCCAATCGGACCTTTTTCTTCTTCAATTACGAAGGATACCGCTTCAAGCAGGGTGAAAATGTCATCGTAACGGTTCCCACCGCCAAGATGCATACCGGAGATTTCTCCGAGCTGCTTACGGATCCTTATGTCACCAGTTTCTGCTACGAGTTTAATAACGGTACCTGTATTGACACCGGCCCACGGCAGATTTTCGACCCTACCATGCCCCCGGCTACACGCAATCCGATTCCGGGCAATCGGCTGGACCAGTACGTCAATCCGATAACGGGCCGCTCCGTGATCGATCCCGCGGGGCTGGCCATACTGAATCGGTTCCCTATGCCCACCGGCCCGGGAGTCTTTCACAACTACCGAGCCTCCACGGTGACGCCCACCACGATGAACAGTTATGTGGCCAAGGTCGATCAGGTCATAACGGAGAAACAGCATCTGTCCGGCAGCTACACCTACCGTGCCCAGGACGCGTTCAAGGGCGGATTCCCCAGATTCCCCCTGCCTTTCATCGCTCAGGACGTCTGGCATCAGACGTTCAATTCGCATTTTGCCCGCGCACAATACGACTACACGATTTCTTCGACGCTACTGAATCATCTGAATCTGGCGTGGAGCCGCACTGCCGTAGCCAATATGAACACCGGAATTGGCCACATTCCCTCCGTCGAACTGGGGTTCCCGGCAAACGCCACGCAAAACGCCGCATTTCCTCGCGTTGGCTTTCCTGGCTACGGTCCTATCGAAACGTCCGCGGATCCTCGCGCCGGTCAGAACATCGGATCTACGTTCTTTACCGACCGCCTACCCGATAATACCGTGGAGATCAGCGACGGCGCGACGTGGGTGAAAGGCCGGCACACGTTTAAATTTGGTGGCGACTTCAAATGGCAGCAGCTCAATGTGACGCAATTCATCGATCCAGGAGGCACGTTCAATTTCCGCAACGATCAAACGGCGTCCGATGCCGCTGGACAAGGAAATATGGGATGGCCCATTGCCAGCCTGATTACCGGCGCCACCGAGTTCTCATTCGTGAACATACACTCGGTTCAGCCAGCCTGGCGTTACTTCGCGCCTGCATTTTATGCGAACGACGATATTAAGGTCACGCCCCGGTTGACCCTGAACGTCGGCATCCGCTATGAAATCCCCTACCCGCGCACGGAATCTCACAATTACATTCGTGGGTTCGATCCCACGGTACCCAACCCGGATCCGCAGATCGCTGGAACCCGGCTCGGCGCGCTCGTCGGTGCGGCTGGTCAAGGCGGGCTGAAAGCGTCTCGGCGTGGACTGGTCAAGCCGGACTACACCGACTTTGGACCACGCCTCGGACTCGCTTACTCGATCAACAATAAGAGCGTCGTCCGCGGAGGAATCGGGCTTTACTATGCGCCGCTTCTTGCCAGCGATATCACCTCCGGACTGGAGGGTTACAACACCACGCGGGCGCCCGACAATCCTCTGGTTAAACCGCAAGGGCGGCAGTCTACTGTCTTCTTGTCCACCTACCCTGCTGCGCCCGTACCTGACCCCAATGGCCAGTTTCTCGGTGGCGACGTCGATTACTTCAATCCGAATTTCAAACTCGGGCGCACGGTGCAGTACAGCCTGGATTACCAACTGCAGATCCCCGGCAATTTTGCGCTCACCGTCGGTTACGTCGGAAGCCACGGCACGCGCCTGCGGTCCAATTTCCAGAGACTTAACGCACTGCCGCTGAATGATCTCAAGCTAGGATTCGTAATATTGAATGAACCTCTAGCGGCTGCGCTGGCCAATCCTACGCATGTCGCATACGCGAACAGCGTAGGCGTTACTTTGCCCAGCAGTCCCGCCGCCGTATACCCGGGTTTTACTGGCAGCGTTGCCCAGGCGCTTCGGCCATTCCCGCAATACGGCCGGATCAATCAACAACTGGAGAGCCAAGGACGCAGCCTCTATAACGCCCTACAGGTAAAGCTGGACCGGCACTTTTCTCAAGGATTCCAGTTCGGCTTCTCCTACACGTTCTCTAAGCTGATTACGGATGCGTCCGAAGATTTGCTGGGACGCTCGCCGATCGAAAACGTCGTCCAGAACCCGTTCGATACCCGCTCGCTGCGGAGCGTTTCGCCTAACAATTCTCCCCACGTGGCGGTGTTCAGTTATCTTTACGAACTGCCTTTCGGAAGGGGCAAGGCATTCCTTTCCCACTCTGGCGTCCTCAACTGGTTCGTCGGAGGCTGGCAACTTAACGGCATCCACCGCTATCAGGCAGGATTGCCGACTCTGGTCCTGGATTCGGATCGGCCCTATACCGATTTTCTGAATCTGGCCGGATATGACGGCAGCATCCGACCGAATCTAACCGGGCAGCCGATCCTGACAAAGAACAGCCCCTCGGGAACGATTTTCCAACTCGTTAATCCCGCGGCTTTTGCCCCGCCACCGGCGTTCAGCAATCAACCCTTCCAGCCCGGGGATCCCGGATATGCCGCTTATTACAGCAATCCCAAGGTGTTTTTCGGGAATGCACCTCCCGTCCTTTCCGGCGCACGAGCCTTGCCGTTCTACAGCGAGAACTTCAGCGTGCTGAAAAAGACTTCGTTGACCGAAAGATTGACGCTCGAGTTTCGCACCGAGCTGTTTAATCCGTTCAATCGTCACCGCTATTTCCAGCCCAACATCGACCTGAAGGACAACGTAAACTTCGGAAAATCGAGCGTGGTAAATGTGCCTTACGTATACGATCCACGCGTCATCCAGTTCGGGTTAAAATTGATTTTCTGATCGAGTCTGGCACTGCGCGCAGCGGCGGGAAAATTCATCCGCCGCCCTCCGACCGTGCATTGGTTTCGTCTGCCATGCAGCAGTTTTCGAGACTTCCGGCTATGCCTCTTGTCCTGCTGCTCGCTCTGGGCGGTGTTTGCGGAGCGCTGACGCCGATACTTGCGGGCCAGCGCAAGTCGCTCCCTACCAACAAGCCAGCTGCTGCTGGCTTGATCGCCGGCGGTGTCGCGGCGATGGATCGCGGCGATTCTCTGGCAGCAAAGACCTTTTTCCGGCGCGCGCTCGTTGCCGATCCAAAGAATCTCGCCGCCCGGACCTATCTGGGGATTCTGGCCGACCAAGCCGGCGAGCTGGAAGAAGCCAAACGCCAGTTTGCGGCAGCGGTATCGGGCGCGCCTGACTCTCCGGAAGCTCGCAACAATTACGGCGCAATCCTGCTGAAGCTGCGACGCAAACAGGAGGCAGCGGGCCAGTTTGAAACCTCTCTGCGTCTCGACCCAAAACAGCCCGGTGCGCTAGTGAACTTGGCGCAAATCCGTTATGCAACAGGAAGTCCCGAAAACTTGCGGGCGGCACGGCAGTTATTCGAGCGTGCGCGCTCGCTGGCGCCTGACGCGGAAACTGCCCGTGCTCTGGTCGTGATTGCCTTGCGTCTTCATGAGCCTGCCGCTGCCGCAGCGGAATTCCCCGATTACTCCGCCCGATTGGACACTGCGCCGGAATCTGTCGCTGCGCCGGCCGCCCGCGCCGAGTTGGGAGCTGCCTTGCTCGAAGCGGGCCTCGCCAAGGAAGCTGCCGTCGAATTGGATGCGGTGGTGAAGGCCGATCTTTCTAACCTAGAGGAAATCCTCCTGCTGGCCCGCGCTTATCACGAAAACAAGGACGATGAGGCTGCCGGTCGCACGCTGGAATCCGCACTGGCCCGCGGAATGGAAAGCGCCCCTCTGTTCGCGGCGCTGGCTGAGATCTACGAGTCGAGCGGTCAAATCGATAAAGCCATCCCGGCCATGCGACGGGCAATCCAGCTGGATCCCAAGAGCGAGGCGTTGCGCTTTCGCTATGCGATGCTATTAACCAGTGCGAATGCCCCCCAAGCCGCAGTGATTCGTCTGCGCGAGGCTCTCGATGATTTTCCAAGCTCCTCCAAGCTATGGTTCGCACTGGGAGTGGCCCAATTCACCGATAATAAAAACAACCTGGCAGCGGACGCTTTTTCCCGCGCCTTGGAGCACGATCCCAAAATGTCGCCGGCGCTGGCATACCTGGGGATGATCTCCGACGACGAAGGCAGAATGACGGACGCCATTGCGTATTATCAGAAAGCGATAGGCGTTGAGGAGCCCTCCGCGGTCAATCACTATCTGCTTGCGGAGTCTTTCACAAAACTCACCCCAGCCAATATCGATCAAGCGCAAGAGCACTTGAAGCGCGCACTGGAACTGGATCCAGGATTCCTGCAGGCACGCCTGGCTTTAGGAAAACTCTACCTGCGAGCCAACCGCCTGCAGGACGCGGCCGGTGAGTTGGAGAGCGTGGTGAAAGCCGATGCAAAAGTCGCGGAAGCGTACTACCAGTTGAGCCGGGTCTACACGCGACTCAAGCGCCGTGAGGATGCGCAGGCGGCCGCCACAAGATTCGAGCAACTCAGCAGCGAGCAAAAACAACAGTCAGAAAACGAGCGGCGAGAGATCGTGCGTCGCCTGGCCGAGGTGCGGTATTAGTAATGCAATGGAGGTTTTTCATGGTTAGACAGAGACTCTGGCGTGCGCTGACGCTGGGCTGTTGCCTGCTGTTTTCGCTCGTGCGCGCATCTTCGCAAACAAATCCAGCGGTCGAAGAGTGGAATGCCGCTTTTGAGGGAAGTTCGCTTGACTCCTCGAAATGGGAGCGCTTCAGCTTCGAAGGCGCGAATGGCGGCACATTCAAAGTCGAAGGCGGGGAGTTGCGAATGCGCAGCGTTAGTGGCTCGCGCTCGGGTGTGCGCTCCAAGCAAAAGTTTACTGGCGACCATTTCATCGTCGAAGCCACCGTTGCCAAAGTCGGGGCCGCGCTGCCGGAGGCGGGCGGTAGTGGCTTAACTCCCGGCGATGCCAATCTTACGATCCTGTTCGACGATTCCGGGCGCAACCGCGTCGAATGGATCTACACCAGCGAAGGAACGTTTGAGGCCTGGGCCGTAGTGAATGGCCAGGGCGAACGGCTGGATAATCGTAAACTGGCCACCAAGATACGCAACCCCACGATCGGAATTGTGCGCCGCGGCGATGATTTTCTTTTTATGCTCAACGGGCAGACGGGTCTCCAGAAGACCGTGAAGAATTTGCCCCACGATTTTTGGGTGATGCTTTATGGCTACGGATCATCGGAGAACCACTGGAGCTCGACGCGTGTGGTCACCACCAAGCCGGCGCGGCCTTAATTCTTGCCCGGATAGGTGAGTTTCAGAATTTTCAGGTTAAAGATGGAATCGATCACATTTCACAGGAAGTTCAAGCTGAAGTTCAGAATGATTTTCGGTGACGGCCTGCCACGGCTCGGAGGGCGGTGCTTCGTCGGAATGGCAGTCTTCCTTTTCCTCGCAAGCAGCGCCAGCGCCCAAACCGCCCGCTTGGATTCTTGGCAGTTCTTGACCGACCCCTCCGGTAGCCTGACCACGGCTAATTCGGTTGACGCGGCCGGCTGGCGCCCCGTCCAGCCGGGTCTCTCCTGGAATGCTCAATTCCCCGATCTGCGCGATTACGCGGGAGTCGCCTGGTACAAAGTGAGTTTCGTGGCGCCGCAGTTTTCACAAGCGCGTAGAGCGCTGTTGCATTTTGGGGCCGTGGATTACTTCAGTGAAGTGTTTGTGAACGGAAAGCCGGTTGGACAACACGAAGGCGGTTACACGCCTTTCAGCTTCGACGTCACAGAAGCCGTTCGCCCGGGAGCGAATCAGGTTCTGGTTCGCGTGGTGGATCCCCCCATGAATGAGGCGGAAAACCGCGCGCGCTTTCCGAAATGGATGTACAACGAAATTCCTCACGGCAAGCAGAACTGGTATGTGCAGACCGGAGGAATTTGGCAGCCGGTTTCGCTCGAGTTCCGTCCCAGCGTTTACATCGAGCGAGTGCACGTCACTCCCCAGGTGAATGGCGATTTCAAAATCGAGGTGCGATTAGCGGGAAGCCGGGGGAATGCGGCGCATGCCATCCCCTTGGACGTCTTCGTGCGCGATGAGAGTGGCCATGCAGATTTTCACCAGACGCTACAGGTCGGCTCTGGCCCTGAGCAAACGGTCACTGGACATATCAATTCGCCGCGCCTGTGGAGTCCTGACCATCCGGTGCTTTACTCGGTGGAGATTGCTCTCGCTGGTTCTGAGGGAGAAACAGTTTACGACCGGTTCGGTTTTCGCAGTTTCGAAGCCCGTAATGGCATGCTCTATCTGAACGGCGAGCCGTTTTATATGCGCGCGGCGCTGGATCAAGATTTCTATCCTGAAGGTGTCTACACTCCGCCGTCAGAGCGGTATGTTCGCGAGATGATGCGCAGAGGCAAACGCCTCGGCCTGAATATGCTGCGCTGCCATATTAAGGTTCCCGACCCGCTCTATCTGCGGGCTGCGGACGAGGTAGGGATGCTGGTGTGGTATGAGATTCCCTCGTGGAACGATGCGCATCATTTCGCTCCGGTGGCGGCGGAACGCGGCGAACAGATTTTCGCGGCGATGGTCGATCGCGACTGGAACCATCCTTCCATCGTGATCCAGAGCGTCATTAACGAAGCGTGGGGCTCCGACCTGAAGCAACAGGATCAGCGCGCATGGCTGCGTGCGGCATTCGAGCGCGCCAAGCAGCTTACGGCGCCACTCGGCCGCGTCATCGATGACAACAGCGCCTGCTGTGAGAATTTTCACATCAAAAGCGATCTTGCGGATTTTCATCAGTATTACTCGATTCCGGATAATTCTGATAAATGGGACAAGTGGACGGCGGACTTTGCGTCGCGCCCTAAATGGATTTTCAGCCCGTTCGGCGACGCCAAGCCGACCGGTCGAGAACCGCTGATTGTTTCCGAGTTCGGGAATTGGGGGCTGCCCAAACTTCCCCAGGAATGGCCGTGGTGGTATGGCCGCGACTTCGAAGGGCGTGAGGTGACGCGGCCCGCCGGCGTGCTGGGTCGTTTCCAGGACTTTCGCCTGGACCACATTTTCAATTCATTCGATTCACTGGCGGAGGAGAGCCAGTGGCATCAATTCCTTTCTCTCAAACATGAAATTGAGGACATCCGCAGCCATTCCGCCATACAGGGCTACGTCATCACCGAATTCACTGACATCAACTGGGAGGCCAATGGCCTGATGGATATGTGGCGCCAGCCAAAGGTATATGCCACCGAATTGGCGCATATCCAGCAAGCGGATGCCGTCCTGGGACAATTTGCCCGTCATAACTTTCAAAGTGGCGAGAACGTCGAATTGGACGTTAAGTTTTCGCATTATGGCGAAAATGATTTGCGCGGGGCGTGGGTCACGTGGTTTACGGACTCTGGCGCGAGTGGCCGCTACCAGTACCAGCACGCGATACAGCGCGGGGATGTCACCGCGTTGCAGCACATCAGTTTTCCGGCGGCCGCTGTAGAGAAGCCTCAGCGCCAGCGAGTGCACCTTGAAGTGCGCGGACCGGACGGTGCCCTGCTCGCAGAAAATCACTACGATTATTTTGTTTTTCCGAACCGGTCTACGGTTAATCGCGGTGTGTTGAAGTTCCACGATCCGGCCCGCCACTTAAAAGAGCTGGGGCAGTCCTTGCTCGCGGCCGGATATTCCACTGGAACTGCTGATACCCCTGACGCCCATACCGTAATGCTAGCCGCGCGTTATGACGCTCAAGTCGAGGCTCAAATTAACCAGGGCGGACGTGTTGTGCTTCTCATCGATTCTATTGACGCGCTGCCGGCAGGTACCTCTCTCAAAGTGGCTGCCCATGATGGCTCTGATCTCGACGGCAACTGGGTCACCAACTTCAACTGGGTTCGCGCAAATGCGGCGCCGTTCGATGCGGTTGCGTTCGGCCGGCTGCTAGGGCTCGAATCGGCTAGCGTCGTGCCTCACTACATCATTCAGGGTGTTGCCCCCCATGATTATGACGACGTTTTGTCGGGAGTTTTTTACGGCTGGCTGAATCAAAATGCCGCGCTAGCCGTGCAGATGAACGCGGGGAAGGGCAAGCTCCTGGCGACCACGTTTCGGTTTGACGCTTATGGCAAAGACCCCTACGCCACGCAGTTGCTTGATTCAATTCTTCGCTACGCGGCCAGTCCGGGCTTCATGCCGCGGCTCAACGTCGTGCTCGACAAGGTGAAAGAGTGATCGCTCGATGACCATGCGCCCAAGAACTGCGGCGTGCCAGCTGCTTTTTTTTGTGGTCGCGCTTTGCGGCCCGCCCGTTCTGGCGCAGGACGCTTCCCTTCCCGCGACGATCTCCATCGACGCCGGCAAAGTACAGGGGCAGATCAGTCCACTCCTTTACGGTCAGTTTGACGAATTCATGTTCGAAGGCGTAAAGGGTGGCCTGTATGCCGAACTGATCCGCGACCGCAGCTTCAGTGACTCACCCAACCAGATTGGCTTGCCACGCGATTGGGAGCGGGAGCCCGACGATCGCAATGACGACCCAGCGCTACATTTCCGCTGGGACGATTCCGTATTTTATCCTGCGGCTCGGGATTTTCAGGCTGACCGTGTGGAGCATTCCTTGCGCGTGGATGTGGCCTACAACGATGGCCAGCGGCGCGGCATTCGTCAGGCGGGCATTCCAGTAAGGCAAGGTATTTCCTACCACGGTTATCTCTGGATAAAGTCAGCCGATTACTCCGGCGAGATAGCCGTTGCGCTGGAGGCGGATCAAACGGGCGGCGCCACTTACGCGCAGGCCCGCATATCCGACATTGCAGGCGATTGGGCGAAACACGAATTCACTCTTTCACCTGCCAAGACCGATCCGCTGGCCAAGTTTGTGGTGCTGTTCCCGGGACACGGACGCGTGTGGGTGGACCAGGTTTCTTTGCTCCCGGGTGACGCCGTTGACAGTGTCCGCGCCGATGTCTTTCAAAAAATAAAAGCGCTGCATCCGGCCTTCGTTCGCTGGCCGGGCGGAAATGTGGCTCAGGATTATCACTGGATGTGGGGAATTGGGCCGCGTGATCAACGTTTCACCTGGGTGAATCTCTCCTGGGCCAATGAGTATGAGCCCAGCGATTTCGGCACCGATGAATTCATTCAATTCTGCCGCAATCTCGGGGCGGAGCCGTCACTCACCGTGAACGTGGAAGGCCGCGGAGCCACGTCCGCCGAGGCCGCAGCCTGGGTGGAATATGCCAACGGCCCCGCGAGCTCCAAATACGGCGCCATGCGCAAGGCTAACGGCCATCCCGAACCGTTCAAGGTAAAATATTGGGAAATTGGGAACGAGATTTGGGGGAGCTGGGTGCGCGCTCACAGCGACGCGCAGACCTACGCGCGGAATTTTAATCTCTACGCCGCGGCGATGCGCGCTGTTGATCCCTCCATACGCCTGATCGCTGTCGGCGACAATGACTTGGATTGGGACCGCACCGTTCTTCGCATCGCCGGAACCAATCTGGACTATCTCGCCATTCACCATTACTACGGCACCGCGGAGATGGGAGATGACCCGCGCAATCTAATGGCCCACCCACTCCATTACGAGGCTTTTTATAATAAGGTGGTGCAGTTGATTCATGAACTCACTCCCGGCCGCGACATCAAGCTCAGCATAAACGAATGGAATACGTCGCTTCCGGTGCCGCGGCAGCACTCCATGGAGTCCGCGCTTTATGCGGCACGGCTGATGAACGTTTTTGAACGCAGTCCGGCCGTGGCTATGACCGCGGTTTCGGATATGGTGAACGGCTGGTCTGGCGGCGTAGTGCAAGCCAGTCGGCACGGGCTGTTTGTGACGCCCATCTACCTTGTCAACGAGCTCTACAACCGGCGTCTGGGAACGCAAAGCCTGGCCGTCCGCGCCGACGGCCCGGCATTTGACACCAGCCTCGAAGGCAAAGGACTGCCTACCCTGGATGTCACCGCGAGCCGCACCGCGGATGGAAAACAGATTTTCATCAAGGCCGTCAACACGGACGGAAAGCACGCGCTGAAAACTACCGTGCAGATCTCAGGCGCCGGCATCCGTCCCGAAGCAGAAATGGAAACAATCACCGCTGATTCTCTTACGGCAGCGAACAGCTTCGCATCTCCAGAAGCTGTTTCTACGCGGCGGAGCGCGGTTAGAGCGAATTCGCGATTCGTCGTGGAGTTGCCCCCGTATTCAGTTTCCGTTATAACCCTGGCCATCACCCAGTAATGCGGTACAAATACTTGGGCGAAGGCGCATAGACGTTGCTACCGGGGACGGGCACAAAGAGTGAGGGTGATTACCGAGCAGTAAGCATAATTTATGCAGCGGAATCTCAAATCTAAAATCGAGGCCTGACTGTGAACCTGACTAGCATCGATTGGGCCATCATGTTCGTGTACTTCGTCTTTGTGCTGGGCATCGGGTTTGTGCTCAAACGCAAAGTGAAGACCAGCACGGATTTCTTTCTCGCGGGACGCGCCATCCCGGCGTGGGTCTGCGGGCTCGCGTTTATCTCCGCCAACCTCGGCGCACAGGAAGTGATTGGCATGGCGGCCTCGGGGGCGAAATACGGCATCGCTACCAGCCACTTCTATTGGGTCGGCGCCATTCCCGCCATGGTGTTTGTGGGAATTTTCATGATGCCGTTCTACTACGGCTCGCGCGCCCGCTCCGTGCCTGAATATCTCCGTCTGCGCTTCGACGAAAAAACACGCGGGCTCAATGCCATTTCCTTCGCGGTCATGACGGTTTTCTCCTCCGGGATATCCATGTACGCCATGGCCCGGCTGATTCAGATCTTGCACATTCTGGATGTCCCTTTTCGCCGCATGAATATCCCGCAGCAGTGGATATTTCATTTCAGCATTGGGTTTTCCGCGCTGATCGTCTTGGGATACATCTTGTTCGGCGGGCTCACCAGTGCAATCTACAACGAAGTTCTACAATTTTTTCTGATCGTCGCTGGCTTTCTGCCTCTGGTATGGCTCGGCCTTAGAAACGTCGGCGGGTGGCACGGGCTCGTGGAGAAGCTGCCGAGCAGTTACTCCCACTCTTGGGTGGGCATGGGCAGTCCGCAAACCAATCCGTTAGGTGTGGAATGGTTCGGATTGGTGATGGGTCTGGGTTTCGTGCTCTCTTTCGGTTACTGGTGCACGGATTTTCTCGTCGTGCAACGGGCTATGGCTGCCGACTCCATGAGCGCAGCCCGCCGCACACCTCTGATTGCCGCAATTCCCAAAATGCTGTTTCCTTTTCTGGTGATTCTGCCTGGGCTGATCGCTGTTGGGCTCAGCACCGACCTGGTTTCCACTCCCTCGACTTCGACTACGGTTTCGGGAACCGCGTCGTCCCAACATAAAGCGTACGGCAAAGGGCTCATCCCCGCCAAAATCGACGAAGCCACGGGGCAGCCTCTACTGGACGCGAATGGCAAGGCCGTCCTCGACTACGACCTGGCAATTCCCAACATGCTGTTGCACTACTTTCCCACCGGGATCCTGGGGCTCGGCCTCACTGCGTTGCTCGCCAGCTTCATGTCCGGAATGGCTGGCAATGTCACGGCGTTCAATACCGTCTGGACTTATGACATCTATCAATCTTATATCCGGCCAAAGGCCAGTGACGAACATTATCTATGGATGGGTCGAGTGGCCACTGTATTTGGCATCGCGCTGTCTATTATCGCCGCGTATGCCGCCACTCGCTTCAACAACATCATGGATATGCTGCAATTGGTATTCGCCTTTGTGAACGCACCTTTGTTTGCAACCTTCCTGCTGGGCATGTTCTGGAAACGCGCCACGGGTCATGGAGCCTTTGTTGGGCTGATCTCGGGCACCACCGCCGCCGCTGTGCATCATGGACTCACTCTCCCGGCCGGGGCGGCGCCAGGAATCAAGGGCGCATGGCTGGGCCATATTCTCCATGCGTATCCAAGCGAGATGGCGCAGAACTTTTGGACCGCCATTTGGGCTTGGACCACGTGCTTCCTCGTCACCATCCTCGTCAGCCTGCTCACCCGGGCACGCGACGAAAAAGAATTGGTCGGTCTGGTTTACTCCATGACCGAACGTCCCAATGAAGAGCATTTGCCGTGGTACAAGCGGCCTGCTGCGCTGGGTGTCGCCGTCATTGTTCTCACGCTGATGCTGAATTTAATTTTCTGGTAAAGACGGAGGGCTCATGGGCCTGGATATACGGTTACCGATCGGCGGGCTGTTCACCATCATCGGTATCCTGTTAGTCGGTTATGGACTGATGGCCGACAAGGCCATCTATCAAAAATCCCTGGGGATCAACGTCAACCTCTGGTGGGGTTTGGTGATGCTCGCCTTCGGGTTGATCATGATCGCGTTCGGCCAGCGTGCGGACCGGCGTTTAAAGCGCTGAAGTTTCACTTCGTCGAGAAAGCAAAGGAAGCGTGGGCGACATTACAGCGGCGGATTTAGCAAAAAAGTTCCAGGTACTTTTTGGCGCTACGCCAAAGATTTATCGTGCTCCAGGCCGCGTCAACCTGATCGGAGAACATACCGATTACAACGACGGTTTCGTCATGCCGGCGGCCATCGAATTCTATACTTGGATAGCCATTGCCCCCCGCCAAGACCGCAAACTGCTGGTCCACTCCACTAATTTCCTGGAGAGCGCTGAGATCGATTTGGAAAGTGACGAGCCGCGCCCTCGAAATCACTGGAGTGACTACGTGTTTGGAGTTGCCGTTATGTTGCAACGCGCCGGGCATCATCTGCGCGGCGCCAGTCTGCTGGTGCACGGTGAAGTGCCCATCGGATCCGGACTAAGCTCCTCAGCGGCAATCGAGGTCGCTACCGGGTTCGCTTTACTGGAAGCTTCCAGATTGACAGTGCACCGCGTGGAACTCGCCAAGCTGTGCCAGCGCGCAGAGAATGATTTTGTGGGCGCGCGCTGCGGTATTATGGATCAGTTTATTTCCTGTTGTGGACGCGCTGGGCATGCACTGGTGCTGGACTGCCGTTCGCTCGATTACCGCCCGCTTCCGCTGCCCGGCGAGGTCAGCCTGGTCATCTGCAATACCATGGTCAAGCACGAATTGGCGAGCGGCGAATACAACACCAGACGCGCGGAATGCGAAGAAGGAGTGCGCCTGCTTTCCCGCTTCCTGCCGCAATTGCGAGCATTACGCGACGTCAGCCTGCAAGACTTAAAAAAATATTCCGCCCATCTCCCCGAGGCAATTTTCAAACGATGCCGTCACGTACTCAGCGAGAATTCTCGCGTCACCGAAGCTGCAGCCGCCCTGGAATGCGCCGATCTCAGCATGTTCGGAAGGCTCATGCACGATTCTCACGTTAGTCTGCGTGATGATTATCAAGTGAGCTGTGCCGAGCTTGACCTGATGGTCGAGCTTGCTGAAAAATTTCCAGGCGTGTTTGGCGCGAGGATGACTGGCGGTGGGTTCGGCGGATGCACCATCAACATGGTCGCGAATGAATCTGTGGCGGAATTTCAGCGCCACGTGGCCAGTGCGTATGAGAAGTCCACCAGTCTTGTGCCGCGGATCTTTGCGACTACGGCCGCCGAAGGTGTCGCCGAGGTGCTGCGATGACACTGCGCTGGCGTTTCGAGCGGCAAAATCAGGAACGCATCACGAAGTCAATCGCCAGCTTGCTGTGTTTCCTGGTACTCGCTTGCGCGCCTGTTCCCCTGGGCGCGCAATCCCCTTACGCCAATCCGGTGATCGGAAACCCTCACCATGTCGACCAAGAGTTGCCCGACCCGTTTGTGCTGAAGTGGAATGGCGAATACTACCTTTACGTCAGCGGCTCGCCTATCCTGGCGTACCACTCCACTGATCTTGTGCACTGGGATGCGGTCGGTCCGGTCCTGCGCCCGTCAGAAAATCCCGACGCTTGGAATCAGGCAGACCTTTGGGCGCCGGAGGTGGCCTACCGTAACGGAAAATTTTATATGTATTACACGGCTAGCCGGAAATCCGACGACTGGCGCGTGGGAGAAATGGCGCGGCGCATAGGTGTTGGCGTGAGCGACAGCCCGCGCGGCCCTTTCGTGGATTCAGGCCAGCCGGTCACTCCCGGATGGGGAATCGACGGCACTGTTTTCAAAGACCCGGATGGCGGCGCGGAGTACCTGTTCTACAGTTACCTATACGAGCCGCGTCTTCCGGGAGCCGGTATTGTCGCTGACCGTTTGACTTCGTGGAACACAGTTGCGGGAGAACCCTCACATGTCACCCGCGGGAGTGAGCCTTGGGAGGACAAGGATGGCGACCCCAACAACGGCAGTCTGCGTTACACGAATGAAGCTCCCACGGTAACCAAACACCACGGACGCTATTACCTGATCTACAGCGGCGGCTCTTGGGATTTGCCCAGCTACGCACTCGCCTATGCGACTTCGGATGAACCTCCTCACGGGGGGCTCGATGGGCCAGGATGGCGGAAAATCGTGCCTCCGTTTCTGCGGAGCACGCCTCTGGTCGACGGCCCGGGACATAATGCGCTGGTGAAGGCGCCCAACAATGTCGACGACATCAACATTTACCACGCGCGTGTCGTCCCGTTCGTGGATCCTTGGAACCGGCTTCCCTTTGTGGACCGCCTATATTGGAATCACGATCGCATCTTCACGCCGCAACCTACCACCGGCGATCTCGCCCCTCCTGACAGGCCCGTCTTCGACGCCTCCGGCAACGGAAACGATGCGCAAATCGCGGCTGAATTTCGTTCCGGCAAGACCACACAGGCCATGCCGCAAACCGGGCAGTATACGAACTTCCTCTATGAGCTCAACCTCCGGATATTTCCGAATGAAAGGAAGCAGGTCTCGAAGAAAACTTCGCAGAAAGACAGAATAGAGGCCGGCGCGGGAGTCATCGTCCTTGAAAAAGACAGTCAACACAGCGTGCGCGTGTCCCTCGATGAAAAGACCATAGCGCTCAAGGCCACTCTCGATGGCAAAGTTGTGTCTCCTATCGTCCGTGATCTGCCTTCGGACTTTGTGCCGGAGGCCATTCACCAATTTCTGGTTACGCGGAACGGTTCCCATATTCAAGTGGCGCTCGATGGAGTCAACGTTTTATCGGGTTCTTTGGCCATCGGAGAACAGCGCAGCAGCCTGGAATTGTTTTCCAGGAATATGCCAGTCGAGTTCGGCTATCAGGCGCTCACGCCGTTCTACGACGACGTTTTTGCGACCACGGATTCCCTTCTGTCGTGGAAACAACGATCCGGCAGTTGGATTGCTCAGGAGGGTGCGCTTCACCAGGTTGGCGGGGGACCAAGCCGTTCCGTGGCTTTAAAGGGCGATGCCACAGAAAACTACGAGGCCGCAGCTAGCCTATTATGGCGAGACAATGATTCCCTGGCGTCCAAAGCCGGAATTGTTGCTGCTGCAAACGCCAGTAATGAGCTGGTTCTGGCCGGCTTCGACAAAAACATCTGGCCTTTCGCGCGATTCTGGGTGCAGCACGTTATGGGCGAGCAGCTTCTCGACGCGTTTTCTGTAGGCCTGCCGCGGGGATTTCAGTACGACGTCTATCACACCATTCGCGTGGTGAAGCAAGGCACAGCATTTACTTTTTCGCTCGATGGCAAAGAAATCGCCGCGGCCCGTTTTCCGATGAACGCTTCGCGGCCCGGACTGTTCACCGAAGGCGCCCGCGCGGCGTTCGGCGATGCATCCATGAAGTATATTGTGGTGCCGCAGAATCTGATTCTGAATCCAGGATTCGAGACTGAACAGTGGGACGGCGTCCGCGCCACGAAAGATAATCCCTGGGTTCTTTCTGGCAGCGCACGGCCCAATGACTGTTGCGCCCACTCGGGCTTGCGCCGTTTGTTGATGGCAGGCGGCGACGGTGCGGCACAACAGACGATCACGGGCCTCTCTCGCGGACAATATACCCTCCATGCGTGGGTACTTTCCACGTCTGGAGCAGCGCCTCTGCTCTCGGTGAGCGACTTCGGCGGTACCGCAAGTGAAGTTTCTGCCGGTGGAGAGCAATGGCACCGAGTGAACGTCCAGTTCACTGTTCCTGAGGGGCATTCCTCTGCGGTCATTCGTTTTAGCGCCAAGATAAGCTCAGGTTCAGGCGGGTATGCCGCCGCTGACGACTTCTACCTTTTCAAGGAGTAGGCTTCAATTTGAACGTTCTCGTCACAGGTGGGGCTGGATATCTCGGCAGTGTAGTCGCATTCCAATTGCTGCAGGCGGGCCATGGCGTAACGATTTATGACAACCTCAGTCATGGCGCGCTCGAGGCTGTGCCCCCGGGCGCCAAATTGGTGGTCGGCGAGCTTGCCGATCACCAGGCCTTGAGCAGCGTCTTCAGCTCTGCGAAGCCGCAAGCGGTCATGCACTTCGCGGCGCTGATTGAAGCCGGCGAATCGATGAAGTTTCCCGAGCGCTACTTCCGTAACAATACCGCTACCACGTTGACCCTTCTGGAGACCATGCTGGAACACGGTGTGAAGCGATTTGTCTTCTCCTCCACCGCTGCGCTCTACGGTGATCCACTGCGTATCCCCATCGAGGAGAGTGATCCCCTCTGCCCGACGAATGCCTACGGAGAATCAAAACTTCTCGTGGAACGCATGCTGCAGTGGTTCCAGCGCATCCATGGCTTTCGCTACGCCAGCTTGCGTTACTTCAATGCAGCCGGCGCCACTCCCGAGCGCGGTGAAGCTCATAATCCGGAATCCCACCTAATCCCTTTGGTCTTGCAGGTAGCCTTGGGCCAGCGCCAGCAGATCGAAATCTACGGAACCGACTATCCGACTTCGGACGGCACTTGCATCCGGGATTACGTCCACGTGGTCGATTTGGCCGCCGCGCACTTGCTGGCCCTCGACGCTCTGTCACGGCACGAACAATTGATTTATAACCTGGGGAACGGTCGTGGCTTCAGCGTGCGCGAGGTGATAGAAGTGGCCCGCCGCGTGACCGGGCATCCCATTCCCGCTGTCGAAAGACCGCGCCGTCCGGGGGATCCCGCCGTGCTGGTGGCCAGTTCGAAGAAAATCCAGCTAGAGCTCAACTGGAAGCCATGCTTCGCCGATCTCGAGAACATCGTGCGGGGCGCGTGGGACTGGCATAGGAGCCATCCGAATGGTTACAGGTCCAATTGACGACAAGCCAGGGGTTCCCCATTCCTCCGCTGCGGAAGTCAGGACGGCAACTCTTAATCTGGTCGAGCACCCGCACCGGCGTCTCAATCCACTAACCCGGGAGTGGGTTTTGGTCTCTCCGCATCGCACCCAGCGGCCCTGGCTTGGCCAGGTGGAGCAGCTCTCAACCGACGCACAACCGGCCTACGACCCTTCTTGCTACATGTGCCCGGGGAACACTCGCGCCGTCGGCACGCGCAATCCTGCCTACCACGCCACGCTCGTGTTTGACAACGATTACCCAGCGCTGCTGCGTGACACCCCGGCGGGTAGCATTGATCAGAAAGATTTAATTGTGGCCCGCAGCGAATCCGGAGTGTGCCGCGTGGTCTGTTTTTCGCCGCGTCACGATTTGACGCTGGCGCGAATGACCGCGCCCGAGATTCGCGGTGTGGTGGACGTATGGATTGCGCAGTACCAGGATCTTGGCCAGATCCCCTCGATCAACTACGTTCAGATTTTCGAAAATCGCGGCGCATTAATGGGTGCCAGCAATCCTCATCCGCACGGCCAGATCTGGGCCAGCGCAAGTATTCCTGACGAGCCTGCCAAGGAACAGCTTGCCCAGGGTGAGTATCGATCCACCCGTAATTGCTGTTTGCTCTGCGACTACCTTGCGTTGGAGCGTGCGTTGGGAGGACGCATGGTCTTCGAAAACCAGCACTTCTCCGTGCTAGTTCCGTTCTGGGCGGTCTGGCCCTTTGAAACGATCATCCTGGCACGAGCCCACCAGGGGGCGATGACCGATCTCGCCGTCGAGCAGCGAGATGCATTGGCCGATGCGCTAAAAGAATTGACCACGCGTTACGATCGCCTTTTCCAGGTTTCTTTCCCTTATTCCATGGGATTTCATCAGCGTCCCACTGACGGACAATCGCATCCTGAATGGCATCTGCATGCACACTTCTATCCGCCTCTATTGCGCTCCGCAACGGTGCGAAAGTTTATGGTGGGCTTCGAGATGCTGGGAACACCCCAGCGCGATATTACTGCGGAGGCCGCCGCCGCCCGGCTGCGTGAGATGAGCGGCACACGATGAGAGCAATCCACTTTTCAGATGCTTTCAAACTAAGATCGCGTGAACGCCGTCCCACTCTACTTCGTGGAAAATTTGTAGACCGTCTGTTGTCTGTACAGCGAGCCCGGCCGGAGGATAGTCGAGGGAAAGTTCGCATGGTTCACGGAGTCCGGAAAATGCTGCGCCTCGAGGCAGAACCCGCCATGCTTCGCATATATGGCGCCTTGCTTTCCCTTATTTGTGCCGTCCAGAAAATTCCCACTGTAAAACTGTACTCCGGGTTCTGTCGTCCACATTTCCACTTGGCGTCCTGAGGTCGGCTCGCTCACCCGAGCGGCGAGCTTCAACCTGCCAGCCGGGCCGTTCAGCACAAAATTGTGGTCGTACCCGCCTGGATCGCCGGCCACCTGGCTGATGCGCGCCCCAATCGCTGTGGCTGCGGTAAAGTCGAATGGCGTCCCCCTAACCGGCGCAATTTCTCCGGTGGGAATCAGCGTTGAATCCACGGGCGTGTACTTGTCTGCATTCAGGTACAACACATGATTAAGTATGCTTCCGCTTCCTGCCAAATTGAAGTAGCTATGATTGGTTAGATTCACGATGGTAGTTTTGTCCACGCTTGCCGTGTACTTAATCTGAAGCGCGTTCTGATCGGTGAGCGTGTAAACGACTGTAGCTTTCAATGTTCCGGGATATCCTTCCTCGCCATCCGGACTGACATAAGTGAATCGCACCGACGCTCCGGCCGATCCTCCAATAATTTCGCCCTTCCAGACTTTGCGGCTGAATCCTTCTTTACCGCCATGCAGCGTATTAGGCGCGTTGTTGATCGCCAGCGAATACTCCTTGCCGCCTAAGGTGAATTTGCCCTTGGCAATTCGATTGGCAACGCGCCCGATGGTTGCGCCGAAGTAGGGGTGTTCGCCCAGGTACTCCTTTAAATCATCGAAACCCAGAACTACATCGTTGAAGTTTCCATTTCGATCCGGCACCGAGAGGCTCTCGAGCGAGGCACCGTAGCTAATCAGTTTTGCGGTTGTCCCGCCGGCATTGGTAAGCGAGAAGAGATCGATAGTCGTCCCATCTGCCATTTTACCGAACACGCTCTTGGCCGCTGTGGCCTTCTTCACGTTGTGCCTCCCAGTTCCCGGTGAGCCGAAACTCGGGCTTGAAACGAAGACGATAGACAGCGCCATCCCCAGAATCACTTTGTGAGTTATCACTTATCCTCCCCATGGCCGGTGCCGAGCGTCGCAGCGATTGTAGACGAGTACATCGGATTTTTGCGCGAAACAAGCTCACATATTTCGTCGCCAGGGGAAGCATGCCACCTCACGACAAGCGCTCCTGATGAATTAGGCGACGGAGTCTCGGGCGTGCCATCAATATTCACTTGGGCGATTTGAAGTTGTACCGCAGGTTCATGGGCAAGCCCCCCGGCACCGGCCGTGTGTTGTAATCCAACTCATAGCGCAAGTGCTCCGCGTCTGCGGGATATCCCGCCGCGCCCGGATATGGGTAGGCCAGCAAGGTGTGATACGGCAGCGGCTCCACGGTGTACGCGTACGCCGCATAGAAATCCAGGTCCTTCTCAAATCCATCGGCAAAGAAGAAGTAGTCCCGAATCCAGCCAGCCGGAAGCGCTGGCAACCCGCGCGGATCGAAATCGAGCTTCACACCTTCGCCCGAGCTGAACACCACAAACCGGTCATCGGCGGCGCGCAGTAATTGCCGAACATCTCCGTACCGCGTGTAATTACCCGCAGCCCGCGCATACGGGCCCGTGCGACTGCGGTTTGTAAAGGAATAGGTCATATCACTGGCAGGGTTAAGACGAATTTCCCTTGGGTAGCCGAAAAAATCGAGCGCCGCACTGGCGAGCGGGATTTCGTTCACCCGGTACGGCTGTTGCTTGGGAGTGGTATCAATCAGGATCTGGTCCCAATAGATTTTCAGGTTGGTAACAATGCGGATCCGCCGCGTTCCGTGCGGCAGCTTTCCCGTCAGATCGACGACCATCGTCCGCGCCAGCCCTGCCGGAAAACCCATATCCTCGACCACTCGAATCCAACGCCCGTCAACGCCAAGCGCCTCCACATAGGGCGCAATCACTTTAATCCCCGCCTGATCCGCCGCGTACATCGACGTGGCAGTGAAGTAGTCCGTATAACCGTGCATCAGCAGCCGCTGGGGCGGTTGTGCGTCCCCCGCGCCAAGGTCAAGTTCGAGCCAGTGCAGCTTCGCGAAACCAGCGAACGGCAAGCCCTCGAAGTCTGTTACGTACTTGCGGTCCTTCTTGGTGACGAGGCCGAGGACGCCAGTCCCATGATCGTCCCAAGCGCCCACAGGTGGATGTGCATCGCGGCTTGTGATCACGCGGAATTCCGGAAACGGCGGCGCGCTCACGAACCGTTCGTTTGGATACACATCAATTGCCGCGGGATGATCGATGGCCAGCAGTCGCACCTGATCAAGATAGACGGTCTCTTCCATCGGCTCCATGAAGCGGAAGCTGAGCATGCCCTCGCGCAGCCTTGCGCTGCGCCCAGAAACCTTCAAGTACTCGCTCGAATCGGCCACATCGCGTTCACCCGGCGCTACCCAGTGGCCCACCACCCCCGCCCCCAGCATGTCGGCAATGAATTCGTATTCGTGCCCGTTCCATGCGAACAGAACCGGGCAGGAGCTGCCACGCCGGTCTATTTCCTCGAGCGTTCGCGCGCTGCGCGCGGCCAGCTTCACTTCGTCCTGCGGCACGCCGGTCGGCCACAGCACGCGGACCGCTTCCGCTTCAGTCTCGCTCCCCAAGCCAGCCAGAATTGGCGCCGCGTTCTGGCTCAGGTAGCCCGACGCGCCTTGGATCTCCCACTTTTGATAGAGCGGCCCGGCGTACATCTCAATCTTTGTACCAATGGCGCTCTTGTTGTCGGCCAGCGCTTTCAGGTCGATCCGTAACCAGTTGCGCTTATTGCCGCCGTCATTGCGCAGCAGGAGCGGTGGACCACCGAGTTGGGTAACCGCCAGATCTGCGTCGCCGTCGCCGTCCACATCTGCGACAGCAACGGCGCGCGGTTGCGTGACGCGAACCGCGTCGAGATGCACATCCTTTGTTGCGTCCGACCAACCTCTCGGCCCCAAATTGCGCAGCAGCCGCAGTTCCCCGCCGTTCGCAGATTCGCCCGCCGCCATCAGATCGATCCAGCCGTCGTTATCGTAATCGATGGCGGCAAGTCCCCATCCCCGCTGCCAATCGAAGCCGGGTAATGGAACGCGCGCCAGTTTTTTGCCTTCGATGTTGCGCCACAGGCTGATTCCCGGCGCTCCTGCGTGCGTGAACGCGAGATCCATCCAGCCGTCTTTGTCAAAATCGAATGCGGTCACTCCCACAGCCGGCGGCAGGTTCTCCTTATGAAAATCAATCGCCGGCAGCGGCAGGAATTTTCCCTCGCGAGGATTAACGTACATTTGCGCGCCGCTGGCGCCTCCCGCGACCACGAAATCAATAGCGCGGTCGTTGTTGAAATCGCTGGTGACCACGCCTGCGCCGGTGGCGGCGAGGTCGAGCCCCGTCTCCCCGCTAACTTGAGTGAAAGTGCCGTTCGCATTGTTTCGCCAGAGCACGTTGCGCTGGGGACTGGAGTTCGCGGCTTCGGCCGCCGCATTGACGATATAAAGGTCGACGTCGCCGTCGTGGTCGTAATCCACGAACGTCACGCTGACGCAGCCGGTCTCGCGGCGGATACCGGCCTTCTCCGTTACATCCGCGAAGGTGCCGTCTCCCTGGTTGCGAAGCAGTCGCACGCCGTCCGTCAGACACACCGCCAAGTCGGTGTGCCCATCGTTGTCAAAATCTCCCGCGGCGCAGCCGAACCCGCTTCCCGTCAATTTCAGCCCGGCGGCTTCCGTAACATCTTGGAACTGCCCGCCACCGAGATTCCGCAGCAGCCGGCTCGTCCCTTTTGAAGAGGCGGTCACCAGGAAGAGATCCGGGCGGCCATCGCCGTCGTAATCAAAGAAGCATGCGCCGGTACTCGGTCCAATGGCCGAACCGGCAATGGTGGAGGTTCCCGTGGTCTTCAGGGTATCCGAGATCGGCAGCTCGACAAATTTCACCGTAATCGCCGGTGGTGGTTCAATGGCCGCGACACGCGCGAACTCTACAACGGAATACCGGCCCTGCTCCCCATATCCTGCCCCTACCGGCGAGCCCAGCCGTTTTTCAACAATTTTTTGAAATTTCGCTAGGTGTACGCGGGTGCTCTCAGCATCACCTTTGCGCTGATACGCCCGCGCCAGCCCAAATTCGGCGGAGGCGTGTAAGGGATTCAACACCAGTGCGCGATCGAAAGCGGTGATGGCCTCCCCGTACTTCTGCTCTTGCGAGTAAAGAACTCCCAGAAAGTACCGCGTGTCAGCGTCCTCCGGCGCCACATCGCCTACCCGTAGGAACGCAGCGATGGCTTTGTCCGTTTCGTTCAGGTCTTTCAAGACCAGACCCAGATTAAAGCCAGCATAAGGATCAGACGGCAGCTTCTCTACCGCATCTTCGAGCGCCGCGCGCGCTTGCTCGAGCTTGCGCTGGCTGTACAGGCAGATCCCAAAATTCAAACGCGCGAGGAAAAACTTAGGATCAGCGTCGAGGGCTTGTTCGAAAAACTTCTGAGCCTGTTGGGTGCGCTGCTGGCCCATATAGGCAACGCCCAGGTTGTTCAGGCGCGCCGCGTCGTATGCGGTAACAGAGGGGGCCTTCGCCTTACCAGGGTTCCGGGAGCTGCTCGTGTGCTGTTCCGTGGAAGACATGGTGAAAGAAACGGCGGCCAGCAGGAATAGAACGCTAAAGAAGAGCGGCCACATGGAAAATACCTGGAATCGTTTCATGGTTAGAGTTATTTCTTTCCGAACGGTCGCGCGGAAGTGATGCCTTTCATTTCTGTCACACTTATCGTCTGTCCGGCCGCGACGTTTGTCAAACCGTCGACTTGTCCGCTGGGCCAGTGGATCTCCACCGCATCGGCCTTGGCGTTCTGGCCCAGGCCAAATGTCAGCACGAGTTCGTTGGCAGAAAGATAGCTGGATCCGCTGCGCAGCACCTGCGACTGGCTCTCGCCGCCGGCAGTGACGCGAACCACTGCGCCGATCCCGTCGCGATTCGATTTTGAGCCGGTCAGCTTCACCCGCAAACTCCGGTTCGTCCCGCCTTCGTTGCGGAACAGCACCGCCGCACCGCCATTACTGGAGATCAGCAAATCGGAGCGCCCGTCATTATCAATATCCGCGTAGGCCGCCCCCCGCGCCACGCGCGGCGTGTTGAATGCCTTGCCGAGACCTGCGGTCACTTCCCGGAATTTTCCCTTGCTGAGATTCCGGAATAGATGCGGAGATTCCGCATAGTGAACATTCGCCTGGACGCGCTGAATGTCCGGGTCAATGTGCCCGTTCGCCACCAATATGTCGGGCCAGCCGTCCAAATCGTAGTCGAAGAAAAAGCAGGCGAATCCCAGCGTAAGCAACGTCGCGCGGCCCACTTCAGACTGCGGCGCCGCGTCAACGAACAACCCCTTCCCCTCGTTGTGGTATAGCGCGAGCATCTGGTTCGCGAAATTGCTGATGAGAATGCTTGGATAGCCGGAGCGATCGTAATCGGCCGCGTCCACGCCCATCCCGGCGCGCGCCACGCCATCCTCGCTGAAGGCAACGCCGGCAATGACCCCGCGCTCGCTGAAGGTGCCGTTGCCGTTGTTGCGGTAAAGTTTGTTGGGCTGCGTATCGTTGGCAAAGAGGAGATCGGGCCATCCGTCCTGGTCATAATCCAGCACGGCGACGCCCAATGTCTTCGAGGTGGGGTCGCCTAGACCGGCCTTCTGCGTGGCGTCTTCAAATGTTCCGTCGCCGCGATTATGCCAAAGCCGCACCGCCGTCCCCTGGTACGATTCCGGCGTGCAGTAGGATTTGCTCTTGCCGTCGAGGGTGCAGTATATGTCCCTCGCCTGACTCCACTGCACGTAGTTGCCAACTACCAGATCCAGCTTGCCATCCCTGTCGTAATCCACCCAAGCCGCCGCGGTGCTGAATTCACTGACGCCTTTGAGCCCGGCCTTCTGGGTCACGTCGGTGAACGTGCCGTTTCCGTTGTTGCGGAACAGCCGGCTTTGCCCCAGTGCCGTCAGGAAGAGGTCATCAGAACCGTCGTTGTCAAAATCGCCGACCGCCACTCCCAGCCCGAACATCTCGATGTCCAGACCCGCCTTGTGTGTTACGTCCGTAAATGTGCCGTCATGGTTGTTGTGATAGAGCTTCGGCGTCGTGTGCTTTTGCTGATGCCCCGGCCAGTCCATTCCGTTGACCAGAAAAATGTCCGGCCAACCGTCATTATCGTAGTCGATAAAAGCCACGCCCGAACCCAGCGTCTCGGGCAGATACTTCTGTCCGAATGCTCCATTGTTGTGCACAAAGCGTATACCCGCCTGCTGCGTAACCTCGCGAAACTGGATCCTTGCGTCCGGCTGCGCCTCGCCTGCGCTGGTGGCGACGACGAGCAGCACAAACAGGGCCCCGAGAAAAACCGCCCTCCATGAGCTTGCAGCCGTGCGCGCCGTTTTCACGGGCGTCCAACGCCCAGCGCATCGGCCACCCGGTTGATGTAGTTGAACCAGGATGCGATCAGCGTAATTTGCAGGATTCCGCGATCATCGAAGCCCGCAGCGCGAAGCCGCGCATGATCTTCGCGCGAGCACTGTGTCGCGTCCTTGGTCAGCTTCACCACGTAGTCCAGCATGGTGCGGTCCCGATCGGAAATGGGAGCGGTCCGGTAATCCTTCTTCAGCGCCTCAACCATCGCCTCGTCCAAAGTCACTCGACGCAGAAACTCTGCGTGCGATTCAATTCAATAGTGGCAGCGGTTGGTCACCGACACTAGGGTCGTGATCATTTCGTGCTGGCTTCGCGTGAGCGGTAGCTCCGGCGACATCAAAACGCCAAACGTACTGAACGCGTGATGCAGCGCCTCGGGAATCAGCGTGTGCGACGCCACGATTTCCGCCGTCTCTTCTCCCGCGGCTGTATGCACCGGCGAAGCGTACTCGACGGGATAGAGTTTCGCCTGTCCCTCCATCGCCTTTTTGAGCCGTTCGCCGGCCTCCTCCATGCGAATGGTCTTGATCCAGGTCATACGGCTCCTTTTTACCTTCTTCGCCCGGAAGAATTACTGGGACCCGCCGGGGCGCGCTGAGCGTCTTCCTACTGCGCGCGACGCCATCGCTTTCGCCCGCCCTGGGTCTGGCGCCACGGAAACATGTTCATGGATTGACTGCCGCTCATTATTATCTTCAGGATGGTTGCGCCGGTACGGGCCGGTGATGGCCTGGGCGGATTCATCCGCCTTAAAGCGCAAATAGCGTTCCTTGTGTTCATTGGCCCGGCGCTCATCGCCGAGGCCGTTGTAACAGAGCATCGAATTGTAGTGCGCCTGCAGGTCCTCAGGGTCTACGCGCAAAACTTCCTCTAATTCTCGAATGGCTTCGGCATACTGCTTCTGCAGAAAGAGGATGCGCCCAAGCTCGTTGCGCACCACGCGATCCCGCGGATACTGTGCCAGCACCGCGCGCAGCCGCCTGATCGCATCGTCGTACTTCCCCTCAGCCTTGAGCACCCGCGCATAGAAGTAATTCGCGCGCGCCAGATTGGGCTGAAGCGAAAGCGCCTTCCCCAATACTTCCCGCGCACCATCGATGTCGCCTTCCTGAACGCGTACCCGCCCGATGTTCACCCACCCATCCGGATTCTGTGGATCAATCTGTGCCACTTTTTGGAAAACGGCTTCCGCGCCCTTCAGGTCTCCCTGCAGAAAAAGCCCGATGCCGTAGTCGTTCCAGCGCACCCAGTCCTCTTTGGCCAGAACCACTTGCGGCTTGGGCTCCGGCGCCGTTCGCGGCAGAACACGCAGCGTTTTCGTGTCTTCGGCAAGCGTGATGATCGGCAAATCGGGAATTTTCTTCAGCTTTGCTGCCACGCCGGTCACATCTCCGCTAAACGTCCATCGACCGTCATCGTAGTGCGGGGTAACATCCGGATGGGGCTGGTTCGGGTCGCGCTCCCCGGCGAAAGAAAACTGCGTGTTCCACCACAAAAATTTCCTGTAGTTCAGCTTGGCGTGCAGGGTGATCTGCTCGCCGGCATTTTCTGGAACGCGCAAGCGGTAGTGAACTGTATCTGCCGCACCGGGTGGAATCAGCCGCACATAGACCACTGCGCGCGTGGCCCATGCGTTGCGCTTGTTGATCATGTTGCCGTGCGCATCTACCTGCAGCGAGCGGTAGAAGTGCGCGCCGGGCTCTACCGGTCCGTTCCCGCCATTCTGAACGCCATTCTGGCTGTCCTTCAGAACGGCGCCGCTCCAGAATAGCGTCTGCCCCTTCTCGTCCGTGGCCTGCAGCTCCAGCCACACATCAAATGCGTCCACCGTTCCGCCAGGGAAAAAGTGACCTACTTTCTTCGTGCGCACCACCACATCCACGCGCGCTGTATCACCGCGCCGCAGCGCCGCATCCACACGGCTGAGCGGAGCGGTCAGCGGACGCTCCGCGCCCGCTGGCCCCGTGGGCCCCGCAATCTCTGCCTCTTCGCCAACGCCAAACGTAGTCGTGAAATCGGCTCGCGGCGCTTCTCCTGCCGTGGTTTCCAATCCGGCCGGAGATATGGCAAAAATATCCACGCTCACATTGTTGTCTTTCAAGAATTTCTGAGTAATTTCGAGCTGCGCCTGATCTTCATTCGCAATGGGCAACGCTGTATTTGCCCCCGGAAAGCGGTGCGAGTGTACGTATCCATCCACGCTGCCTTCATTCTTCGAAGGCTCCAAGGGCATGTGGCAATCCATGCATTTCTGCGGCGTCGCCGGATAATAAAACGATCGCGCGCCTTGCCCCGAAACGCCGCTGGCCTGCCAGTTATCGTACTCATTGAAGCCGCGCACCCAGCGGTAGCTGTTCACCGGCACATCGAGGTGCACCTTGTGGCACGCCGAGCAAAAGTCCGCCGTCTGGTTGCGCATGAATGGCTTTAAAAACGTTCTGCGGTGCGGCTCAGGATTCAAGCGCACCATGAAGTCGTGCACCGTCCGCACCACGGGATTTTCACTGGCGGCGAGCTCGTGGAGTTTCGGATACTCAAGCACGTAGTCTCCCTGCCCCATCGTGCTCTTCACCGCCACCATGCTGTGGCACATCATGCAGCCCAGCCCGGCTTGCGACTCCGGCCGGTTTACGATCTGCTTGATCGGCGTGTCGAACATTCCGCTGAAGAGCAGCGCAGGGTCATGGCATCCCGCGCACCATTTCGAGGCATTTACGCCCGCCACGTCCTGCATATACTCAATGCTCTTGCGGTACCACTGATTGTTGAACGAAGAAAAGTGATGCGCCGAGCTGTACCACTGCTTGTAGATATCTGCGTGGCAGCGCTGGCAAGCGTCTGATTGCATAAAATACTTGGCCGGGATGGCGCCGCCGTGCTTAGTCTGTGCCGAGCTCGGGAAGAAGCGGCCCTTGGGCCCGTCGCCCTCGCCCTCCATTGTTGCCGCTGGCATCAGGGGATTTATAATGCGATAGGCGTTGTTCCATACTTCCACTCGAAGATAATGCGCGCCCGCGCCAGCAGCTCCAGTCACAATGAACAGCCCCAGAAACCCCAGGGCATGCTGAGTGGCGCTCGCTCCCAACCATCCGGTCGATTTCATCCATGAGGCCAAGAGGAAAATCACGCCAAGTACGCAGAGAAGGATGTGTGCGTAGAGCCAGCCGCGCAGCCGGTTCGGCGTGCCCATGAAAATCAGCGCAATGCCAAGCGCGCCTCCGCCCGCGAGGAAACACCAGCCGTATCGCGCCAGCGCGTTCGCTTCACGCAACAATCGCAAAAGAAACGGTGCCAGCAGCAAAGTGAAGAGAGCGCCAATAACCAAATGCAGGAGAACCGTTCCACCGTACAGCAGATTCGCAGCGGGAAACGCGTAGAGGCATACACCCGTCACAGACAGCAGGGCCACGCAGCCCGATTGCCAGTGTTTCATCAGATCGCTTCTCTCCCCGACGACAGCAGCCCGGACGTCGGTTGCCTGCTGCCCACATCTGCGTAAGGCACGCAACAATCACAGGCCGCACTTGATTCAGCCGCGAAGCACGAGCACACGAGTAATCGAAAGCATTAAACCCAGCGGCGCATTTGATTGTGAGGGAGAACAACGCCGAACTCAACAAGCATCGCGGCGACACTCTATCCTCCTCGCCGCAAGCGCGCAAACGCAGCTCATCTCGTTCCCCTCCGACTCTGCATGTTAGACTGGCCGCCTTTCTTCTCCTTCGCTCCGGCGCAAGGCGGCAAGCGTGCACTATCTTTCTCTGATTGAGCTGGCCGAGGCGATTCGGCGTAGAAAGTGTTCGCCCGTGGAGGTTGTCGAGGCGCATCTGCGCCGCGCCGCCGGCCTCCAGCCGAAGCTGAACGCGTTTGTAACTCTTGACGCCGAGCGCGCGATGGCACAGGCCTGCGCCGCCGAGAGCGCCGTGCAAAAAAAGCAGAGCACGGGACTTCTGCACGGTGTGCCTCTCACCATCAAGAGCTGCATCGACGTCGCCGGACTGCGCTGCCCCGCCGGATCGGCCCTGCGTCGCGATTACATTCCGCTGACAGATGCGCCACTCGTCTCCCGACTGAAATCTGCCGGTGCCGTCATTCTCGGCAACACCAATACGCCCGAGTTCCTCATGGCCTACGAGACCAACAATTCGCTCCACGGCCGCACCAGCAATCCCTGGAGCCTCGAGCGCACGCCGGGCGGTTCCAGCGGTGGTGAAGCGGCCGCCATCGCTGCGGGCTGCTCGGCTGGAGGCGTGGGCAGTGACGGTGGCGGCTCCATCCGCGTCCCAGCGCATTTTTCTGGTATCTGCGGACTTAAGCCCACGCCCGGACGTATTCCCATCACCGGTCACTTCCCTCCCGGCGGCGGCGCATTTCCATGGTTGGGAGTTGTCGGACCCATGGCTCGCACCATCGCCGATGTTCGCTTACTGTTCGAAGTGATGGCTGGCCCCGATGCCGGTGATCCGTTGGCGGCACCCGTTCCTGCTCGACGCCCAAGCGAAGCCGACCTGCGCGGACTGCGCGTTGGCATCCTCGAGAACGACGCGCTTGGGACGGCAACACCAGAGACACGAGCAGCCGTCCATCGCGCCGCGACCGCTCTTGCTGACCAGCGTTTCAGGGTCGAACCGGCGAATCTCACCGGGCTGGACAAAGCGTTGGAGCTCTGGTGGTTTTTCTTCGGCCCAACGATCGGATATCTTCTCAACGCCGGCCTTGCGGCCAACCATGTAAGTGCAAGTCGCGGCCCCAGCCCTGATCTAAGTCCTATTCTGCGCGAGTATCTAGCCGTCACCGCGCGAGAGCCCACCCCAACCCTCGATAAATTTCTCAGCGCCTGCGCCGAGCGCGATATCTGTCGCACCAGTATTCTTCAGCAGATGGAGAAAGTTCCCGTGCTCTTGTCGCCAGTTTCCTTGACCCCGGCGTTCCGGCACGGTGAAGGCACATGGAAGTCGGGCTCGGGCGGAATTTCTTACCGCGACACCATGCGGCATTCCCAGTGGCTCAATCTCACCGGATTCCCGGGTGCCGTAGTTCCAGTAGGCAAGTCCCCGGACGGATTACCTATCGGCGTACAAATAATTGGCCGGCCCTACGAAGACGAACTGGTTCTTGCCGTCGCGGAACGCATAGAAGCATCTCGTGGTCCACTTCCCCTGCCCGATTTTAGCTGAGATTTCGCTGCCACTAAGCTGACGGCGCTTAATATCGAGAAGGAGTTTCCGCCGGGGTTTGAAACTTCACGCTATTCCTACGGGCAATTGACTACAGTCAGGCTGACATTCTGGCCTTGAGTTGAAATCGGTTGCGCTGAATCCAGCACGCCAAGCGTGCCCGTGAACGTGCCTACGCCGGCGGAAGTGCCGCTGAAAGTCCCCGTGGCCGGGTCGAGGTTTATGGCAATCCAGGCGTTCGAGCTAAAGCTGAACTGCAGCGGTGGAACGCCTCCGCTAGTTTGGACCGTGAAAGTATATGGCCGCCCGGCACACGCGTTCGGGAAGATTGCCGGGCTGGTGATCATCACCGGCTCGGCGAGCCTTATCAAGCGATTTTCTTTGAACGCAGATATGTGCACAGTGGCTCGCCCTTGACGTCCAGACGTCAACAGCCTAGCATTTGCATCTTTCCGTAGATCGCCGCAGACAGAGAGGATCCCATGGCCAAGCCGGAACAAACCTCGCAACCATCGCCCGTGTTGTTCTTCAACACCGCCAGGGCCTATCAGTCCACGGCCGCGCTCAAGACCGCGATTGAGCTGGGTCTTTTCACCGCCATCGCCGAAGGCAACTCCACACCGGCCGATATCGCCCACCACTGGAACGGCGCCGAGCGCGGCGCGCGCATCCTCTGCGACACACTGGTGGTCCTCGGATTTCTGACCAAGCACTCCGGCTCCTATTCCTTGACCGCCGACTCGGCAGCTTTTCTCGATCGCAATTCCCCCACCTACATTGGGGGCGCCATTGACTTCATGACCTCATCGTTTATGGAATCCGCTTTCGGCTGTCTCACCGAGGCCTGCCGCAAAGGTGGAACCGCCGTCGGCGGAGGCGGCGCCGTCTCCCCCGAAAATCCCGTGTGGGTAAAGTTTGCTCGCGGGATGGCCAACCTGATGCGTCTGCCGGCAGAGCTTATGGCGCAGCGCGTAGCCGCCGATGTGAAACAGTCCGGTGGCGCGCCGGTCCGCCGCATCCTCGATATCGCCGCGGGCCACGGCGTTTTTGGCATCACCCTGGCCCGGCATTTCCCCGGCTGCGAAATTACCGCCGTGGACTGGCCCGGCGTGCTCGAAGTAGCCAAGGAAAATGCCGCGGCCGCGGGCATTGCCGCGCAGTATCACACCATTCCGGGAAGCGCCTTCGACGTCGATTACGGCAGCGGCTACGACCTCGTCCTACTCACCAATTTCCTGCACCATTTCAATGCCGAAACCAACGAACACCTGCTCGCCAAAGTGCATGCCGCTCTGCGCGAGGGCGGTCGCGCGGTGACCCTGGAGTTCGTCCCCAACGAAGATCGCATCTCTCCGCCGGACTCCGCCACCTTCAGTCTGGTGATGCTGGCGTGCACTCCGGCAGGCGATGCCTACACGTTTCCGGAGCTCGAGAAAATGTTTCGCAACTCCGGATTCCGCTCCAGCGAAGTCCATGCGCTCCCGCCTTCGTTCTCTCATATGTTAATGTCCCGGAAGTGATCACTCATCCGCATGGCACAATTTTTTGCGCGAATGACCCGTGCGGAACTCGCATTCTTTTTCAGGAGAGCGACCGTTGATATTTCAATGCGTGTTTCTGCGGAACTTTTACATTTTCAGTCTCCTGGTTCTCACCGCTGCCGCCCAGCGACCCCTCGCCGCGCAAACGCACAGTGATGCCGTGCTCCTGAAATCCGGTTGGGTCCTTCAGTCTTCCTCCAAAGTTCAAGAAACTGGCCACGCCATCTCCCTCACCGGCTTCCAACATGCCGGTTGGTATCCGCTTTCCGCGCCCGGCACGGTCTTTGCCGGCCTGATCGAAAACAAAGTCTATCCCGACCCATACTTTGGAATGAATCTGCGCAAAATTCCCGGCGTCACCTACCCCATCGGTGGTCTTTTCTCCAACCTGCCCATGCCCGCGGATAGTCCCTTCCGCGTCTCGTGGTGGTACCGCACGGAATTTCCGCTCACCGCGCTGGCCCAAGGCAAACGCGTTTGGCTGCATCTCGACGGCGTGAACTATCGCGCCAACATCTGGCTCAACGGAGAAAAAATCGCCTCCGCCCAACAAATCGCCGGAGCCATGCGCATGTACGAGCTGGACGTCACCGTTGCGGCGCATCCCGGCGGAGCCAACGCGCTGGCCATCGAAATATTTCCTCCCCAGGTCAATGACCTGGGCATCACCTTCGTCGACTGGAATCCCGGCCCACCCGATAAGAGCATGGGACTCTGGCGCGACGTTTCGATCTCCCTGAGCGGCCCGGTCGCCGTGCGCCACCCGCATGTCCTTACCAAACTCGACCTGCCCTCGCTCGACGTCGCTCACCTCACCGTTACCGCGGAGCTTCGCAACGCTTCCAATCGCGCCGTCCAGGGAACTCTTCGTGGCTGGGTGGAAGGCGTGCGCTTCGAGCAGGAAGTCGCGCTTGAGCCACTCGCCGAAAAAACCGTCTCCTTCACTCCCGCGCAGTTCCCGCAGCTCAATCTCGCCCACCCGCGCCTGTGGTGGCCCTACCGCATGGGCGATCAAAACCTCTACGACCTGGAATTGACTTTCGAATCCGGCGGCGAGATTTCCGATCTTCAGGTCCTGCCCTTCGGCATCGACCAGTTCACCTCAGAGATGGACTCTCATCACAATCTGGTTTTCAGCGTGAATGGCAAACGCATCCTGATTCGCGGCGCCGCATGGACTCCTGACATGCTCCTCCGCCGTGACTCTGCCAGGCTCGACGCCGACTTTCGCTACGTCCGCGAAATGAATCTGAACGCCATCCGCCTGGAAGGCAAACTCGGCAACGAGGATTTCTTTGCCCGCGCCGATCGCGCCGGAATCCTTCTGATGCCCGGCTGGTGCTGCTGTGACCACTGGGAGCAGTGGAAAAAGTGGAATCCGGAAAGCAAAGAAATTGCCGCGGCCTCGCTGGCCGACCAGATTCGCCGCCTGCGCAATCATCCCAGCGTCTTCGTCTGGCTGAACGGCAGCGATGGCCCCCCTCCCGCGGATATCGAACAGATGTATCTGGGCATCTTGAAAAAATATGACTGGACCAGGCCGGTGATTTCCTCCGCCAGCCAGGAGAAAGCAAAATTTAGCGGCCCTTCGGGAGTGAAAATGACCGGGCCCTACGACTACGTGCCTCCGCTCTATTGGTATGAAGGATTGCAGCAGGGCGGAGCGCGCGGCTTTAACACCGAAACCAGTCCCGGCCCGGCGATTCCCCCGGTGGAAAGTCTGCACAAGATGTTTCCCGCCGAAAAGCTTTGGCCGCCCAATGAAATGTGGGCCTTTCACGCCGGAGGAGAACGCTTCAAAGACACGCAACGCTTTAACAATGCTCTCGCCCAGCGCTATGGCCCCGCCCGCGGCCTCGCGGACTACGTCTGGAAATCCGAAGCCATGGCCTATGAAGGCGAGCGCGCCATGTTCGAAGCCTACGGCCGGAATAAATATGAGGCCACCGGCGTGATCCAGTGGATGCTCAATAACGCCTGGCCATCGCTGATCTGGCACCTCTACGATTATTTTATGCGCCCCGCGGCGGGCTATTTCGGCACCCGGAAAGCCTGCGAGCCGCTGCACGCGCAGTACTCCTACGACGATGGCTCCGTTGTGGTGGTCAACGACTACCCGCGCGGCTTTGAGAATCTGAAACTACGTGTGAAAGTTTACGATCTCAACCTGAAAGAAGTTTTTTCCAGGGAAACTACTCTCGCTTCTCCCGCCGATAGCAGCCTCCGGGCGTTCGTTTTGCCCGCTATCCCCGGTCTAACCACTACCTATTTCTTGCGCCTGAACCTCGACGACGCCGCCGGGAAAACCGTCAGCCGCAATTTCTACTGGCTGTCCACCAAAGCGGATGTGCTCGACTACCGCAAGACCTTCGACACCGTCTACACGCCGGAAAAATCATTCGGGGATTTCACCGCGCTGCAAAAGCTCACCCCCGTCAAGCTCACCTGGACCAGCAAATTCACTCCCGACTCGGCGAGTGCCGCCAACGCCATGGCCGCGGACGGAAGCGCCCCCGACAACAGTGCCAACACTTCCGCCCACGAATCGGCCACCGACGTGCGCATCACCAACCCAAGTGCGAGTATCGCTTTCCTCGTCCGCCTGAAGGTAACGCGCGGCAAGGATGGAGAGGAAATTCTACCGGTCTGGTGGGACGATAATTACTTCGAGCTGTTTCCCGGCGAGACGCGCGAGATTCGTGTTTCCTACCGCGCGAGTGATGCGGGCACTGTCGAACCGGTGGTCGCAGTGGATGGCTGGAATGTCTCGGCGGAAACGCATTGATTGAACTTTGATTGGCAGGCCTGCCGCGCACGAGTACCGTTGCAGAACTTCGGATGAAATGTTTTAAGACTGCGGGAACTTCCTAAGCCTTCGTCTTTGGAGGATTAAAGACCATACCGCCGTAGTTTGCGTCCGATTCCGCGACCGCATCCTGGTCGTCCACTTCCACGCGGTTGCGTCCCTTCTGTTTGGCGCGATAGAGCGCGGCGTCCGCGGCGCGGAGTAGTATGTTCTGCACGTCAGGAAGCGCCGCTCCTCCCGAAGCAACACCCAGGCTGACCGTCACCTTGAGATCGCTCTCTCCCAGCCGTACGGGGTTCTCCTCGATGGCCGAGCGCATTCTCTCCGCCATACAATGCGCTGCGGCTTTATCGCATTCCGGCGCCACCACCATGAATTCCTCGCCGCCAAACCGCCCGATGGAATCGTAGGTCCTCAGTCCCGTGGCCATGCGCACGGCGATGTCCGCCAGAACTCGATCGCCCGCCAGATGCCCATAAGAGTCGTTGATATGCTTGAACCGGTCCACATCCGCCAGGATCACCGCCACGGGAGCTTTCTGGCGCTTGCTGCGCGAGATTTCCCGGCTCAGAATGTCGAATATCGCGCGGCGATTCCACTGCCCGGTCAGCGAATCGTGCGTAGCCAGAACCTCCAGCGCGTCGCGCGAAGCGATCAGTTCACTCTGCAGCTCCACAATGCGGGAAGCCGAGCGCACACGGGCCTGCAGTTCGTAGTTGTCGAACGGCTTGCAGATGTAGTCGTCCGCCCCAGCTTGCAGGCCCTCCACAATGTCCTGTTTTCTGTCGCGCGCGGTCAGCAGGATCATGTAGGTGTAGCGCCCCTCCGCCAGCTTCCGCGACCTGCGGCACACCTCTACTCCTGCGATTCCCGGCATCTCCCAATCCAGAATGGCCAGTGGCGGCGCATCGGGAGCCTCCAACGCCTGCAGGGCCTCCAGGCCGCCGGCAACGGGCACAACCTGGTATCCCCATTTTGTGAGGGTCAGTTCCAGCAGCCGGCGCGCCACCGCATCGTCATCAGCGATCAGCACTCGCATTCGTTAGCCAGCCCCTCGCGTTTCACGTTAGCACTCACGTCTGTCTCTATCCCTTGCTTCACGCTGCGCGCTCGCCTGGAGCACCATCCGCACAGTATGATCTTAGACTCCGGGGTTAACGCCGTCACGATTTCCGGGGGCCCCGAAGAACCCGCATCACAAGCTCGAATCCGGTCGCCCGCAGGCGAAAATCCCTTCCTAGGAATCAGCGCACTTATTATAAGCACCACCCCCGTACTGGCAAGCAACTCTCGTAACCCTTGTGTCTCATCACTCGTCCCCACTAATCTGCGCGACAACTATCCCAGTCTTGCCACACTCACCACCCACCACCCGTCATCCCCAGCGCCCAGCGAGGGATCTCTCCCGCTTCCCTTCTGCCGCGAATAGCAGGGCCATCCCAATTGCCTATGCCGGCTCCCCCCTAGCGACCGCAGTCAGCAGGATGTTCACGCGGCTTATTTCCTCCGACAGCTCCTGCACCAGCGGCGCCGCGCCCCCCAGGTCATGGTTGCGGCCCATCGTCTCTATCCGCCGGGCGAGTTCCGCCGCGCGCTTGGCGCCGAAATTTCCCACCGAGCCCTTTAGCGCGTGCGCGGCATGCTCTACTTTCAGGGCGTCACCAGCCGCAACGCCGGCTGCAAGACCGCTTAGAAGGCCACGGCTATCCGCTAAGAACAGCCCGGCCAGTTCCGCCAGCAACTGCGCATCCTGGTCGAAAAGCTCCAGCAGACTCTCCCGGCTTAATGCATCCTCGGGCAGCGCCGCTGAAAATTCGTTCGTGGGTATATCCCCCGGATGGGAAATCTGATGTTCGAGAGCCATGTCCGCATCCTCCATAAACGTGCTGCCGCCCCGCGATCCTTGCTGTCCCCTGTGCTGGGAACTTAAAACCCTGCGACGCCGTTACCCCACGCCATTCGTCGTTATCCGACATATCGGCCGAACGACTACGCTACGTGAGTCCCGTTGCCGTCCTTACAGTTCGGGGCTGTAGCCCATGAAGCTTGATTGGTCGAGACCCCACTCGAACCATTCCTTGGCCACCGGTTGAGAATTCAAGGTAGAATCCGCGCGTCATGTTGCCATCAAACTTCACGGTGCCGTTCTATCCACGGCGATGGACATCTGCATTCTTCCTTCTTGCGGTGCTCTTCGCTGCTGGCAATGTCCGTGCCCAAGAAAAACCTTCCCCGCAATCTCCTGACCCGCCCGCATCCAACTCCATCCCCGAGGCGGCGCCGTTACCCGACGCGCCTTTGCCCGCAATGAAGTCACCAACCTCCCCGCACCGCTTTTGGGATGTTCAAAACCGCTGGCTCTTCGGCGGCGTGGCCGTGGTTCGCGCGCTCGACGGCACCTCCACCCGCAATTTTCGGCGCCGGGGCCGCAGCGAAGGCCTGCTCACTGACGATATCGTTGATAACATCCCGCTGTTTTCCGCCATTGAATTAGCCGCAACCGCCGCCTCGGTCGGCACGTCGTACTGGATGCATCGCACGGGCCATCACCAGTTGGAGCGCTGGGTCTCTTACATTCACATCGGGGTGGGAGCATTCGGCGACGCTCGCAACTACGCTTTGAAGTCCATCCCTCCCCGTCCGACGGTGCCTTGAGGGCTTGCGCGCGCGCCGTGGCTAAGCCTTGAATTTTTCGCGCGACATCCGCTACGTGGTCAAGCATGAAATTGGGTACGAAGGAGAAATTCTCGAGGAGGTATAGCCCGTGGAGAAGAAATTTCCGCCGTTCTTTTGGCAAACTAACGAAGGTGAGCTGACTGCCCTGCCGAAGTAGAAAACGCGACTGGCGGCGCGCTTAAATCGCTTGCGCCTGAATCACCAGCAACCCGGTATAGGTTCCCGCCGGCAAACCCAGTCCGCTGGTGTCGATCTCCAGGTTGAGACTATCCGTATTTGAACCCACGCGGTTGAATCCCTTGATGCGCACGCTGAATATTTGCAACCCGCTGCCGGCGGTGAAGGGATTGGCCGCCGTAAACGTCGCGAACGCGCCGCCGTTCACACTGCCCAGCACGCGCGACGAAGCGATGTTATTCGCCGCGCCGTCGGTGAGGGCCGCAGGGGCGCTCAAAAAATAGGCATAGGTGGTTGCGGTCAGTGGCGGGTGCAAGCGCCAGCTGGTAGTGATCGACACCGGCACGCTTCCCACCGCGATGCCGCTGGGAACCAGCGCGAAATTCACCAGCGACGGCGAGGCCGTCACCGAAAGCGAGTCGGCCATATTCGCTTGCAGGTTGACAGTTCCAAAATTCGAATTTACCTGCGCGCGTGCTGGCGCGGCCACACCCAGAATCACCGCCAACACAACGAAATAAGCGAGCGCCTGGCCGGCCCGGTAAATCATGCCGCGGTCTGTTTTCTCCATTTTCACAAGTAGCTCGATTCTTGTTCGCATCAGGCAGGCGTTGCGATCCGGGCATGAATTCCCGGAGTCCCCTATTGGTTATACGGAACGCCAGCACTGCTGCCAATGGGCCATCAGTACTAAAGAATGGAAAGTTTTTCAGACCAGTCTGAACAGCCGTAGCGAGAGACGGACGGTCATTCCGAGCGGAACAAACGAGGGACCGTCATTCCAAGCGAAGCGAAAAATCCCTCCTGCCTTATGTCCGTGGGTGCTGCATAACTCGAAACCGCGATCGGGCCGCGCGCTTAAATCGCCTGCGCCTGGATCACCAGCAGCCCGGAATAGGTTCCCGCCGGCAATCGGAAGCCGGTCGTGTTGATCTCGAGATTTAGCGTGTCCGTGCTGGAGCCAAAAATATTAAAAAAGATGAACGTCGAAAAAATCTGCAGGCTGGCAGCCGCCGAAAACGGGCTCACTCCGGTGAAAGTCGTCATCGGCCCGCCGTTCACGCTGCCCAGCACCTGCGAAGAGTTGATGTTGCTGCCCGCCCCGTTGGTCAGCGCGCTGGCCGCACTCACGAAATAGGCGTAAGTGGTCGCCGTGCGGAAGGGAAACAGCACCCAGCTCGTGGTGATGGTCACCGGCACGCTTCCTACCGCTATCCCACCTGCGGCAACCAGGTTGAAATTTACCAGCGCCGGCGCCGCGGTGACGGAGAGCGATTCAAATTTGTTCGCTTGCAGGTTCACCGTGCCGAAATTTGAGTTCTTCTGCGCGCTCGCCGGCAAAGCCAGGCCCAAAATCAGCCCGGCCACAAACGCAAAAGCAAGCGCCCGGGTCGACGCAGAATTCCTGCCGCGAATTGTCCTGCCGGTCTTCAAGATTGGTCCCGATAACTCGTTTTCCAGGCAGAGTACCTGCGTCAGCACGGCCCCGGTTGCGCGTACTATTTATACGAGACCGGCAGCATCCCCCCAATAGGCCATTGGTACCAATGCGCCGGAAGTTGCTTCGATGAGATCCGGCCGTCTGACCCGGAACCGGCCCATGGCCTCCAAGCGGACAATCATTAAATATCATTAAAAGTAAGCGCCAATCCCCCGCACCGGCGTATGCTTTCGGGCATTGAGGCCACGTGAAACGCTTACCTAAGTCCGGCGCCCGCAGATCCGCCAACGCAGTAATCACCATGCGCGACGTCGCGCGCGCCAGCGGTTGCTCTGCCACCACGGTATCTATTGTCCTCAACAACGCCCCGCTGGCGCGTTACATTCCCGCTTCCACCAAGGACCGCATCGAGAAGGCCGCCAAAAAACTCGGCTACCGTCCCAAGGTGGTGGCGCACTACCTGCGCAGCAAGCGCAATCGCACCGTGGGCGTCATGGTCTTCGATCTCACCGATCCGTTCTGCACCTTGATTCTCCGCGGCATCGAGAACGCTCTCTACCAGGCGGCCTACATTCCTCTGCTCACCGACGCGCACAACCAGCGCCCGCGTTTCGAGCGCTGCCTCGAGCTGCTGCTCGATCACAAAATTGAAGGCCTCATCGTCGTGGCTAACTGGCTCTCCGTGGATATCAATCTTCTGGCTGACATCGAGAAGCGCAACGTTCCCGCAGCCATCGTCGGAATGGAGCTCAAGACCGAGTCGCTTAGCTCTGTGCTCGTCGACAACGAAGCCGGCGCGCATCTCGCCCTTCAGCATCTCCACTCTCTCGGTCATCGCCAGATCGCTTTCCTCCGCGGCCCCAAAATGCTCGGCGATAGCTCGCCGCGTTGGCGCGGCATCAACTCTTTCGCGCGCTCCGCCCGGCTCTCCATCGATCCGCGGCTGGTGGTGGATCTGCCCGATTCGCTCGATCCCAATTCCGGATTCGAACAAGGATTCAAACTCACCGAAGAGCTGCTGAAGCGTAAGCGCCGCTTTACCGCCCTGCTGGCCTTCGACGATATGACCGCATTCGGCGCCATTCGCGCTCTAGCCAAAGCCGGATTGCGGGTTCCCGACGATTGCTCGGTCATCGGCTTTGACGATGTAGCCCCCGCCGCGCTGTCTGTTCCTTCGCTCACCAGCGTCCGGCAGCCCATGGAAGCCATGGGAGCTACCGCAGTGGGCATCGTGATGGAAGGAATAAATGCCGCCTCCGAAGGCCAGGAATTTGCCGCCGTTCATCGCAAGCTGGCGCCCGAGCTGGTGGTGCGCGAGTCCACCCGGCCGTGGCCTAAAACCCCTTCCCGCAAGGGCCACCCCGCATCCCGGCCGTTCCCAATTTCCTCTTGACACGCTAGCGGCTGGCCTGTACCTTTTGTTTAATAAACTTTAATAAATCACGCGCAGCGTCCGGTTTTCCAAGGCATTTTCTGAGGTTGGCCCACGGGGAACTCTGGTGAGGGGGTGCACAGTGCTCGCATCACAACGATTGCAGTCCGCGTTTTGCTCCCTGTTGTCGGCTGGCCTTCTGGCCCTCTGCTTAGTGTTCCCTCCCGCCCTGCGCGCTCAGGAGACTACCGGAACTATTTCCGGAACGGTCACGGATGGCACCGGCTCCGCCGTCCCCGATGCCAGCGTCAATGTGCTGCAGGCCACCACCGGCGCCACGCGCTCCACTTCCACCACTCCCGCGGGCGTTTTCTTTTTCAACGTGCTTCCGGTCGGTGACTACACCCTCTCCGTCGAGAAGACCGGCTTCACCAAGCAACAGAAGACCGGCGTGCATCTCGACGTTAACGATAAATTAAACGTCAATTTCGTGCTCAACATAGGCTCGGTCAGCGAAACGGTTACCGTCGAGGCCGATGCTTCGCCTCTGCAAACCGAAACCGCCGAAGTTTCCAATCTCATCGGCGCCGCGCAGACCCAAAACCTTCCCCTCAACGGCCGCGACTTCAATCAGCTCGTCGACCTCATGCCCGGCGTCGCTCCCGACAACGGCAAAGTAGGCCGCGGAGTCGGCCTCAATAGCGACACCAGCGTCTCGGTCAACGGCTCGCAGTCCAACTCCAACGTCTTTTTGCTGGACGGTCAATACAACCTCGACAGCGGCGGCAACGGCAACTTGCTGGTCACCCCATCCATCGACTCCATTGAAGAGTTCAAAATCCTGCGCAACAACTACAGCGCGGAGTTCGGTTCCGCCACCGGCGGCATCATCAACATCATTACCAAAACCGGCGGGCAGCAATTTCACGGATCGGCTTACGACTTTCTGCGCAACGACGCTCTCGATGCCAGCGACCCTTTCCTCCGGGCCGGCGGCGTCCCCAAGAGCAAGCTGCGCTACAACAATTTCGGCTTCAGCGTCGGCGGCCCCTTCTGGATTCCCGGCAAACTCAACACCGGGAAGAAGTCTGACTTTTTCTTCGCCTCGGCCGAATGGCGCCGCGAAATCCGCGGCAGCGCTTTCAGTGACAACGTGCCCTCCGCGCGGCAGCGCATGGGCATTCTCGATCCCGCCTGCACGGCTACTCCCCAGCCTTGCACCGTGCTCCCGGTCGATCCCTTTGAGTTCATCGTCAATGGCGGTGCCGGCGCCCTCAACGTTCCCGCAAATATGATCGACCCCAACGCCGCGGCCTTTCTGGCGCGCTACCCCATGCCCAATGCTCCGGCGGCCTCCGGCAACAATTACATTGTCAGCGGCAATAAGACTACCAACGACCATCAGTGGCTGGGCCGCTGGGATCACAACTTCGGCTCCAACCATACGCTCATGGGGCGCTACATCCAGATGAAGCAGGCTCTGATCGGCGTCAACAATGAAGTCTTTGGCCCCGGCGACAACTTCCCTGACGTAAACACCGACTGGAGCTGGATCGGCCGCAGCGCCATCATCAAATTTACATCTACGCTCAGTTCCCGGCTGGTCAACGACTTTGATTTCGGATATTCCCGCAACTTTCTCAACCACCACACCGGCGCTACATCCGACCCCGCGATTTCCGGCCGCCAGGGTTTCACCTACACCGAGCTCTTCCCGGAAACCAGCGGCTCCTTCCCCACCCTGATGAACGGCGGTACCGGCTCGGGGGTTGATGTGTTTGGCCCGCTCAATAACCGCACCCCTTTCGAAAATCATTCCGATAACTTCCAGCTGAAGGACGATATCTCCTACATCTTCGGCCGGCACAATTTGAAAGTTGGCGCGGGCAGCCGCTGGAACCGCAAGACGGAGCCAGCCAACGGCGGGGACAATGAAACCGCGGGCACCGTCACCGCCTCCAACTTCCATGATTTCCTGCTCGGCA
>JAAFGT010000043.1:34522-60814 GCA_010365215.1 Acidipila sp. | reverse complement strand
TCTCCCGCCCGGACGAGCCCTGGACATCGCCTGTGGGGCAGGGCAGAACGCCATCGCCCTGGCCGAGCTTGGCTGGCACGTCACTGCCGTTGATTTTTCCGCCGCAGCACTCGACCTCGCCGCCACCGCGGCGCATAGCCGCAAACTGCCCTTCGTCCGGGTCTCCGCAAAAAGCGCGCCCGCCAGGCCATCGCTCCACGGCCCCAAGCTTCTATTCCTGCAAGCCGACCTGGAAAATTTCACCCTCCCGGAATCGGCCTTTGACGTAATCCTCTGCTTCCGCTATCTCCAACGCTCGCTGTTTCCATTCATCGAGCGCTCGCTTCGCCCCAATGGCGCGCTGGTTTTCGAGACCTTTACCCACGAGCAGTTATCTTTTCCTAATGGCCCGCGCAACCCCGAACACCTGCTGCGCGCAAACGAGCTGCGCAATTCTTTCCTCTCCCTCACTCATCTTTTCTATCGCGAATGGTCCAGCGATTCCCCGGTCAGCGCCTCCGGCGAAGCCTTGGCTTCGCTGCTCGCCCGTCGAAGTCACCCTGAATAGACATCGCCACCGGAGGTTGTCCGCATTTGCATTGTTCCCGCACCCTTCGTATCCTAGCTGTATCCATGCGCATCGCTCTCGCGCAGTTCAACCCGACGGTCGGTGATTTTGCCGGCAATTCCCGTCGCATGCTTGATCTCGCCGCCCAAGCCAAGTCCCGCGGCGCGCATCTCGCTATTTTTTCCGAGCTCGCGCTATGCGGCTACCCGCCGCTCGATCTCGTCGAGCGCCCCGCTTTCCTCGAGCGCAATCAGCGCGAGCTCGAAATCCTTGCCGGCGAAATAACCCTGCCCTCCATCGTGGGCTATGTGGGCCACGCGCAGGACAATACCGGCAAGTCAGCGGCAAATTGCGCCGCGCTGATCGGCCACGGCAAAATCCAGTTCGTTCAGCGCAAGATGCTCTTGCCCACTTACGATGTCTTCGACGAGAGCCGTTACTTTCAACCCGCCCACACCCAGCACGTCCTCCAGTTCGGTGAAGAAAAACTCGGCATCACCATCTGCGAGGATGTTTGGAACGACAAACAGTTCTGGGCGCATCCACTCTACGCGCGCGACCCGGTCGCCGAGCTGGTGGAAAAGGGTGCCAACATAATCATCAACGTTTCGTCTTCGCCCTACCAGCTCGGCAAACACGGCCTGCGGCTGGCTATGCTCTGCTCCATTGCTGTGCATCACCGCCGCCCCATTATTTTTGTCAATCAGGTGGGCGGCAACGACAGCCTGGTCTTCGACGGCTGCAGCGCCGCCATCACCGCGCAAGGGGAACTGGTGGCGCGCGCGCGTTCCTTCGAAGAGGACCTGGTTCTCTTTGACACGCAGACCAATCAAGGCGAGATTCATCCGGTGATCGAAGACGAGCTGGAAGCCGCCTACCGCGCATTGGTCTGCGGCACTGCGGACTACGTCCGCAAATGCGGGTTTAAGAAAGTTTTGATCGGCTTGAGTGGTGGAATCGATTCCGCCGTCGTCGCCGCCATCGCCGTGGAAGCACTGGGCGCGGAGAACGTCCTCGGCGTGGCCATGCCCGGACCGTACTCGTCCGAAGGCAGCTTGCGCGACGCCCGGCAGCTCGCACAAAATCTGCGCATTAACTTTCTTACCCTGCCGATCACCCCGGTCTTCGACGCCTACCGCGCGGCGCTCGCCCCGGCTTTCGACGCCCGCTCCGGCCACACCCCTGCGGACGCCACCGAAGAAAATATCCAGGCGCGCGTTCGCGGCAATTTCCTGATGGCCCTCTCCAATAAATTTGGCGCGCTTCTCGTCACCACCGGAAATAAATCCGAGCTGGCCGTGGGCTATTGCACTCTCTATGGAGACATGGCTGGCGGCCTTTCGGTAATTTCCGACGTCCCGAAAACCATGGTCTACGAGCTGGCCAAGATGATCAATGCTGGAAGGGAAGTGATTCCTACGGAAACTCTGCTCAAACCGCCTTCCGCCGAGCTGCGCCCCAATCAAACCGATAGGGACTCCCTGCCGCCCTACGACGTCCTCGATCGCATTCTGAAATTCTATCTTCAAGACTTGGAAAGTCCCGAGGAGATCGCCGCGAATCACGGCCTGCCGCTTGATCTCGTGCGCGACATCGCCCGCCGGGTCGATCGCAGCGAATATAAACGCCAGCAGGCCGCGGTCGGACTCAAAATCACCTCCAAAGCGTTTGGCATCGGCAGAAAAGTTCCCATCGCGCAAGCCTTTCAGGCCGGCAGCGCTCGTCCTGTGGCGGAAGCGATTGCACCAGAAAATGTCGAGGCGGGAATTGCGCCGCCTAAAAGCTCCTAGCGTGAACAAACGTTTCTGCGGGTTAACAGGTTTGTGCTGGTAAACAGGTATTGGCTGGTGAAAAACAACGAACCGCGCCCGTAATCGCATGGAGCGCGTTTTCTTAGACCTCAAGGAGAACGAAATTTGAGTTACCTTCGATTGGCAACATTTGTTCTGCTGGCGGCCCTCTCCGCCGCCGCACAAACTCCCAAAACTTCGGCCACACCTGCGCACAAATCGTCAACAACGTCCCCCGGCGATTCCTCAGTGCTCTCCAGACGCGTCGAGCGCTACCTGCGCACCATGTACGCGTGGGGACCGCAATACGTAGTTAAGATTGGAGCGCCTGCCGCCACTCCGGTCCCGGGTCTGCTCCAGGTCTCGCTGGAGGTCTCTTTTGCAGGCGACACCAACTCCGGCCAGGTCTTCGTTTCCTCCGACGGACGCTTTATTGTGCAAGGCGAACTGAGCGACATGACCGGTGACCCCTTCGCTGCCATCCGCCAGAAGATTAATCTGGATGATGCCGCCTCGGAAGGCCCTGCCGACGCACGCGTAGTAGTTGTGGAGTACGGCGATTTTCAGTGTCCCAGTTGCCGGCAGCTTCAGCAGGTCTTGAAACCGTTGCGCCCCAATTACCCCCAAGTGCGCTTCGTCTTCCGCGATTTCCCCCTCACCCATATTCATGCTTGGGCCATGACCGCCTCTCTCGGCGGACGCTGCGTCCTTCGTCAAAACCCCGCAGCCTTCTGGACCTATTTCGACGCTATTTACGACGCGCAGGACCTCATCAAACCCGAAACCGCCTACGACAAGGTCCTCGAACAGGCCGCCACCCTGGGCGTCGACCAGGCGGCTTTCAAGACCTGTATGGCCGCGCCTGAGACCAAATCCGCCGTCGAGCGCAGCATCCAGGAAGGCATCGACCTCAAGATCGCCAACACCCCCACCGTTTTCGTTAACGGACGCCGCATGGTCGGTGGCGACCGCGAATCCCTCGAGCAATACATCCAATTCGAACTAGCTGCCGCTGAACACACCAAGCCAGCGCCGACCAAGAAACCCTGAGCCCAGTCTTTAGCAAGGTAATCGGGCTTCGACTTTTGCTGGTCCGGACGGCTCGTGCCCCGAGGCCGCTCAAAGAAAAACTCGCATGGACGGCAGGTCTATCAGCCGCGGGGAAGTGGATTTGGCAGCCCAATCATAGGCAAATCGACCTGATCTAAGGATCGTTCGTAGTTAACATAATATATCTTATCGGACCCATACCTGTCAAGTGAAATCGTAGCCAGACCACCAAATAGTTCTGCCAGTCCATTCTAAAGGAGTCTCGTGGTCGCTTCTCGCGGTGGATATGAAGTAGGTGGTGCCATCCTAATTACTGTGGGCGTTAGCTGATCGCCTTCGCGGACCTGAGATCGCACAAGCAAACGGGAAGCGTTGGAAGGGCATTTGTTGTTGGGCCCGCATACCTATCGGGTTAGCGGTGGTGGGCGAAATATCCTACGGCTATTCCGATGCCCAGCCACTTGGCTGCTTGTGCGGTTCTTTTCCAGAAGCCTCCGCCCCTGGCGGCTTTTATTGCGGCGTCGCGCTCGCGAGCCAGCGCAATTCCCTTCTGCAGCTCGTCGGCCATTGACGCCTTGAGCGTATCGCGTTCCGCTTTGCACGCCGCGCAGTCGGCGCTGAAGTCGTAGAGTGTCTTCAAATCTTCGGGCGGGATGGTTACCACCGGTGGTGGCTGCGGCTTGCCGGGCTCGGCCGGGGCCTGTTCTACGCGGATCGGTACCGGGAGTTGCGGCAGGTACTGCGGGATGGCCTGGATCACCTGCTGCGGCGTTTGCACGTCGCGCTTGAGGTTTTCGATCTGTTGCAGGGTGTTGCGGAGCTGCTCGCTGGGGTCCTGTTCGCGGCGCTCCGCCGCGGCGATCACGGAGTTCTGCGATTCGACGGTGGCGGCCAGCTTCACCTGGGCGTCGTGCGCGGACAGCCAGGAGTTGGCCATTACTGAGCCAGTGCCCAGCAAGAGAAGTATTGCAACGATTAATGCCCAGTGTTTTGCGTCCATGGTTTTCTCGCTACAAAGACGGAGTCGAGTGATCTTGGTTAGGGCCGCTGGTGAGATATCGCAGGAACGAACGCTTATATTTTGTAGTTTTCCAGACGCGCGAGCACTTCCGCGGGATACTCGAGGTTGCCGCCACCATTCCATGCCAGCAGCGCGCGCTCGACATTTCCCTGGTTCACGGCCAGTTTGTGGGCCAGGACTTTGCACCCGAGCTCGAGGCTGGCCTGCGCGTCGCATAGCGCGGAAAGGAATCTCGAGGAGAATCCGAACTCCCTGGCTACTTCGCCCATGGTCTGCATCAACCCCCAGGAAAATGCCCGCCCGCGCGCCTCGGTTTCGCTCAGCGCGCGCTTTAGGGCCATGGGGTAGATGTAGCGGTCATAAAACGCCGGCTCGTAGCGAATGGCATAAGGATCCCAGGCACTCTCCTGCTCCACCACGGCGCACACCAGCTCCGCCGGAAGGTCGTATCGCGCGGCGGCGGCCCTGGCCATGGCGATCATGTCTTCTCGGGTCACAGTTGGAGCCCGGAGAGTTACAGCCCGAACCAGAGGCGGAGCAGGGGCAGCAGCGCGCTTACGGCGGCGGCGACGAGCGCGGCGATGATGCCGGCGGCACCGCTGATCCTGGCAAACTCCTGGTCGTGGGCGTTGATGCGGGCGCCGTCGTGGGCCACGGTTCCGTTGAGCTTGGCGAGGTGCGCGATCACCGCGTCATGCTTGGTTTCGATGCGCGCCAGGCGGTCGACCACTACCACGAGGAAATGGTCCAGCCGCTCGTCTGGGAAATGAGGATTCGGCGGGTTCATGGAACTCCTCGGACTCATCCGCCAACTGTGCCGATCGCCGAGGAGCCGATCTGCCCGATCGCTCCCAGCAGCGAATTGAAAATTCCGTTATTGCCCTGCGAGGCGGCCACGCGCGAGCGAAGCAGGTCGGCGGGAATACCCAGTCCGTGTCCGAGCAGGTTGGTGTCCACGCCATAAAGCGAGGCAATGCCCTGCAGGCCTTCGAGGCGTCGTTGCTGCTCCTCATTGGCGAAGCCCAGCTGATTTTGTTGCGCCAACCCGGACTTATCGCGGCCCTCTTGCCTGGCCATCTCGTCAAGCGTCTCGCCGTATCCAGCGGAGTTTCGCGTTTGCGCCAGGCGATTGCCGGCGCGCTCGCGCAGCGCGTCGTAGACGTTGCCGAGCGAGCCCATGGACTGGTCGGTGATGGCGGCCTGCTGTTGCGGCGAATAGCCCTGCTGCAGCATCTGCTGAAACTGCGGCATCAGCAGGCTGCGCCCCTGGGCGCGATCGACGAGCAGTTGCTGGTTGATCTGGTTCTGCAACGCGGTTTGCTGGTCGATTGCTGTTCTGGTTTGTGTGGCTGCCCTTCCCATGGTTGCCTCCCCTGCGCCGCGCTGCGGCGGCCAGTTCCCTTTCGTGGTTGGTTGGTGGTTGGTGATGCTGTGGCGTCTAACGACGCTCGGTGATAGGCCGGTGAAGTGAATAACTTCCGGACTGCCGACCACCTTCTGGTAATCGATGCGAGCGAGTTGTGCTACCCTGCGGAGAATACATGCCGGTCCGAAGTGTCACGTAGAAAAAGAGGAGACCATCATGATGCCGAAAACAGCATCGATCACGGACGTTGCGGAAGCTTTCTTCGACGCATGCGAAACGGGCAAGGGATGGGAAGTCTGCCGCGCGTATTGCACGCCGAATGCGACATTCTCGGCATAGGCGGAACCATTGCTGGAGTTCAAAACGCTCGCGCAGTACACAGACTGGATGAAAGGCATGTTAACCGTCCTGCCGGACGCCCGCTACGAAGTGAAATCATTCGCGACGGACAGCTCCCGGAACAATGTCGCCGCCTACGGAATTTTCTTTGGAACGCATACCGGGCAAGGTGGGCCGGTTCCTCCCACGGGTCGAAAGTTCAGAACGGATTACGTCTACATCATGCAGTTCGACGGCGACAAAATCGCCCACATGACCAAAGTATGGAACGCCGGTCTGACGCTCAAGGAGCTCGGCTGGGCCTAGTTCTGAGACCGCTGAGGTGACGTGGTAGTCGCAGCGGATTCGAGATGGGGTCATCCGCAAGTACACGAAATCCAATGGCAGATTGGCAAATGCGAGAAAAGCGGCCACTCCGAGGCCCTCGGCCGGAGCCAGCGGGGCCGACGCTCAAGAACTACATCACGCCAGCCGGATTGCAGCGGTTGAAAGACGAGCTTGAGTTCCTACTGAGGCGCGAGCGGCCCGCGGTGGTAGAGGTGGTAGCGTGGGCTGCTGGTAATGGGGACCGCAGTGAAAACGCCGACTACCTCTACGGCAAGCGACGGTTAGGCCAGATTGATTCGCGGATTCGCTTTCTCACGAAACGCATCGAGGCCGCCGCGGTCACCGATCCCGCCGCTGCGCGGCAGGGGTCAGCCGCAACTCGCATCTTCTTCGGCGCAACCGTGACCTACAAGGACGCCGCCGGCCTGAAACACGTCGTCTCGATCGTCGGCATCGACGAGGTGGACCTCGACCGCGGCTACATCAGCTGGCGCTCGCCTCTGGCTAATGCGTTGATGAAGGCGAGCCCCGGCGACCGCGTGGAACTGCGTGCGCCCGCGAAAACGGAGCATCTCGAGATCATCGCGGTCGAGTACGCGCCGGTTCCGATGGATCCTTTCCGCGAACCGCTAGGAGCTCAGTCGACGCCCAAGGTCGAACGCTCCTAGACCAATCCGCCCGACTCTGAGCTTCCCTCCGATCTTTGCCGTTTTTGCACATTGTGTCGTTCGGAGCTGGACAGCGAAACGATTACAAGGACTGCTGTGGCGACTCCTACAGTCAAATTGCTTATGTCCGGCGATTCTGAGCGAATCACGGGCGATGCGGAAGTTATTCCCGAAACCCAATTCGTACCGCTACTTCCGGCTTGCGGGTCAAACACCTTCAGAACCTGTACTACTGGGGGCGCTTGGGGGGTAGAATCTTCGGCCAAGGGGTAAACATGCCAGCGATTCCGATTGATTCAGCGCAACCGCAAGCATCTCCTTTCCGCCTGTTTCAGGCCATCAACGGATTTCACCTGACGGAAGCGATCCGCGGTGCGATCGAGCTGGACATCTTTACGGCAATTGGCGCGGGGCAGACGACGGCAGAGGCGTTGTCACGCCGGTGCAGCGTTGCCGAGCGCGGAGCCCGCATTCTGTGCGATTTCTTGGTAGTGAACGGGTTTCTGAGCAAGTCCGGAGATCAGTATTCGTTAGCGGAAGATAGCGCGATGTTCCTCGATAGGAGCTCGCCGTCGTACATGGGCTCCTGCACTGAATTCCTGCTTAGCGACCACCTACGCGAAAACTTCCGAGACCTGACAAATGCCGTCAAACACGGCGGCTGCGAGCAGAATTATGCGCTCGATCCTGAATCGCCCATATGGGTGGCGTTCGCGCGTTCCATGGCGCCGATGATGATGATGGCGTCCGAAGGACTAGCCCAGATCGTGCTGAGCCACGAGACGCGCCCCCTGAAGGTGCTGGACATCGCAGCAGGGCACGGGCTGTTTGGGATAGCTGTGCTGCGCTCCAATCCTAAAGCAGAGGTCACTGCGGTCGATTGGAAAAACGTGCTGGAGGTAGCACGCGAGAATGCAAAGAAGTTCGGGGTGGCGGAGCGGTACAAGACGCTGCCCGGAAGCGTTTTCGACGTGGAGATCGGGACCGGGTACGATCTTGTTTTGCTGCCGAACTTCCTTCACCATTTTAATAGAGCTACGATTGTCAAGCTGCTCACGAAACTGCGCGCCGCGCTCGTGCCGGGCGGAAGAGTTGCCACGCTGGAGTTTGTGCCCAACGAGGATCGCGTGGCTCCACCCATGCCGGCCGCATTTGCGCTGATCATGCTTTGTGAAACCCCAGCGGGGGATGCATATACGCGTGCGGAACTCGAAGAAATGTTCAAGAGCGCAGGCTTCTCCCGGCACGAGTTTCATCCGATGCCGCCGTCGCCGCACTCAGTGCTTGTATCGACTCGCGACTGATGTAGCTCTATTCTTGCCCCTCCTCACCCTCTCTGAGTCAGGCTGCGCCCCTGGGCGCGATCGCCGAGCAGTTGCTGGTTGATCTGGTTCTGCTGCGCGGTTTGCTGGTCGATTGCTGTTCTGGTTTGTGTCGCTACCCTTCCCATGGTTGCCTCCCCTGCGCCGCGCTGCGGCGGCCAGTTCCCTTTCGTGGTTGGTCTGTGGTTGGCGATGCTGTGGCGTCGAACGATGCCTGGTGAGATCTGTGCTGCCCCGGATCATTAGCCTCGGACCGGGCCTGGCGCCCAGAGCTGGAAAATTCTGAACGATCCAGCAGCAGTCGTATGCATGAGGCAGGATTTGGTGAGTGTGCTGATGCCGTGACATCATGACCGCGAGGCATCGTACGAGGTCATGTGTGCCCCGATTACTTCCGGATTGCCGACCACTCACCCGGAATCTTAGCAACGTCTGATGAGCGTGACCGTTGCCTATGTCAACGGCCGCTGCCTATAATCGGCGGCCTGGGGAGAGTTAACGATGTCCAATACACTGAAGCTGCTCGTTGTGGTGTTACTGAATGCCCTGTGCTTGCCCGCTCAAACCGTTGCCCCAGGCGGCAGAGTTATCCCGAAGCACAAACACCACGGGGAAGACCAGATCCTTCGAAAGACTTCTGTCTCGACGTCGCTCTTACCCACTGGGCTCTTACCCACTGGGCTCTTACCTACTGGCGTCCGCCTCGATCCCATCGGTGATGCTGTCGAACTCGGTAGCATGCCGCTCAACGTGGTGGCCGCGCCCGACGAGAACAAAGCGGTGGTGGTGCTCAGCGGTTGGCGCGAGCAAGGCATCCAAGTCATCGACCTGAAGACGCGGCAGGTCACGCAGACACTTCTACAGGATGGCGCATTCTACGGCGCTGCCTTCTCGCCCGACGGCCACACGCTCTACGTCTCCGGCGGCAACACCGATACGCTCTTCAATTACGCGTGGAAGGATGGCACAGCGACGCTCGCGAATAAATTTGAACTGGCCAAGACGAAAACTGCTGACGGCACGGGCACGAGCTATCCGGCGGGCATCGCGGTCGCGGCGAATGGCAAGTTCGTTTACGTGGCGGAGAACGTCGGTGATCGCCTTGCGGTCGTAGACACCGAGACGGGCGAGATCGCACAGCGCTTCCCCACCGATCACTACCCTTACGGCGTCATACTCAGCGCCGACGGCCATGTGTTCGTCTCCGCCTGGGGCGGCACGACCGTCTCAGAGTTTCGTGTTCTTGCTGACGGCAAGCTCGCCGATCTCGGGCGCATTAAAGTCGGCCGCCACCCCTCAGCATTGGCAGTATCTGGCTTGCGACTTTACGTTGCCCTTGCCGGCAGTGATCGCGTCGCGATTGTCGACACCCACTCCCGTCGAGTGACAGGTTATCTTCACGATTCCGCGCCGGGCACACCGCCGGAAGGCAGTACGCCCAACGCGCTCGCGATCAGCTGGGGTCGAAAGCGGCTGTTGATCGCGGAAGCCGATAACAACGCCATTGCTGTTTTCGATCTCGCCACGAGCAAGCTCCTCGGACGCATCCCAACCGACTGGTATCCGAGCGCGGTCGCAGAAGTCGGCAAGCAGCTTCTGGTGGTCTCGGGCAAGGGCCACGGCACGCACGCCAATCCAGACGGCCCTGTCCCACTTACCAACTGGCCAGACGAGAAGCCGCGGGCCTACACGCTTGGACAGTTGAACGGAAGCCTGCGGTTGCTGCCGTCAACCATGAGCGCAGTCCAACTGACCGCCTTTTCTCAGCGCGTGGCCGCCGCCAACAACTGGCAGCGAAGCCCTGCGACGCGGCAGTATCCGCCGTTCAAGCACGTGATCTACATCATCAAAGAGAATCGCACCTACGATCAGGTGCTCGGCGACATCAAGGAGGGCGACGGCGACGCCGGCCTGGTCTACTTCCCCGACATCACCGTTACGCCGAACCATCACGCGCTGGCGCGGCGCTTTGGACTCTTCGACCGCTTCTTTGTTAACGCCGAGGTCAGCGCGCAGGGCCACACCTGGTCCACGGCTGCGTACGTGACCGACTACGGCGAGAAGACGATTCCCTCGGGCTACGCAGGCAAGCGCGGCGAGATCGATGGTGAAGATACCGACGAGCCGGAGCGCGGCTTCCTGTGGACACTCGCGAAGCGCTCCGGCGTCACATTCCGCGACTATGGAGAAATGGTCACACAACGCGACCTCGGCGCTGATGTGAATTTCGACTACGCTCCTTTCGATCTGGTCACGCCCGATCAGAAGCGCGCGGACGTGTGGATTGCAGAGCAGCAACGCTATGTGCGCGAGGGCAACATGCCACAGCTCGAGCTCCTGTGGCTACCCATGGATCACCTCACTGCAGCGCGGCCGGGCAAATGCACGCCGTATGCCTGCATGGCCGACAACGATCTCGCCCTCGGCCGAATTGTGCAAGCGCTCTCGCACAGCCCGTACTGGAAGGACACGGTGATCTTCGTCGTCGAAGACGACGCGCAGGCCGGCCCCGATCACGTCGATTCACACCGCGCGCCGTTCTACGCGATCTCGGCCTACAACCGGCCGGGCACGATGCATCGCTTTATCAACACTACGGATGTGGTGGCCGCGATCGAAGACATCCTCGGCATGGGGCGGCTCTCGAAGTTCGATTACTTCAGCCGCTCGCTGGCTGACATCTTCGCCCCGACGCCCGACCTCGCGCCCTTCGATCCGATCACGCCTAAGCAGGATCTGAATGAGAAAAATCCTCAGAACACGCCGGCCGCGAGCATGTCTGAAGGATTGGACCTCAACGCGCCCGATCGCGTGGACGATCAGGTGTACAACCGCATCCTGTGGCTGATGTTGAAGGGTGACGCGCCGCAGCCGGTCGTGCGCAATCGCGCCCCGCTGCACGCGCTCGAAGCGAGTCGGTGATGCGTGGAACGGTGAAAACCGGGCTGACATAGGCGAATTGGCTCGTTCCACCTTCAGCGGAGCAGATCTTAATTGACGTAAAGCGACCTTGCCGCGGAGAATCGGGAATTCACGTCCAACATCAAGATTGTGGTAAGGGAGTAGAGCAATGTTGACTCGAATGGTTTTAGGGGTTATTTGTTTGCTGACAGTGATGCTGCAAAGCTCCCTCGACTATCCAACGGGGCCAGTGCGTATGATCGAGGGGTTCGGTGCCGGCAGTGGGCCTGACCTGGTGGCCCGTGCCCTCAGCCCCAAGCTCTCTCGGTTGTGGCGCCAGCTGGTGTCCGTCGAGAACCATCCAGGGGCAGGAAGCACGGCAGCGCCGGCCCTGGTCGCGAAATCGCCGGGCGACGGGCACACATTGCTCGTGCACACCAGCGCTCTGGCCTACAGCGCCGCACTGGTGAAAAACCTTCCCTACGACCCGCTGAAAGACTTCATCCCGGTCGCTCCACTCACCAGCCAACCCTACGTTATAGTCGCGAGCAAACTGTCGGGCATTGTTACTGTCGGGCAGCTCATTGCCGCGGCCAAGGCGAAACCAGGGGAGCTGAAGTTCGGTTCCACCGGTACGGGCACGGCTACGCACTTGGGACTCGAGGAATTCGATCGAGCGGCGGGCATTAAAGCCGTATACGTGCCCCTGGACATGGCGACTCGATTGCCGAAGTCATTGCCAATACGGTCGCAGGCCGCATCACGTACATGATGTCGCCCATCGAGTTCGCCCTCGCCGGTATCCGTGCCGGCAAGCTCGTCGCGCTGGGCGTGACCACCAAGAAACGCTCGTCCCTGCTCCCCGAAGTTCCTACGATCGCGGAGGCTGGCGTCGCCGGGTATGACTTCCCGATCTGGTACGGAGTCTGGGTGGCCGCTGGCACTCCCGACGCAGTGGTGGACAAGCTCGCGAAGGATATCGCGAGCGTTTTAGCTACACCGGAGTTGCGCGACTGGTCGGCGAAGCATGGCGCCGATCCGATGAGCCTGACTCAGCCGGAGTTCGCGTCCTTCGTGGTGAGCGAGAGCGAACGCGCCGCGCGCATCATGAAATCCGCGGGGCTAACACCTCAATAAGCTTGCGTGTAGTCTGTGTTTGCGTCGCTAGAGGATGCGGCGTGAGTAAGAAGGCCAGGGGTCTCGGATCCAGCCTAATTTACCGAGGCGCCTGCCGAAGGCTTTTTCGATTTTTGGGGGGAGCCAGCAGGTTCCGTCTTCGAGGCCGCGGCTACGCAACTCCCGTTCGGCGATACCGTGCAGGGCCAGGAACGATGCCAGCCGCTCGCGCGGGGTGCCGGCTTGCGGATCGCCCAGCAGATAGAGCTCGCAGCTCACGCGCGCGAGGATGGCCATGACCGGCCGGCCGTGGTCGTCTTCGAGGACCAGCTTGGTCATGAAGATCGGGTCGTTGATATCGGGAAGTTCGTAGGCCAAGCCTTGTTTGCGATGCAGCTCGCGCAGCGCGGGTTCGTCTTCCGGACGATAGTGGCGGACTTTCATGTAGTTTTGGTTGAGCGTAGCCGAAGAGAGATTCCTCGCTACGCTCTGAATGACGGGCGCAGATTCCTCACCGCGAAAAGCGTGGGGTTCGGAATCACCAAGGCGTGCCGCGGTTAGGGTTCCGTGACTACGATGGTGAACGGATTACCCGATGGCGGGGTGCAGTGCAGGATGTTGCCATTGAGCGTGCAGGCGAGCGCCGGTGGCGGAGGCGGGGCTACGCCGCCGATGGCCACCACGTATACATCGGTCTTGCAGCCGCCGCCGGCGGTGGAATCGAAGAGCGCTTTGGTTCCGGTCGAGTCGGAATTGGCCCGGGAAAATGCCCAGTAGCCGCAGATCTTCTGATTTGAGCCGACCAACGATGTGACCGTCTCGGTGGTCACCTGGTTAGGGTTTCCCGACGCGTCATAGTGCGCGGTGTAGCGCGCAATCATATTGTCGGAGCTTCCGAACCAGACATCCGGCGCCGCGGAGCTGGAGAAATGATCGCCGGCAATAATTTCGGGCGCCGGCCCGCAGTTGAATTCGAATTCCTTTTTTCCAGTCTCCACGTTGTACAAGGCGAAAGCCGGGCGCCACTTGCCAGCCACGACGCAGCCAATCTGGCCCACCTGTCCGGCTCTTTTGCCGGTCAGAGTATTATTTACCGCGTTGACTTTGTACGACCTTCCGTTGGAGCCGTTAAAGTAGCCGCGGTGTCCGTGATTGTCGTCGAACTGCACGCGACTGGAGAGGTCGGCGGTATAGCTGAAATTTGGAGCCGCGCCATAGACCAGAGTCATGCGGCCCTTGGGGCTTTGTGAAAACTGCACTTCATCGAAGCCGGAGGGAGCCGTGTCCCCGGCGACGGGCACGAGCATCTGCGCGTACGCGCCATTCGCGTCAAACGCGGCGATGCCGACAACGTTGCTGCCGTTATAGTTCACCCCAGACTGGATGTGCACGGTCATGCGATCGCCCGGGCCAACAATAAACTGCAGCGCGCGATTACCGGGATGAGCCAGGCCGGCGGAGTCCATCAGGGGCGTTTTTTTGGCGAGGTCGAGGACCACGCGATTTGTTTTCTTGAAAGGATCCAGCTCAATGACCGTCGTTCCTGTCAGGCAGTACAGCGTTTCCTTGACCGTAGACCACATGATTTCAGTGCAGTCGCCGCGGTAGCCGGCCGCTGCGCCGGCGTCGGCGTAGAGCAGTTTAAAATCGGCGTCGTAGACCACCTGATGGCGCAAGTTTTGATTTGTGGCGTCGTAGCGGCAGGTAAAAACCATACGTCCGGACGGGCTGAACTGCGGCGTGTAGGAATAATAGTGGGCCGCGCCCTGCGGGCACAGCGTGCGATCAGAGAGCCGGTACAATACCGCGCCACTCACCGGATCCACCATGGATGCGGCCTTATCCCCGACCGCGTGAGCGGATGCGAGTAAACCAACTCCAGCCGGCGGGACTTGAGCGCCGGCGGACGCGCAGCAAAGCAGTGCGATGAGCACGGACTTGGGGAAGTTCACTTTCACATTATCCTCCAAACGGGTTCGTGGCAGGGCGAAAAGGATTACGGTAGACAGTTTGGTTGCGGCTTTCGCTCACCCCGACCATCCGTGCTTCTTAAACGCCACAGAGATTTTTGCCGATCGCTCATCGGCCTGCGCGAGCGCGTGGTCCATGTGACGGGCGATCTGAGCATCGCTGCCATCCGGCTCGAGCACGTGCAGGGTGTGCACGCTGCGTACGCCCAAATCGTCCTCGATGGTCACCACGACTGCGCCCGCGGAGGGGTCGAATGTTTTCTCAATAATTTTTGCGGCCATTGATCCCCTCATTGATCCCCTCATGGAATTCCGCCACTTCCGTCGCTCACTACAGAACGTTTCTGCCGCCATTTCCCGCAGTGCCTCCACCGCCGCCTGGACTTCCACCGCCGCCGCCCGCGGCCACGGTGGTGGGCTTACCTGCAAAGATGTAGGAATCGTTTACCGAGTTGGTCAGGCTGGTGGAGGCCTGGTAGGCCGTACCCGTCCAGACGACGTAGAACGTGGTGGAATAAGCCAGCCCGGTGATGGTGCCTGCGGGAAGGGTCTGAGTTCCCTGCCCCGTGTAACGCGTCCAGGACGAGCCCACTCCGCCCATGCCGTAGATTCGCAAGGTGGCGCTGGAGCCGGCGTCGATGGAATCCACGGTGGCGTTGTTGGTGTAGTTGAGCGGCAGATTCGCTTGCAGGTCGGTGGTTTGCGCCAAGCCTCCGGTAACCGCCACGGGCGCCGCGCCGCCGAAGATGACGTAGGGTGAGAAACCCGACTCTGGATATTTCGCGCGCGCGCGGACGTAGCGCACCACGTTGCCAAGAGAAATGCTGGCGGCCAGGGATGTACCCAGGGGATAGACCACCGACGCTGCGAAGAGCGGGTCGGCACCCAGCTCGACGAAATATTGCGCCGCCGTGGTGGAACCCGCACTGGCCCCGAGAGTGATGTTGAAGATCCCGCGCGCTACGGCTACCGCGATCGTAGCCGGAGCCGCCGGAGCCGGCAGATTTACGCCGGTGACGTTCTGCGCGGCGGGGACCGGGTCCACGCCGACGCGTTTGCCGAGCGAGTTCACCGCTGCGACGATTTTCTGAAGCGCCTCGTAGAGATACGGGCTGAGCTCGCGCGTCTGCGCGATCTGGGGGATTTGCAGCATGCTGATTTTTCACGTGATCCGAGAGCTTAAACCCCGCCGCGGACCATCGACCAGGGGGCCGGCCTGAGCCACGGCGTGAGCCTCGACACCGTGAACCAGTGGCCGAGCGCGGTGGTGGCCAGCTTGTAGCTGACGCGTTCGCTGTAGATTCGCGTGGTGATTTCCGTGTCGTGCGAGGCTGGATTCACCAGCGTCAACGCGCGCAACACCACCGGGTTGACGCCGCCCTGGGGATTCGCGGTTACGTTAAGGCTTCCCGCGCCCGAAACATTCAGCTCCAGGTAGCCGAAAAGCTGGCGGCCGACCGGCGGCACGGAGCCAATTTCCGACCCGGCCAGGAACGCGGTGGTGTAGTAACCGGCGATGGCCAGGCCATCGTCGGAGAACTGTCCCGGGGTGAGCTGGAAAGTTTTCCCGTTGGCCGCACCTGTTCCAAAAAATACTTTGGCCGTGCCGTCGACTCGCTCGATGATCGCGCAGGAGTTCGCGGCAACATTCCAAAGCGTCCAGCGCCGCGACTGGGGCCTCGCCTTGATGGCGCCGCCGAACGAGGTATGCACGGGCGGGTCAAAGCCGTCGCGATAATCCATCACCAGCACGTCGCTGGGCTGGGTGGCGGCGCCCATGGGAACGCCCACCAGGATGCGCTTGGCCTGCTGGTCGACGCGCACCCACACGGCGGCTCCCGCCGCCCAGTTGATTGCGTCCCAGGTGGGCTGAATTTCCGTGGATAATTTTTCCGGCTCGCCGCCGGTAAATAAAAACAGGCCGTCCCGACCGGCCATCACTGCGAAGTCGTCGCCCACGTCGGCGCCCTGGGCCGAGAGCGTGCCAATCTTGCGGGAAATTTCCATCACGCTCCACTTGGCCGGTTCGTTGACGCCGTCGTCGGCGGTCATGTGCAGGCTGCGGTCTTTGACAAAATAAAGATTGCCGCGCAGCACGAAAGCGCTGCGTACGGACTGGCCGTCGCTTTCGGCGACGTTCAGAAACCCGGTTACGCCGTCGTAGCTTTCCGGATCTTCCACCCGGCTGGCGCGGACCAGCGAGCCGTTGACCGGCTGGCTGGTGGGAAAAATCTCGATGCTGTCGACCAGGAACGATTCGGTATTGGGGCCGGGCGTTCCGTCGGCATAGACACGCAGCAGCAGATCCTGCGGGATGGAGGCGAGCGGCGCGGTTAGATTGACGACGTACTCGGTCCACGTGGTGTTGGCGGCGGCGGCGGTCAACTGCAATCCCGTGGTGTTGATCGCGCCGGTGGCGCTGTACAGATGGATGTGCAATGTTCCGGCGGTAAGAACCGCACTGCGTTTCACGCGCGCGCGCACGGAGTAGTCCACATTTTTTTGAATGCGCGCGACGCCCAGCGAATCCTGCACGGCGGTCTGGGTGATGAGTCCGCGCGTGGCGGTGACGGCGTCGCCGCTGATGCGGTAGGAATCCGCCCAAGCTGCGTCCACCGCTTCGCGCTGGCCTCCGGCGCCAAAGGTGGCGTCGCGTTGCCAGCCCAGCGGCCGGCCGATGCCGGTCGCGTCCCAGCCTCCATCGAAGGTCAGATTCACCCAGTTATTCTGCCTGGCGCGCTCGCCCCACCAGAACAGGCGCGAGGCGTAGCCGATCACGCCGGAGCACTCGCCCAGCTCGATCAGTTTGAACTGGGCGTCCACGTTGTTGCCGGAGAGCAGCAGCGCTTCGGAAAAGTCGACGGTGAGCGATGTGGTGGTGTTGTCGGCGACGATCATCGATGCCGGGACGTAGTAAAAGCTTGCGCCGCCCGCGCCGGTGAAGCAGACGATCCGCGCGATGACGTTCGACGGGCCCGTGGGAATATTGGTCACGGTAACTTTGCGCGATCCGGCCGCAGTCCAGGTGGAAGCGGAGGACGCGGCGGGCGCGGTCAGGTAGCCCTGCCTCGTTTTGAAAATTACGGTGATCCCGTGAACGCCTGGAGCGATATTGCCCAGCGGATTCGCGGTGCCGGTATTGGGAGTGCCGCTTTCCGTGGCCGCGGTCTGCGCGAAAGTAAAAACCGTGGAGCTGGTGATGGCCGCGACGGCGAAGGTGCCGTTGAAGGAAGTGGCGCCCCCGGCGACGCCGGCGATCACCGCCTGATCGGTGGCGAGAAGATTGTGCGCGGTGGCCGTGGTTACGGTGACGAGGTTAGCGGCGCGCGCGATGCTGGATATATTGGCGATGGTATCTGCCGCCGCGGGCGCCTCGCCAGGGCCGACCTGGCTGACGCGATCGAAGTTGCTGCTGTCGTCATACTGCCGCGGCATGTCGATGCCGGCCTGAAGATTTGAGAAGGCGCAGTATTCGCGGCCGAAAATCGACGCCGAAGCGAGAAACGAATTCGCCGAGATGCCGGGCGTGAGGAGCTGCAAGGAACCAGGAGTGATTTCGCGATAGAGGTTTCCCTTGCTGTCGAAGACCAGTGTGCGTGCCACGCCGGCCTGGGTGATGTAGCTGCGCAGGCCGTTGATGTTGACGCCGCCGGGCAACTGGCCGAGGACGGAGAGCAGGCCGTCGCGCGTCCTCACGCCGCCCAGCACGAACTGAATGTCCTGGCAATCGGGCGAGACTCCGGCCGGGAGATTGGAGGGGTCGGTGTAGGTCACCAGCGAGCCAAAAACTTCCAGCGGCGACGGCGCTAATCCAGCAACACTCAAAATTCACACTCCCGGGTTCGAGATTCTTTTTGCTCCTGGCGGGCGGGGCGCGCTCGCGGAGACAACATGCCGCGCCCCAACGAGGCAAGAAAAGCGCGGAGCTTTACTGGAACTTGGGGAAAACTGCGGAGAAGGCGATGATGTCGGCGGTAATGCCGGCGGGATAGGCGCCTGCAGCGAGCTCGGTGCCGCCGGCCTGGTAAATTTTGAGCTTGCCGTTGTTGAGCGCGGAGCCCAGGATCCAGGCGTAATTGAACACCTGTCCGGTCTGGGTGAAGACGGAAATCTGTTTTGGCAGCGCGCCTGCCGGAATGAGCGACTGGTTGCTGAGATCCAGAGTGTCACCGCCGGTGACATAACTGCCGGTGGCGGTGACCGTGCCGAGCACGTATACCTGCTTCCCTGTTGAATCCACATCGAACTGTTTGACCGACAATGAAAGCGCCATGAATCGTGTCCTCCCCTGATTCGTTTCGTTAAATAAAATCAAAAGCCCGCAGCCGTTCACGTGCCCAATGGGAATTCGTCTTTGTGGGCTACCAGGAATTGGAAGTCCGGCGGCGGCCGTAGGGCTTGCGGCGGTGCATGGAGTGCTGCTGCCTGCGGACGGAGCGCACCAGAATTTTGCGCAGGGCTTCTTCGCCGGCGGAGTAGAAGTCCCGCGCGGCGGAGCCGCGGGACTGCGCGGCCAGCGAGGCGGCGTAATAGGCCAGCGCGTCTTGCGCGCCGCGCAACTGGATCATGTCGCTGCCTTGCGCCACGTCGGGCAGGACGGATTCATAACGCACGCGAATGTCGTTGGACTGGGTGGCGCCGAGAAAAATGATGCCGTCGGTGCGCCATTCCCAATAGCGCAGGCGCTGCTGCTGGCTTTCGCTGGGCAGCCCGTCTTTGCGTTGCGCCAGGGGAACGAAGGGTTCGCTCGAGCCGGTGGCGCGTTCCCAGATGCGCGTAGGCACCAGCAGATCGGTGGGAATCTGCGGTGTGGGACTGACCGTGGTCATCTGGTTCTGCGTGTCGTTGAGCACCACTTGCAGCGAGGGGTCCACGGAAATGACCGGCGGCACGGTAAGCACGACGTTATCGCGGATGAAGGTTTCCACGCCGGCATTGGCCATGGCGAATTGCAGCTGGTGATAGGCGCTATTGACGAAGGGGATGAGCACGGCATCGGTGAACACATCGCCGGTGCTGACCGCGGCATCGTCGAGCAGCGCGCGCACCAGGCCCAGCACTCCGGTGGCAGTTCCATATCCCGAGCTTTGTATGACCGGCATTCGGTTAGTCCTCGCTTTCGAACATTCGTCGGCGGTTTACGCGCCTGGCGGCGCCTTGGCTACGGCAGCGGTAATTTTGTTTACGCTGTACAGCGCGCCGATGAACAGCACCAGGCCGCCAAAATCCGGGAGCGCGTGGTTGTGCCAGACCAGGTGGGTGACCCAGCCCAGCGCGAAGGCCACGATCAGTCCGGTGGCCACGCGCGAAAAACTCGGCGTGCCGTCGGATTCGGAAAAGACGCCGCGGCAGAACTCCTGACTCATGAATTTTCCTTGTGTTGGAGTAATCGAACTGGGGTGGCGCCTAGCCTAAAGCGCACGGCATGCCGTGCCCCTACGAAGAGGGACCGGTCAGCGCGCTTAATTTGCAGCGCAGAATTAATTTGCCGTGCAGAGGATGTCCCAGTTGCGCCCGGCGGAGGCTGGGTGAGTGACGGTGATCTGGTTGGCGATTTTGGAGCTGACGTAAGTGGACGTGCTGTCGGTGGCCGCGGTGGCATTGGTGGCGGTAAGGGAACAGTGACTGGAGGCGGTGGCTCCTTGCAGGGTTACGTTGTCGGTGGCCGCGGCGGTGGTGGTCAGCGAGCCCACCACGGGGATGGACATATTGCCGTCTGCTGCCTGGATGGACCTGGCCCCGGTGGCGGCGCCTGCGAAGGTGAATTTATTGGCGCTGAAGCCACCGAAACTCAGGGTGCCAAGCGCGCTGAGATTCCCGCTCAAGTCCACAGTTAAAAATTTGGTGACGCAATCCACCCACCAGAGCGTCCACACTCCGCTCACCGTACTCTGGCAATAGCCGGTAGTGCTGTTGTTTCTCTCAAATACTTTCTGTGGGCCGGTGGTTACGTTAACCGCATCCGCCAAAACAGCTCCACCGGCACTGGCAAATGGCGTGAAAATGAAGGTGTTGGAATTTCCTGCTACGGTAGCTCCCGCAATGACAGATGCACCCGTTGGATTCATGGTTAGAAGCGTACAGCCTGAGATGTTGGCATTGGGTTGCAGGTTGTTGAAGTTAATGCCGATGCTGCCTCCACCAGATCCCTGCACGGTCGCGCCGTTGCAAATAAATTTAACGGTTGTGGGAAAGTTAATGGTCTGCGTGGCTTGCGGTGAACCGAATAGAAAGGTTCCATAGTTGAGGAAGATGGTGGGGCTTCCCGCACCCCAAAAGTCTCCATCCACGGATAAAGCTGCGGCTTTGGTTCCCGCAGCAATCTGGCTAACGTCCGAGTTTGTGAACTTGGTCAGCGATAGTCGCGAAGTGTCAACGATGTCGATGGCTGCTGCACGGTTGGATTCTCCATCTACGTTGGAGATATCAACACTGAATGTGCTGGGCAATCCGCCGAAATTGGTGCCGCGTGCCCAGTCCGTGGGGCCGCCATCACCGATGACTTCCGTAGAAACTCCCACCACGCTGCCGCTAATAAGCCTTCCAGTTGAAACGGTAAGCGGTGCTATCTCAACGTTGGCCGCGCAGATAGCCCCGCGCCCGCCGTTTAAGGTTACGCGGTCGACCGTGTTCTGAAAGCTGCTCTGATCACGGAAAAAGTCTAACGCACAGGCCAGCGGAGAGTTGGGATTCACGGCCACCGCCGAGTCGTGGATGTAGATGCCGTTTAGATTGCTGTTTCCCGGCAAAACCATCACGCCATGCGTGTCGCCGGTGGTGGCATTGATGAAAACGTGGTCGATCTCTGCGCGACGGCCCATAATCATCACGCAGCCGGTGTTGACATCGTTCCAGCCGCAGGTGAGCGTTGTGGATTGTGCGCTGCCGCCTTCCACCGGAGTCGTGGGCTGCTGGCCGACTAGCAACGGCCCATCCGCCCCAAGAATCAGCGGTGTGGTGAGAGCGTAACTTCCTCCGCCGATGACCACGTATCCCTGACGGAAGTAGTTATTCGCCAGCCGTGCGGCATTGAGTGCCACCTGAATCGAGTCAATCGTTGCGGTGTTGCTGCCCGGAGGATTCGCGCCAGCCGGGTTGGTGTCGTAGACCACTTCATACCCGCCGCCATCGACCACCCAAGCCCAGTCGGTGTCAATCGCCGTAGAGTAGCTGACGACAATGGCCGCGCCTCCGCAAGCCGCCTGGTCCGCAGCGGTCTGCGGAAAGGTAAACGTCTTGGAGTCGAAGCTGGTTGCGGTGAGGCGATAGGTGCCAGAAAAAGAAACGGCGCATCCCGCATCGCCGGACACGGTGACGAGCTGGTTGCGAGCGAATCCAGCCGCAGATGGAAATGTCACGGTAGCGACGTTCGACGTGCGCGACAGGCCGTTGTTGACCGCCGTGAATTTCACGGTCTTGGGAATCATCTTGGTGAACGGGCCGACCGCTGCGTTGCCGCAATACGTGCGCATCTTGTAGGTGCCGTAGTAGTGCATGATGTCGTTCGTGGTGTGAACTTTGATCTGGTTGGTTGCGCCGACCGTGGTCAGGACGGTGGACACGGGTGATTGCAGCGTCTCGCCATTTTTGTTTCCGTAAGTGATTACGCAATACAGGTTCTGCGCGGTGATCGCTCCGCCAGAGGCGGATTCAAGCGCCACGGTCGGCGCAACGGCGGGTGCCGGGGCTAATGCTGTGGCTGTACCTGGGAACCATGTGGGGCCAAGCTGCACCGGCGCGGCGCCGATCTGCGCAGTGCTGATGGACGCTGGATTCAGGACTCCGGTGGTGACGGTGCCCGAGACCGCAAGATTTCCGCTGAGCGTCAGAGAAAAAGCGCTGATGCCGTTGGTGACGCTGATACTCGAGAAGTTGCAGTTCGATGGATCGCAGGGCAGGATGACATCCGGAATGGTCGTGGTAGCCAGGCCGGCGCCGGAGAATTGGATCAGATAGCGTCCCGGCGCGGCGTAGAAAGCGTAGTTACCCAGGCCATCGGTGTTGAATGGATTGGCCTGCACCGTGGAGAGCGCAACGTTGGAATAGATGGCCGCGAGCGGCGAGCAGGGAGTGCCGGTGGCGCCAGCGGTGCAGACCGTGACCGTGGCGCCGGCTACCGGCTGGCCGAAGCGGTTCATCACGATGTCCTGCTTGCGCGAACCCTGGGCCTGGGCGCCGGTTATTGAAAAGAATATTGCAGAGAGCAGCGCGCACGGAACCACTGCGCGCCGTAGCGACGTGAACAGCGGCACCCCACTCCAATTAACGCGCATGGTCATTCCTCCTGAAATTATTCGCAGATCGTCGCTGTAGCGCCGGAGACGCGAGCCTTGCTGCGTTGGGTTAAAGCTGCCGCGCCCGCGTTAAATATCCGGACTCCGCTACAACCAATTTTTACGTTTCCTGACCGTACCCGCCGCGCCGCCGGTCGTGGCGCTCTCCGCGCCGTCCGGCGAGGCGCTCTTCACGCCGTCCGGCGAATCGGGCGCTTCCTGGGTGGCGGCTTTCGCTGCATCGTTCGAAAAGCCTGCGGTGACACCGTGGTCCGTGGCGCGGCGCACGATTCCGAACTTCGCGGCTTTTTCCTCATCGAGGATCACGCCGCAATACCTGCACACCGCGGCTCCAGCTTTTACCGTTCCGCCGCACGCCGGGCATTCACTCATCGCCGCCATTTTCACCACCCAGGGGCGGTCGATACCCAGGGCGCGGGCCGCGCGGCGCTGCACGTCGGTGATGGAGTCCGGACGGTGCGGCGCACGCGAATAGAGCAGGTCGGCTTGCTGGATCTGGTCGAGGAAGAATGCGTCTTGGCGCGTTTGCGCGGCACGCAGTTCGTCTTCGGTGGGCCGCTCGCCCTGGCAGAGGAACACGCCGAAGCGGCGCAGGTCGGCGTCGGGATTGTGCTCGCCGATCACCGACTGGGCGATCTGTTTGGCCGACCAGTATTTTTCGCCCTTGCGGTCGTCACCCATGTCGAAGAGCTCCGTGCGTCCGAACACGCTGGAGAGTGCGTAGGCCTGTCCCGCGGCGCGCGCGGGAACCGTGTAAGACCCCAGAGTGGCTTGATTCGAGAAAAATGCCTCCCCGGAAATATTTGCGAGTATGGCGCGGTCTTCGCGATTTACCAGTTCCCTGCTCTCGTTCACGTTTGTTCTCCTATTCTGCTACCAAGATCTGGTTGTGCTTACAGCGCCTGTGTGCCGCAGCATATTAGGTCACGGTGACGAAGGGCAGGCCGTGCATGGCGGGCATACCGTCATCGAGGACGTCGTAGGCCCAGTTTTCATAGTCTGTGCCGGCTTTATCCTCGCGCTGGCGGATGGCGGCCAGGCTGGCCGAGCTGGGGATGAGCCGCGAGAACTCGATCATGCGCACGAGGGTCTCGACGCTGGCGGCATCGAGCGGCACGAATTCGCCGCCGGCTTCGAGCGTGACGCAGTGCTCGTACTCGCCTTCGCTGGGATAGGGCCCGAGCGCTTCGCAGAGTTGCACGCCTTCGAGCTCGGCGGTGAGCTCGCGCCATCGCGCGGGATGGCCATACATTTCCGGGGGAATCCACTTCTCGATGTGCCAGCGATCGAAGGGCTCGTACTTGGGGACGCGCCGCACCTCGACCACTTCGCGGATCACGTCGCCACGCGCGTCGCGGTCCGTCCATTTGCCGCCGATCCAACCCAGGCGGGACCAGCCCCACACCGCGCGATAGTTTGGTTGGCCGTAGAGATTTAGTCCACCGGCGCGCGCGAGCCGGTCGGCGACGTCGGGCGGGGTTTGCTTGGCTTCGCGGATTACCTGGATCATGAGTGGTGGAGCCGGCTGGAAGCCGGCGCTACATCGAAGGAAATCGAAGAAGCCAGGCCGCTTGCGCGACCCGGCTCCCCGGTTTGCTCTCTTCGGCATGCTTCTTGAGCAGGCCGGGAGAAGTGGGTGTGAGCACGGTGTGTGCTTGCAAGGGCACGGCATGCCGTGCCCCTACGAAGAAACGGCGACGGAAGGGCACGGCATGCCGTGCCCCTGCGAAGAAACAGTGACGGCGGTGTTTTAGTAGCCGGCGGGGACTGCCAGGCCGTCGATGAATGCGCCGTAGCGCGGGCCGTCCATGAATACCTGGAAGCCCGTGGTGAAGTAGAACAGGTAGGCTGAGGCCAGGCCGCCGGATGCGCCGTAGACCGGGAAGACCGTCTGGCCGCCCACTTCGTAGTAGTCGATTTCTTTCATCACCGCGCGGCCCCAGCGCTTGAGCGCGAGGAAATCGATGCGCGTGGTGTCGGCGTGGATGCTGGTCTTGATGGGCACGCCGGCCATGCGGCGTTCCACATTCTGATTGAAGAGCAGATCGGGCATGCCGGAATCCGCAGGCACCTGGTTGCGCACGATTTCGGAAATGGTCACGCCGAGCTGTTCCCAGGCGTGCTCCTGTTCCGGGGCCATGTAGGCGATCAGTTTTTCGCGGCTGAGCACGTCGACGCCCAAAACTTTGCGCAGCTTGTTGACGGCGAGGCGAACGTTGGCGGGAACCAGCGCGGCGTTACCGGCGGCGAAGTGCGGGGTCTTGAGAGCTTCCGGATACGTTGCGCGGGTGAGCCCCATCCAGGTGCCCACGGTGGAGTCGACGTGGTGATACTTCACGCCGAAAAGCGAGACGGGCTGCGCGCCGGAAAGTCCGCTGGGCACCAGGACGTCGCCTGCGGTCAATCCGCCGGGATTGGCGTTGACGGTGATCTGCTTGTTCAGCGGATCGACGCTGGTGATGGTGGCCGCGCCGCGATTGGTGGTCAGCGTGGCGTCGTACACCTGCACGTCCTGGTTGTAGTAGAACAGCGCCGAGCCTTGCGGGCTGGTGAGCGTCCAGGTGGTGGTGGCGAAGCTGGCGATGGAGCCGAGCACGCCGTTGCCGTTGGTCTGCAAGAGCGTATCGAGATAGCAGCGGAACTGTTTCATGCCGCTGGCGACTTCGCGCTTGGTGGCGTTTTCCACGGCGCGTTCGTTGCCGGTGGTGGCGTACTCGACGAGCTTGGTGATCTGCACGCCGAAGGTTTCAAAAACCGGGGAGAGCTGGGCCACGTCGTAGACCGAGCCGCTGCCCAGGCCGAGGTCATCGCCGTCCATGGTGTGCTGGCTGGCTTTTCCGCCGGGGCGGACCTGCAGGGGCACGCGCATGTTGCGAGAGCTGGTTTTTTCAGCGTCGGAACGCTTTTGGATGAGGGAGAGAAGCACGTCGTCCCGCTCGAAGAGCACGGGGACTTTGGGACGTACTTTCTCGAGTTGTAATGCGATGCTCTGGGAATTATTCAGTACCGGCATTTCTTATTCCTCCCTTAGGAACTGTGGCGTTGTGATTGCGGAATTGTTTAGGGCACGGACTGGCTAGAGAGAACTGTTTAGCCTTCCAAAATTTCTTCGTCGCTCAATTTGGCGTAGTCCACTTTTCCCGGCCGCGTCGAGACTGCCCGAGGCGCGCCGCCTACACCGACGTCGGCGCGGCTGGCGGAGGTGGACTGCCTGGTTCTACGCGCCTGGCTGGAGGCCACCATGGCCGTGGTCCATTCGCCGACTACGCGCCGGGCGACTGCAGGGAGCAGGGATTTGGCTTTGGACATCACCAGCGCGGCCATGGCCGACCGTTCGCGCTGGCCAAACTGCGCCGACTTGTGCGCGGCGGAAAGATTTGCGCTGACCTGCGCGAGCAGGCCAGGGTCTTTTTTCAGGGCGGCGTCGAGCTCGCGATAAATTTCGCCGGCAATCTTTTGCCGCGTTCCCTCGGGCGCGTCGGGCAACAACTCAACCACGCGGCCGCCCACGGCCTGCTCGACGGAGCGTTCGACCTCGGCGTTGACGCTCTCTACGAAGCGGGTGGATTGCGGAGAGGCCT
>JAAFGT010000043.1:0-34503 GCA_010365215.1 Acidipila sp. | reverse complement strand
CGACGCCTGGTGTAGCGGCGGCCATGCGTCCGGACGGCGCCGGCGCGGAAAACGAACTCAGCGGGCGCTGGGCAAGCGACGAATGAGCGAGGGACGACTGACTGGTGCCGTCCTTCTTCAACGCGGCGATTCTCTCGAGCAGCTCGCTAGCCAGAAACTTCACTGCTGCAGCGTCGCCCTTTTCGGCGGCGCGGGCCAGCAGCTCGATCTGTTGAGGAACATGACCGACCTCGAGTGCGGTGCGGGCAAACTCTCCCGAGATGACGCGATAGGCTTGCGGGTCGATCTCACCCAGTCGCTCACCAAACGTGGCTGCCAGGGAGCGAAAGGCCGCGGGATCGCGCTGGGCCAGCTGGGACATTAACTCGACGTGGGCCGCGGGGCTGGCGCTGTCAAAGAGTTCGTCGACGTGCTGCAGGTCGTGACGCGCTTGCACCGCGGCTCGCGCATCATCAATGGTCGCGAACGCGCCGCGCAGGGCGCGCGCCTCACTCACGTCGGGAAACAGCTCGCGGTATTCCGACTCGCGCCGGTAAATGTCGCGCAGCTTGGCGCCGCTCTCTCCGGTAGCAAAGATGGCTTCGAACTCGCGCGGAATTGTGGCCGCCTGCGCAGCGCGCTCACCGAGTGGCGCGTCTTTATCGCGGCTCCCGTCTTTACCGTGGGTCTCGGCCTTCGTCTGCGTGGCGTGTTCGCCGTCGAGTGCTTTGTCGTTCTTGGTGTCTTCTTCCCTCTTGGCGGTCGCTTCACCCTGCGCGGTATCTCGATTCTTTGAATTTACTGCGTTCACCGCGCTGCGCGATAATTCTTCGGGATCACCCCAGTCGTCGCCGGCGTCGCGCCAATAGCGCGCTTCGTGCTCGGCCTCACCCGCCGCTCCGGGCGCTTCTCCGGCGGTCGCTCCACCGGGGCCAGCACCGCCAGCGCTGTCGTCGATACCGTCGATACCCAGGATCTGCTCGTCGGTGAGGTAGGCGCCCGCGCCGCCTTCAACAGCAGCGCCATTCCCCGGGTGCGCCGTCTCAATCTTCGTTGCCGTGACTGCCATTCTTAACCTCTCTGTCTCTGTCAAAATTCGCGTGGACGGTTAAAGGAAATAAAAAAGCCGCCCTTTCGAGCGGCCTGTTGACTATATTTTTGCGCGCGGACTATTGGCGCGGCTGGACCCGATTCAGCGGATGCTCCCGAATCCCTCGCCCGATCCGCATCGCTCGCTGGTGGACGCTTGCCAAATCTTCAGCTTGCGCCAGAACCTTGAAGGGAGTCGTTCCATCAACCAAGAAAGAAACAATCTGAGAGAGGATTTCCGAATGCGTGAGTCCCCTTACTTTGTAGGTTGCAGTCCGTCTGGCAAAGTCGAGCATTTCGCTGTTGGTCAGCGCCGGGTAATACTCATTGGCCATGAGAAAACTAACCAGGCCAAGGACGGCGGTTCGTTTGTTCCCGTTCTGAAAAGGGCGGTTGGCGATCAAGGAATGGAAAAGCGCGGACCCTTTCTCGAGGATGCTCTCGTAAGCATCTGCTCCGTCCACGCTCTGAAAAGGCCGACCTGCGGCTGAATCCAGCAGACCGGGGTCCCGCAATTGACCGGGGCCTTCCGGCTCGATGCCCGGCCACGTCAGCGAGACCATTTCGTCATGCAACATCTCGATGAAGGCGGGCTGTAACGCGAAGTCCCTATTCTGTGGCAAGAGTTTTCAGTGTCTCGTAATACATGGCAACAGTGAACACCACGGCCTCATCCGGAACCCGCCCGGCGGATTTAAATTGGGCGCGCACGAGAGGCTCATTTTCTTTGAGACTCTTTTCTAATTCCAGGATGGCCCAGCGGCTCTTTTCAGGCAATGAAGTAACCTCTTTCTATTCCCAAGATAGATTTTATCTGGCTTCCCGTCAATCAAAGTGTGCAATTCCGTGACCCTGGCCGACTAGAGCTTATACGCATGCGGCAGGCCGACTGCCGGCGCTGTAGCCTTGGCTGCCGCGGCTTCGATGATCTGCTGGTGCAGCATGGCGTGGGCGCGGACGTTGGCGAAGCCCTCGGGGTTCTGGGCTTTGGCTAGTTGGCCGGATTCGCTGGTGAGCCAGCGCTTGCAGGTTTCGAGCTCGCTGGCATGGTCGTCGGCAAATTCGTCGGGGAGGATGGTAGGCGTCATTACGATCGCGCCGGTGGCCGGGTTTGCCGCAATCAATGGCGCGGCGGAAATAAGTTGCGCGATCTCACGATACTGCTTTACGCGAGCGTCATCGCCGGGCAGGGCGATCTCGTCGAGGCCGGAGAGGCGCTTGAGCACGGCCATATTTTCCGGCGCGCTCATGGCCTGGTGGAACACCGGGTCCGCTCCCATCACCTGCATCAATTGCAGCAAGGACTGGCGCTGCTGCGTCCACGAAGTCGGGAAATTCTCATCGGTCTCCGGGAAGACGCGCACCTGGCCTTTGAGATCGGCCAGGTGAATTGTTTCCGGCGCCCACTCCTGGCTGTCGCTGAGCACGGGCATGGCTACATCTTCAAAGCGATTCTCGCGAAAACTTTCCAGTGCCAGCAGCATGAGCTCGCTGTAGAACTTGCGCATGCGCGTCCACGGCAGTCCCATGCGGCCCATGGCCTGGTCGCGTTGCATGGCGTAACCCGTGGCGGTTTTCTGGTCGGGCGAATCGCCGCCCATCAGCGCGGGAAATGCGCCGGTGACGAACTGGGCCAGCGGTCCGGCTAGCTCGCCCATGTGACGCAGCATGTCCGGAGAAACGGTGGCCTGCGGCGTGGTGAAAAAGCCCGCGCCCACCGGCTGGCCGGGCCGCGGGCTGACCGGATACATCGCTCCCGGCTCGCTGGTCTGCTCTTCGAGCGCGTCGATATCGAGCACTTCGGAATCCACAAACGTGCTGGGGATTCCGTACTCGTAGGTCTCCATGGTGATGTTGGCCAGATCGTTGAGCCGCTCCTGCACGGGGATCAGCGCTTCGCCCAGCGCCGGGCGATCCTGCCCATCGCCGGGCATGGCGTGGATGACGCGCCAGCGGTCGTCCATACTTTCATTTCGCGCCTCGCAATAGGCGTCGCCGGCAAAGGCGACATAGCAGCCATCCGGGAAAAGTTTCAGCAGCTCCTGGCGCAGAGCCACATCCTGCAGCGAGTAGAAAGCCCATGGCCGCAGCCAGGTGCGTTGAAAGGTGACCAGGTTGCCGAGGTTGTCGCCGGTGGCCAGTCCCTGGGACTGCGCGCTGCCGCCCTGGGTGACTTGCAGCCGCGCGATGCGCTCGTATTCCTCTTCGCCGGAGATCCCGCCGGCCTGGATTCTCTCCGACGCATGAGGGTAGGCGGCGCGCAGCTTGGAGAGATGCGCCTCGACGCTCCACATGAGGTACGGAAATTCGTGCTGCTCGCGCGCCCACAGCGGAGTCTTCAGCTCGAGCGCGCCGAGGATGGAAATAACTTCCTGGCCGTTGGGCACGCGCTCCATGCGGGCTACGCGCGGAACCATTACAGTTTCAGGCGCGCGATGGGCGGCGGAGCCCGGCGCTGTACTTGGGGCTGCGTCCAGTGCTGCATCCGGCGAATCCTCACTGACGCGCGTTTCCACCAGCTCGTACACAGGCTGCTCGGTGAAGCCAAAGCGCTGCCCATCCACGACGTAGCGCACGTAACCGCCGACTTTGCCATCGGTGTAAAGATAGAAGGCCGTTTCCTGCAAGAGTTTCTTGCCGTCGTTGTTGCGCTCCAGAAATTCGATGACTTTCGAGCCGGCCTTGGCGGTGGTGATGTCCTGCTCGTTAGTGGGCGATTCGGGAAAGAGGCGCGTGGCCGGGACGCTCTGCGAGAGCACGGAGATCAGCGCCAGGCCGAAAGGCTGATAAATATTGGTCACGTATTGATAGCGCGGCTGGTCGTCGGCGGAGGAGTTGGCGCTTTGGGCTCCGGCCTGGAACGGGGTGTGAAAATTCTGGTCCTGCTCGTTCCACCACAAATACTGCTGGCCTTTCCAGAACATGCGCGCCTGGCGTACTTTTTTTACTTCCTGGCGCCGGGCGTAGGAATTTTCGCGGGCCAGCTCCTCGACCAGCGAGCGCAGCGCGGATTGCAGGCGCCCCGGAAGCTGCTCGTTATTCGCGCCGTAGGGGGTGGCGGCGAAACCGTTGGAGGCGCTGGCGCTGTTTCCATCCTGGGCAGCGGCGGTGTGGTCATCTTGGCCAGCGGCTATGTTGCGCTCCTGTCCCGGCGCGGAATCGCTCGAATTGCCGCGCGCGATGGATTCAGCCGCGGACAGTTCGTCTTTGGATCGAGTGCTTATTGCCATTTGATTTTTGTCCTCAGAATCAGCAAGCAGGCGCGGAGCCGGAAGGGGTGCCTATTGAAGAAAGATGGGTGACCGCAAATGCTGCTACTCCCCGAGTTCCTGGGCTAAGAATTTCAGGAGGTGCGCGCTGTCGGGATGCGCGCGGAGCTCGGGCTCTTCGTAGGGCATGGCCCAGCCGTCGTGCTGGTTGTCGTGGTTCTGGCTATCTTCGCTCTGCTCGCGATGGGTGCGGCTGACGAAGCCGCCCTCTTCGGTGGGCTCGATCTCGATGCGGTTAACCGCGGCCTTTTCCTGACCGGCGTGATCGGCGTTGTTGGGGTTGGGAGATTCGTCGTGTTTGGCGTTATCGGTTTGTCCGGCGGCGTGCGCAGCGGCGTCCAGTGTTTCCGCGTATGCGGGGTTCATGCTGTAGCGTCCAGTTTGTGTAACCGGCATCGTGGTCTCCTGATGGTTTGCCGCTTAAGATTTTTCGTAAATGTTCGTTGTACCGAGCGAGGGTGGAAGTGGTTGCTTGCAGGACGAGCGGGCACGGCATGCCGTGCCCCTACGAAGAGATGGCGCATTTTAGCAGACGGGTTAGCCCGAGCACGGCGAGTGGGCGGGGCAAGCCCCGCCCCTACGAAGAAACGGCGCTGCCAAATCGGTCATCCCTGGCGGAGCGAGGGATCTCTCTTCTCTTCCGTTTTTCCTGGGGTTACTCGATGGAGCGACTCTAGCCTGGCTTTGGCTTGCGCCCAGCTTAAGGGTCGGCGGACTGGCGCTGGTGCGCCCGCACCGCGACCTGCCGGAGAAAAGGCCGGCGCAAGGGCCGCCGCGTATTCCACGGGCGGGACTCCCGCGCGGGCGTAAATGGAATTGCGCAGCGCGACGTTCTCGACGCGCAGCCGCACCACCTCCTCTTCGAGCAGGCGGGTGTAGCGCGTGGTGGTCAGCCAGTGCCAGAGATTACAAATTTCTTCCTTGGTCATGATTATTCGGCCTCAACGCCGCAGCATTACGGGGCGGTGTTTTTTTCTTTCTTCAGATTCGAACTTGCGGGCGTAGATGGCGCGGACGGTGGGGTCCTGGGCAACGACTTGCTCCATGCGCTGGGCGATGCGCGCTTCGACGGGAGGGGTGCGCGGGCTGTGGCGCGTCTTGAGGCCATAGCGCGCGGAGTCCGCGGCATCGTCGCCTTCCACCTTTTGAATATCTTCCTCGCCGCCGACTTTGCGGACCAGGGTGGGCAGCACTTCAATCAGTTTCCGGCAGTTGTCGGCGATGACCCACTCGTTGTTTTCCAGGAGGTCGTAGAGCAGCATCCACCCGCCAATGCGGTCGTTGTCAGCGGGCGCGGGGCGAGGAATGCCCCGGCCGGCAAAGACGTTGCCCAGTTGATCAGCAATGGTGGCCTCGTCGGTGCGCCGGGCGAAAGCGTCAGGGCCCAGATAAACGGCGTCAATGGTTTCTTTGGCACTTTTCTCGGCAATCTCATGAGCGAGCGCGCGGGGGGAGAGATGGTTGACCACCCACTCGCGATAAGTGAAGGTGCGCTTGCCGTCCTGGGCATGCCAGTGGATGGCGGCGGGGTGCTGAAATCCCCAGTCAATGGAAATCCACCGCGGGAGATACGGGTTGAGGCCCAGATCTTCGACGCGGGCAGTGTGGCGGCTGGGATCGAAGATATCGAAATACTGGCCGGCCAGTTCATCCCAGAGTCCCAACAGATGGCCCGGGCGGAGCGCGCTGGAAAGGCTATTCAGGCTGCGGCCATACGCCGTTTTGGAGATGAAGTAGTCGAAGCGCTGATCGCTGGTCAAGGCGTAGTAGTCGTCGACGGTGAGCCCTTCTTCCGCCAGGCTTTTCTGCGCCCAGCCGACGTTGTCCCAGGCATAGGCCTGGAGGAAGCGGTAGTCGCCGGCGCGTTCATGATCACGAAAGTTTCCGTCGATGAAGACGCGTTTGATGAAGGCGTGGCCCACGCCGCCGGGGTTCATGGTGAGGAGCATCTTGCAATGATCCTCGGGAATGCCGACGGAGCGGTTACAGGTCTTGAGGAAGACCAACTCCTCCTCGGTGAGCTTGGTGGCTTCATCGACGGCGATGTCCATGTACTGCTTGCCCTGGAAGCCGTAGATATCGCCCAAGTGTTCGGCAGAGCCAAAGACGATGGCGGAGCCGTTGGGGAGGGTGAGCTCCTTGTGCTGCGTGTGATACCACGGCCGCATGAACGGATACTGCTCGAAGAGGGGCTGGAGATGATTTTGCCAGACGTCTTCGAAAGTGCGGCGAAGGATAAGCCCGCGCGTGGCCTTATAGAGCTCGCGACGCTTGAGCATGATGGCGCGGAGAGCGTAGGACTTCCCTCCGCCACGGCTGCCACCATAAGCCAGCCAGTTGGCGCCTGGCTCCTGCACCATGTCGAAGAACGCCGCTTGCTTGGGCTGAAGGCGCAGGTGGACTTCGGGAAGCGGCGCTCGGAGCAGGGGCATCTAGTTGAAAAGTTTGTGAGAGAAAAGGCCCGCGCCGGCGACGATGAGGCCGGCGAAATCGGCGATGCGCACGGCTGCGGGGGCGAAGATGGCTGCGCCGAGGATCGATGCGACGCCGGCAGCGATGAGAAGATTGGCGATGTTATAGGCTGTTTTGTTCTCGCTCATTTTTTTCCCCGATTCTCTCGATTACGACTTTCAGCTCCATCGGCCCGCCAGCGGGGCCGGAGGCTTCCACGAACTGCCTGGGTTTTCCGTGATCGTGCTCCATGGCCCAGAGGAAAACCCGCACGTCCGTGAGCATGAAACGCTTGAGCAGCTGTTCCGGGCGGAGGTCCGGCTCGGGGTGGCAGCGATAGGCGCGCGCGATCAATTCGTGAATCGATATTTTCAGTTCGTTAGCGCAGGCAATGGATTTCTCGATCACCGCTGCCGCCGCGCGCGCTAGTTGCGGGGCGGGGTGACTGTTTTTGCGGCCTTTTGGCCGGCCAGGTTTTTTGACGGCGGACACTTGGTTGTTGGGCTCCTCGAGACGGACCGGCTGCGGTCGGGTTAAGCGATGCGCCCAATGAAAATTATATGAGGCCGGATTGCGCCGGCCTCATACGACTCCACCCGGTCCCGCCGCGTGGTGCGATACTTCGCCCAGACAGCTATCAAGGCTGTGGGTCAGTCGGGATTGGGGCAGAAAGTCTTAGTTGGAATCACGCGCCGAGGGTCACCGTGATCGCGCCGCCGGCGGTCTGGCTGACCAGCCGGGCTCTTATAAATCTTGCGCGCACGAGCACCTGTCGGCGCTCGCCTGCGGCCAGAGTAGAGGTGTCCACGACGGCGTAGTTGACGTCGGCATCGACGTCGGCAGCCTGAAGCACCACGTTTACCGCGGTGGGCGCGGAGGCGAAGCTGGTCTGCCAGGAGATCTGCCGGCCCTGGTCGGGATGCGCCCCGGTGAAGGCGGGCAGCGCGAACTGCTGGCTGGACTGCGGCGGCGCGGGCGATTCGGCGTTGAACGGCAACACCACATCTCCTGGAAAAATGGCATGCGGTGTGTCCGCGTTATAATTCGGCATCGTTGCTCTCCCTGCTTGCGAATTTCGTTTCCGGGTGCTCGAACTTGCTGCGATGTTTTCCTACGCCTCTCGACTCGCCGAGCTGACGGTGAGCGGCTCCAGCTCGTACTCGACCGCCCGTGCGGATGCGAATCCAGGCCGGAGCCCTCTGTTAGGAGTGGGGGTGGCGGGCAACTGCGAGGCGCGATGGAGTTCGGTGTTGCAAGAATGTGCCGAAAATGTTCCAGCAGGTTTTTCAGCCGGTGCGCGTGATTCCTGCAACCATCACGCGCGCCCAGGCATGACCCAGCTGAACTTGCGTGGCCAAATATTCGCCCACCTTGCAGGAGAGGCCGCGCAGCGATACGGTGCGTTTGAGCCGCAGAACGCGCGGAAAAAGCAGCCACTCCGCCAAGCCACCGGAGAGAAGTTCGTTGCGCTCTTCGCGGGAAACGTGAGCGTGGCTGCCGTCGTAGCAGCGGTGGGCTTGCACGTCGCCCGACGTCCAATGCGCGTTGACCAGGCAGAAATTTCGCCGCGCCATGAGGCCTCCCGGTTGATGCGGTTTAACTCGATCTAACTTCGTGGTTAGCGGCGCGCACCTCTGCGGCCGGTGGAAGGTAGCCAGGCTGCGAGTTCTATTCGCCTCGCTTTCGCGCGAGCGCAGCTCATCCCTTCTTATTGCGCCGCTGAGTTTTACGCCGCCGGCGAACACAGTGTTGCGGCGATTCGAATTCCCTGGGCGATAGCCGCGGCGTTGACGCCCGCCCGGCAAAGACTCCTGACGCGCCCGTTAAAGCCGAACAGCTCTGCAAGAACTTAAGTGCGCGCTACTTAACCGGTAGTTCTTCCCTGCTCCTCACCTGACCGTCAGTTTCACCCTCCAAATCGGACAACGGCGCGCTCATATCCGGATCTTCGTAGTCGCCGCTGCATGCGCTGCACATTTTTAGAATGAGTTCAGCACGAATTCAGCACGCGTGATGACCTGAGCTGAGCCGCGCTCTCTGGTTGCGTGCAGCTGCTGCGATCAGAACAACGCGGCCTTTCGAGATTAGAGTAATTTAACGAAACAGATGTTTCCGGCGCTGGAAAATATGTTATCTCCTTAAGTACGTCTTTAAGCGTTCTACTATAAGAAACGGAGAAGAACTTTCTACCGGGAGAATCGACCATGAGTGAAACATTCGAGCCGCCTATCAAGTACCTTCGCAACTGTTCGGAGAATTCGCTGCGCCAGTACGAACTTGCCAAACTCGAGCACGTCTCCAATCTTCGCCGTGAGCTTCGCGCGCTATGGGAGGAAATGACCGAGGAATCGGCGCTGGCCCTGCTGGCGCGATGGATCCTGGAGAACTGCACGGAAATTCGCGGCACCCTTCGCCCCGCGGAGCCGGCATCGGCGATGTATGGCGATCCGCTGGCGCCGGTCTTCGCGGCATTTGACCGCTGCGCAACGCAACCCGAGGGCGAAGGCAGTGCTGTCAGGCCGGTGTCACGCCCGCCGTCACGTCCGCCGTCGCGTCCGGGCCGGCCACGGTTAGTGGAGCAGTGCGTTGCGGTGTTGGCTGCACAGTCGGGCAGCGCCGAGATGCGGTCGGCGGTTGCGGGCGGTACCCAGCGGGGGCGCCGGCAAGAAAACGAAGGAAATGGGTCGCGGCCGGCGCACGAACAAGGACGTCCCGTGCTGCCCGACGCGGCGTAATCCGCAGCAGCGTGGTTCGTCGCAGTGCAACCGGCGGCAGCGTTGCCGGCGGCTGCGTAAGCAGATGCCGAGCTGGTGGAAACGCGAGCGCGCGCCTCTGACTTTGGGCCGCCACGGGATCCGCGGACCGCAGCGCGGCGCGCACATACTGGTGTGCCCGCTGGGGCGCTGACCCGCCTCGCCGGCCAACCTTTCCCCGTCAGACCTTCCGCGTTGATTGGTTGTTCTCTCACAGTCTTATGTTTCTATTCCGCAATAGGTATTATCAGAGCCAACTCGGGATTCTCAGGACGCCTCAGCCAAACGCATCGCTGCGCGCGTGTATGCTATTCTGAGCGCAGAACTCTTTTGCAAGCGTTGCGCTGTTGGCCAAGCTTTGCTCACGGGGATTACGATGAAGACTCGAATGGAGAAGGATTCACTGGGCGAAAAGCAGGTTCCCGCCGGCGTTTACTACGGTATTCAGACGCTGCGCGCGGTGGAAAACTATCCCATCAGCGGATTGCGCGCCCATCCCATGCTGATACGCGCCATGGGCATGATCAAGAAGGCTGCGGCCATGGCCAACCGCGAGCTCAAGCTGCTGGACGCCAAGCTGGCTAACGCCATTGAGAAAGCCGCGGACGAAGTTCTGGCCGGCAAACATAACGATCAATTCGTGGTGGACGTATATCAGGCCGGCGCCGGCGTTTCTTTCCACATGAATGCGAATGAAGTGATTGCCAATCGCGCCATTGAAATGCTGGGAGGCGCGCGCGGCAATTACGAGCTGTGCCATCCGAACGACCACGTGAATTTCGGACAGTCCACCAACGACGTATTTCCCACGGCCATGCGCCTGTCTGCCATCCTGCTTTTAGGGGAGACCCTTCAATCGCTCGCGCTCCTGGAGAAAAGTTTCGCGCGCAAGGGCAAAGAGTTCGATCCCATCTTGAAGTCGGGGCGCACGCACTTGATGGACGCGGTGCCCGTGCGGATGGGCCAGGAGTTCGCCGCCTACGCCACGGCCATGCGGCGCTGTGCCACGGAGCTGGAACACGCGCGCGACGTGCTGCGCGAGCTGGGCCTGGGCGGCTCGGCGGTGGGCACCGGGGTCAACACGCATCCGCAGTATCAGAAGCTGGCCGTGCGCCACCTCAGCAAAATTGCCGGTGAGGAGCTGATTCCCACGGAGGACCTGCGCTACGCGATGCAGTCGAATCTGGCCATGGCGGTGGCCGCCTCTTCCCTGCGCAACCTTGGACTGGAGCTGATTCGCATCTCCAACGATTTGCGCCTGCTGGCCAGCGGGCCCAATACCGGGCTGGCGGAGCTCTTTATTCCCGCGCTGCAGCCGGGATCTTCCATCATGCCCGGGAAAATCAATCCGGTCATGGCCGAGCTGACGGCGATGGTGGGATTTCAAACCGCAGGGGCGGACCTGGCCACGGCCATGGCGGTACAAGCCGGGCAGTTGGAATTGAACGTGATGATGCCGGCAATGTCGTGGAACGTGCTGCACTCCGCGGAGATTCTGAAAAATACGCTGCGCGTGCTGGCCGAGAAATGCATCGATGGGATCACTGTAAACAAGGATCGCTGCCAATTCTACGCGAACGCCACGCTCTCTATCGCTGCCGCGCTCAATCCTTACATTGGATATGCCGCGGCCGCGGAGATTGCCAAGGAAAGCGTGAAGACCGGCCGCACGGTTACCGAGATTGCGCTGGAGCGCAAGCTGCTGGATGAAAAACTGATGCGGGAGATTCTCGATCCGTATCGCATGACCGAACCCGCGCCTCCGCTGGAGGGTGCGCGAAAGAAAGCCAAGTGAACGTAACTAGCTCGCGATGGTTGGGGCCTGCAGGGGCGTTCCAACTGCCAATTCGTAACTGCGCGCCGCATTGACCTGCGAAGGCAACGTTATGAGGCGCCGACTTCGACAATCTCACTCTCGGAACTCGGCTGTGGCACTGGCAAACCATCTTCCCTAAGGCCCTGGATGTGGAAGTCAATGGCCTCGCGAAGAAGTCGAACGACTTCCCCCCGCGTCTCGGCGACAGCAATGCAACCGGGGAGGTCGGGCACATGTGCTCCCCAGCTTTTTTCTCCGCGCTCGATCACCACCATGTAGCGCATCGTAGACTCCCTTATTTCTTCAGCCCGGCTTGCTTGAGAATGGCGTTCAGAGTTCCGGGTGGAACATCAACGCCAGGTTTGCCTGCCACGGTGACCGTGCCAGGCTTGCTCGCATTCTTGAACTGCCGATGGCTTCCTCGGGTGCGTACCAAACGCCAACCGTCATCCTCCAGCAGACGTAACAAATCGCGGAGCTTCACGCTGCCTCCCGCGGCAAATCTATCATAGCATTGCGGGGCAAGGCGTTGAAGAAAACCCCCCGCGTATAAGACGAGGGTAACCAACCCTCGCTTTGCCTAGGAGCCCCGGCCGTAAGAGCGAAGTAAACGCCTCTCCAACAAAAACGAAGCGTGACCCTGCAGATTCCGTTCCTGCATCACGCGCGATGCTCTCCTCCAGCACGGGCACGGCCCTCCCGGACGGCGGGTGCCCGTGCGCCGGACGGAATCCGTGGTTCGCGTGGAAACTTGCGTGTTACCCGCGCGGATTGCAACGGGCTGCGCGTGCTATCGTGGGATCGCAACCGAAAAAGGAAGATAATTCCCGTCCGCTCAAAAAAAACTAGTGAGTGCCACAAACCAATCGCCCGCTACCGCCCCGGCCAGCGCCGCGTTTTACCGCTGGATGCCGAAATCCGTCGTCTGCCTGCGCGATTACGACGCGCACACGTTCCTGAAGGATCTGGTGGCGGGCGTCACCGTGGGGCTGGTAGCGCTGCCGCTGGCTATGGCGTTTGCCATTGCCAGCGGGCTGACGCCGCAGGCGGGGATCTACTGCGCGATCGTCACCGGGTTTATTATTTCCGCGCTGGGCGGTTCGCGCGTGCAGATTGGTGGGCCCACCGGCGCGTTTGTAGTGGTGGTGGCGGGGATCATCGCCACCTATGGTGTTGCCGGGCTGTTCATGTGCACGATGATGGCGGGCGTGCTGCTGGTGCTTGCCGGGCTCAGCGGCCTGGGCAGCGCGGTGAAATTCATTCCCCGCCCCGTAGTGGTCGGCTTCACCAACGGGATCGCGCTGCTGATCGCCAGCACGCAGATTAAGGATTTCTTCGGCATCTCGCTCGAGCACGTGCCCGCCGCGTTTCTGCCGCGAATGGCGGCCCTGGCGCGGAACTTCTCGAGTTTTTCCGTGGCCGCTTCCCTGCTGGCGCTGGTCTCGCTGCTGCTTCTGGTGCTGTTCTCCGCGCATATCAAGCGCGCGCCGGGAATGATTGTGGTGCTCTTCTGCGGCACGGCTGCGGCCTGGGCGCTGGGATTGCACATCGAGACCATCGGCTCGCGCTTCGGCGGCATTCCACAAGGATTGCCGCACATCGTGGTGCCGCAGTTCCACGTGGAGATCCTTCACACGCTGCTGCGCCCGGCCATCACCATCGCCGTGCTGGGGGCCATCGAGTCGCTGATGTCGGCGGTGGTGGCCGACCGCATGACCGGCGACAGACACAACCCCAACGTCGAGCTGATCGCGCAGGGGTTCGCCAACATTGTTTCGCCGCTGTTCGGCGGCCTGCCGGCGACCGGAGCCATTGCGCGCACGGCTACCAACGTTCGCTCGGGCGGGCAGACTCCCCTGGCCGGGATGATTCACGCGGTGACGCTGCTGGGGGTGTTGCTGTTCGCCGCGCCGCTGGCGCGATTTATTCCCTTGGCCGTGCTGGCGGCAATTCTGATGATGGTCTCTTACAACATGGGCGAGTGGGGGCAGATTCCCGAGCTGCTCAAGCTCAGCACCGCCGATATCAGCGTGTGGCTGGTGACGCTGGGTCTGACGGTAATGGCCGACCTGAGCGTGGCCGTGGAAGTGGGGATGATCCTGGCGGCGCTTCTCTACATCCGCAAAGTGACCATCACCACCACGGTCACCCGCGTGACCGAAGAATATATCCATCACGGGCGCGCGCACAGTCTGCAGGACAAAGTTTTTCCGCCTTATCTAACCATCTTCCGCATCCACGGGCCGTTCCTGTTTGGCGCCACCGACAAGATTTCGGCAATCAGCGACCGCATTCCCGAGCTGCCACAGGTGGTGATTCTGCGCCTGCGCAACATGAATGCCATCGACGCCACCGGCGTGCTGGCGCTCGAACGCCTGGCCGGCGAGCTGCACGCCTCCGGGCGCGCCATGATTCTCTGTGGCGCCATGCACCAACCCGCGCGGCTGATGAAGCAGGCGGAGTTCGAACAGCACGTAGGACGCGAAAATATTTGCGCCAATATCGAGGAAGCATTAGCCCGCGCGGAAAAGTTGCACGCCTCAGTACCGTTAGTACCAGCCAACGCCCAGCTCTAGCACGTCCTGCCTGTAGTGGAAGCTAAATATAAATTTACGCTACTGTCCAAATAAAGACAGACAGTCTGATTTGAGAGGATAGTATCAGCCAAGACTATTGACAGAGCTTCTAGCCCACAGGAGCCGACGATGAAGATTGTGAAGTCTCTATTGCTTTTACCAGCGTTAGCATTGCTTAGTTCCCTACTGGCCACACCTGCTTCCGCCAATTCCATTCTGATGAGCGCAAGCAGTTTTGCGGTCCTGGGTGGATCTACGGTAACCAATACCGGAGCCAGCACCATTAACGGGAATGTAGGTGTTTCCGGAGGCAGCGCGATTACCGGTTTTCCACCGGGAGTCGTAACCGGTGGAACGATCCTAGGTCCTGGTGCCGTCACGAACCAGGCGCAAATCGATCTCATTAATGCCTACAACACTTTAAAGAACCTGCCGTCCACTGCGAACTTGTCGGGCCAGAATCTAGGCGGCCAAACACTGACGGCGGGCGTTTATACGTTTTCCACGTCGGCGCCATTGACCGGAGGACTGATTCTCAACGCTCAGGGCAAGGCCAATCAGCAATTCATTTTCCAGATTGGCAGCACGCTGATCACCTCCTCGGCCTCGTCGGTGACGATCATCAACCCCGGCGCCAATACCAGCGTGTTTTTTCAGGTGGGCAGCTCCGCGACGCTCGGGACCGGAACATCGTTCCTGGGAAATATTCTCGCGCTGACCAGCATCACCTTGAATACCGGTGCCAATATCTCGTGCGGCCGGGCTCTGGCGCACAATGGCGGCGTAACGCTGGACACGAATAACATCTCCATCGGCGCGGCAGGCACCTCCTGCGGGAACAGCGGCGGATTAAGCGGCGGCGGTGGCGTAATCACGCCCACCCCGGAGCCCGCTTCGTTCGTGCTGGTGGGCTGCGGACTATTTTGCCTGGTCCTGCTGACCCGGCTGAGCTGAGGGCACGGAACCGGCCGGGCTCGCTTGCAGGTCCGCGTACTCAAGCAGTTCAAAGCGAGTGCGCGGGCCTGTAGCCAGGCCACGCGGTCATCCCGGAACGGAACGCGCTCATAGCGAGCGCTCGCAGTGCGAAAACCGCGATTCTTTCACGCCTTGCGCACCTCGCCGTCTCTCCGAGCATTGCAAAATCAGGGAATGGTTGCGGCTAATCGAGCTAGGTTAAGCGAGAGATCTAAACGTGCGCGGTTTTCTTCGCCGGGCCGGGCTCGAGCAGGCGCTCTTTTCGGTAGACCAGCGAATTGATGTCGTAGGTGGCCAGCTCGAAGCCGTGGCCGTGGGTGATGGCATCGGTGGGGCAGGCTTCGACGCAATAACCGCAGAAAATACAGCGCGAATAATCGATGTTGTAGACCTTGGCGTAGCGCTCGCCCGCGGAGATGCGCTGGGCGTCGGTGTTTTCCGCAGCCTCGATGTAGATGCAGTTTGCCGGGCATGCCGCGGAGCAGAGAAAGCAGCCCACGCACTTTTCCAGGCCGCCGTCGTCGCGATGCAGGACGTGAATGCCACGGTAGCGCGGCATCAGCGTGGCGGGGGCGTCGGGATAAGCTTCCGTGGTGGTCTTGCCCAGCATATTGCGGAAGGTGACGCTGAATCCCTTGACCAGCGCGCGCACCGTGCCAACCACTTCGCCCACCATGGATGCCATGATTTCAGTTTAGCAGCCGCACCGGACGGGCGCAAACCGCCTGCGGTGGCGCCAGGCCGTTGCCGATTCCTTTGAACTGCCAGCGCAGCAGTGGACGGTGCGCCCGTTTCAAGATACTGTTCAAAATTCCCGGCGCAAGGTGGTCACCCGGTCTCCAGAATGGTTACGAGACACGGCATTGCCCCGGTGGATTCGTTGGTGGGATTCGAACGGGAGGTGCCGGATGAAGCTGAGAAGAATTGATTTTAAAATTCTCCGCACGGTGCGAAATCTTGCGACGTGTCTGGTTTTCCTGTCCGGTCTATGCGTGCTTTCGGGCTTGCCCGCCTACGCGCAAAATAAAACAGCATGCGAGTTGCTCTCCAAAGCCGACGCCGAGGCCATCCTTGGAGTGACGCTGGAACCACCGCAACCCTCTGAGCCCTTTCGTTCGCTTCTCGATCCTGATTTCACTTCCGGCACGGCTGATCAGGGTTGCCGCTTTACCAACTTCACGTTTAACTATGCAACGCCCAACCGGCCCAAGCCGCCGAAGGTAGTTAACGTCCGCCTCGAAGTCCGGTACTCATCGACGCCCAACGCTCACGCCGTGGACGAGGCTCGGAAGCAAGTCGATACCCGCACCTACGACCATCCGACGGATCTGCCCGGTCTGGGCGATGCGGCCTTCTGGATCGGAGCGCCCAATAACGTGACGCTGTTTGTGTTCCTGGGAGGCACAACGCGCTTGATGATCGGCCCAAGCGAGATCGGCCTGGAGCAAGAGAAGGCGATGGCCGCAAGGGCACTCGCGGCGCTGGGCAAGACCAGCTTCACTTACGGAGCGCAGCCGACTGGACTGAACAAGCCCGTGCTGGGCAAACCGGGGGCCAATGCCAGCGGTATCGAGCAACTGAAACGCGACCTTACCGCGAAGGCCGATGCGGGAGATGTGAGGGCCCAACGCACTCTCGGGCTGCTCTATCAGTACAGCACTCTGGCCCCGGACGGAAGCGCGCAACCTGACTATCCCGCGGCGGCCTACTGGTATCACAAGGCATCGGATCACGGTGACGCGCAGGCGGCCTATGAATTGGCTATCCTTTATCACGACGGATTGGGCGTGACGGCTGACGCGTCGCGGTCATTCCATCTTCTGCAAAAGGCCGCTGAAGCGAACTATGTTCTGGCGATGCCGCTGCTCTCCGATGTTTACGCCGACCAAAAAACGCCAGTTAGCGGTAATCGCGCTACCTATTGGGCGACAAAAGCCGCCGATGCGGGCGACCCCAGAGGGTGGCTGGCGCTGGGCTTTGAATACAATATGGGAAAGCTGGGCGGCGATCCGCCCTACTGGCACCTAAAAGCGATGGAGGCATATAAGAAGGCCGCCGCCGGCGGCAATTGCGTGGCCATGCAGGCCATCGCAGATATGTACACCAAAGGGAGTGGCGTTCCCGCGGACACCGCCCAGGCGCAGAGTTGGCAAGCGAAGGCACAATCGTGCCAGGGCGGAAATATTGCGATGCTTCAACAGCAGGTGGCGAAATACAATGCCAGAGCTGCCGCGGCACGCGACCCCGCGCTCTACCCCGTCCTCGCCGCGCGCCCCAACCTTCCGAACTCGCCGGCGCAAGCGCGTAATAATAGATCGCCCGTTGACGCGCGGAGTGCGGATCGCTCTGGATTTAGCCGGAGCATTGTCGCAGGTCTGGTCGCCGCTGCGGTGGTTGCCATCGCCGCCGCCCTGTTGGTCCCGAACCCTCCGCCGGGAAATGCAAACGACTGCTGCGAGGACCAAAACTTCAATGCATGGCATGGACTGGCAGAGACGAATCGATGCAACAGGGTAGTTTCCAACGGCCTTAATCCCGGTTCATTCGGCTGTTGATCGAGCAGGGGTGCCTGGGGGTAAGGATCTGTTTGCCCGTGAAACTGTTTTTCCAGAACTACCGAGTTGTGCCGCGAATTGCGGCAATGATTTGCTTGCCGTGGAAACGGCCGTTCTCGATGAAGATTTCTCCGGTCTGCAATCCGCCGACGACTACGCCGGCCACGTAGAGTCCCGGGACATTGGTCTCCAGCGTTTCGGGATTTAGCTCGGGCTTTTGTGTGGCGGGGTCGAGGCGGATGCCTTGCCGTTTTAGAAATTCGAAGTCGGGATTATAGCCGGTCATGGCGAAGACGAAGGCCGCCGGAATGGAGCGCTCGTGGTCGGCGGCGGCGCTGGCGCTGCCGTTAACCGGGGCTACCCACACTTTTCCGGGCTCGATGCGCGTTACCCGCGACGAAAAGCACGCTTGAATTTCGCCGGCCTCGATGCGGTTCTCGATGTCGGGCTTCACCCAGTATTTAATTCGGTCGCTCACCGCGGCGTGGCGATGCACCAGGGTCACGCGCGCGCCGCCGCGGAAGAGATCGAGTGCCGTCTCCGCCGCGGAATTTTTTCCGCCAATGACGACGACGTCCTGCTGCCAGCAGGGATGGGCCTCGCGGTAGTAATGCGAGACGTGCGGCAGGTCTTCGCCAGGCACACCCATAGGGCGCGGGCGGTCGTAATAACCCGTGGCGATGACCACGCGGGTGGCCTGGTAGACTTCCACCGCGCCATTCCCCCGACGCGTGTGCACGGCAAATCCGCCGTCCTTACTCCCCACACGCTCTATCCGTTCGACCGATTCGTAGAGGCGTACCTCCAAATGGTAAAACTCCGCGGCCTTGCGGTAATACTTCAGCGCTTCGCTGCGCGTGGGCTTGTCGGCGGTGATGGACATGGGCAGGTCGCCGATTTCCATTTTGTCCGAGGTGGTGAAGAACAGCATGTTGGTGGGATAGTAGTAGAGCGAATTGCAGAACGCGCCCTTGTCGATGACCAAGGGCTTCAACCCGGCGCGCACCGCCTCCATCGCGCAGGCCAGACCAGTCGGCCCCGCTCCCACGCAGATCAAATCGTAAGTCACAGTTTTCTCCCGCTCTAGGATGCCGGGGAACGCATCTGGTTGCAACGTGAGGTTGCGACATATACCCTTAGGCCTTCGCAATCACCAGCAGCAAACCAGGAGGCTTATGCGGCCGCATCTTGATTTTCGTTTTGCCACGGCGGTGCTTGCTCTCGCCGCGTTTTTCCATCCGGTCGTGGCCGGCGAGGATACTCCGCTGGAGGGCTACTCCCCTGCCGGATCGCACGCCGAGCGCGAATGGGAGGGCAAGTTCCGCGCGCTTCCCAGCGCGCAGAACCAGCGCGACTACATGCAGCGGCTCAGTGCCCGGCCGCATCATGTGGGCTCGGCCTACGACAAGGAAAACGCGGAGTGGATCCTGGCGCGATTCAAGGAGTGGGGATGGGACGCGCACATCGAGAGCTTCGACGTGCTGTTCCCCACGCCCAAGCGGCGCGTGCTGGAGTTGATTGCGCCCACGCGGTTCACTGCGAAATTGCAGGAGCCGCCCGAAGCCGCCGATCCCACCTCCGGCCAGCAGAGCGAGCAACTGCCCACCTACAACGCCTATTCCGTTGACGGCGACGTCACCGGGCCGCTGGTGTACGTCAACTATGGCCTGCCCGCGGATTATGAGCAGCTCGAGCGCCTGGGCATCTCGGTGAAAGGCGCCATCGTCATCGCGCGTTACGGCAATTCCTGGCGCGGGATCAAGCCAAAGGTTGCCGCGGAGCATGGCGCGGTGGGCTGCCTGATCTACTCCGACCCGCGAGATGACGGCTACGCTTCCGGCGACGTGTTTCCCAAGGGAGGCCTGCGCAACAAAGACGGCGTGCAGCGCGGCAGCGTGATTGATTTCGCGTCGTTTTGGCCCGGCGATCCGACCACACGGGACCGCGAAGACAAGAGTATCGCGCGGCTGGCCGTCAAGGACGCGCCTACCATTACCAAAATTCCCGTGCTGCCCATCTCGTACGGCGACGCGCAGCCGCTGCTGGAGGCCATTGGCGGGCCGATGGTGCCGGAATCGTGGCGCGGAGGGCTGGCCATGGCCTATCACGTGGGCCCCGGCCCGGCGAAAGTACACCTGGCCATTGAATCCAACTGGGACATCAAGCAGGTTCATGACGTGATCGCCAAAATTCCCGGCGCGGGCGATGCGGACAGTTGGATTATTCGCGGCAATCATCACGACGCCTGGGTGAACGGCGCGGAGGATCCCATCTCCGGTCAAGTGGCGCTGCTCGAAGAAGCCCGCGCGCTGGGCGAGCTGGTGAAGCAGGGATGGAAGCCGAAGCGCACGATCATTTATTGCGCATGGGACGGAGAAGAGCCCATGCTGCTGGGCTCCACGGCCTGGGCGGAGACGCACGCCGCCGAACTGCGCGGGCACGCCGCCGTCTACATCAATACCGATGGCAACGGCCGCGGGTACTTCAACATGGCGGGCTCGCACAGCCTGGAACATTTCACGAACGGCGTGCTGCGCGATATCGAGGACCCGGAGAGCAAGCTCAGCGTGTTCGAGCGCAACCGCCTGGCGGGCATTGCCTTCAGCAGCGGTGAGCGGCGCGGAGATGAGCGGGGCGCGGAGGAACGGCGCAAGGAACTGCGCAGCCGCGCTGACTTGCGGCTCGGCGCGCTGGGCTCGGGCAGCGACTACACCGCGTTCATCGATCATCTGGGCATCGCCTCGCTGGACCTGGGCTACAGCGGCGAGGACGAGGCCGGCATCTACCACTCCATCTACGACAGCTTCTACTGGTACACCCATTTTTCCGACACGGACTTCGCTTACGGGCGCGCGCTCTCGCAGACGGTGGGCACCGCGGTGATGCGGCTGGCCGATGGCGATGCGCTGCCTTTCGAATTCACCGGCCTGGCCGATACCGTGCACAAGTACATCGATGAGCTCAAGGCGCTGCTCAAGAGCAGGCAGGAGGAAACCGCCGAGCGCAACCGGCAGCTCGAGGAAGGCGCTTTCCGCGCGGCTTTCGATCCCAAGAAGCCCACCGTGGCGCCGCTGAAAGAAGACGTTGCACCGCACCTCAACTTCGCGCCGCTGGAAAACGCCGACGAGGCGCTCACTCGCGCCGCCGCGCGGTATCAGAGGGCCATGAGCCACGCGCGCGGCAGCGGCGCCTGGGCCACGGCCGATTTCGCGGCGCTCAATCAAAAGCTGGTGGAAAGCGAGCGCAAGCTGCTCGATCCCGCCGGGCTGCCGCGGCGTCCCTGGTACAAGCACGTGCTCTATGCTCCCGGGGTGTACACAGGTTACGCGCCGAAGACGGTGGCCGGAGTGCGCGAGGCCATCGAACAGAAGCGCTGGACGGAAGCCGACGAACAGATCGCGCACGTGGCCAAGATTCTGGAAGGTGAGGCTGCGCTCATCGACTCGGCTGCGGCGCAGGTGGAAGGCTGGAGCGCCGCCGCACCGGCCAAAGCCGCCGGGCAGTAAGTTGCGCGGCGCGGCTAGGCCGGTTTTCTCCAGGCGCCCAGCAGAGCGCCCATCAGGATTAGAGAAACTACAAAGTAGCCGGCGTTGATCAAGTAGAGCTCACCGGGGCGCTGCTCGAACAGGTAGCCGGTGAGCATGGCCGTGGCCACCAGGCCAATGCCGAGCAGCGCGCCGTTGGCTGCACCATCGCCGGCGCTTTTAGCGCCGCGGCTGACGCAGACCAGCGCCAGCACGTAGGCCATAACCACACTACAGGCCAGAGCGGCCAGGTAAATCACTGGATTTGGGGCGCGCTTCATCTCTTCTACATTTTTGCCGATCAATTGCACCCAGCGGTTCGCGAACAACAGGGGAGAGTACCAGAGCGCTCCCAGCGCAAACTGCATGAGGGCGGCCACGGCCACCGCTGCATAATTTACGCGCATCTTCTTACCTCCTCGCGGCGATCTTCAGTTTTGCAAGCGCGAACGCAGGTTGTCATTGAGGCGCTCCATATCCGCCGGCCACTGCCTCGCGCGCGCCAGAATTTCCAGCGCAGTGCACAACCGCGTGGCTTCGGCAGGGCTCAGCTCGATGGGGTAGGGGCCGGCGTCGCCGCCGGCGGCGAAATCTTCGTGCAGCCGCACCAGCAGCAGCTCGTCGGGGGAGAGTTGAGGTTTTTTTTCGAGTGAAGTCAGATCCACGGCAAAGCCGTCGGAACCGGCGCGGAGCATGGCCGGGTTGGTAATCTGGATGATGCTGAGCAGCGCCAGAACTATTTCATCACCACTACATTCGATTCGCACATTCCCCCGCTGCACGGTTCCGTCGCATCTAGCCTGGGCCCAGCAAGCTTAGCAATTCTTTGCGAAACTCTTCCACCTCGGCCATGCGCCCGGGCGTGGCCGGCAATTCTTTCTTTTTCCACACATAAAATTCCTGCCCGAGGCGAGTCACGCGCACGCTCAACTGGCCATCGATGAGAAAACCCGGCGCGCCCACCACGCGCATCCCGCCGCCCTCTCGCGGTGACAAGAGCGCCGCGCAATTCCCTTTCCTGACGCCAACACAATTGGGGTACAGCGTGAAGGACATCATCGCAAATCCTTCCTGGACCAGCGTTTCGAGGAGCGCGAGATGTTGAGGAGCCAGCGGCAACACGGCGGTAGTATACCCGGTCGCGCGTGGGTAGCATGTTGAACGAATGCCACTCGCATGGGCGTATTGAACGCTCCCGGAGAGGCGAGCTACGCCGCGGTGGTTGCGGAATCTTCTTGCTGGGCGCCGGCTTCGAGCTCGGAGAGGACGGCGCGGAGCGCGGTGATGACCTCGATGCGCGAGACCTGGCTTTTCTGGAATTGCAGGCGCAGGCGGAACTGGCGCGTGTCCGGCTGGAAATCGTAGACGAAGGGTTGCGGGCGGAGGGCGCCGGATTTTTCGTCGCGGCGCTGGGCGCGGGCCTGGTCGCGGTTCATGCCGCCGCGGGCGATGCGCTCCACCATTTCCAGCATCTTGCGCTCGGTGGGCTGGCGCGCCACTTGCAGCAGCAGCGATTTGGAGATGATGCCGTGCTCCAGGCATCTTTGGCGGACTTCGCCGGTGATCACGCACAGCGCCAGCGTTTCGGTGACCGACGATCGCGCGCGGCTAATTTTCCTGGCGATGTCGTCGTGGGTGTAATCGAACTGCTCGGCCAGGCGCGCCAGGCCTTCGGCTTCTTCAAAGGCGGTGAGGTCCTTGCGCTGAAGATTTTCGATCAGCGCGATTTCCAGGGTTTCCGCGTCGTCGGCAATTTTTTCAATGCACGGCACTTCGCGCAGGCCCGCGGCCCGGGAAGCATGATAGCGGCGCTCGCCGCTGATGATGTGATAGGCGTCTTCGCGGGGGACGTAGCGCACCAGCAACGGCTCGAGCACGCCCTTTTCGCGAATCGATTCGGTGAGGTCGCGCAGGTCGCCCAAAGCCTTGCGCGGCTGCTCCGGGTTCGGCTGAATCTTATCGACGGGAATCATCCGCCCGACGGCGGCGCCGCTGAAGCTGGTAAGCGATTCTACGTAGTGCGCGTCATGCCGCATCTTCAGCGTGACGGGCAGACCGATCCTCTTCGACACGTTGGATTACCTCCAAAGCCAGTTTTCGATACTCGATGGCGCCCGGTGATTTGGGCGCGAACGTCAGGATGGTCTCCTTGTAGGCGGGACTCTCCTCGAGGCGCACATTCTTGGAAATTTTGGTTTTGAACAGCGTGCCGCCGAATACCGCGCGAATCTGTTCGTGAGTGTCGCGGGAAATGTTGGTGCGCTTGTCGAACAGGGTAATCAGCACACCGAGAATTTTCAGGTCGGGATTGGGCCGCGAACGAATGCGCGAATAGGTTTCCAGCAGGTCGTCGGTGCCTTCGATGGCAAAGTAGGCGGCCTGAATGGGCACCAGCAGATGGGTGGAAGCCACCAGCGCGTTGACGGTGAGGATGCCCAGAGCAGGCGGAGTATCCAGGACGATGTAGTCGAACTCTTTAAGCACCGGCGTCAATGCGTCTTTCAGCTTGAAGGGCGCGTCGAACTGCCCGGCCAGCTGCACTTCGAGCCGCGAGAGGGAAAGTTTTCCCGGCGCAACTTTCAGGAATTCGTCTTTGGTGGGGCGCAGAATGCTGGCCAGGCTGATGCGCTGCTCGCCAAGAACTTCGTGTATGGTGGTCTGGATTTCGTCGAGCTTGAAAAAAGCCAGGGTGGAGTTGGCCTGCGGGTCGAGATCGATCAGCAGAGTGCGCTTTTTTCGTTCAGCAAGCGCAGCAGCGAGATTGATGGCCGTCGTGGTCTTACCGACGCCGCCTTTCTGGTTCGCGATGGCGAGAACCCAGGTCAAATCTCCCGTCGCTCCCTTTTAGCTAAGACGTGTAGTGCGCCGTGCAGTTGGTCATGGGTTGCACTAAATCCGCAAATCGCGCATCCCGCGGAATCTGCGGCTACCCAGGGCGTGTGGCCACAACAAGCCTGGCAACCCGTGCCCTACATCTGGGTGCCTGGTTCCCCGACCCTACCATAGGTAGCAATTTACCCCTCCCGGAACCCCGGGCGCAAGCTAAAAGTTGCAGCCTGAGGAAAACCCCCGGCTGCCGCCAAACCCGGCGGTTCGGCCGCATGGATCCTGGCCGGCGATGCGCCCAGGACCGGCGTGTCGCTTGCCGAGCGCTTCCCAAGCAAAGTTCAGCTGGTCTTTGCCGAGAGCGACGCCGCTATAGTCAAACACACGGTGATCAAAGTGGAGAAAACGATGGGGGTGGTGAAGGCGTATCTCCAAGACAAAGCTGTGACTGCTGCAAAGCAAATGACCAGCGCCCAGGCAATGCTGCGCACGCGTGCCAAAGTCTCTGCCGGAAGTCCCGCCAGCAGCCACGCTAATACCGCCGCGAACAAAAGAAACACGGAGAACAAAAGGCCGAAGGCGCTGAAGAAGTCCCAATACGTCCGGCTAAACCCTTGCACGTCAAAGTGGATGGAGTGCATTAACCCGATAACTGCGTCTGCCCCCCATTGCGGATTATTCTGGCGGAACCCATAAGTATGGCCGGCGGCAAAAAGCAGCAGAAGAACAGTAGAGATGCGGTAAAAAATCGGCGCTTTCACGGAAGGCCTCCTGAATCTCCGCCCCGAAGGGGAAGGTCAGCGTACCTAGAACCACCGCTAATCGCGCGCGGCCCACTGAAGTGCGCGGGATTGGATGCAGGGAAGTTAAGGGTATACCACGAGAAAGACTACCGGGCGAGGCGCTGAGATTCGCGGGACTTGGCGTGGGACTTCCCGGGTCTTGGCGCTGGGCTTCGCGAGGCTTGCTGGACTACCCGAGGCTTGGCGCGTAAGAAACCGTTGTTGCATCCTGCTATCCGGCGCGCGTGCCGTCCGGCACCGGGGCTTCGGGGACGGCGAGTACCGGCTTGACGCCGTCGGCGAAGCCGATATTGAAGAGCATTCCTTCGGAGAGCACGCCGCGCATTTTGCGCGGCTCCAGATTCACTACGAAGAGCGCCTGGCGGCCGACGACCTCCTGTGGATTCTCGCGCTCCTGCTTCATTCCAGCGACGATGGTGCGCACGTGGTCGCCGAAGTTGACGCGCATCTGCACCAGTTTGTCCGCGCCGGGTATATCCTTGACCGCTTCGATCGTGCCTACGCGGATGTCGAGCTGATTGAGAGCGTCAACGGAAATGATGGGCTTGATTGGAGAAGGAATCATGCCGAATGCGCGAAGCTGGCCGCAGACTGGCGCTACGCGCCGTCAGTCCTTGTCCTTGTGTTTTTTGCGATCATCATTCTCGTTGTCGTCTTTGGGGCGGTGCTTTTTGTACCAGCCCTTGTGCTTGCCGTTATCGTGGCGCTGCTGGCAGTCCCAGTTGGTATTATTGCGGTCGCGATGGTCATCATTGCGCTCTGTGCAATCGGTGTTGTGCTGATGATTCTTGTAATACCAATCGCTCTGGCGGTTACCGCCCCTGGCCGCGTAGCCGTCCTGATAGCCTTGCCGGAACGCATTGCGATAATCGCTGCTAACGGCGGAGATCCCGCCTGAGCTAACCAGGGCACCGTTGTAGTTGTAAGCACGTCGCGCCTGGTAATCGGCCTGGCCCGCGCGAAAACCCTGGTCGTATGCCTGGCGGTAGTAGCTGCCGCGGGGATCGTTGGCCGGGTAGTTCTGCGCGGCCACAGGAATTGCCGCGCCGGCAAATGCAACCCACAACAGAAAAATCAAACTTGCTGTTTTGGTGGAATAAGTTCCAGGCATTGGCTTTCCTCCCCTTTCGAAATCCTTTAGACATTCAAAATTTCGACATTCCCAACTCTTATCGGCAGATAGTGTTCGCGCAGGAGTGCGCGCGCCAGGACAGTATCCGGTTTGCACAAACGTTGTCTGTTCGAAAACGTACAAGCACAGGTTCGGGCACGGAGGGTCACATCTTGTAGCGGCCGAGATCTTCGTCGTTCAAGCCTTCCAGCCATTTGCGCAGCTCTTCGTTGGTGGTTTTTTCGGAGACGGCGGTGGCCACTTTGGAATTCTTCAGCACTTCGTCATCGACGAAGATGGGACAATCGAGACGCAGGGCCAGGGCCAGCGCGTCGCTGGGGCGCGAATCCATGGAGAGCAGGCGCCCTTCCCTTTCCATCCAGATGAGCGCATAAAAAGTATCGTCTTTGAGCTCGCTGACCACGACTTTCTGCACACTGACCTCCAGGCCCAGCAGAAGATTTTTGAGCAGATCGTGGGTCATGGGCCGCGGGGTCTGCACCTTTTCGATTTCCAGGGCGATAGCGTTGGCTTCGTAGATGCCCACCCAGATGGGCAAAATCGCGGTGCCCTGGGTATCTTTGAGGACCACGATGGGCATGTTGGTGACCGGGTCCATCATCAGCCCCCGGATTTTCATTTCCACTTCCATCGCGGCCTCCTTGGGATTTTGTTTAGGCAACCCTACGAAAGCGCAGAAGCCCGAACCCGGAGCCCGGATTCACCTAAACCGCCTGCTCGCCCGACAGACTGTTGGCGCCGGCGCGGGTGATGCGAACTTCGAGGTATTCTCCCACCAGCTCCGCGCGCGGCGAAGTGAAATTTACCGTGCGGTTGCTTGAAGTGCGGCCGGTCCACTGGCCTTCACGCTGCGCGCGATTCTCGACGAACACTTCGAAGCACGCGCCGACCAGCTTTTCGTTGCGCTCCTGCTGGATCAGGCGCTGGTGCTCGAGAAGCACGGCCAGCCGGCGGCTTTTTTCCGCTTCCGGAATGCTGTCGGCCATGGCCAGCGCGGGAGTGTTGGGACGCGGCGAAAACTTGAATGCAAAAACTCCGTCGTACTGTGCGGCATCGAGCAGCGTGAGCGTTTCGTGGAAGTCTTCTTCGGTCTCGCCGGGAAATCCCACAATGATGTCGGTGGTGACGCTGATCCCGCGCCGCGAGCCGCGGATCAGGGCAATTTTCTCGAGGTATTCCTCGCGCGTGTAGCTGCGCTGCATTTTTTCCAGCAGCCGCGTGGAGCCGGACTGCGCGGGCAGATGGACGTGATCGCAAAGCTGCGGGTAGCGGTCGATGGCCTCGACGATGCCGGCGTGAAAATCGCGCGGGTGCGAAGTGGTAAAGCGCACGCGGCGGATTCCCGGCACCTGGGCCACTTGGGCCAGCAGCGCGGCAAAGCTCATGCGCGCGGCGGCGGGATCGCGATAGGAATTTACCGTCTGCCCGAGGAGCTGCACTTCCGAGTAGCCCAGGGCGGCGAGCTCGCCGACCTCGCGCAAAATGGAATCGCTCGAGCGGCTGCGCTCGGGGCCGCGCGTGAAAGGAACCACGCAATAGGCGCAGGATTTGTCGCAGCCTTCGATGATGGTCAGGTAGGCGCGGTGTGGATTGTCGCGGCGCGTGATTTCCGTCTCGAAGGTTTCCTCGGTATCGGTGTCGAGTCCCATCACCCGGCGGTTGCCGGATTCGAGCTGCTCGAGAAGCTCGGGCAGCTTGCGGTAACTGGCGCTTCCGCAGACCAGGCTGACCCACGGCGCGCGCTCGAAAATCTCTTCGCCCTCCTGTTGGGCGACGCAACCAAGTACGCCGATGATCTTTCGCGTTCCCGCACCGCCGCCAAGATATTTCACCGGCACGTGCCGCAGCGGAGTATTCGGGCTGACAGTATTGGGGCCGACATTATTCGGGTCGACAGCAGCGCCAAAATCTTTCGCGGCGCCACGCGTGGCGGGCTCCCGTGCGTCCGTATCTCTGGGAGCGTTTATGGGATTGAAAAGGCCCAGCCTCGAAAAAACTTTCTGCGCGGCTTTTTCGCGGATGCTGCAGGTGTTGTAGAAAACCATATCCGCGGCGAGTGGATCCTCCACCATGCGGTAACCGCGGGAAAGCAGCACGCCAGAAACTTTCTCGGAGTCGTGGACGTTCATCTGGCAGCCGAAAGTTTCGATGTAAAACGCTTTACCGCCAGCGGCTTCGGGGATTTTTGCAGGGGCGAGGCTGGAGCCGAGCGCTGGCTGGGCGAGGCAAGCCTCGCGCCCACCAGCCTGAAGAGCCTCCACGCGAACATCGAATAGCGGACTCATGTTCGCCGCTCAGTTTATCACAGTGGAATTTTCGCGGTGGCGCGAGGGCATGACCGTCTGGGCACCCCCCCGGAGCCGGCGGGGCGCTGGCGCTGCCATTACATCAGCTCGGGCATGGGCGGAGCCTGGAAGAGGCGCAGGCAGGGCTTTACCAACAGGCGCGCCCAGCGATTGGCGCGGTTGGAGCGCGCGCTGTCGGTGGCGATTCCGGTGTTGGCGTACATCTGCCGGTAGAGTTTGGAAATAAAAATGAAGGCCAAACGGGCGCGCAAAGATTTCACGCAGTTGGAACGCTTCCAGATGGATGGCAGCGAATAGAAACGGTCCCACACGGCCTGGCTTCGCCAGCGGATTTCCTCAGCGGACATCAGCGGGTGGGACATGTACACCTTGGGGCGCTGCGCCTGCGGAATCAGCCAGTAGCGCGTGAGCGGAAATCCTTCGATGCGCGTGGGGTCGGAGGCCATAGTTTTTTCCCAGCGCTGAAAATCCACCGTGCCGGGAAAAGGCGTGAGCATGACGAACTGCGCGAAGGTCAGATTGGCGTCCGCGGCCAGAGTGGCGGTAGCCTCGAAAGTGTCGGGGCGGTCGGTGGGAAGTCCGAAGATGAACGAGCCCAGCACATGCACGCCATGCTCGCGGAAAGTGCGCAAGCGCTGCACCAGGTCGCGGCCGGCGTAATTAAATTCCTTGAAAATGGCTTTCAGTCCTTCCGGAGTGACCGATTCCACTCCCACCAGTGCTCCCTTGATGCGCGCTTTCTGCATGGCGTCAAGGAAATCGGGATCTTCGGCCGCTTCCATGGTGATTTGCGTGTAGAAAACCATGTCCTCGGGCAGCAGGGCCAGGCGGGCCATCAGCTCAAAACGCTCGTCGCGAGTGGCTTGCAGCTCGGCCAGGTGGTGGTGATCCTTCTGGCGCCTGGCTAATTCCAAATCTTCCAGCGTTACGGGATAAAAATTGTCGTCGGCCAGGGCGATGAAGCGAAATCCCATGCGACGCAGCTCGATAATCTCGCCGATAATCGAGTCGGAGGCGCGCTGCCGAGGCTTTTGCCCGTCGGTGCGCCACACCGAGCAAAAGGAGCAGTGCTTAGGACAGCCGCGCACGGTCTGCACGGAGGCCCACATGTAGCTGTCGGGCGGCATTAAATCCCAGCGCGCCGGGAGGAATTGCCCGGCTTCGATGCGCCCGCCGTCATAAACCCGTTGCACCAGACCGCTCTGGCAATCGGCCAGAACTTTTGCCCAGATGACGTCGCCATCACCTTTGACCACGGCGTTCGCGCCGCCGTGCTCAAATGCTTCCTCGGGAAACAGGCTGGTGTGAATACCACCGAAGACCACGTAAGCGCCACGGTCGCGCGCCGCGCGGCCCACTTCGTAACCGCGCAGGCAATTGCCGCTGTGGATGCCGATGCCGACCACATCTCCCTTTTGCACCTGCGCGCAGTCCATGGGCGCAAGAGTTTCGTCCACCAGAACCGGGTCCCCATAGGAACGCGGAGTGGCCGAGGCCAGCACGTAGAGCCATCGCGGGGTAATCACGCCGATGCCAAACGACAAGTGATTCGGATTGACCAGAAATACGCGCATCAAACGGTCTCCTTTCGAGTACGCGCTGAAGGCTGAGCGCCTGCGGGTAATAACACGGAAAGTTTCAATGGCAATTTTAATCCTTGCGCGAGAGCGTGCGGCTGCTTCCGCCTCGGAGGCGGCAGCGAATCGCTGAAAGTCGACACAGTATGGCAGCGTACCATCGAATCGCGGCTGCAGCGGAGTCTTTTCGCAACTTTTCTCAACTAATTCAACCAAGAGGGGCAATGGGCGACTCTAATTAGATGCGCGCAAAGGCTTGAGTGTGGCTACGGACAGAGTTATCGTTCACGTTATAACCCGGGCGATGTTGTATCCGTGCCTGATGCCCGGCAACTCAATCGAGCAAAGAGGACTATTGCATGTCGCCAAACGTATCGAAAAAACCGACGCACGCCGCGTTTTGGCTGGCCGCCCTGTCGCTTGCAGGGTTTCTAGTGATCGTCTACGCGTCCGCGGTGGCGCCGGAATCGCTGCCCGAGATCCGCATGACGCCTGGGGAAATGCAAGACAGCCCGGTCGACAGCAACCAGATCGGCAGCTCGGGAGTTAAGGGCGTACACACGAAAATTCTTTTTGGCAGTCCGGAGAAGGCGGGCTTCTACGCCATTCTGCTTTTTGTTCCGGCGCACACCACCATCCAGGCGCATTCCCACAGCGACGACCGCATGGCCACAGTGGTCTCAGGGGTGTGGCATTTTGGTTATGGCGATCATTTCGATGCCGGCGCGCTGAAGGCTTTGCCGCCGGGAAGCGTCTACTCCGAGCCGGGCAGGCACAATCATTTTGCGCAGACGGAAGCGGAGGCGGTGGTGGTGCAAGTGTGCGGATACGGCCCCACCGGCACGCGGTATTTCGATCCGGCAAACGATCCCCGGGGGCACGATCGGAAGTAAACGGCCCGCGAAATCTTCACCGCGAGCGATGGCAAGTGCGAAACATCGCTGGCCTGCTGCGTTTGACCCTCTTCACAGCGTGTGCTACGGTTTTTGCGTGGGGCATTTTGCGCGTGTGGGGAACCCATCGGATCACGCGCGATAGAACCTTGCAGCCCGTCCCGCTGAGGGAGGAAATTGACACTGCCATTTGGCTTTTTTCTGCTGGTGGGCCAGTTAGGTCCGCTGCTTTCGCAAACGGGGTGGGTTGCCCGCGGCGTTCTGTTGATGCTGTTCTGCTTTTCGCTGTTCTCCTGGGCGGTCATTCTTCAAAAATCTGCTTCCTTTTCGCGCATGCGCTCGGAGACCGCGCAATTCCTGAGCGCATTTCGCTCCAGCCGGCAGTCCGCAGCGCCGAAGACGGTGGCCGCGCGAGTTTCCGGTTCGCCGGTGGCGAAAGTTTACGCGGCGGGTATGCGCGAAGTGGAAAGCCAGCTGGGCGTGGCCAATCCTCCGGGAAAACTTAAAAGCTTCAACGCCGTGGCCGCGACCATGCAGGTGGCTTCCGCCGATGAAGTTCGCGCCATGGAAAAATGGATGTCCTGGCTGGCCACCACCGGCTCGGTGACGCCGTTCATCGGCCTGTTCGGCACGGTGTGGGGGGTGATGGATGCGTTCTCCGGCCTGGGTGATGCCGGCGCAGCCAGCCTGCGCATTGTGGCGCCGGGCATTGCCGAGGCGCTGGTGACCACCGCAGCCGGCCTGGCCACGGCGGTTCCCGCGGTAATCGCCTATAACCATTTTCTGCATCTCATCAAAGACATGGCCGGGCAGATGGACACCTTCGCCACCGAGTTCATTGCCCTGCTGGAAAAAAATAACGGATAGGCTGCGGAGAAAGGGGCAAGCAGATGCCGCAAACCACGCATCAGACGGGCACGTCACTCTCGGACATCAACATGGTTCCCTTCATCGACGTGGTGCTGGTGCTGCTGATTATCTTCATGATCACCGCGCCCATCCTGCAGTCCGGCATCGAAGTGGACCTGCCGAAAACGAAAACCGTAAAAGACATCGTCGAAAATCGCCTGGTCGTAACCATCGACCGCGCGCAGCGCGTCTATCTGGGCAACGATGCGGTGAACATCCACAAGATCGGCGAGCTGGTGAAATCGAAATCCACCACTCCGGGAACGCAGGCGGTTTTTGTGCGCTGCGATGAGGTGGTGCCATTCGGCAGCTTCGCCACGGTGGTGGACGAGCTGCGGCAATCGGGCATCGTAAATATAAGCGTGGTCACCGAGCCCATCTCCAGCCGCCCGCGAATTCGGTGACAAAAGATCGCTAAACGAAATGGACGCCGCCGCATACACCTTCGCCGGGCCCAGCATCAAGCGCTTTCTGCTGGCATCGGCCGCGCTGCACGCGCTGCTGATCGCCTGGACGGCGTTTTCGATTTTGTACGCGCCGGCGCATAACGTCTGGTCCGGCGCGGGCGGCGACGTGGTTCCCATCGGATTGGTTCGCGGCGTTGCTGGCGTTCCGCTGCCGCGGCCGGAGATGGCTACCAGCCAGGCCGTCGATGACACCAAGGGACTTTATAAAGCCGAGCCGGTGGCCAAGCCGTTGCCGGACAATTCCGCCAAGCAGCTTCCCGAATTTGAAAAGAATAAACCGCCGCGCTACGTGACGCGTCCTTCAAAAGTTTTCGAAAATAGGACGCCGCCGCCCTCGAACGCAGTTCCCTACGGTGAAGGCGGAACGCCGGCGCTGCCTTACACGCAGTTCACAATGAGTAATGGAAGCCAGGGGGGCATCGGCATGGGCGGCCCCGGTGGAGATTTTGGCGCGCGCTATCCCTGGTATGTGGAGGCGGTGCGGCGGCGGGTGAGCGCGAACTGGCTGCAGTCGGCGATCGATCCTGCGATTCGCGTGGCCCCGCGCGTGGTGATTGCGTTTCAAATCATGCGCGACGGAACGGCCACCAGCATCCAGATTACGCGCTCCAGCGGCAACAGCTCGGTGGATACTTCGGCGATCCGCGCGGTTCGCGATGCCAACCCGCTCGAGCGATTGCCCTCGGATTACCCGGGCGGCTCGGTGGGCGTGGAATTCTGGTTTGAGTTTCGGAGAAGCGGCTACTGAAAAGACGCGAGCGCAGGAAGCGGGGCCGCTACAGGATTATGGCAAAACTAAAAGCTGGATTCGGTCGCTACGGAAGTTTCCTGGTTCTGGCGTGCCTGCTTTGTCCCCTATTCACGAGCGCGCAAGACTGGTTCCGCACGGGCACGGGACTGGGCGTGGAAAAAGCGCGCGTGGCCGTGGTGGACTTCACGCCGCGCACCACGTCGTCGCAGCCCGTGGCGAGAATCTTTACCGAAGTTCTTCGCGGTGATCTGGAGAACAGCGGCATCCTGGATATGGTCAGCCCCAGTTTCTTTCCCACGCAGCTCGCCAGCATCCCCGGCGAACTGCAAGCGGCGGCCTGGAACGCCGCGCCCGCTTCCGCGCACCTGGTGGCGTATGGAAACCTGACCGCCACGGGCAACGACTTGACCATCGAAGCATGGCTTTCCGACGTGCGCAGCGCCGCGGCGCCGCCGGTGATCGGCAAGCGCTATCACGGCGAAGTGACCGAAGCGCAAGTGCGCATCTTCGCGCACCAGTTTGCCGATGAAATCATCATGCGGCTTTCCGGAGGGCTGCCAGGAATCGCCGGGACGCGCATCGCTTTTATTTCATCGCGCTCGGGAAATAAGGAACTGTGGATGATGGATTACGACGGCGCGAACCAGAAGCAGGTCACTCACGCGCGCACCATTTCGCTTACGCCGCGCTGGTCGCCGGACGGCTCGCGCATCGCCTTCACCTGTTACGGCCAGGCCGGCGGGCTGATGAGCGCGCAGATCTGCCTGTACTCCATGGAGACTTCGAAGATTGTCTCCTTCATGCGCTTTCACGGCACCAATTCCGCGCCGGCATGGTCTCCGGATGGCACTAAGCTGATGTTTTCTTCCAGCATGCATGGGGACCCGGAGCTGTTTTCCTCAGACACGACCGGGGGCAGCTTGAAGCGCATTACTTATTCCGCGGGGGTGGACACTTCGCCGGTATGGAATCCCAAGACCGGACAGCAAGTGGCCTTCGTCAGCGACCGCGGCGGCTTGCCGGCGATTTATCTTATGAATGCAGACGGGTCGAACACGGAAAAACTTTCGCTGCCGGATATGGGTTACTCGATCGATCCGGCGTGGTCCCCCAACGGGCAGCTTCTGGCATTCAGCTGGCGGCGGCCGTCGGGCAACTACGATATTTACGTGATGGAAGTGGCTACGCGGCAGATTGTGGAGCTGACGCGCGATGCCGGACGTAACGAACGGCCGTGGTGGGCGCCGGATGGGCGTCACCTGGTCTTTGAATCCACGCGCACGGGCACGCGCCAGATCTGGAGCATGCTGGCCGACGGCTCGCTGCCCAGGCAGTTGACGTTCGAGGGACACAATGAATCGCCCAATTGGTCGCCGAAGTAGGCCGGCAGGCGCGCGTGTCGATTCAAAAATGTCTGCCCGCGGAAAAAAGTGATACCATGACGCCGTCTTCCGCAATGTTTCTACGATTCGCACGACCTGCAGTCACTTCGAGCTGCAGTCACTTCGAGGAGGATCTGAAATGCGTATTCCCCACCGGGCCCGTTCACTGCAGTCCATCAGCCTGGGCCTTTTGCTCTTCACGGTCATCTCTTGCGCGCCCAAGACTCCGGTAAAGCCGCCGGCGCCGCCGCCGGTTATGGCGACTCCTCCCGCCGCGCGCCCGACGGTCACGCTGCAGGCTGCGCCTACATTTATTCAGCAGGGTGAGAGCACGACGCTGACGTGGACCTCGACCAACGCCACGGCGGTAACGCTTACGCCGGGCGACGCGGTGTCGCCGGAAGGCTCGAGCAAAGTTTCGCCGACCGAGTCAACCACTTATTCCATCACCGCCACGGGGCCGGGTGGCC